>JAKFYD010000043.1 GCA_021731025.1 Pseudobdellovibrionaceae bacterium | reverse complement strand
GAAGTCCAGCCGATCCCACGATGTTGCTTGTCGAACGGGCGAAAATGAAATTTCAATCATTTTACCCAACTGTCGCAAGGCTGAAGCGGAAGTTCGTGCCGAAAGACTTCGGCGCACCGTCGAGACCAATGCTCTTATTAATAATGGTTTAAAAATGACGATCAGTTTGGGTGCTTGTGAATATCCCAGCATGTGTTCCACCATTCAGAAATTAGACGAAGGTGCGGGTCGCTCTTTGCAATTCATTATGAGCAAAGGGGGAAATAAAGTTTGCTTCTTTAAAGCTCCCACTGGTCATAAGCCAGATTTTATTCCTGCAGAGGGAGCTAAATCTTGAAGCTGCTTCGAAAAACATTTGCAGAAATTAATTTGGATGCATTGAAAGCGAACTGGGATTTTTTGCAAAAAAATTTTCCCGGGCATTTTATTTGTCCCATGGTTAAAGCCAATGCCTATGGCCACGGTGATGTGATGATCGCAAGAGCCTTAGAAAGTTGGGGAGCCCAACATCTTGGTGTTTGTTTGATCGAAGAGGGGCTCCTGCTTCGACGCTTTGGCGTGAAAGCAGAGATTTTAGTTTTTCGCGGATTTGATCGCGAAGGTGCGGAAGTCATGATTGAAAATAGACTGACTCCGGTCGTGAGCTCTTGGGAACAATTTCACGCTCTGGAAACAGTCGCTCCACCAGGACAGAAATTTCATTTGAAATTTGACACCGGGATGAACCGGTTGGGATTTGATGTCAACGAAGCGATCACCTTGGCTGAAAAAATTAAAAATCAAAAAAAACTTCATTTAGTGGGAGTGCTGACCCATCTTGTTTCGGGTGAGGACTCTGTTCATCTGGATATGACCGATCAGCAGTTTCGCGATTTTGAACAAGCTGTGCAAGTTTTTCAATTTTTCAAAGTTCCCTTTCACGTTTTGAACAGCGGTGGAATTTTAACTCAACTGTGTTTGCGAAAAAATCAACGCAGCTCGACCTGGAGTGAAAAAAAATGGGGCTTGCGCCCTGGGCTTATGCTCTATGGATATAATCCCGGAGTCAGCGAAGAATTTTCGGAATTAAAAATTGTGATGACTTTGAAATCTCAGATCGCGGTAATACGCGAAGTTCCTGCAGGTCGCGGGGTTTCTTACAATCACACGTGGAAGTCTGCAGCTCCTGCACGTATCGCGGTGGTTCCCATTGGCTATGCTGATGGTTATCACCGGGCGCTTTCCAATCGCGGTTTTGCTCTTTGTCAGGGGAAGAAAGCTGCTGTTGTTGGCAATGTCTGCATGGATTATCTGATGCTCGATATTTCAGGAACCACAGCCCAAGAAAATTCCGAAGTGATTCTTTTCGGGCAAGGTGAAAAAAATGAAGTGCTGTCGGCTCGGGATTTGGCCGCTGCAGGACAAACTGTCGCTTGGGAAGTTTTGACCAGCGTCAGCGAACGTGTGCCACGAATTTACAAAGGGGAATGGGCCCACAAGATAGAAAGTGAAAGTCAGCTGTGATCATGGGTGGATATCTTAAAAGTTTTGTGAAAGAAGTGGGCGATATTTCGATTTTCTTTTCGAACAGCGCTCGTTTGCTTTTTACAAAACCCTATCGAACCATGGAAATTGTTCGTCACATGGAATTTATTGGCAATCAATCCATCGGAATTATTGCACTGACCAGCTTGTTCACGGGCTTAGCTTTATCTTTTCAAATTTATTTAGGATTTAAAATTATCAATGCCGTCAATCTCGTGGGACCTACAGTTGCCCTGGGAATATCTCGTGAGCTTGGACCTGTATTAACAGGCTTGATTGTTGCGGCTCGTGCCGGTGGAGCTATGGCTGCACGATTGGGCACCATGAGAGTGAATGAACAAATTGATGCCCTGGACGTGATGGGTGTAAATACTAAACAATATTTGATTGCACCCAGAATTTTGGCAGCTGTGATTTGCATGCCTTTGTTAACTGCTGTTTTTGATTTCGTCGCAATGATGGGAAGTTATTTTTTAGTCGTCTTTTTGGTGGAATTGGACGAAGCCGTTTTCTGGCAACGCATTCGTGAAACGATAGAGATTCGTCACATCAATGAAGGCTTAATAAAATCAGCCGTCTTCGGTTTGGTCTTTGCTTTGATTTGTACTTATCGAGGATTTAATACTACGGGGGGAGCCAAAGGCGTTGGCGAAGCTACCAATCAAGGTGTGGTTCAAAGCATGGTGTCGATTATTATCTTGGATTACTTTTTAACAAATATGATTCGTATTTATTACGTTGTGACGGGGAGTAGTGGGTAGATGGCTGAAAATGTTATCCGTCTCGTCGACGTAAAAAAATCTTTTGATGGCAAAGATTTTGTTCTTAAGGGCTTAAATCTCAGTGTCAGAAAAGGAAGTCTAACGGCGATCATTGGTTTTTCCGGCACAGGTAAGAGTGTGGTCCTGAAACATATTCTGGGATTATACAAACCAACCTCAGGACAAATTGAAGTGATGGGGCAGGACTTAAGTCGATTGAGCTCTGACGATCTCACAAAGTTTCGCTGCAATTTTGGTGTTTTATTTCAATCGGCAGCTCTCTTTGACGACATGACGGTTCTTGAGAATGTCAGTTTTCCTTTGCAAGAGCACCGTCGTGATTTGTCAGCCAGTCGAATCAGTGAAATTGCTCACGAAAAATTGCATCAAGTCGGTTTAGATCCAAAACACTTTGGGAAATTACCCAGCCAAATCAGCGGTGGAATGCAGAAGCGAACCGGTTTAGCTCGGGCTCTCGCCCTAGATCCAGAAATCCTGATCTACGATGAGCCGACCACAGGATTAGATCCCATTCTGACGGAAATGGTGGATAATTTGATCTTGGAAACACATAAACGTCGTGAAGGAGTTACTTCGGTGATGGTGTCGCATGATTTACATGCAGCCTTTCGAATTGCAGACGAAATTGTCATGCTCGATGCAGGACGCGTGCTTTTAGATGGGACACCAGATGACTTTTATAACAGTAACAATGAACTTGTGAAAAAATTCGTCTCTAAAGGAATGAGAAAGGATAGCCCGCACGCATGAGCTTTCTCACTTCGGTTCAATTCAAAGTGGGCGCCTTAGTGATCATCGTTGGTGGACTGATCGGTTATATGTCCATGCAAGTGAGTGATGATCCCTCTTATTTGGGAAGCCCACATAAGGTTTGGTTTCTTATGCCCAATGCGGCGGGCCTTATTAAAAATTCCTCGGTGAAAACAGCCGGCATCAATGTGGGTGTGATTAAAGAAATTAAACTTCAAGATGGCCAGGCCCGTGTCGAAATCACCGTGAAATCAGATATTCCCTTAACGACTTCGGCGGCTGTCGCCATTAAATCCATCGGAATTTTAGGAGATAAACATGTCGAGATATCTCCGGGGAATCCTGTTGATCCTCCCTTATCTGATGGCTCGCAAATCATGATTATCAATGACCAAGGCTCTTTAGATAACATCATGACCCAAGTTGGAGACATTGCTAAATCTTTGAAGGCTGTTGCTGAAGTCGTGCGCGAATCCATTTCTCAAGATGGCAATGACAAACATGTCCTTGGTCGCATTATGAAAAATATCGAAAAAGTGACGGATGATCTTAAGCAAGTCACTGGCGAAAATAAAGAACAGATCAGCGAAATTGTGGACCAAGTTAATAACATCACGACAACGATCGATGAGTTGGTTAACGATGAAAGCGAAACCGGTCTGAAAAAAACTTGGAAGAAAACTTTAACGCGACTTGATTCCACCATGAAAAATATTGATGAGATCTCGACGAAAATTAATAACGGTGAAGGCACCATCGGGAAGCTGATCAATGATGAAACGACGGTGGACGAATTGAACACCGCGATTCAAGGAGTCAGCGGACTGTTCGATGCCGCTGGCCGAATACAAACGGGATTTGATTTTCACGGAGATTACCTCAGCACTTTCGGTGCTACCAAATCTCATATCGGTATTCAAATTCAACCCGGGCTTGATCGTTATTATTATTTAGCCATCATTGATGATCCTGCGGGTGTTGTCGAAAAAAATGATACGACCATCTCTTCGGGCGGTTCTATAATCTCTGATACTACAACGGTGATGAAACATTACAATAAAACTCGCTTCACCGCTTTGTTTGCGAAAAACTTTTGGGATTGGACAGTTAAAGGGGGGATGATTGAATCCTCGGGCGGTTTTGGTTTGGACTACAATTTTTGGCGTAAAAGAGCCCGGCTTTCTTTCGAGGCTTTCAATTTAGAAAAAGCCAACCTGCGGTTTTCAGCTCGATACATGATGTCTTATGGCTTCTACTTGACTGGTGGACTTTCGGATGCTTTGGATAAAAGCAATCAGCGTTCTGGATATATCGGCGCTGGATTGTTCTTAACCAATGACGATTTAAAACTACTTTTATCGAGGTCACCTTTCTAATGTTTAAAAATGCTCTGGTCAGTGTTTCTGACAAAACAGGTTTAGTTGAATTTCTTAAGCCCCTCGTCAAACAGGGGCTTCGAGTTGTATCCACAGGAGGAACAGCCAAGTATCTTGGTGAAAATGGAATTCAGGTTGTCGACGTCAGCGAACAAACGGGTTTTCCCGAAGTCATGGGGGGAAGAGTAAAAACTCTTCATCCTTTCGTGCACATGGGTTTGTTGGCCAATTTGGATAAAGATGAGGACCGAAAAGTTCTCGAGAATTACAAATTGCAAAATTTTGATTTGGTGATCGTTAATCTTTATCCTTTCGAAGAAGCCCTAAAAACAAAATCCAGTTTACCGGGTTTGATTGAAAAAATCGATGTGGGTGGGCCATCAATGCTACGAGCTGCAGCTAAAAATCATAAATTTTGCACAGTGGTCTGCGATCCTCATGATTATTCCTGGGTTCAGGAAAAAGCTCAGGAAATAGATTTAGCCAGCCGGCAAAAACTAGCTGCAAAGGTTTTCGCCCATACAGCTTTCTATGACTCTTTGATCGCTTCGACCTTATCAGCCGAATCCGAAAATCTTCATCAGCCCTTTTCGCATTTAAATTTTGAATCTTCTCAATTCACTTTGCCTTTACGCAAACATCAAGGCTTGCGCTATGGGGAGAATCCCCATCAAAAAGCGAATTGGTACAGTTTTCCCGGAATTCCCTTTGGTTTTTCAGAGATGAAGCAGAAGCAAGGTAAAGAATTATCCTACAATAATCTGTTGGATTTAGAAGCCGGCTTATCTTTAAATCAAGAATTTTCCGAACCCGTAGCGGTTGCTGTTAAACACAATAATCCCTGTGGAGTTGGTTTAGATAAAGACCCAAGCTTAGCATTGAAAAAAGCCTTAACAGCCGATCCTGTCAGTGTCTTCGGGGGAATAATTATTTTCAATCGTCCCGTGCGCCAGCAAGAAGCCGTACTCTTGAATGAAATTTTCTTGGAATGCGTTTTGGCACCGGCTTTTGATGATGAAGCTTTAGAAATACTCTCTAAAAAGAAAAATTTACGTCTTCTCGAAAGTGAAAAAATTTTTAAGAAAGCGAACGATTGGGAAGTGAAAACCATCTTCGGCGGAGTGGTCATTCAAAACAAAGACGCTTTCAATGCTGATATCAGTCAGTGGAAAGTTTTCGGTCCTGCAGTCGATAAGAATTTGGAACAAGATATACTTTTTGGTGAAAAAATCTGTGGATCCTTAAAGAGCAATTCGATTGCTCTGGTAAAAAATGGTCAGAGCATAGGTTTGGGAATGGGGCAGGTGAACCGCGTGGATGCGGTCGAACAAGCGATCAAGCGCATGAAGGATCACCATCCCAAAGCCGAGGGCGCAGTTCTTATTAGCGATGCTTTTTTCCCTTTTCCTGATTCTATCGAGATCATTGCTCGCAGTGGAATAAAAACGGTTGTGCAACCTGGTGGCTCACTCAAGGATCAGGAAGTTCTTTCCCGATCAAAAGAGCTTGGGTTACAAATGGTATTAACGGGGACAAGGCATTTTAGGCATTAAGAAAGAAGTTGATGGAACAGCTCAAGGAAGAAAAAATTTGGTTGGTCAAGTCGTCGACAAGGATCATGGGTCCTTACACGACAAAAGACATCTTTGAGCTCCTTAAAGAAAAACACATCAGTTTATTGGATGAAGCTCGTAAGCCCACAGGGCGTTGGGCTTATATTCGCGAACACAAGGACTTAGCTGAAACTGTCGACAAATTAAAAGTGATCAGCGTTTCTAACGAATCCACTGTCAGTCAAATGACCATGGGACAAACTCAGACCAAAACAGAAAATGTCAGTGATGATGATCGAGCTCTCGATGAAAAAACAGTTAAGGTTTCGAATCCCTTAAATACCGAAGATCTTATAAAAGATATTGTTCCTCTGAAAGAGGAAACGGTGTCCTACAATCCGGGAGCAAAGCCTTCGAATATCACTTACGGAGCTTACACTAAAGATCAATTGGCGGAAGCTGCAGAAACGCAGGCTCGTCCCTGGAAAATTGTGTTGATATCTTTGATCGCCGTTATTCTTTTAGGCTATGGAAGCTATGCTCTGTTTGTAAAATCGCGTCAGTCTCAGGGCTATCAGGCTCTCATCACTTCAGCTTTGCGATTAAATTCTTTGCACCTTTATGAAAAGGCTTACCAAACTTACAAGAAGGCAAAAAGTCAAAAAGAGCCCGAGCTCAACATTCAAGCTCAAATGGCTTTATTGGCAATTGTCTATGATAATGAAAGTAACTCCAGTCGAAAAATTTTAGAAAAGTATTTGATGACTGACGATATCAAAGATCGGCGAATGATCGTTGATCATCATATTGCTATTGGCTTGTCCTACCTGCGTGAAGGCGACGATGTTAAAGCCATGGAGTCCTTTCAAAAAGCTGCGGGCTATGAGCCTTTCAATCAGGCTGTGCTTTTAAATCGAAGCTTATTGTTATTGCGTAAAGGTGAGTATAAGGATTCCTATTTTAATTTGAAAAAAGTGAATTCAAAAGACGAGCTCACTAATCTTTTATTGTATGTTCGTGCTTACACTTTGATGGAAATGGTGCACTCGACAACAGTGGTGCTGGATGAAATACGTGATCTTGTCGTGGAAATTCCTAACCAATTGCAAAAGTCAGCGCTGCTTCGAAATGAACTTTTACTTTTGAATATAAAATTGCAATCGATTCTGAAAGATGAAGGCGCTATCTCTGCTGCTGTGGATCGCTATCTTGAGGCCAGGCCGGCAGCGGGAATTCAAATCGTCAAAGATCCCCGCATCGATTGGAAGATGACCAGTTGGGAAATTCTGGATCGTATTTGCGTCGATCTTTCTCAACTGAGGACAGGGTTTAAAGCTAAATTATTACGGGCACATTGTTTAATGGAAAATCAAAATGCCGTTCACGCGCAAAAATGGATTGAAGAAGCTCGTGCTGAATCTCCCAATGATCCTTATGTTATTAATTCGATGATCTATTGGATGCAGCAAATGAACCGGGACAACGAAGCTCTCACCTTTGCTAAAAGGAACGAGAATATTTTATTTCTTTCGGCAAGTTCGATTTACGCTGAGCTCTGTTTTGAAAATAAAGATGAAAACTGCGCTTTGGCTCAGTGGACTAAGGCCACTAACAATACCTTTACAGCACCGCGAGCCTATTTAGGATTGGCGCAGGTAGCTGCCCAGCGAGGCCAAAATGCTGAGGCTTTGCAAAAAATCAGACAAGGATTAAGCATTGAACCACTGTTTCGATCTCTTATCGAGATTCGCGAAACTTTGGAGTCGCAATGAGAAAAAATATAATCGCTCTTGCGGCTGTCAGCTTTTTTTTCTTCGCTTGCGAGGGAAAGAAAGAGGACGCTAAAGTTGATGTTCGTGTTATCAAAGTTGAAGACCTGCAAAAAGATTTTAAACTTCCGGAAAGCCTATGGAAATTACTTGCCGCTGAAGGAAGTGTTCAGCACAAAGACAATCAGATTATTTTTGTGCCGATGCAGGTCGAGCTCGTCCAAAAAAATGATGGAGTGCTGAAGGCTGAAAAATTTGTTATCGAACTTCCCCGAGGTGGAGGAGTGATCGATCTCGCGCAGTGGATCGCTCAGGAAAGCGGCACTTTTTATATCAAATTTAATATGACGGAAATCGAAAAGGCGGAACAGTTTCAAGTTTTCTTTCTGAGCCAAAGCCGTCGTCGTAAAATTGCGGACGAAATTTTGGGGATGGGTTGTAATAAGTATATTGAGCTCGGAGCCAGCTATTTTAATGCGATGAAAGAGTCCGGCTTGGCTTTAAACACGACTCGTAACAGGCACGTTACCGTCAGTGGTGGACGATGGTTTTTTATAGCGCGTGACCAAGGCAAGACTTACTTGTCACAAGTCGCAATAACGGATACGAATCAAAAAGAGCTTTTTTGTGAGGACGCATGGACCGGCAATTAATTAAAGATCTCAAAGATAAAGATTCTGTGCAGTCCGTTTTTTTGGTGCGCGGAAAAACAATCAGCATGGGAAAGAATGGCCGTCCCTTTATGGCTTTGCAATTGGGCGATCACACTGGAACCTTAGATGCTCGCGTCTGGGATAACGTCGATGAAGTGAATAAAGAATTTGAAAGTGGCGATCTGGTTAAAACCCGAGGACAAATTCAAGTTTATCAGAATCGCAAACAGCTTATTGTTCATAAGCTAGAAAAGTTTGTTGATACTTCAATGAATCCCGAAGATTTTTTGGTGCAAAGTTCTTTTAATCCCGAAGACTTATTTGCGGAAATTTTAACTTTTGTAAAATCAATGAAGAATGATCATCTTCGGCAGTTGTGTCTGGACGTTATCGAAGATCCAGAAATTAAACCGATGTTTCTTCGAGCCCCCGCCGCTAAATCGATTCACCATGCGTGGAAGGGTGGTTTGATCGAGCACGTGACCTCCATCATGAAGATTCTCGATTTCATGTCTAAAAATTATGAATTTTTAAATCGCGATTTCTTAATTTTCGGAGCCCTCTTTCACGACATCGGTAAGTTGTGGGAGCTTTCCTACGATCAAGGCTTCAGTTACACGGATCGGGGCCGACTGATTGGCCATATGGAAATCGCTTGCGAGCTGATCGATCGAAAAAGCTTTAAGATCTTAGGCTTCAATCAAGATCTGCGGGATCTCTGCAAACACATTGTTCTATCTCATCACGGCAAGTTGGAATATGGTTCACCAAAAACTCCGCATTTTATCGAGGCCTACTTGGTGGCGATGATTGATGAACTGGACAGCAAAATGTCGACTCTGCATCAATTTGTTTCCCAAGAGCGAGAGAACTCGACAGATCGCTGGTCCCGCATGAATGAAATGTTCCAGCGTTATTTCCTTCTCGATAATTTGAAAGATAAGTATTGATGCGGGATTTTTTGAACGCCTATAAAAGTTACGACCCCGCCGCAAAGAGTCTGCTCGAGATTGCGCTGCTTTATCCCGGTCCTAAAGCGGTTTTTTTTCACCGCATAGCTCATTTTCTCTATAAAGACGGATTATTTTTTTTGTCGCGCTTAGTTTCGGAGTTTTCACGATTATTAACGGGAATCGAAATTCATCCCGGAGCAGAAATCGGCGAACGATTGGTCATCGATCACGGCATGGGTGTGGTCATTGGTGAAACTTCAGTTGTGGGCAATGACTGTATTATCTTTCACGGCGTCACATTGGGAGGAATTAAGTTTGACCCTACGAAACGACATCCCACCATTGGAAATCGAGTTCTCATCGGGGCTGGCGCAAAAATTTTAGGCCCAATCCATATTGGTGATGGAGCCCGCATTGGCGCGAATTCGGTGGTGATTAAAGAAGTCGCGCCGGGTGTGACCGTGTCGGGGATTCCGGCTCATCCTATTGGGAGCTCGACTAAAGTTTAAATTTTTATTTTACTATAAGAGTTCTTTCATGAACCCCGTGCAACGCTGCCACTGATATAAAAATGGTCAATCTCCCACTCCCATTGCTTGGAACAGTCGCGACCATAGGGATTTGTTGATTTGTTCCAGCAGGATGCTGCCCCTTGACCGTCCCAGGTTGGAGTAATTGAAATTGAACTCCAAGGAGACTGACCGGTGTTAGCGTTTGAGTGAGATAAAATCAAGGTTCCATCCAACCAAATCCGAATGATCCCATCTCTTGACGTGTTCGTTGTTGATGATTGCAATTCCATTTCCACTTTGTGGTATACGCCTCGAGTCCACGACCCACTCGCAACATTCGGGTACATATTTACACCGCCTGGGCAGTCACCTGATGCCGAAGGAAGGTGACAGTTATTGAGGACACCACTATTTTGATTATTATATCCAACACGTCCAGAAACCCATTTTGGAGGTGCCGTGCCAACATCAGCCAAATTCGTGAATAGCTCTAGGACGGATGGGGTCTCGTCGTTGCGGATAAGGAAAATTTTGTTATTGCCGTTAGCATAGCCAACAAAATCTGCGTTGTTTTTAATCGTTAACCCGACAAAAACACGACGTACTGGCGCAAAGTTAATATCGAGTTGGGTTCCGCCATGGGAGGCATTCGGGAACATGATATACTTGAATGAGTTTGGAGGAGAAAGTGGCCCATTTCCTGGCTGAATTCCTCCTCCAGGAATGGACATGGTTTTATAGTCATCATGCCAGCCTGAACATAAGTTGTTCCACGCGCAGTCATTGATCATACTTAGCCCTGCAGGTTCATTTGGCCTGACATGGCGAACGAGTCCAAATATTTTAGGTTTTAATACTGGCAATGGTGATTTGTACGGAATTTCTGGAACCTCGATTTCCGCATTGCCGAACAATTGGGTTCATGTCGTCGCGGTCATGAATAATATGCAAAGCCTTTCGGATATTTCAAAAAATAAAATTTATATCAATTCAGTTTTACAAAACAGTTCTCAGTTTGGCATTCCGATCATAGCTAAATTGAATCAGACTTTTCGAATTGGTGGTTGGCCACTAGATTCCAGCTTTGCTTTTGATGGCGAGCTTGATGAATTCGCAATCTACAATTACGAGCTATCCGCAGAAAAAGTGAGACGCCACTATAGGGCGTCTGGGAATTAAAAGGATTTAAGTAATTTCTCGGCGCCGCGAATCATCAGTGTGGGGCCGACGCCTTGCTGGATTGCGCAGAACTAATTCCAATTTGCTCTTTCGCATAGTCCAAACCTTTATGAACCATATCTAATGCTGCATCTGTCTGCTTAGGTAATATACCTTTTTTGTTCAAATATCTGATCCCAAAGTACATAACTGCCCCATAGGCCAACCATGAGAAACGGAGTCCACGAATGGCTTTTGGAATAAGGGTTGTCGCCGCAACTTTTTCAACTTTTGATTTGTTCATATGAACCTCCCATCAATGGATCATGCACTTTCCCTGCCAGATGGATTTCTGAGACTATATGAACCAAAAAGATGACCAGTGCATCATACAAAAGTTTTATTTCTTTATAGGCCGCCGCCGAGGACCAGCAATCGCTGCCGCTTGCAAAGGATCATCGGGCCATGAATGCTTGGGGTAGCGCGATCGCAATTCCTTTTTAACTTCGTTATATCCGTTCTTCCAAAAACTACTCAGATCCTGAGTGATCTGCACAGGACGATAATTCGGCGCCAGCAAAGAAAGCGTTAACTGCACCTTCCCGAAAAGCACCTTCGGCGTTTGCGGCCAGCCAAAAACTTCTTGCAGACGAATTTCTAAAGTGGGGCTTTCCGGTTTTTCGTAATTAATAGAGTGAGTTTTCCCCGAGGGAAGCAACAAAGATTTAGGTACTTCTTTTTCCAACACTTTCTTTAAAGAGGCGGGGAGGTGAGAATCAAAAAAATAAATTAAATCTTTAGATATAAGACTTTGAAAAGAAGTCTCACCAAAGCTCGCCGCTTTTAAGCTAACTTCCTTCCAAGTTTCTAAAGAAAAATCTTCCAAGTCCTTTTGAATTTCTTCAGGTAACAAGAGGCGATGATGAATCAAAAATAAAACCCGCCGGTAATAACTGGCAAAAGCTTCATTCTCATTAATCCAGAAAGACCAGCGCTGCAGAGCTAATTGCGGAACCAACTCCTGCGTCTGTTCTAAACTTGGTTTTTTAAACTGAGCTTCCTCCAAAGCAAAAGCTCCCAAACGACGCTGCACTGAGAGTAAAACTTCTTGTCGTTCATCATTGAAACTTAATTCTTGATGGAGCTCAACGCGATCGCCCAGAATTTCAATCACTTCTTCTTTGCTATAACCGATTGCCATCGTGATTAAAGTCTCCGTCGCCGAAGTTCCATCAACGCCATTCAAAGCTAAAAAATATTCTGACGTCTTCACGAAACTCTGGTTGGAAATTTGAACTCCATAGCCATTGATGGAAAGTCCTCTCGCCGTTTTTTCTCGGCGCCGGCAGAGCCTGTGCGGCCAGCATTTTAAAATTTCTTTTCGAATTTCATCAGAGGTCAGCGGTCTTTTCGCTGACGACTTCGGATTGTCGCGATGAAAGTGATGAAGCAAGGATTTCACTGATTCCTTAACTCGTTCAAAAGAAGAATAATGAATTTCTCCTCGATCTAGCTTCGAAGCACCATTCAAAACTTGTAGACGAAAATTCAAATCGGATTCTAGGCTCAGTCCTTCGGGATGTTCTTCCGACTTAATATTCAGAAAATCATTTTCTTGAAGACAAGAAACAATCTGAGCTCCAAGCTCTGGCTGCTGAAGCTCATTGAAGTGATGTAATAAGACGGCCAAATCAGGACTCAAGGGCCAGTGGATAATTTTTTTTCCTAAAGCGGTAAGCTTATGAGAAGAATCTAAAATTTGCAGATGAATTAATTTCTGAACACTAAAGCGCAATCTTAAAGGATCTGGTTTTTGAAACCAGTCAAACTTTTCAAAATCATGAACTCCATGATGAGCCAGAAAAAGTAAAATTTCCGACAGATCAATTCTTTGAATTTCGGCAGGGCGATCCTTGGGCATCGACAATTCATCTTGAGACGACCACATCTGATCGCAATAACCTTCCTTTTGCCGGGCTGCACGTCCTGCCCGCTGGCGCGCTGATGACAAAGAGACTCTTTGCACTTCCAGTCGAGAAAAATCTGTTCGCTGATCCCAGGTCGCCACTTTTTCCAAACCGCAATCAATAACGGTATCGACCCCATCAACAGTGACCGAGGACTCGGCCACATTCGTTGATAAGATAATTCT
The DNA here is from genome assembly GCA_021731025.1 of Pseudobdellovibrionaceae bacterium. Lineage (GTDB taxonomy): Bacteria > Bdellovibrionota > Bdellovibrionia > Bdellovibrionales > Bdellovibrionaceae > UBA5009. The sequence goes on along the minus strand of JAKFYD010000043.1, from coordinate 33,460 downwards.
TTGCTTTGATCCTCGTATTAAAACTTTTCTTTGCTCTTCAAGAGGCAAACGTCCATGTAAAGCTAGAACATCGCAATCCCGCGTCCAGCTTTGTTCACCAAGGCGATTCTGCATCTGTCGGATTTCACCCACTCCAGGTAAAAAAACAAGAATGTCATTTGTAGTTCTTGAAAGATTTTTTTTGATTTTTTCTTTAAGGTTATCGAAGAAAACATTATCCAAACGCAAACGTTGAGATTCCTTTTGCTGACTGAGCTGAAGTGGAAAAAGTTTTCCCGGAACTTCAACGACAGGAGCTTGGCGTAAGTAAGTAGAAATTTCTTGAGATTGCAAAGTTGCGGACATGACTAATAACTTTATGTCGGATCCCATGATCTGCAGTTCTTTAATTAAAGCTAAAGTTAAATCCACCGAAGCTGATCGTTCATGGAACTCATCCAGAATAACCAGCTCGACATTTTTTAATTCAGGATCTGAAAGCATTTGCCGAGCCAGCAAGGCTTCGGTCATAAAAATCAATTTGGTCTCGGGCTTTGTTTTATTTTCAAAGCGAACCTGATAACCAATTTCTTTACCCAGCATCCAACTTTGTTCTTCGGCAATTCGATAGGCAGCAGCGACTGCAGCCATACGGCGGGGTTCTAAGACCAATACTTTTCCCGACGATTTTTTCGCAAGAAATGCGGGGACTCGAGTGGTTTTCCCAGCGCCTGGGGCCGCAGATAAAACCACGCAGCTGTGCTGATTAAACAGATCAGAAATGTTTTCAAGATACTCATCAATGGGTAACTTTTCGATCATTAATCTCTACTTTAATATTAAAAGCATGAATTCCGCTTTTTCAGGCAAAGTGTTTTTTCGAATTTGCGCTAGTTTTCCACGAAGAACCAATTCTTTTTCTGTCGAAAGGTCCAAGGCCAAAACAATTTCTTTCTCGGAAAAATGTTTTTCAACATCATTCAAGGTTTTTTGTAAACGGTAAGGAGTATCCATCAGAATTATATTTTGTTTTTGTTGACGCAGTTCCAGCAAAGCCAGTTCCCGAGCTTTATTTTCTGCCGGTAAAAAACCACGAAATAAAAACTGGTCCAGGCGTTGGCCACTCAACGAGATAAGCCCCATAAGGCTTGAAGCTCCCAGAACAGACTGAACCCGAATTTTATCTCGGGAGCAGAGACGAACTAAATCCGCACCGGGATCACAAAAACCCGGAGTTCCACAGTCACTGACCAAAGCGACGTCATGCTTTCGGCAGAGCTCTAACAGAGCCTTTAGATCGTCAGCTTGGCTATGCTCGTCCAGCACTTCGTATTTTTTTCCCGTGATTTGGTGAAATTTTAGAAGTTGGGAAGTTTCTTTGGTGGATTCACAGATGATCACTTCGGCCTTTTTTAAAATATCCAAAGCCCGCAAAGAAATTTCATTGAAATCACCAATAGGTGTAGCCACTAAATACAACATCACTCTTCCTTTTTTTCTTCTTCCAATAAAAAATGAAGAAGTCGTGGTAAATCTTCAGGTGGATCCGCCCGACGCGAATGGGTGCTATCAAAATAAAATATTTCAACTTCGGGACGCGTTTGGCGAATTAAATGAATATTGACGGGTTCATTTTCAAAGAACCAAATTCTTTGATATTTGCTTTCAGGCAAAGACACAAACCAATCTCTTTTAAATTCAGCATCATCAAGACTTTTATGGGGTTTCAAAACAAGTTTTTGTTTTTCACTATCTAAGGGAAAGCCCCATTTTCGTAAAATCTTTTCGGAACCTTCGCCCATGCGATGAACATCGCGGCCAGTCAGGTAAGCAATTTCGACTTCTGAACTTGCAATGCTTCGGACGAACTCAACCGCACCGGCGTAAGGGATATCATGCTCTAAAGCTTCATTTGAAAAAAAGTTTTGAACCCAAAATTCACGTACGCTTTCTTGAAATTCATGGTGATGCCCATCAAGACCGGCGCGAACCAAAATTTCGCGAATGCCCCAATCTTTTTTAAGAATGCGAATATTTTTGAAGTACTGCACTTGTTCCGGAAATTGTTTTTGATGCTCGGGAACCTGCGCATAATCCAACAGAATTTTTTCCAAGCGGGGAGTCACATCAAACAATGTTGAATCGAGATCAAAGACAGCAAGGCCCAAACCTTTTTTTTGCTGAAGCTCTTTCAGTTCTTGATGCATCTTTTTCAGAGAGTGACTGGCATGCGTCATAAGGCGGTATTCAGCCATGGAACTGAAGTAAAATCAAAGACTTTTCTTGGCGGGGATTTCAATCCTTGTTAACTTTTTAACAAGCTCTCAAGAAATTTGTATTGGAAGGTTTCAAAGTGAAAAGCTGTCTGCTGGTGATTTGGGTTTTTTCGATGCTTGTTTTAGGTAGCTGTGAATTTCAGCGGGCCGAGCTAGGTTCAACCAAAAATCCCATAAAGCTTATTTTTGTTCCTTCGATCGACAATAAAGTTCTCGATGCGAACTCGAAAATTTTTAAAGACTATCTCGAAAAAAATACTCCCTATAAATACGAAATTCAAATTCCCGAATCTTACGTCGCTGTTGTTGAAGCTTTCGGCACAAAGCGGGCTGACGTCGCTGGATTAAATTCTTTTGGCTATTATTTGGCTCACAAAAAATATGGAGCGGAAGCTCACCTGACTGTCATTCGCCATGGCTCTCCGACTTATCAATCACAGTTTATCACTCGTGCGGACAGTTCCATTAAAACTTTGAAAGACATCGAAGGAAAGAAAATGGCCTTCGTGGATCCCGCTTCCGCTTCGGGATATCTGTTGCCCTTAAAAACTTTACGAGATCGTAAAATTCATCCCAAAGAAACATTTTTTGCGATGAAGCACGACAGTGTGGTGACGAAAGTTTATAAAGGAGAAGTGGATGCGGGAGCGACTTTTTATTCTCCGCCGGTGCAGGGGCGTATTGATGATGCTCGACGTTTGGTCTTGGTTCAATATCCTGACGTTGAAAAAAAAGTCCGTATCATTGAGCTTTCACCACCGATTCCCAATGACCCCATTGTTTTCCGTAAAGATCTCTCGTCAGAAATGAAAACAAAAATTGCGGAGGCTTTTTTAAATTTTGTGTCGACTCCGCAAGGAAAAAAGGCTTTTGATGAAATCTATGGACTGACAGAGTTGAAAAAGGCTTCGGATAAAGATTATGCAGAGATGCGTGCTATGTTTGACGAGCTAAAAAATGTTACAGATAAAATGATTGATTGAGCGAAATTATGTCAAAAACCATCTTGGATGTTAAAAAATTATCAAAAGTTTATCCCAATGGAACTCAGGCTCTCAAAAATATTTCTTTTCAAGTGGCTCAGGGTGAATTTGTCGCTGTTATTGGTCTAAGTGGATCAGGAAAATCAACACTGCTGCGTTGCCTGAACCGATTGCACGAACCAACGGCAGGAGAAATTATTTTTCAAGGCAAAGATGTTGCAGCCTTAAGGAATTTTTCAGAGATCAAAGATCTACGAAAAAATATAGGAATGATTTTTCAGCAGTTTAACTTGATTCCTCGTTACAGCGTTTTATCCAACGTGCTTATGGGTCGCCTCAGCGAAACTCCGACCTTAAAAAGTCTCTTTCACCGTTTCAGTCGTGAAGATCATCAGAAGGCGATGGCCGCCTTAAAATTGGTTGGAATTGCAGAAGCGGCAGAATCCCGGGTCGACCAACTTTCTGGGGGACAACAACAGCGGGTTGCCATCGCTCGCGCCTTAGTTCAAGAACCAACTTTGCTTCTGGCCGATGAACCCGTGGCCAGTTTAGATCCAGCAACTTGTCATGTGGTCATGGATTATTTAAAAAAGATCAATCGCGAGCTGGGTATCACTGTTCTTTGTAATTTACATTTCTTAAGCTTAGTGCGACAGTACGCGGATCGAGTTATTGCTCTGAGAAACGGTGAATTAGTCTACGTGGGTCTACCGTCATCTATAAACGAAGAATGGTTTAAAAATATTTACGGCGAAGGAGCTCATGAAACGTCTCTTTTTTGATGCCGTTAATTTTTCGTTTCTATTGGCTGTCGGTCTGGTGGTAGGCCTTCGTCCCGCAGAAGAAGTGCTTTTGAATTTAAATTTGATTTTTTTAACGGCTGCAGTTCTGTTTGCATTTTCTTTCGGGACGTCCTGGTTTTTAAAATCATTGCGAATTCAAACCTGGGGTGGAAAAATTTTCCAAGCTCCTTTGCGCCAAAAACAAGGCGATCTTCCAGAGCGGTTAAAGAGTTTTTGGATTTGGCAGGCGATGATTGTTTTATTTTTAGCCGTAGCTGTTGGTTTATACATCACAGAGTTTTCACTGATCAGTTTATTAGATCCCGATGGATTCGGTGGGGCCCTTCGAATTTTTAAAGAACTTTTCCATCCCAATCTAGCTATTTTACCTCGAGCCATCCTTCGCATGGTTGAGACGATTTTCATGGCTTTTCTGGCGACGGCTTTTGCTTTGCCCTTTGCCTTTGTCCTTAGCTTTTTAGCGGCAAAAAATATAATGAAGGGACCCTTGGCTTTTGGGATCTATCTTTTATTAAGAACAATTCTGAACGGAGTCCGATCGGTTGAAGCCTTCATGTGGGCCATTATATTTTCAGTTTGGGTGGGGATAGGTCCTGCTGCAGGTTTACTTGCGCTGATGTTGCATTCCGTAGCTTCACTGGCCAAGCAATATTCAGAAATTGTTGAAAGTGTCAGCGAGGGTCCTATCGAAGGCATTCAAGCTTGTGGAGCTAATCGCTTCCAGACAGTTTGGTTTGGAATTGTTCCTCAAGTAATTTTGCCTTTTATTTCATTCACGATTTATCGTTGGGACATCAATCTGCGAATGGCTACGATCGTTGGTTTTGTCGGCGGCGGTGGAATTGGAAAACTTCTGATCGCCTATCAGGGACAAGCCCAATGGCAAGAAGTCGGCTGTATCTTTTTGGTTATTGCCATTGTCGTCTGGATGTTGGACCAGGCCTCAGCCTATTTACGAGAAGCCTTAAAGTGAGCCTTTCCTAGAGTTTAAATCTCTGCGTTCTCCTCCCTCGGGCTCCCTGCGACGTACTTTCGTACGCCTCAGTCGCCTCGGTCGTGCGGCCTTGATCTTTAAACTCTAGGAAAGGCTCGGCAGAACTTTGGGCTAGCTTTTTACACTGAGCGTTCATGGAAAATTCTGTTAAGTGCCTTGGGCTTTAAACCGATGCGGTACTTGATGACGGTGGCAAACGAGGTATCCCGGTGAACGTAAAAGGCCAAAAAATTTTTTATGTCTCAAAAGGCGGCTCTTATTCGGGTCCGTTCAAAATCGAAGACATAATTAAAAAAATTCAAAGTTTAGAGCACAGTTGGATGGACTACGTCTACGATGAAAATCTTCAGGACTGGGTCTTGTTGATGGAGCATCCTCTATTCACTGAAAAATTTAATTCCACTTTGGAAAATAAAATGCACCCAAAAGAGGGTGTTAATCAGAGTGAGGGTACACACAAAGAAAAAGCTTGGTACATTCTGAAAGAGGGAAATAACTATGGTCCTTTCTCTCAATTGGAAATCGTGCAAATGCTTCAAGAAAAAGCTTTGTATGAGTATGATTTTATTTGGCATCAGAAGCTGCCTTCGTGGAAGCGCGTTGCTGAAGTTAAAGAATTCGAAAACTCAGAAATTCGTAAATTGAAAGACGCTTTGCCAATAGATCTGTCGGAAGTTTTCTTTCGTCGTCGTTATTTGCGAGCACAATATGGATGCAGCTTGATCGTCCATAATAACAAGACTGTTTTTCGTGGCCAAAGTCTCGAGATCAGCGCTGGCGGGGCAGGCATTCTTATTAACACTTCAGATCTTCAACCGGGCCAAACTTTATTCCTTCATTTTCAACCTGGAGATGGAGTCCCTCCTTTCAATGCCGTTTGCGACATCATTAGCAAAACTTTCGTCAAAGAAAGCGAAAAAGAAAAAGGCCTGATGAAGTACGGTGTGAAATTCACCAGTATCAGTACGACTGTGCGTGAAAAAATCAAAGGTTTCGCTGAAAGCACCAAGAAGGCGGCCTAATGAAATTTTTGCGGATAAAAAAAATCTTTTTCTTATCTGCTTTTCTGCTTTGTGCTTGTAACAATGATGTTAGCTTTCAAGTGCCAACCTCATCTGAATCATTCAATCAGAATTTAGCGTACAACAATAAAGTGGATTTTCTTTTTGTAGTCGATAATTCGGATTCCATGGGGAAAGTTCAATCTAAATTACTGGCTTCCTTAGTTCCTCTGACGGCAACTTTGAGGCAGTTGAAATTAGACTACCGAATTGCTTCAACATCGACGACCATGGCTGATTGGTTTCCTATGGCAGGACGATTTTTTGGTGAACCTCGATTTATCACTTTGGATACTCCAGACTTTGATGCTCGCCTTACTGAAAAAATTGTTTTGGGAAATGACGGGGCCACTCAAGAGCGGGGACTGCAAGCCATTAAAAATGTACTCTCTCCTTTATATCAGGGGGGCGAAGGCCAAGGCTTTCTTCGTCAAGACTCTTTATTAGTGATCGTTTACATCAGCAATGAAAACGACAAAAGTGATAACATCGATACAACTCCAACCTCCAAGGATCGAACCAAATTTTATTCTGACTTTTTAGATCAGTTGAAGCCCACTTGGTCCAACGGACAGCGCAGCTGGATTTTTAACTTCATTGGCTTTATCAGTGCCGGCGATCCTTGCACGGGTGGAGATCTTACTGGATTTAAAGAAGTTGGCGCTCTGCAAATGGAAATGGCGCAAAAAAGTAATGGAAAAATTGAATCGATCTGTCAGGCCAATTTGTCGGGTGCGATCAGCAGCATTAAAGCCCGCTTGGTTGAGTACCTAACGGATTATCGTTTAAGCCAGGTTCCTGCTTTGGATTCCATTCGTGTTTACGTCAATCAACAGTTAGTTCCAAAGGATCCTGCAACAGGATGGTCCTACATTCCCGAAATCCGCGTGATCCGTTTTAATGGCGCCAGTGTACCCAAAGCCGATGATGATATTCGCGTGGAATTCCTACCGGCTGACGTGAACTAGTCTTCGCTCCCGATAAAACCAGACATTCGTCCCAGCCAATAAGCAGCTAAGAACGGAACACCAGGAGAAGCTTCTTCATAACCTCCATCCAAACGGTAGGCATTATTTTGCCACGCAAATCCATGCATTGGGCGAATATCCAAGGGAATCGGCTCATAAGAGTACCAGGGAGTATCGTTGCTCTTGAAAAAGCCTTTTGCTGATACGCCTTTGTATTTTGGAATATCAGGATTCGAGCTGTTAGTTCGCTGTTCGTATTTATCGAGGGGAAATCGATAAAGGCTTTCTAGGGAATCCTCTACTTCAGACGCGCGGTAGTTTTTCCCTTGCAACGAAGCTAATTGAAAATTCCAAAAAGAGTTGTAATCATTTTTAACACTTTCATGGACGATATTTTTGAATCCAGTCAGGTAAATTGATTTTAATTTAGGGTTCTTTTCCTGCCGGGTCAAAATGTAATGAGTCAGATGACCTAAGTTTGAACCCACGGGATCCAGCAGAGTATCCAAATTGACGTCCACTTCTTTGCCATGAACGGCGTCCACCAAAAGATTTGTCGGCACAAGAATTTTTCCAATGATTTTTTCACTTCGGGTCAGTCCATATTTTTGTGCATAGATCCACCAAGCATGATCAAGTAAAGATTGGTGAGCCTTCTTGATTTCTGCATCTTCAGTGACAATACTGGCGGTTTGCAAAAGAACGAGAGAGCGAAGAGCATTCCCAGTTTTGACAGCAAAGTAATGAACTGCATTTTTTCCGAGGCGTTCTAAAATGCCACACTGACGATGATCAATAAAACATCCATCAGGATCAGAAGATAAATAAGTGTCGAAACCCGAGATGGCCATGCCATTTTCAATAAATCCTAAAGCGATTTCCCTTAAATCTTCCTTAAGAACTGCTTTTAGCTTTTGATCGCTAATGACATCCCAGCTTTCAGCTATACCGTAAAGATAACCTAAATACATATCCCAAGAGACATGACCTCGCCAAATATAGTCTTCGTAACCAGCGGCTCCACGAAACCACTCTTTGGGAAGTTCTTTATTTTTATCGGGTTGTTTCTGCATACGACGAGCAACTAAAGTTTTATTGCCCGTGACTTTGTGCAATTCATGGAAAGCCCACAGTGAAGGTTCCATGTTGCGAATAGCTTCCTTGTCACCAGTCACTTTGTAGCGATGTGCTTGCGAGGCAATGTAAATTCCGCTCCAAAGTAAAGTATCACCAGAGTCACCAACTAAATTATCGCCAGATTTTTTGATCGATTGCTGAGCTCTTTGATCGAAAATTTTTTCTTTTTCTTTTAAACTTTTTCGCAATGACTCTGAAGCAACAAAAACGGTTTCATTCGCTATAAATATTTTTTCAGTGCAAGATCGCGAATCTGCCATTTTGTTGGCTGTGTATAATCCCAACGCAGATAATATTTCAGGAATTTGATTCATTTCATTGACCGCATTATCAGTAAGCTTTATTTTTTGGCCAAAGTAGTGACGACTGAACAAAGGCAATGCAGTTGACAAGGCTTTCATCAGGCGGCTGGCATTATTTGATGATAGTCCACGTGGACTTTGCATGATTCTCTCGTAAACCATGCGTAGGGCACGTTCTCGGTAAGAAAGATTTTCGATATCATCGATGTTAAACCAAGTGCTTGTGCCTGCAGAGCAAACTAAATTTGTATTGCAGATTTCAATATTCGAATTTTCTGTAAAAAAGTATTGAGCCTTTTTGACGACTTCTTCCATAAATCGACTTCTGCCATCGACGGATTCAGCTCCACAGCGGACCAGAATCTGATCAATGCGCGACAATTCAATAGACGTTGTCGGCCCAATGACTAAGGGGCGATCTGCTTGGGCTATTGGAGCGATAAAGCTCATGATGATAAAAGTGAATGAAAAGTTTAATCGGAAGTTTTTCATAGGCAACCTTTGCTTGTTGTATTCAAAGTACTGTCCCTTTGTAGAGCGCAGAGCTCGTTGTAAAACCCTAATCCTTCTTCGGGAACTTCTTTTCCGTCATGAAAAAGCATAACCGGAGAAAATTTATCTTTCTGATTTAAAACAGTATGAATGATGTTGTCGGGGCTAATGCTTTGCCGAGCCAAGACAACAGTCATTGCTAAGGCCGTTTCTGTGCGCCAATTGATATCGGGAAAAGTCCAGTAAGCAAGTTCTGAACAAACAATTTTGTCAGCCGTTTTAACATCAAAATTAAAATCGTATTCTTTTTCAAAATGAGTCAATGTCTGAGCGATAAGCTCAGCTTTGCGCTCGAGATTATTTTGCAGATACTGAGGCCGAACTACCAAAAAATCATCAACATTGAGAAAATGTCCCAAGGAATTCAGCTGAACACCGGGACGTAGGGCCTCTAAAATAACTTTGCCATTTGTAAGAGCATCGATAATGCGCTTTCTTTTTCCAAAGGGCATTGCTCGCCAAGCGGGTTGCCGTTTTTCATCAGTGATCAAATCCCAAAGACCTTCCTGTTCAAGCTGTTTGCGCGATCCAATCCAAATCGCCACATGTCCCCAGTGCCCAGGAATAAAACGATCCGTTAAACGAAATGGGGTCTTCTCGAGCAGAATATCCAAAGGCTTCAGTTGGGGTTCAATCCAATGTACAAGCTGAGGTTGAACTTGAGGATGCATTTTCCCTTTTCGCGTTTCAATGAGGCCGACAGTGTTGCCGAACTTTTCACTGATAAGGTTCATCAGCCAACGAGGAAGGCGGGATAAGGTTGCATCGCGAAGCCATGTTGGCCCGTCATTCAGTCGGATAAGCAAAAATTCCAATATCTGACTGAACACACCTTCTCGAAATGTTTTATAGCTCGCTGAAGAGTTAACGACACCAAATAAGTAGTAAAGCTGCTCGTCTATCTGGTTGGCCGGAAACTTCGAAATAAATTTGTCGTAGGCGTGAATTTGTCGAGACAGTTTATTTCGTAAATCCATGTTTTTCGCTTGGCTAGCAATAGAATCTAAAATTCCTTTGGGAATTTTGTTCGTTTCATCACCTTGATTTAAGATCCGTCTAATATCGTCGTTTTGAATGACGACATTGATGACAGCAAAATAATTGTCATAAAGAACTAGGGCTGAAGCTACGGCCAGCATCATTTTTTTCTTTGTTAATAGAGGTAAAGTGTTGTCGTTCCAGCGATCTTCGTAAACGCTGTATTTGGTAGCGATACTTAAAAAATTCTTCCGGGCTTCGAGATATTCATTGGCACTACCAACGATGGTATAAACCCACTTTTGATAAGTTTCCCCACTGCGCTCGGCTGTTGGGTACTTGCGCAAAAGTTCTCGAACACTTTCGCGAAAGACAAAATTTTTCTCGAGCACCGTAATAAAGTTCTCATACTCTTTATTAAATTCAGCAGCATCAACAGCATCGGCTCTTTTCAAAGCCTCGGGATTATCTTTGCGCGAATGAAAGGTCGGAAGCTCAGCCTGGGCCATCACTTGGGCTTGGGCCACATCTTGTAAAGCTATTAAAGAAAATAGGATCAACACGAGTTTCATAAAGCTCCTAAAACAAAAATTGCAATAAATAAACAGGAATCATCTGCAGATACATTGAAAGTTTTTTTTCATCGCCATCTTTTCCCAGTGGATTCTGTTTTTGATTGCGAGAATCGACGGCATGATTGCGGTTGTGCAAACGGTAACCGACATCATTCATGATCCCTAACATTTCGTGCTTCAAATCTGCATTCAAGCCTGGGCTCCCTGAGCAGAAAAGTCCCATTTCCGAATTGTAAAAACTTGAGCGGTTATCCACATTGTAGGTGCCAACAAACATTCCTTTATTGCCATAAAGGTGACTCTTAACGTGATGGCCCCAGCGAGCATTGCGAACTTCAGGTTCGGCAAGAAATTCAGTTGGGCGCCAATCAGTTCCATGAATTGTCATTTTTATTCCAGAGCTCGCAAATTTATTTACTTCGCGATAAAAGGCTGCTGCCGCATAGGTGGCATCTGTTGAAGCCAAACTGTTTGTAGATACATGAAGCTTGATTCCTTTTTCCGTTAAATACTTCAGTAAATTTCCCGAGCGAGTGTTGAGCATCACATAGGGGGACTCGACATAGAGTTCGTCGCCATGATTTAATGATCGAACGAACTGTCCAATAACTCGTTCGGTAATTCGATACTCTTCCTTGTAATTTTTTTCACAGATGGAATTTTTGTCAAAATTTTCTAAGCACCATCGAGCCATCACATGAGGAAGGGGCTTGTCAGAAGCAAAGATTGTTTTTGGGCAGCTGTGGGTTTGTGAAGTTTCATAAGAAGCTTTACCGATACTCATCACTCGACCTAGTAAAGCTTGATCAGCGGCTGACATCTGTAAGAGCTTTTTAACGGATAATTCTTTTTCACTGGGTTCGCGTAAAAGTTGCAGATCGACGTTGGCTTTATCAACGACTCCAGCTCGCCAAAATTTATCAAAACTGGTTCGCATCACCGGAACCACAGAGCCTTTAACCCAAATGTCACGATCAAGAAAGTTGTAGCTGTGATCGAGATCGAAATACTTGTCCTCAATATTTCGACCGCCAGTGATGGCTTCTTGATCATCGATCGAAAGAAGTTTGCGATGATTCCGGAAATTAGAGATGCTGATGAAATCATTCACGAAGTAAAACATGCTGTTGTAATAATGGACTTGGAATTTATTGGGATCTCCTTGTCGCTCAACAATGATACGCTTTACTGCAGTCACAGCCTCGTCATCAAATTGGTGAACGGCGAATGATTTATCTACAAGTATTCTCACTTGGACGCCAGCGACAGCCTTATCAATCAATTTGTTCAAAATAAATTTTACAGATCTCTCTTCTCCATTTTCCGTAGGCTTTGGATTCTTCTTTTTAAGACTGAAAATAAAGTATTCAAGTTCAATATTTTTTTGAGCTCGCTCGATCATTTCTAAGCGCTTGTAAAGCGCGGCAACTCCGGAATGAATCAAGTGCATGTCATTGCTTTGCCCTTTGGCAGCTTCGTGAATAGCAATGTAAGGTTCCCCGATTTCTGTGATTGGAGTTTTATATTCATAAGCTCGAAATAAGTGTAAAGCCCAATGGTCATAAGTGCCGGCTGCAAAAGCAAAGGAGGCTAATAGGCTGAATAGCAAAATAGAAATTTTCATAGAGCTCCATCCAAACTGTCCAAGTTTTCGACAGTTAAAACATTTTGCGGGATCTTCGCGAAAGCTTCTGCCTACAAAGCTGTTATTTGCTTTTAAACCTCGTAGATCCCTGGTGAGACTCATATTTGCAGATTCAAGACCAAGGGCAAAACATCAACCTTCAGCGAAGCTTGCCGATAAGTCATCACGACGCCATTGTGATCTCTGATTAAAAAGGTGAGCCGATGAAAAACAAAACGATTCTTATTGTGGATGATAGCGATATCGATAGGTCTTTATTGAGCCAAATATTATCGAATAAATGGGGTGTTAGGATTGTCGAAGCTAGATCAGGGAAGGAATGCCTTGAGATTGCCAATACACAAGCTGTCGATTTAATTCTGATGGATATCATGATGCCCGGGGGATTTGGCACGCAGGTCCTCAAAGAGATTCGGAAAAAATTTAATGCGATTGAACTGCCGATCATCATGGTCACGGCTCGTGGAGATAACGAAGATATCATCGACTGCCTTCGCGATGGAGCCAATGACTACATCACAAAGCCTATTAATTTCGACGTTGCCGTTTCTCGTATTACCACCCACCTGACTTTGTCAGAGGTTTCCCGAATAACATCAGAGCTGAATCAACTGATGGCCTTGGACGATATCGTGACGACTTGCAATCAAGAAATTATCGGAATGGTCTCTGCTGCATTGACTTACCTGAATCCACAATCAAGCGGTGACGGTGAAAGCACAGAAAAACTGCGGACCTGCTTATGGAAAATTTCGGATATTGTTAAAAAACTAAAAGACGTCATACAACAACGTAAGTCCGCTTTCGAAAAATATTCGGGGAAAACTCAAAATTTGAAAATTGGGTAAATAAGCCTTGGGTTTAGAAAAAGTACCTTAGTCCCACGCCGCCTTGGAACATAGCCGATGTTTCTGGCACGATGGAAATTCCCGGTACGATTTCGATGAAAAAACCAAAGGCAGGATCAGAAGGTCGCCACTCGATTCCTAGCGGAATTCGTAAACCTAAACCGAAGGATCCCGATTTTTTCCCAAGATAATGATCGTCTTTATTGCGGTCTTTCGTCGTCGTCACCGCGATGGCTCCAACTCCGTAGTAAGGTATCAACTGAGAAACAAATTTATCTCGAGAACCAAAGCCTTTTGTAAAAGGCACAAGATAATCGCCATAAAGCAAAATATAATCACTGAAAGAAAAAGCTAAACCGAAATCGTAGGCGCGACCATTCCCAACTAAATATTTTCCTGTCAGTGCTGTTGGGTTGCCGAAAATAACACCTAAACCCAAAGGGCCAGAGGGTGCCGCTTGAGCCAGTCCACAATACATCGTTATTAATAGAATAATTTTTTTCATAGAGAAAGCTTTACATAAAAAAAGAGCAGGGGTCACCTGCTCTTTAAAATATCTCATGTAAAAATTATTTTTTTAGTAGCGCATTAAAGATTGCACATCTAATTTTCCACCAGTGGTGGTTTTATTAGAGAGCGAGTCTATTTTTTTCGTCGAACCTAAAATAGCGGCCTTAACTTCTTTCCAAGATTTGTTGGGATGCTCTGACCAGTAAAGAGCTGCAGCTCCTGCAACGTGAGGAGTTGCCATTGAAGTTCCGTCCCAACCAATTTTAAGTCCAAAAATATTCACAACATTATTCGAGTAACGATTTCCAACCATCGTTGAATAAACCTTAACTCCGGGAGCAGCAAGATCTACAGAGCGAGCTCCCCAGTTTGAAAAAGTTCCCAATTGATCATTTTCATCGATAGCGGCTACGCTGATAATATTGTCGTGTTGGTAACTTGCAGGGTAACCAGGACGGGGGTCATTGTCATTGTCGTAACCTTTACCATTGTGTCCATTTCCTGCAGCAGCAATGAACAGGACACCTTTTTCCTGAGCGTAAGCGATCATATCCTGTAGAGCTTTGTTCTCTTGCCCCTCGCTGGTGTTTTCACCTTCAGAGCCCCATGAATTCGAAAGAACTTTGGCTCCGTTATCAACGGCGTACTTAATAGCTTTGATAGCATCAGAAGTTCGACCTTGACCTTTCTCGCTCAAAAATCGAATCGCCATGATTTGCGCATTCGATGCAACTCCGGCAATGCCGACATTGTTATTTCTTCGAGCCGCAACATTGCCCGCGCAATGAGTTCCGTGGCCAGGGTTTCCTCCGCCAAGTAAAGTTCCAAATGTCGAGCTAGACATGTCGTAAGGTTTGTTATCATTTCGAGAAAAATCCCAACCAACAACATCATCAATGTAACCATTGTGATCATCATCGACATTGTTAGTGCCTTTATCTTTTCCTTGAGCATCAACTCCTGATTCGCCAGGATTTCTCCACATGTTTGCCAATAGATCTTCGTGAGTGTAATCCACTCCGGTATCGATCACGGCAACAACGATGGAATTGGCTTCGCGTGGAGCACTTCCCGCATTAAAAACTCCAATATCTAACATACCCCATTGATTATCCATAAGCGGATCAATACCTGAAGTCGGCGAAGGAGCTGGCGGAATATCAGGATTATCTTTAGCACCAATTTTTCGGTCATTGAGCTGAGGGTTCCGACTTAAAAAGCGCTGCAAGGCGGCACGGCGCAAAGAGTCTTCGATTTGATATTTCTCGATGAGCGAAATTTTATAGTTGGGTTGAATGTATTCAATACTTCTTTGCGATTTAACATTCATCAAGCTTTTGATTTGTCGAGGTGTCCCTGTGGCTAAAACCCACTGATCTGAAATTCTTTCTTGTTTTAAGCCTAACGACTTAAGATCACTCGAAAAACCTGAAATGCTTTTATAGTCTGTAACTGACAGCTTAATTAAATACTCTTCGCTTTTGGATTCAGATGTTACTGCATGTGCTGAAAAGCAAAGCAAGGTGGCCGCTATCAAAGCGCCGAAACGGTGGTTTAAATCTAATTTCAATTTCCCCTCCTTGGAGTCATTATCGTTGAGAAAAGTTTAGGCAAAATGAGGGGAGGGGGCAAACTCAAAAGTCAGTTTTGCGAGCGGTTGCGTTGGAATGAAAAAATCGAGTGATTTATAACGCTTATAATATTGTCAGTCGCCGGCGAATTCGGTAAAAATAACCTTCTACCTAAATGAAAATTTTAAAGTGAGGTGAGGCATGTCCACATCATCCGTAACAACCAACGAACCAGTTTTAAAAAACTCACAAACTCCAGTTCCGTCGGAAGATATTTCGAGATCTTTCGCACTGACGACAAGACTGGATGCCATCGTCGCCTGGGGAAGAAAAAATGCCCTTTGGCCTTTGCCCTATGGAACTGCTTGCTGTGGCATTGAGCTCATGTCTGTAATGGGACCACGTTATGATTTGGCCCGCTTTGGTGCCGAAGTCGTGCGTTTTTCTCCGCGACAGGCTGACTTGCTTTTGGTCGCAGGAACAATCACAGAAAAAATGGCTCCAGTGCTTGTGCGAATTTATGAACAGATGCTCGAGCCCAAGTATGTTTTGTCGATGGGGGCTTGCGCCAGTTCGGGCGGCTTCTATCGCGCCTATCACGTCTTGCAAGGAGCTGACAAAGTGATTCCTGTGGATGTTTACGTCCCAGGTTGTCCGCCAACTCCTGAAGCCGTGCTTGACGGTGTCATGGCTCTTCAAAGAATGATCGCAACTCAACAACCTCGCCCATGGCGGGACAATTGGAAAAATCCACATGACAAAAATCGATGAATTAACGAAATTTCTTTCCGAGAAATTCAATACGGCAAATTTCAAGTTCAGTCATAATTTTGGTGATGACGTTCTTGAAATTCCCAAAGAACAAATTGCGCCGGTCTTGCGTTACTTTCGTGAAACCGGAAAATTTGATTTCTTAATGGATATTTGCGGAGTTGATTATCCCAATCGTCCAAAGCGATTCGATGTTGTTTATCATTTGTTTTCATCGCGTGAAGGCGCTCGGTTAAGAATCAAAGCCCAAGTGGGCGAAGGTGAATCGGTTGAGTCTGCTTTGCCCATCTGGCGCGGCGCTGATTGGTTCGAACGAGAAGCCTACGACATGTTCGGTATTAAATTCGCTGGCCATCCTAATTTAAAAAAAATTCTGACTCATCACCAGTTTGTTGGTCATCCTTTGCGCAAAGATTACGAAGCGGATCACCAACAGGCTTGCACTGAATCTTTACCTATCAGTTTTGATAGCAGTGAAAATGATAATGGTGACATCCTCAATGAAAACCTAGTTCCCATTAACATCGGACCTTCTCATCCCGCAATGCACGGAACTTTGCGAGTCATGGCCGAACTCGATGGTGAAACTATCGTGCGTGCCGCTTGTGAAATTGGTTATCTTCATCGCTGTTTTGAAAAAATGGCAGAGACTCATCCTTACAATCAGGTGATTCCTTACACCGATCGTTTGAATTACTGCTCAGCTCCTATGAACAACGTTGGATATTGTAAAACCGTTGAAAGATTGATGGGCGTTGAAATTCCTCCGAAAGCTCAAGCGATGCGAGTGATCTTGTGCGAACTTTCGCGCATCATCGATCATATTATTTCTGTGGGCACTGGAGGCGTGGATTTAGGAGCACTAACGGCCTTCTTTCATCTCTTCACTTACCGTGAAAAAGTTTACACTCTTTTTGAAAAACTTTGTGGAGCCCGCTTAACCGTAGCAATGACCCGGGTTGGGGGCATGGCTCAAGATGCACCCGAAGGTTGGTTCGATGACGTTCTCACTTTCTGTAAAGAAATGCGCGCGGGCGTTGATGAAATTTCGAAATTGATGATTGATAACAAAATTTTTATCAAGCGCACTCAAGGCGTTTGCCCTGTTACTGCTCAGGAAGCTATTGCTTGGGGCTACACAGGACCGTTGTTGCGAGCTTCAGGCGTTAATTTAGATTTACGTAAGACAACTCCTTACTACGGCTACGATGCGCTGAACTTTGATGTTCCCGTTGGGACCAGCGGAGATATTTACGATCGCTATTTGGTGCGTATTGAAGAAATGAAGCAATCCATTCGCATCGTTGAACAAGTTTGTAAAAATCCTCCGGGAGGAGATTTCACCATTCGCGATAAAGGTATCGTTCTTCCAGAGAAAAAAGATGTTTACGGAAATATTGAAGGCCTGATGAATCACTTTATGTTGGTTATTAAAGGACTTCGGCCACCGGCTGGGGAAATCTATGATGCAACGGAAGCAGCCAATGGTGAACTTGGTTTTTATTTGGTCAGTGATGGCAGTGCAAATCCTTACCGATTAAAAGTAAGACCTCCATGCTTTGCCATTTATCAGTCATTCCCTCACGTAGTTAAGGGAGCGATGCTTGCTGATGCGATTGCCACCGTGGCGAGTATGAATGTTATTGCTGGAGAATTAGATCGCTAATTCCTACGGGAAGAAATAGGGAAAGGTAAAAAAATGTTTCAGTTATCAGCGGAAGCTCAAAGTGCTGTAAAAAAAGAACTGACTCGCTACGAATCAAAAGATTCGGCGATCATTCCGAGTTTGTACATTGCTCAAAAAGAAAATAAAGGCTGGATTAGCACGGAAGTGATCCGACATCTCAGTGAGTTGATGGACATTCCTGAATCAAAGATCGCTGAAGTTTTCAAATTTTACACCATGTTCAATCAAAAGCCCGTTGGCAAATTCCATGTTCAAGTGTGCACAAACATTTCCTGTGCTGTGAATGGCAGTCGAGAGTTGGCACATCATATCTGTAAAGAACTTGACGCTAAATTTGGCGAAGTCAGCAAAGACGGACGTTTTACTGTTTCTAAAGTGGAATGTTTAGGCTCTTGCGGAACTGCGCCTATGATGCAAGTGAATGACAAATACTACGAAAGTTTAACTCCGGAATCAGCGATGAATATTTTAAGAGGAATGAAATAGATGGAAACAAAACTTCTCACCGAATTTTATCACTTAGATGATTTCCGAGGACTTAACGGTTACAAGGCCAATGGTGGCTATGCGATGTTGGCCAAGGCTTTGAAAATGCAACCTCAACAAATCATCGACGAAGTGAAAGCCAGCGGTTTGCGCGGTCGTGGTGGCGCGGGTTTCCCAACAGGAACTAAATGGGGATTTTTACCTAAAAATAATGAACCTCGCTATTTACTTTGCAATGCCGATGAAGGCGAACCAGGAACTTTTAAAGATCGCTTGATGATGGAGCGAGCTCCTCATCAATTGATCGAAGGTATGATCATCTCTTCTTTCGCAATTAGCTCTAAAAAAAGTTACATCTACATTCGTGGTGAATACGATTATCCGTATCAGTGTCTCGTTGAAGCCGTGCAAGAGGCTTATAAAGCCGGTTACTTAGGAAAAAATATTTTAGGATCTGGTTTTGATCACGATATGGATGTGTATCGTGGAGCCGGTGCTTATATCTGCGGTGAAGAAACTGGAATGATTTCTTCACTGGAAGGTTTAAAAGGTCAGCCGAAATTAAAACCACCTTTTCCTGCAGTTCAAGGTTACCTTCGAAAACCAACCATCGTAAACAACGTTGAAACCCTTGCAGCTGTTATTCCAATTCTTCGAGATGGAGCTACGGCTTACCGCAAATACGGTACGGAAAAATCGCCGGGCACAAAATTATTTTCACTCAGTGGAAATGTAATGAAGGCGGGAAATTACGAAGTGCCATTGGCTTATCCTTTAATGGATCTCATTATGAAAGAGGGCGGAGGCCTTCGTCCTGGTCGCAAATTGAAAGCGGTTATCCCAGGAGGATCTTCTGCTCCGGTATTGACCGCGCAAGAATGCACTCAGGCGACTTTGGATTACGAATGTCTTGCTCAAATGGGAAGTATGTTGGGCTCAGGAGCCGTGATCGTGATCGATGATTCTCAATGCATGGTCGATCTTTTAGGAGTGCTGATGCACTTTTATCATCACGAATCTTGCGGTCAGTGCACTCCTTGTCGCGAAGGCACAGGCTGGTTGAACAAAATCACGCATTCCATCTTGGAAGGTCGTGGTCGTTTGCAAGATATTGATCTGCTGTTGCGTGTGGCTGACAATATGAAAGGGCGAACTATTTGTGCGCTTTCAGATGCGGCCGCATTACCCGTTATCAGTTTTGTTAGTAAATTCCGTGAAGAGTTTGAATTCTTCGTCCGTGAAGGCCGCTCAAAAGTTAAAGGAACGACGTATGCCGAAATGCACTATTAATGGCAAAGAGATAGAGGTTAAAGCTGGAGCCACCATCATGGAGGCCATGTACCAGATGAATGAACCCATTGCTCATTACTGTTATCATCCTGGGCTCAGCGTGGCTGGGGTTTGTCGACTTTGTATCGTTGATATCGAAGGAAATCCTCGACCTCAGATCGCCTGTAATACCGTGGTGACTGAAGGAATGAAGGTCAGCAATAAATCCGAAAAAATTCGCGATGGTGTGAAATGGGTTTTGGATTTCCATTTGATCAATCATCCTTTGGATTGCCCTATCTGCGATCAAGCCGGCGAATGTGGACTGCAAGAGCAGTACATGGAGTTCGGGAAATACGATCCCGAAATGGCCGAACGAAAAGTTAAAAAACACAAAGTGGTCGACTTGGGTCCAACAGTGGTTCTGGATTCTGAGCGTTGCATTTTGTGCTCTCGCTGCGTACGTTTCACCGATGAAGTTTCCAAAACAAACGAGTTAGGAATCTTCAACCGTGGCGACCGCAGTGAAATTGGCACGGCCGAAGGAAAAGAATTAAATAATAAATATTCTCTGAACACTGTTGATATTTGCCCTGTCGGAGCATTGACTTCGAAAGACTTCCGCTTCCGCCAACGGGTTTGGTATCTCAAAGACTCGAACACGATCTGCAATGGCTGCAGTACAGGTTGCAATGTTAAAGTCTACTTCAACAAAGAAGGTCTTTTCCGTGTGAAGCCCATGTACAATCCTGAAGTTAATGGCCACTGGATGTGCGATGAAGGTCGCGATGTTTATAAATTTGTAAATAAAGAAGTTCGCCTCTTAAAAGGGAAAAAGAAATCGGGCCAAGGAGACTGGACCGAGATGACTGCCGGCGCGATGGCTAAAGATGCCAGCAGTGCAGTTAAGTCTGCAGGTGGTGATGTCGCTCTCGTATTGACAGGACAGTACACTTCAGAAGAGTACGAAAAGATCGTGAACACTTTCGTGAAAGATTTTAATTCGAAAAAAATCTATCATTGGATCAACAACAAAGAAATTTTCAACGATTTTGATGGGCTTTTGCTTCGTGGTGATAAAAATCCGAACACAAAAGGTCTACTCAAAGTTTTGGAAAGCCATTCCTTGTCAGGATCTTTTGGTCAGTTAGAAACAGATCTTAAGTCAGGTTCAGTGAAAACTTTAGTGGTTGCGGCTCCAGAAAATTTTGCAGTTTATCCTGACCTCAAAGAAAAGCTTGGCCTTTTCGCAAAAGCTAAAAATTTGATTTGGTTGTCTTCAGCTCGCCATCCTGAATTGGATCAAATGTCTGGACAAATCTGGCAAATCCCCATGAAAAGCTACATTGAAAAATCAGGAACTTTTGTTAACCACCAAGGTCTCGAACAAAAATTTCACAGGGTCACAACTGTGGTTTCAGAAGCTTTGACCTTAGCTGAAGTTACAGATTTGTTGGCGGGAAGAAATATTACGGTTGAAGTTGTTCCTCAGCAAGACACTTTCATTGAAGCTGATCGACGAGCCGATATTGTTCGGCTGGAACACCGAAAGAAAAACGAGTTTGTTTACAGACGAGGAAGTTTATGAGCGTTGTTCAAAACACATCGGAAAAAAGTCGCTGGTATTTACCCGGGATTATGACCGGTCTTTACATCACCATGAGCCATTTGGTTAAAAATTTGTTGAATCGAAAGCAAATGCCCACATTGAATTACCCTGAAGAGAAATATGAATACTCTCCGCGGTTCAAAGGGAATCATGTTTTGACGGTTAAAAAAGATGGATCACTTCGTTGCACAGCTTGTATGTTGTGTGCGACAGCTTGTCCTGCCGAATGTATTAAGATTGTCGCCAGTGAACACAAAGATCCCAGCGTCGAGAAATTCCCTGTTCGCTACGAGATCGATATTCTTCGCTGTGTCTTCTGTGGCTACTGTGAAGAAGCTTGCCCTGTGGATGCCGTTCGTATGGGACCAGAGTGGCAAACTCCAGGTGTTACCGGAACCAATTTTATTTACGACATCAATCATCTGGCCTACCGACCCAACTTAAAGGGCGGGATTTTGTCTCATGTCGACGACGAAGAAAGACACAAGTCAGGAATTTAAATTCCGAAGCCGAACATGACTTTTGTGTAAACGCCGTTCATGTTGAGATCGGGAGTTGTGGTTAGATTCCCTGTGGAGTCTGTCATTTTTTTCCATTTGAAATCTTCGTAGCCGACTTCGGCTCCTAAAAGGAAATTGAGCATTTTGATTCCGGCCTCGATACCTAAACTGTAGGAGGTTGAGCTTTGGGGGATCAAATCACCTTTCGCCGTCGTCGGAACCGAGAGAGCTGGCGAGGACACAGACCACTTCATATTGTTGGTGTGAGAAATTCCGTAAGTGGCAATGGGCCCCAAGAAAAAAAATGTATTTAAAAGTCGGTAATTTACCAGCAAAGCTGTTCTGGTCGTTGAAGTTTTATATTCGAGACCCGCATTGTCGACTTTGAAACCTAAATTTTCGTAGCGAGCGCCAAATCCGAATCCAACGACAGGAAAAATAATCAGGGCATCAACTCCCAGGCCATAATTCGGAGCGACCGCAGGAACTTCGCTGGCTGAACCGGTATAAACATCACTCAGTTGAGGATTGCTCGCTAATGAGCCATAAGTTAATCGCGCTTCTAAAATAGCCTGCGCTTTAGAATAGGAAAATAAAATTACGATTGTCGTGAAAAGACTTTTTATGACCATGCTCGCTCCTTGATGGCTCATTCTAGATGCTTCCTTACAGTGGGTCCAGTTTTTCCCAATTTTCCCAGTGTGGATCGACAAAGGTCGCGCAGCCTATGTTAAATTGAATGCATGATTCGAGATTTATTTGTTCCTGAAAATTGGGAAAGACTGAACGACCAATTCCGTGAGCAGCTGAAGGTGCCTTCAGAGCAAGGGATGAAGTTCTACCGTGGCTTGGGACATGCTGTTTACGAAACGGCCGTGGGCTTGTCCCAGTTGTACTCGCACAAGAGAAGTGTTGGCTTCATCAAAGGCAACGATCCTTACATCGAGTTTATTCAGCCTCATTATTTGCGGGAAGCTTACCAGATTCAAGGCATGGATTCTTCGTCACTTCAGCAGCATCACGCCAGTTGGACCGAATGGGTGCAGACACTTAAGAAAGACACTGTTTTTGTCTTGGCCTGCGAAGATCATCCCGTCACCGGGGAAGTCCAAGATTTATCAGAGCTCGATTCAGCACTGAATGATAAAAAGATTTTCTTCATCCGCATTTCTCACGCAGCTCATCTGTTTCAGGCCGTGGATCTTAATCCCTACTCGGTCAGAATCTGTGCTGTGAATGCTAATTTATCTTATGTGCGTTCGGGAGCAAAATTCAAAGTTCCACCGATCATCGCTTCCACAATGGATTGGTCAGCGAAAGAAGTTCAAATCGCCTTAAAGCATTTGGAAAATAAAAAAGAATTCCCTCAAGAGATTTTGAAATTTGAAGAAAGTTTGAAAGACTTTAAATTTCCTTGGTCCGGGCAAAAAAGAATCTATGATCGAAGTTTGGTGGTTCTTCCCGGTGTGACTGGAGATTTGATGTGCCATACTTTGTCACAAAGTTTAGGTTTCTCTGCTTCGGATCAGTTTAATCTTAATTTGTGGTCACCTCATCTCTGTCAGTGGAATTCCGTTAAGATGTTCAAGAATTGGTGGAAAAATTCCCCTCAAGATGAAACCTTGCGTGATCTTCTTATTGTGAGCTCTGAGCTCCTCCACAGAAATGGGTTTGCCGAAAGTCTGCGAAAGACGTATGAAGAGTTGAAGAACTCACAAGCTTGGAGTTTCTAATGGATTTTAAGGCCCCGTTTTTTGTTCTCAGAAAACTTAGATACATGGAAGCGGATTTAATTATTCATGCCCTTTCTGCGGGCGGGGAAAAATTTTCGTTTTTAGCACGGGGTGCTTTAAAAAGTAAAAAACGTTTCGGTGGAGGAGTCCTCGAGCCGACTCATCAAGCTTTGTTTACTTATCAAAAACCTTTTGGCAGCAGTGAATTGCATCTTCTGAAAGACGCTCAAATTATTCATGACTTTGTAGCTATACGTCGCACTTACGAAACCTTAGAGTTCGCTCTGCAAGTTATCAATTGCATCGAGAAAGTCAGCCAGCAGGGAGATTCCAATTCAGAAGTTCTGTACAATCTATTGGGTCATACTTTGAAGTCCATCGAAACGACAGAACACTTAGATATTTTAAAAGTGCAGTTCTATTTGAAGTTCATGATGCAACAGGGAGTTCTCACTCTCGAACCTTGGATGGGACCCTTTCTAAAAGCGCAGATTCAAAATCACCATGAACTCAAAGATCGCCAGGATCTTCTCACTGGAAAGCTCACGCCGCTGGAATCTAGGGTCCAAGATTACATCACGACAGCAACAGCTCACTGAGCCTGTATAAGGTTTAATCTCTTAAGATGATTTTTTATGACCAAGGGGATGGCTCTTTTCCATCACTCGAGCGAGATGATCCATCCCTAAATGAGTGTATTTTTGAGTGGCTTGCAAACTTTGATGCCCGAGCAGTTCTTGAAGTGTTCGCAGATTAGCTCCACTGCTCAGCAAATGGGTTGCAAAGCTATGTCTTAAGGCATGGGGATGCAGTCGGTGAGTCAGCCCTGCTTTTCCACCCAGATCGCGTATCATTTGGTAGGCCGTTCGCGGATTCAGAGCCTGATTTCCCCAAAGATAGCTGGTGGGGGAAGGCATTTCTGATTTGAATCTCTGCTGAAGCACAGCTATGGAGCGCGAAGGAAGAACAACCATTCTTTCTTTTCCCCCTTTTCCAAGGACACGAATATTGCCCCGTTCGCGATCGATATTATTCCACTTTAAGTTACAGGCTTCGCTGACCCGCAGACCTCCTCCGTAAAGAAGATGAAACAGAATTTCTGTATTGGGCTCGGAAGATGATTCTAAAGTTTGCAAAACCCCCAAGGCTTCATCGACAGATATAAAGTGAGGAATCTTTTGTGGGACTTTGGGGCTCACTAAGGAGTGGGCCCAATCCTGAGAGGTCAGCTCTTCATCAAAAAGATAATGAAAGAAGCTTTTCAGGACCGCTGTTTTACGGTTCCGCGACGAAAGGCTCAGCTGGGCCCATCGGTTTTGAGCCAAACGAGCCCGGGTGAGAAGCTGGTTTTGCTGAATATGCGGGCAAAATTCGGTAATTTTTTCAGGGTCTAACTCAAAAGCCTGTTCTAAGTCCCTGCGGTAGCTGATCAAAGTATGGACAGAACAAGAATCAATGTTCTCGAGCCGTTTCAGGAACTTAGAAATTAAGTCAGGAAGATCGAGTGAGCCCAGTTTCGCCAAGATGAAGACCCTTCGCAATTGTTAAGGAAAAAATATAATGCTGTGCAATATTTTCCTTGAAAAAAACACAGGACCTCGTATATATTGCACTACATAACGCAGTGTTTCAAAGTGAGACGGCTGAACGTAGCTGGAAGTTGAACGTCGATACCACCCTCACTTTGGCCCTCTGCTCTTACATCTTAATTCGAAAGGCGGAACGTATGAACGAGAATTCTAATTCCTCGACCACTGTATTACCATCGAGTCAAAACTCAGGACAAATGACTTGGGGAAATGCTCCAGTCGCTAAGCCTTTGGTACAAGACGCTGGTAAACAAATCATCTATCAATCAGAAGTGATGGGAAACTTGATCAAGATGATTGATCGCGTAGCTCCTTCGCAAGCCAACATCCTGATCATGGGTGAGTCTGGAACAGGTAAAGAATTGATCGCTCGCGCGGTTCATGATCGTTCAAACCGAAAAAATAAACCCTTTGTTGCTATCAACTGTGGTGCTTTACGAGAGACTCTTCTCGAGAGCGAGTTGTTTGGACATGAAAAAGGTTCTTTCACAGGAGCCTACACGAAAAAAACTGGATTAGCTGAAGTTGCTAATGGTGGAACTTTGTTCTTGGATGAAATTGGTGAGCTCGCTCCCGGTATTCAATCAAAATTATTGCGCTTCCTTCAAGAAGGTGAAATCTACCGTGTTGGCGGTAAAGATCCTGTGAAAGTCGACATCCGATTACTTTCAGCAACCAATCGTGAATTGGATGTTGAAGTTCAAAGAGGTAATTTCCGCGAAGATCTCTTCTACCGTATTAACACGATTGTTGTCAGTGCTCCGCCTTTGCGCCGACGCAAGGAAGATATTCCTGCATTGATCAATCACTTTTTGAATAGTTCGCAACATGCTTATTTGAATCGTGGTCGTACAGTTTCCGAAGAAGCAATGACGGCGCTGTTGAAATACGAATGGCCAGGAAATATTCGTGAACTTCAAAATGTTTGCGAACGTTTACAAATTTTATCGGAAGGCCATCAAATCATGATGAATGATTTGCCAGAGCATATTCGCATGCCTGAAAAAGTTCAGGACTCGATGGAATATGATCCACAAATCACATTGCATGAAATTGAAAAGCGTTACATTTTGAAAGCTTTAGGTCACTTCGGTGGGAACAAAACTCAAGCTGCTAACAACTTGGGAATTACCATCAAAACGCTTTACAATAAACTGCACGAGTACGGAGAATTCGAAAAATTCGCTGTGCACACAAAACCACTTAAATAATTCAGTTAAATAAAATGAATAAGTCTAGGGCCGAACTTTAAAAGAGTTCGGCCTTATCTTTTTTGTAGATCGTCACGTGACAAATGGTTTCTCCATTCGCAGAACTTTTTTCGCAGTATGTTTCTAGATAATTTTCGATAATAAAAGAGCTGATGTTTCTTCCGTCGGGGCTAGTTTGTGCCGGAAGAATCTCTGACCACTTTTCAGAGTCTGAAGCTGTATTGAGTTTAAGTGAAGTGGCCGAGGGAGATTCAAAGAGACGATCGGAGGCGACTTTTTTTATTTGAAAATAACAGACAAAAGAATTGCCTTCGACAGCGCCACAAAAGAAAAAGAAATCCGAAGTGCTGTTCGAGAATGATTTAAATTTATTATTTTCTGCGGGAGTCGGGGTTTGCTCAAGCTCAGGCAATCGCATGAGGTTATAGATTTCTTGGGCTTTCTGAACATTAACTATTTCAAGGCGGGTGTGTTCATTCGTGGAGTAACTTCGGTAATCCGCAGGTGTGATCTGATCGTCAGCCTGAGCTTCGACCAGGAATAAAGAAAGTCCGAATATCATCAGGATGAGCATTTTAAAATATTGAGCACTCTTAATCATATTCACCCCCTTGAAGAATCATTTAAAAAATCGTCCAGCTTGGGGTTCATGTCAAAGATAAAAAAAATCAGTAGAGGTTAGGGGCTAAAACAAAAAAAGCCGCTCAAAGGAGCGGCTTTAGAGTGAATTTTTTTCAGGGACAGGGGAGGGCTATTAGAAGTAGCCTTCTTCTCCATCATCGAGATCGTCGTCATCATCTTTATCGAGGTCATCGGAATCGTCATCATCACTTGTGACTGTAGCGCTGCCAATCTCTTCTTCGGCACTTTCCCAGTTGTCATCTTCCTCGGGACTTGGCTCATCATCTAAGCCCACCATGGTATCCATCTCGCCTTCATCATCGAACTCTTTAGAAAGATCATCTAAAGAATCATTACCTCGCGAACCAATGGCGCCTGCAGCTCCACCAGCCAGAGAAGATTTCTTTGATTTTTTAGGAGACGATTTCTTTGCGCTGGATTTTTTCGTCGCTTTTTTTGTGCTCTTCGATTTAGCTTTCGAAGCTGATTTTTTCGTCGCCTTTTTAGGAGTCGACTTTTTCTTCGTGCTCTTCGTAGCTTTTTTAGGAGCTGCTTTCTTAGTTACTTTCTTTTTTGCTTTTTTAGCGGTGGTTTTTTTCTTAGCTTTCGCCATGGGGACTCCTTAATAAAAATTGGAATGACCCCCTGAGATTATCGATAATCAGAGGGTCAGGCAAATATTTTCAATCAGTTTTATTTACTTCAGGAAGTACTTGTCCAATAAGGTCGAAACTTCGTCTGAAATCGGGAACAAAACCATGAAGGCGGCGGGGGCGTTATTCTTAGCCTGCATCAGGTAAAAGTGGCCCAAGGTATTAAGTCGGTTTTGGTCGGTCAGATTATATTTCAAATCAAAGCCAGGGTCGAATTTGGACTCGAAAAGAATACCGACGAAATTCTTGTTCAAGTAGAGATAGACCTTTTCCTTTTTGTTAGGATTGACCGTGATATCCAGTCGGGGAAGCTCTCCCGAGGGGATGGCGGGAATTGCATCTCCATTGGGAAGACGACCGGGTGCAGCAGTCTCAAACTGTTCGGTTCTAAGGATGTACTTAAGAGGAATTTTGACAACAAGGCGATAGCCCGTTTTTAAGTTTCCCTCGATCGCGAAGGTGATGTCTTTGTATTTTTGATGCGTTCCACCGGCTCCGACTGAAAAGATCGATGAGACTCCGAGGGGTAAGCGAATCACTAATTGGCCGGAACCTGTTTTGTCTAAATCGGTCACAGGATTTGGGTCGGTCATAGGGTCAGCGCTGCCAAAACCTCCATCAGCCACATAAGACCTCATATCCAAGTTGCTGATTTGCTCGGCAAGATCGCTGGGCCCAGCGGGTGGGTTATTCCCATTTCCATTGCCGTTATTTTCGTCGGTTGTTTTTGAAAGCTGGGATGTCTCGAAACCCTTGCGGGCGCAGGAAGTGGCCAAAGTCAGTGAAAGTATGGCCAGCAATAAATAAATTGGAATCATGGTTTTCATAGATCCTCCTTGAATCTTGAAGTCGGCTTGACCTTGAGTTCTCGGTTTTAACAAGTGCTTTCTTAAGTCGAGTTTTCCCGCCAAAGCTTAGGCCCCAAAAGCTTCCAGGAGGTTCAAGTCCAAGGTCTGGCCTTTTTCCCAAGCTAAATCTTCAAAAAGTATTCAATTTAAAAGTCGAGTTTTCCGAAGGGAAGTCGATGTTTTCCCCCATTCTTCGATCCAAATTTTTAGCAGGGCTAGGACTGAGCTTAGTCTTGTTTGCTCTCAGTCTTTTGATCATGAGACCCTACGTGACCGAAGCCTGGGACTGCGCCGTTACGGCCGGGGTTCTTGAATACGAAAGGCTGCTGCAGAAGATTGAAAATGATCATAAGGGCGACATTTATTTTTGGGCTTGGATCAATAACGAAGGTTATCTTCCAAAGACTGCGGTTCCGGCAGCTTCTTCGTGTTCCCGTGGACGTGCCGAAAAAATGCAGGACTGGGTTAACAATAAATTATGGGCCTATGTTTATCCAAAGGCTTATCAAAAAGCTCGTCAGAATTTATTAATTCTTCATGAACTGAATGAAACTGTTTTGAAGCGGATAAAAAGTTTTGAAGACCAACGTGAGTCATGGTGGCAGCCCTTGTCCGAGGATTTAAAAAAGATTTGTTCTTTGCACCAACAAGTGAAAAGATTAGGTGAACTTAAACTCCATTTGTCTTCCAACTGCTTGAGCTCCGTCAATGCAAACCCTTCTTGCTTGAGTGAAATAAAAAATGTGGAGAAGTTGGTTGAAAAAGAGGAAGCACCTTTCAATGAAAATTTGTCAAAAATGCAATCGAAATGGCCTTACCTGGCGGGAATTCTTAAAAATAGGGAATTCAATTGCGAAACTCAGTAAGTTTTCGGCGGTTTTAATTTTATTGATTTCATTTCAATCTTTGGGTGAAGAAGCCACCTGCGAAAAAAAAGAATCCCAAGAATTTTTCAAAAAAGCTTTCGCACTTCAGAAAGACAATAATACCCCAAAAGCTTTAGAGTTTTATCAAGAGTGTCTTAAGGTGGATCCCAATTGCCAAGGCTGTCTGTATGAAATCGGTTGGAGTTACTGGAAACTGGGTGAGTGGGCTAAGGTCGTCGACACTTGGAAAAAGGTTTTAAAAATTAATCCCAATCACGAAAAGGTGGGGGAATTTCTTCCGGCGGCCGAAAGCAACGTATCCATGATTAAAGGCGAAAAAACCGACCGCATTTTTCGCACGAAAGTAGAACTTCTTAAAGAAGCTTTACCTGCCGATGGTCCCTTGCAAATTTTAATGGTGGCGCGGTGGCAATCTTACAACCCAAAGCCAAGTTCACTGTTAGACCATTACGATTTAGACATTGATTCGCCGAAGTCCGTGAACTTTTCAAAGGATGGGACTCGAGTTTACGTCAACTCCTTAGAAGGTTCGAAAACGGTTGTTCTTAAAAGCAATGGCTTGGAAAAAATTTCGGTGATCAAGCATAAATTTAATGCCGAGAACGAAGCATTGATCGATAGCACGCCTCCTTTTGACTACCGATTCAAAAATAAAAAACCAAAAGTGTTTAGCGGAAAACCGGTTGAGGCCGTGCTTACTCACAATGGAAAATACCTTTGGGTGACTTATTATCGGCGCAGTTTTGACGATCTTGGCCTTGAGCCTTCGGCCATGGCGGTTATTGATACGAGCACTGATAAAATTCTTCGTGTGATGGGAACGGGATCGATTTCAAAATACATCGCGTCCTCTCCGGATGGAAAATGGTTAGCCGTTTCAAATTGGGGAGACAACACGATTGGTCTTTACGACATCCGTTCAGACAAAGTTCAAGAGTTTAAGGAAGCACATTTGCTGGTTGTTGGCGAACGCTTGTCTTTGAAGAATTTAGAATCGAATCGCGACAAGGACTGCGGTTTTTGTGTTCGTGGTCTCGAGTTTTCTAAAGACGGAGCTTATCTTTTTGCAGCCCGCATGAAGGGTGGGGGAATTGCCATCTTCGATCTTAAAAACAGGGAAGAAGGTCAGCCTCCGATTTATCGCGGAACAGTTTTTGGAATTCAGCCAGGTCCACGTGATATTCATCTTTCTCCGAATGGAGAAGATCTTTACATTGGTTGTAATTCTTCAGGCAGCATCGCGAAAATTAAAACTCAAGCTCTGATAGATTTAGTGAAGGATAAAACGGCAGCCAAGGTGCGTGTTACTGCTAAAAGCGATCTCTTTCAGAAAAAATTTGTTGGCTTAGGTGTGCGAAGTTTTAAACCTAGTCCCGATGGGAAATATCTTTTTATTGCGGTCAATAATACCAGTGAAGTGGCCGTGGTCAGTGCAAATGATTTGACGGTTTTAGCCCGTCTTCCGGTGGATTCTTATCCCGTGGGCTTAAGTCTGAGTGCCGATGGGACCCATTTGTGGGTGACTTCGCAAGGAAAAGATTTAAAGGGTGGAAACTCGGTCAGTGTTTTTCAGGTGATGGATCGAATTAAAAACAATGTGCATAAGCTCGGAAAATAGTTGGATCTTCCCAATAAAAAAAGGGGCGAATAACTTCGCCCCTTTCTACGATAATAAACTATCTAGTGTTTAGCCAATAAGTTTAAGAGCTAATTGGTTCACGCTGTTCGCTTGAGCCAAAGTCGCAGTACCAGCTTGCAACAAGATGTTGTTTCGAGTCATCTCTGAAGATGCTTGAGCAACGTCAGTGTCACGAATACGGCTGTTTGCTGCACTCATGTTCTCTTGCAATACACCCAAGTTATCAACTGTTGAAGTCAATCGATTTTGGAGAGCTCCCAAGTTAGCGCGGTATCCGTTCACCATATTTTGGGAAACGTCTAAGTTCGCTAAACCTTCTTGAGCGCCTTCTTTATGAGTGTAATCTAAACCACCCAATCCCAAAGCATCTAAAGTCGCCACATTTTGTGAAGCGTCGAAAGAGATGCGATCTTCTTCAGAGCTATTAAAGATACCAACTTGGAAATCAAATGTTGGAGTAGAACCGTCTAACAATTTGGTATCTCCCCAAGTTGTTGCAGCGGCGATACGTTGCATCTCTGATTTCAATTGTTGAACCTCTTTATCCAGGAAGCCACGCTCTGTATCACCTACAGTGTCAGAAGCAGCTTGGATACCTAACTCACGCAGACGAACGATGATGTTTCCGATTTCATTCAGACCGCCCTCAGCAGTTTGAACCATCGAAATACCGTCATTCGCATTTCGTTGAGCTTGTGCGCTTGAACGGATTGAAGCTTTCAATCGTTCAGAGATCGCTAGCCCAGCGGCATCGTCAGCGGCGATGTTGATTCGGTTACCCGAAGATAATTGAGCCATCGATTTTCCGATGGATCGTTGACTGCCGACCAAGTTTCTTTGTGCATTGATCGCAGATATATTTGTCGTTACACGCATTCCCATTAGTATTTCCTCCGTTAATTAGTTTTAATCATTTCAAATTCCTCCTTGTGTGATCGTTATGTGATCTCCCTTTTTACGGGGCGGCCTCCGAGCCTTAGTTATTTTTTTAGAGCCCAAACTCATTTTCTTTAAAGAGTTTGTGAACAATCTCTGTTCTTTTAAAGTTTCTTCCTTGAAGGCCCCCCTTTCTTGTCTAGTAGGAGAATGTGACCAACACTCTCCGGTTCTTCCTGAAACCGAGTTAATCTTGATGTATTGAAGTTCGGGACCTACGACGAATTCTTGACAGTGCTTCAGGCCAGTTTGATGATTTGTCGTGAAACTTTATTCTTTAGTCTGATCTAGGTGATGGGCCAATGAAGAAATCTTACCTATATGTAAGGCAGGCCCAGAGGGGATAAGGAAAATATTTCCCTTTTTATTCGCGATGAAAGTCTGTGAAACGTCAAAAAGAAACTTCTCGATCTTCGAAAGGTCGAGCTTGGTTTTTCGAAGATCGAGCTCTATTGGAGAATAAGGCTATAGAGATATTTTATTCGAGATTTTTCCCGATCAATTCTCTTTTTTCATTGATAGTCCAAACATCCAGTGGACCTTCGGGATCAGGGTAACCCACACAGGCAACAGTGAACGAGTCTTTGCTGACCACGGCATTTGCCGGAATATCTTCGGGTGTCGCCTTGCCGACATAATTATAACCGGGCCCTTTTTTCGGAGAAGACTTGCCTTGATAAAATCCACAAAGATACTGGCTTTGTCCGTCGGCCTCATATTCCAAGGCATTGAAGTCATCAGTGAAAGCATCTTTTTCGACTTGGTACATTTTTTCACTGGCATAGATTCCAAGTAAAACAGTTTTTGCTTCGGATTGACGAGCGCGAGCCAAGTTCGTCTTGGAATTACCAACAATTTTATCACCGAAAAATGTAGCGCTCACAATCACAAAAAGAATGCTTATGACGACGATGCTACTAAATCCAATCAATACTATCTTCAAAGTCTTTTTCATTGAGGTCCCTTCAGTCTGAGTGATGGTTGTTTGCTTTCTATTGTTTGAATCACGGCTAGAGAAGATCAAGCCTTAGTGCGACTAGCTCTTCGAAAGGCCGGGTTGTTATGGGATCTCTTGTTCTGAATAGGTAAAGTGTTAGCCCGTATTTAATAGGTAGATATCTTCTAGATTCGTCGTCTCAAATCCCCAAGCGATGAAAAGAGCTTGTCGGTGATTTTTGTTCATGTATTGAGAGACACGTTTGAAATCTTTGCCCCAGTTGATCAATCGAGTGAAGGGGCGGGCGACCCAGAACTTCTTCTTTCGATTTGCGCTTGAGCTTGGTTTTACTGCCACGGTGGCAGTGCCTCTTTGTTTTTGAGTCACATGTCTTGCGATCAAGCCTGTGACAGAGCGAATGTATTTCCTATAAAGATGAAAGCGGGTAATTCTGATGACTAAATGGATATGATTTCCCACATTCACGAGGTGATAAATTCTAACTCCACATTTCTCGGCCTGCTTTCGCAGGATACGATCAATAGCCTCGACATTTCGTTTCTGGAGCATCGAGTTCTTCCCCATAGCCTGTTCAGATTTCAAAACAAGATGGAGCGAGTGCTTTGTAGAAAGCGGACGCGGAGTTTTTGCATTTCCTTTAAGGAAACTTCCGCCGAAATGCTTCGGGATTTTATCTTTTAGAAAAGATGTTTGAGTGGACTTTTTCATGCGCTTCGAATTTTTAGCAAAGATTAGGAGCGATGTCAAATTTTCGTTACATTCGTGCCAAAAATAACTCTGGCTTTCTGAAGATCTTTAGGCTCTTCCCCGCGGTTCCAGCGACCACAACGGGGACAGTACTTAATCACTGTTTGATACTCAGTCACGTGACACTTGCCATC
>JAKFYD010000017.1 GCA_021731025.1 Pseudobdellovibrionaceae bacterium | reverse complement strand
CTGGAAGCGATTTTCCAAAATAGAGAACATTTTCAGATTGCCCATAAAAAGAGATGGACGTAACTATAAAAAATATACTGGCTAAAGCATAAAATTTCATATGTAATCCTTCCTATTCATATTTAGTGCCTAGCCTATAAGCCTCTGGGAAAATTCGTTCTGTGGAAATGTCTACTACTACTGCGTAATGATCCGATGGGTTGTTAGGGATGAATTCTGGCGGGGTATCCGTTGGGAGTAGATTTCGGTTCTGTGCGTGGGAGTAGGGGTAAACGAAAGCTTGTTTGATGTAGGTTGCTAAAGATGGGCTGGTAAAGATAGCATCGATTTGCCTTAGAATTCTTGCGCCCTCGGCGCCCATAAAATAATGAGTGATACGGCGTGAAAAAGGTAAATTTAAAACATCAAAGCTTTCCTTCAGCTCTTTAAAAATAGGTGCCAGTTCCCCATCGGGGCGGACTTTCGTGTTAAAATCTCCCCCCAGTAACAATGGGATGTCTTCGCCGTATTGATTTTTAAATTTGCGCACGATTTGAGCTGTGGCATCAACTTCCGCTTTTTTTAACTCGGCAAAGTTTCTATTGTTATATCCACCATTTGAATGCGCGTGAACTCCCAGAACTATGAGTGCGGGCCTATCTTCCCCCTTTCGTTTTAAAATCAAAGCGGGGACGTCCCTCGCAAAAAGTCGAGAGACCTTCCAGAGTGTCGTGCTATGAGTTTCAACCGTGACCTCTAAAGGTAAATCTGATTTAACCAGAAAACCGATATGGCGTTCATCGTTACCCTTAACAAGATGGGCTTTCCATTTTCCCTGCAGTTGATTTTCAGCCAAGTGCTGTAGGGATCCTAAGTCTGTTTCTTGGAGAATAATCACATCCGAATCTGACTTTCGAATCAGTTCTACAATCTTTTGAATTTCGAGTTCGGGTTTAATCATTTCTGAAGTGATTTTGTCACTCAGTGAAGCCTCTTTTAGAAATAAATCTCGAGGATTCAATGTCATCACTCTGACCTGCTTCACCTGGTTCAGATTGCGCATGGAAAAAAATTGGCGGCAGGTCTGGGCCTGAGATTGAACCACAAAAATTAAAGTTAAAAATAAGAAAATATTTTTTAAATAATTCATGGCTTTAAATAATTTCCTATTCGAGCGAACAGATAATTTTGAACATCATTCGAGTTGGAGCTCGTCGAAGGGCGCAAGCGAGCGACAGTAACAACGGAATCCTTTGATGATCGTGAAATCACTAGAGGGATGACCTCGCTAACGTCTTTTTGCACGCGAGACTGAACTTTAACATTAAATTCCATTTTGTAATCTTCAGCAGGGAAATCATGTCTTAAAAGTCCTGCTAACAAAACTGTGGATAGTTCCGACGGAGTGGTGGCAATAAAACCTGCTTCAGCCGCGGTTTGCTGTCCTTTTTCAAAAATCTGAGTCAGTTCTGGTGATGTCCTACGGCCAGCAATAAATTCGGTGAGATCTTTTTCAGTGAAATCGAGTGAGGAGCATGGTCCGGGCTTGCAAATTTCTCGGGACTTTTCTTTGGGGACAAAGTCCATGACAAGGATTTCATTTTGGCCATCGAAAATTGAAGGGTATTCTTTGCTCGTTTGATTTAAATTGCTGGCTCCTTTATATCGGCGAGCTAAATAATCGAGGTATTCTTTTTTTGCTTTTTGCACTTCGATTTGGGCTCGAGAAGTTTCGGCTTCTGGCAAGACTCTTCCCCCGCGTTGAACTGATTTTAAATAATTTTCCCAAGCTTTGGATAGCGCCTGGTGCTTGACTTGAAGACGATTCAATTCAGGATCCAAAGAAATTTTTTGCGCGTAATCGGAAGGGCTCAGGGCTTGAGCTAAGGTTTGTAAGTAAGGGTCTGTTCCACGAGCTAAAATCAAGTCATCGATCCCGACTTTTCCTCCATCGAAAGCATCTGGCAAAACTCCAACTTTTACATTTTTGATCCCTGCCGCAATCAATTGTTGAGAGATCGAGTAAGCAGCTCTTTGGCTATCCGTGATCCCATCAGTTCTCGCAAGACCTTTGCCTTTAGGATCGCGATCTAAGACCACGATAACTTCACGGGGAGAGGCCTCCACAATGGCTCTTGCTAAATCAGGACCGAACTGGGTGATTCCTGGAATTCCTAAAGTTAAAATTCCTGTGGCCTCTTGAGCGACCAAGCATTTGAATTCACCTTCGGTGATAACAATGGTTTTTCCTTGAGCTTTGCTCAGCTTCCATCCGTTATACAATGTTTCGTTAGGCGTGTAAGTCCTGTCGATCGAACGGTCCATTTGCCACCCGATATATTTTTTTCCATCATCTCGCTTTTGAATATTGCGAGTGCGCCAAATCGGAATTCCAGATTGATCAGCATCCGAGAAATAGGGGATTTTGATCGATTCTTCTTTGGGAAAGTCAAAAATGGCTTGGCCCGACTGATTAAATTTCACTAATCCCCAACCAGCGTCACGCATTTGAAATAAGGAATAACCATTTTCTTGAGCCCATCGCGGAATGGAAAGAATGCTTTCACTGTAATAAGCCAGTTGAGCTTTATCTTCTAAGCCTTCGGGCCACTGGCGCTTACGGGCAAACTCTTTTAATTTTTTTTGCGCTTCGGGATGATTTCTTAGGACAGTGATCAGCTTCTTATTGATTGTTGAAATTGTTTGTAGCTCTTCAGCACTTAAAACTCGACCAAAGATATGGGACCGAGCTTCGATGATCAGCTGTCTTGATCCAACACCGATCTCGAGAACTTTTCCTTCTGCTGATAAAACCAAATAATTTAAAGTTCCTAAACGACGGTAGCCACCATCGGTGCCGGTAACGTAACCGAACTCGATATTTCGAAACACCTGGGCGTTTGCGGGGATTGGCTCTACAGGTTCAAGGGCTACTTTAAATTTAGCTTCTTTATAGAATTCACTTTGGAGGGGAATCTTATCGCTATCCGTGCTTCGCAACCGGAAAGCTTGCTTAAGGCGATTGTCAGTGGCTGACTGAAGCTGCTCAAGAACAGAGCCGGATCGGAGATCGGCAAATACTCCTTCGCAACGAAGCTGACCCCAAGATGACGGGGCGAAAAAGCCTAATAAAAATAGAAACAGAATTGAGCGCATTGGACCTCGAAGGGGGAAGTTGCAAAGCTTTGTCCGGATTAAGAAAAGCCTATTGTTTCTAGCAGGCTACTAAAAGTGCCTTGTTAAGCAGTTGTCTAAAGTTTGGACAGCAAAAGGAGATGCCGCGCTTTGCTAATGGAAATTCCCAGTGACCTTTCAAAAAGAGCTCACCTATCATTGGGATATGAAAAAATATTTAGCTTTTACCTTACTAGGACTTTTATCCCTTAACGTAATGGCCCAGCAACCTCGCCAGCGGCAAGCGCCGGTTCGACGGCAGCAACAACCTGTCGTTGATAATTTTCAACCGCCTCAAGCTGAAGTGTACAGCTTTCAAACTCCGAACGCGATGGAACTGCAAACTCGCATCGATCTTGGACTGCAGACGGGCAGTCTTCGTTTTGCGACAGAAACCCAAACTCAGAGGGTTGAAGGCCTGCAAACAGTTTTTTCAGCAAGCTTTGGATTATCGGACTTATTTTCTTTAGGGGCTCGTGGATCTTACTTGAATCTCACCAGCGGTGGAACAGTGGCGAGTGCGAGTCGCGCCAGTGCCACGAAATCAGGTCTGGGTGACGCTGAAATTTTCGCGACAGCAAAAATAGCTCCCAGCAGTTTACTGATTTACTTATCAGTGGTCGGCGGAATTAAGACCGGTGAATTTGAATACAACACGGTGAGCGGGGAATCCACAAACAACAGCGGTGGGTATTACTTCGAGCCCAAGGTCGCCGCGAGCATGGCTTTAGGTTCGGTACTGATTGGTGGTGGAGCCAGCTATCGCTATCACATGAGCCGCGAAATTCGCTACGTCAGCAGCGCCGGTTCTGAGACCCTGCGGCTTGATCCAGGAAATATAATTAAGGCTGTGCTCAATACCGAAATTCAGACCAGCTATCCTTTTGGAGCCGAGCTCGAGTACATCATGGAAGATCGTTACGAAGCGATCTCTCTGCTAACTCCGGGAGGGTCGCGGTTACCTTTTGGTAACACAACAACATTAGCTGCATCACTGTACATGCGCTTTCCCATCAACGCCAGTTTTGGTCAGATGGATATAGTTCCCTGGGTTTCTTATTTAACAAATATGACTAAAAAACGGGGAATTGCTAACGTTGCTGAAGACCAGATGTTGGTCATCATGCCACGGTTTCAAATGACTTTCTAAGAGTCAGCTTTTAGTTCTTTAAAATTGCGCAGGTTATGATCGAGCAATTGAGTGGTTCTAACATTTCCGAGAGCATTTATAATCGACGACCCAATATGGGGGATTTCTTTTTCCAAATCTTTGATCAGGGACTTAATGCGTTTTCTTTTTAAGCCGTCCTGCGATCCGCAGAGATTGCAGGGGATAATGGGAAACTGAAATTCAGTGGCAAGCTCGATAATTTCCTTTTCTGAAACATAACATAAAGGCCGAATCAAAATATTGCGACCATCATCCGATTTTAATTTTGGCGGCATGCTGGCTATGCTGCCAGTGTAAAACATATTCAACAAAGTCGTTTCTATCAAATCATCGCGATGATGACCTAAAGCAATTTTCGTAAAGCCATTGTCGCTGGCGAAATCATAAATGATAGCCCGACGAAGACGGGAACACAGTGAACAGTAGGCCGAACCATCGGTGATTTTTTCTTTCACGATCGAATAAGTGTCGCGGTGGATAACATTCAACTTAATTCCGAAGCTTTCCACCCAAGGCTGGAATTCTGCTAAAGAAAATCCCGGTTGTTTCTGGTCTAGGATTGCGGCTTCGATAGTGAAATTGATTTCAGCCCGGCGTTGAATTTCTTGCAGAAGAATCAGCAACAAGCTGGAATCTTTTCCGCCAGAAACACAGACCAAAACCCTGTCGCCATCTTCGATCATTTGAAAATCAGAAAGAGCACGAACAATGTCTTTCCTCAATTTTTTAGCTTTGTCAGATTCCAGATTCATCGGCGACTAGACCTCGGTTTTATTCACATATTCAACGTAGGGACGAGCCAGCGATATAGCATTTTTCTGAAGATCTTCAATGCCTTTTCGTAAAACCTTGTCGCCAACAATATTCTGTAAACCATAGGAATCAATAAAGTACACAATCTTAAAAGAGATGTAGTTTTCATTGGTATCGTTCACATAAGCATAGGGAGCTGGAAGGCCCCGAACATCAGAGATATCGGCGATGGAACGTTCAAGCACTTCTTTGGTGAGCTCTAATGGGGCATCTAATTTCACGCGAAAAGTCTGGGTGCGCACAATCGGCTGTTCGGGTGGAGAAAAGTTTGAAAGTTGCGCGGTCGCAACGGCTCGATTCGGCATTGTAATTAATTCATCGGAAATCCCGACCAAGGTTGTCGAGCGCCACGAAATTTCCTTCACTTGGCCAATGGTTTTTTGCATTCCCTGAGTGATCTCGAGCCAATCGCCAATTTCAAAGGACTTATCAATTTGCAAACTGATGCCTGCAAATAAATTTCCCAAAGTGTCTTGCAATGCCAACCCCAGAATAATTGAAAACGCGGCGGAAGTGGCGAGCAGTGGTCCTAGTTGCAAACCGAACAAACGAGAGCCGCTCCAGAAAAGCAGAATGGTTGATAAGAGCAAAGAAAAAATATTAACGATCAGCATGGGAACGCCGGCCTGCATGGAGCTCATAAACATATAAAGCAAGACAAGCTGTCGACAGGTTTTAACGAAAGTCAGTAATCCCCAAAAAAATGTCACCAAGGCTACGTAGGGTTTAATGCGCAGAAATCCACTCCAGAGTTCCTGGGATTCATGCATGGCCATGTAAATTAAAAATAAAATGGTCAAGCCAATGAAGTTGCGGAAAAGTCCACGAAAGTGATTTTGGATAATTTTGTGTCGTTCTTCACTCACTTCTTGCAAAAAGACTTTGTAGAAAAGCCAGGTGACTACGACCAAGGAAAAAATCAAAACGTAGGGTTCGAATCCCAACAAACTGTAAAGTATCTCTGTCTGAATAATTTTATCGTCCATGGATTTCATTGAAGCAGGAACTTGGAATAAGGTCCAGGTTTTGTCTTTCACTTCCAAGAAAATGGTCCAGTTGTGTTACTCTTTAGTCCAGGGTACCTTAAAAAAATGAGACTAAATTAAGGAAGTTATTTGAGTTTTCTGGGGCTTTACCGATCTTTACGGATGAAGTACAGGTGAGGAGTCTTTATGAAAGATTTTAAAATGAACAAATTCAGTTTTTTACGCTTCGGATTTTTCTTATCCTGGATCGCAGCCTTAGTGATTGTGACTTCGCCCTTAGCGATGGCCGAACAATCCAAGAAGCTGAACAAGGAAATGATGGCTGCGGCCCTTAAAGAAATGGGAGTCGCCGAAAATAAAGACATCACCATGGGTGAGGTCTGGAAAAAAATCCGACACAAACTTCCCCCATCAGTCCGTTTGCAATTGGATTTATCTTTCCAAATATACAAAGACGAAAAATTCCCTCGCATCGATCTTTCTGAAGTAAAGAACTCTCAAGGTGAAGCCGTTGTTGCTTTAAACGTAAATGACGGTAAAGACACTGTACGAGTTGAACTCGCGGGCAAAGAAAATAACTTCATGAAGTTTAACGGTAAAACCATCAGCGAAGCAGATGTTGCAGGCATCGAAGGCTTCTTCGCGAAAATCCAAGATGAACAAATCATTAAAAAAGACCATCAAAGATATGCTGAAGGTCTTAAAAAGCAGCCTACATTTCCTACTTACGAAATGTGGAAAAAAATGAGTCCCTATGAACGCGCTCACTTTATGGTTCAAGTGCGTTTAATGATGAGAGAAGTGGACAATGTTCTTGCTATCCATGAAAATACAAAGAAGCCAATCAAGTCTTCTCAACTGGAAAAAGATTACGAACTTTACTTGAAACTGATTTTTGGACAAGATGCGGAAGCTGTTGAAGGCGAAAAGCCGAAAGTAGATAAAGGAAATGTAAAAGGGCTTACGCGAGAAAAGGTCGGCAAAAAAGAGAAATCAACCTTAGGCGCAGACAATACTGTGCCGGGATCAACAGCGCCGAAAAAAAAATCGCAACCTGTTAAAAAGAACACGGCTCACAAGCCGGATAAAGTAGAAAAAAAATCTTCTCCAGTCGAAAAGTACGAGCGTCAGATTGCTGTTGGTAAAGGTTGTATCGTCGGCGGTTATCCCTATGGAAAAATAGTCGCTGGAAAAACGACAGGAGCGGCAATTTGTTCCTTAAGCGAAGGCGGAAAGCTTGATGACAGATTTGTAAACGGTTGTTCGAGACAGGGAAAGACGCCACAAATCTCATGTAACCCGGTTCTCTATGGTTATGATCGAACACCTGGTGGAAAGAGCGGGCCCATCTGCTTAGATTATGATATTAATAATCGGGAAACCCAAGTCGCAACTACAGTTAACGGTATTTGTGAAAAAAAATCTCCCCTGGGTGAAAACAATCCGAAAAACACCTACGACATGATCTACTCCATCTTACATAAAGAAAAAGGAATGGAGCTAGATGAATATAGTCAGTTGTTTAAAATTTCTAAAGATGGAAAAAAAGTGGAAGTTGATGAGAAGGCCTATAACGATCTTATGATGGGTGAACACGGAATTTTTAAAAAATTTGATGAAGAAAAAAACCTCGCGGATGACGTCTGCGGCGAAATTAAAAAAAATCCGTCGGCCTACGAGCTTAACTCTCCAAACGGTCAACAAACTAAAGCTTGCGCAGCTTTATTAAAACGCACAATAAATTTACAGACGGCCTTAGCTACAGTGGTTACAGCTCCTTCTCCAGCTGTCGAAGATCCTTGTCCACCAACAGCGCCGGAAGTTGTGTATACAGGTCCAGTTCAAGAACGACCTGTGGTGCACACGGCGCCAATACAAACTGTTCCAGTTCGTACTGTTGTGCCGACAGAAACTGCTTTGCCTCAATGCTGCTCACAGCGTGACACCTGTAAAAAGCCTATCGTTGCTGCGGCAGTTGTTGACTGCGGCGGCGCAAGTGCCTGTGAAGGTGAAGGCGTTGTAGTTGCCGAGAAAGAAAAAGAAGAAAAGAAAAGTAGCGGCCTGCCTTTATGGGCGAAAATTGGCTTGTTTGGCGCGGCAATTGGGAGCGCAGTGGTTTTCGGGCTTTGGCGTTCAGGATACTGGGATAGAAAGAATAATAAAGCTAAATCCGTTCCTCCTTATGTCCCACCACAATCAACAACTATACCAACTTCAACACCGGCTCCAACTCCTCCGGCACCTATTGAAGGTTCTGGCGGTGCGTTCTCTCCAGGAGCAGGTGGTATTAGATAGACCTTCTCCAAAAACTCAGGATTTCAAAATGCTGAGTTTGGGGGAACTGATCGAAAAGGGCTACTCTCTGTAAGAGGTAGCCTTTTTTATTTAAAGTTTCTGCGTCTTTTTTCCACGACTCCAAAAAGCAAGACATCAGAAAAATCTCGTTGGGTCCAGTGGGTCCATTGACCAAAGGTTCTAAAAATTTTCCTAGACCTGAGCGGGGAGGATTTAAGATTAGCAAATCTGCATTGTCCAAATGGAAATCATTTTTCTTCTGAAAATCTCCCGTTAACACTTCGACTTTCTTGGCTTGCCCTGAACGCTTCAAGTTTTCCTTTAAGGCCTGGACCGCCAAAGAATCAAATTCCAGAGCTTGAAAACTTTCGCACTGATTTAAAAAAACAAAACTTAAATTTCCGATGCCCGCGCCGAACTCAATGACCTTCGAAAGTTTTTGATCACGATAATGATCTTCAAGAATTTTCCCTAACATCAGATTTGCCTGAAGGCTCGGTTGAGTAAAAGAAGAAACGGATGAAACTAAAGGAAAATCTTTTCCTTGAAGGCGAGTCGCGAACCATTCCTTAAACTGAGGATCTGCTAATTTTAACCCGCCATTTTTTTCAATCAGAGCTTTTCCTTTTTGACCAATTTCAACGAAGGCCATTTTCATCAGTTGACGCAAGGAAGTCTGTTCTTCAAGTAAAGCTTTAATGTCCTGATTGGCAAAATCCAACCAGGCCCCTCGTGAACCATCGGGACCAACTCGCAAACGAAAAGATCCTTTTTTGATGGGCCAGGAAATTTTTCGAAATTCCAAATAGAAATTATGAAGAGTGGGGGAGAGTTGGCCGCAATTTTCCAGATCTTCAATTCTCTTTGTTGTTGGATTGAACAAACCGAAGCGGCCTTCTTCAATGACAAAGTCCAATCGATCCCGCAATCCAAAATCTCCCGGAGAAATAAATTCCACTTTCTTTGGATTTAAATTCAAGCTCGCTAGCGCGTCGGAAAGTTTTTTGATTTTGAAATCTTTTTGCTGCGACAAACTTTGCCCCAGAAACTGACAACCCGAGCAAAATTCTTTCTGCGGGCAATGCCGTGTCGATTCCAGATTCAAATTTTCTTCGACAAAGCTCATTGACCCTTACTCTCTTCTGTCCTAGCCTAGACCCATGAAAAAAATTATATTATTCCCCATCCTAGTTGCTACGTCACTTTCATTTCAAGCTCGATCTGCTGATAAAGCCGACGGAAAATCATCCG
Source organism: Pseudobdellovibrionaceae bacterium (assembly GCA_021731025.1). Lineage (GTDB taxonomy): Bacteria > Bdellovibrionota > Bdellovibrionia > Bdellovibrionales > Bdellovibrionaceae > UBA5009. Next base: position 37,355 of record JAKFYD010000017.1, on the reverse strand, counting down.
CTGCAGATCTTTACTCCACCAAAAATACGGTGATCAGCAGTCCACGGCAAATCACTTTTGTGGGGCCGAAATCGGGGGAAGGTTATTTCAGCGCCGATGGCAGCAAGATGATCTTCCAAAGCGAAAGAACCGAAGCTAATCCTTTTTACCAAATGTTTCTTCTCGACTTTCCAACGGGAAAGGTGACTCAACTTTCACCAGGAAATGGTAAGACAACTTGTGGGTGGATTCATCCCAGTATGAAAAAGGCCATGTGGTCTTCAACTCATCAAGACCCTCAGTGGAAAAAGAAAAAAGAGGAAGAGCTCGCGAATCGCCAGAAGGCAGTGAAAGCCAAGTACTCTTGGAATTTCGATGAGACTTACGATATTTACGAATCCGATCTTAAGGGAAAATCTGTTAAAAAATTAACTAAAGAAAAGGGCTATGATGCTGAAGGTTCTTATTCTCCGGATGGAAATTGGATTGCTTACGCTTCGAATGCCCACGCTTACACCTCGACCTTAAGCGATGAAGATAAAAAAGTTTTCGAGCAAGATCCTTCCGGCCAAATGGACATTTACATCATGAAATCCAACGGCCAAGGAAAGAAACGCTTAACCACCACTTTAGGTTATGACGGTGGACCTTTTTTCAGCGCTGATGGAAAAAAAATCACTTGGCGTCGATTCTCACCCAATGGAATGACAGCTGAAATTTACACCATGAATGTTGATGGAAGTGCGCAAAAACAAATCACGCAAATGAATGCGATGTCTTGGGCTCCTTTCTTTCATCCGTCGGGAGATTACATTATTTTTGGAAGCAGCATTTTAGGTCATGAAAACTTTGAACTTTTTATGATTGATACAGAAGGGAAGCATCAACCCGTACGTGTGACCTTCGACGATGGTTTTGATGGCTTACCCGCATTTCACCCCCGAGGAGATCAGCTGAGTTGGACCCATCGCAATGACAAGGGCGAAAGCCAAATCATGTTGGCCTCGTGGAATGATACGGAAGCGCGAAGACTTTTAGGATTGCCTCATCGCATGGTTCAGGCTCAGGAACTGAATCCCAAAATCGCAATTGAAGACGCTCAAAAAATCATTCGCTACATGAGCTCGCCAGAACTGGGTGGTCGACCCACTTCAGGTCCCCAAGAAAAAGCTTTCACCGAAGCTTTGATCAGTTTATTTAAAGCCTGGGGTCTTCAAGGCGGAAGCCCAAAAGGAGAATTCATCCACGAGTTTGAATTCACTTCAGGAGTAAGTCTGGGTGGCAAAAACTCAATGAGGATTCTCCGCGAAAAAAAACCAGAGGTGGTTTTAGAAATCACTCGTGATTTTATCCCGACCTCGACTTCAGCCAGTGGAAATTTTCCGGAAACAGAGATTGTTTTTGCGGGATATGGTTTAAAGATTCCATCGACTCAAGATCGACCGGCTTATGATTCTTATAAAAATCTGAATGTGAAAGGGAAGTGGGTTGCATTGCTTCGCGACTTTCCTGAAAAGGCCAACCCCGATCTTCGTCACCAGATGCTGAATCTTTCACTTCCCCAACATAAAGTAACCGTTGCGAAAAACGAAGGTGCGCTGGGTGTGATCTTTGTAAACGGTTATCAAAATGGTTTAAAAGAAAATTTCAGCCAGTTGAAATTCGAAGGAACTTTAAGTGATAACTCGATTCCCGTTTTAAAAGTTAAAACGGCGATCTTTGAAAAGATGATCGATAAACACAATCTTAAAACTTACGAGAAACCGGATAATCCCGATGTCGCGGTCGAGGGTTTTGATATCCCCGGAGTCAAAGTTAAAGCAGAAATTGAACTCAATATGCAAAAGTCTAAAGGTCACAGTGTGATCGCCCGCTTGCCTGTAGGAAAAGCTTCTAAGTCCGCGATTTTGATTGGCGCCCATGGGGATCATTTGGGTACAGGACAGTTTGGCGCTTCGTTGGCCAAAGGAAATGAACAAGGACAATTTCATCCCGGCGCTGATGATAATGCTTCAGGCGTTGCCGGCGTTCTTGAACTGGCCCATCATTTTGCCGCGCAAAAGAAAGCCAATCCTCGATCGTTGAAAAAGGATTTGTACTTTGCCGTATGGTCGGGGGAAGAGGTTGGAGTTTTAGGTTCGTCTCAGTTTGTGAAAGACTGGGGCCCTAAATTCAACAAGACCTTTGAAGCGGGTTTAAATATGGATATGATTGGTCGATTGCGTGAACGACTTTACGTTCAAGGCGTAGGCTCTGGAGATCATTGGACGAAACTTTCTGAAGAAGTTTCTTTGCGAACGGCAATGCCAATGTCACTTCAAGACGATCCTTATGTTCCTTCAGATTCAATGACGATCTATGTGGGTGGCCAAATCCCTTCAATCACTTTTTTTACAGGCGCGCACTCGGAATATCACAGCCCTCGTGATACCGAAAATTTGATCAACTACGAAGGCTGGCAAAAATCAGTTGAGGTTGTAAAAACTTACGCTCAACTTCTTGCCGATTCTTCCACCCGATTGGTGAACTACCGAAAGGTCGAGGGAAAAGCGGTCAATCGGGGAGCGCAAAGATCCTACCGATTGTACCTAGGCACTATTCCCGACTACTCGCAAGAAGGTGTTAAGGGCGTTCGTATATCAGGAGTCAGCAAAGGCAGCCCCGCCGAAAAAGCAGGATTAAAAGATAAAGACGTCATCGTCGAATTTTCCGGAACCAAAATCGAAAACATCTACGATTACGTCTACCAATTGCAAACAGGTAAACCTTCCGTTGAAACCTCGATCAAGGTAAAGCGAGGGGATGCAACTCAGGAATTGAAGATCACACCCACAGCTAAGGAATAAGTGGCTCAACGTGGGTTGGAGTTTGTCTTATTTCCTCTTTGCAGACTCACCCTCCATGGTTGCCGGCTCTCGCCATCCTGGCTCGCCGAGGTCTGCAAAGAGGAAATAAGACAAACTCCAACTAACTGGATCAGCTATTCTTAGCAGTAGGATAGCTTTAATTCCTGAAGAACAGATTACCGAAATGGAAGAAAATCTTTCTGATCTTCAAAAAGAGGTTTCTCTTTTTAGGGATAATACGGGATGGATTGTGTGCTTTCATTCCCAAAACAATCTGCTATCGCGAATTGGGATTAAGGATAATGATTTGATTCGTTTTGGACAGATTGAAAAGCTAAAGCAGGATCCAAACAAAACGGCTTTAATCTCTCGATTAGAAGCCGTTATCGAAACTTTGTAGAAATAAGTCGTGAACATTCCCTGAACTAAGCCTTTGGATTTGGTTTAAAACCTTCCAAAAACTCACCCTCCGTGGTTGCCGGCTTTCGCCATCCTGGCTCGCCGAGGTCTTTGGAAAGTTTTAAACCAAATCCAAAGGCGCTTGGTTACGAAAGTTCCGATAAGTTATATTATGTATCATTAAATCCATATCAGCTTGCTTTGTCTTTTTTACCTGTCAAATTTTTTGACAATCGTTTTCGTGGATTCGTTCGCTTATACTGCTGAAACTTTTTCACGGAGATAACTAATGCTGTGTTTGCGTAAAGGTATTTTTTCTTTTCTTATATTTATTTTTGCTTTTAATGCTTACGCCAATACTTGTGCTGGTCTTTTTTCAGGTTTATCGGCCCAGCCTCAACTTCGTACTGAAAGTCTTGTTCGTTGGGAAAAAACGAAACTTCCGATGGAACTGATCAAGCAAGATCGATCTCGTCAAAAAAGCTTGGATTATATTTATCTAAAAACAAAGAAAAGAACGAATATTAAAGAAAGTGATCTCTTCAGCGACACTTCGGATATCATTATCGGCATTGATACTACGGGATACACCCGGGGCCATGTTTACATGATTGTTAATAACAAACGCGTTGATGGTCATATTCTGTATGCGGCTCAAACCGAAAGAACTGAAAACTGGTCGCTGAGCAACGGACTTTTTTTCAGAATTAAAAATCTTCCTGAAAAAAATAAAAGGGAATTGATGGAATGGGCTAGCTCTGCGGATTCTGTTCGTGGAATGACCTGCGTGACCGTGGCTTGTCATGTTCTTTTTGGAAAAGCCAAATTGATCAAAGGACCAAAGGATGAGTTATGGTTCCCGTCCGAAATAATAAATTTTATTGTTAATCGCGGGCTTTATGGACACAAAGAACAAAAGGTTGATGTTGAAGTTTACTCTCTGAATAAAAAAGCCGATGTGGTTTTAAAAGATCTTCCCAGATGGGGAACCTTGCCAGGATTATTTTTTATGCTCTTTGATCCTAAAACTTGGGGATTTTAAAACCCTCAAGTTAAGATCAATCCACAGTCCATTCTTTAAAACCCAGCTTCAGAGCGGCCTCGAGGTCTTTGCGATCGATTTCGTAAACATTGGACTGACCTGTTGGAGAACCGCAAAGTTGAATTCTCATCATCCCATCATGGCGTTTCCAGCTTTGATGAACGGGGATATTTTTAAGATCCTTTTGCATCTCGCTGAGAGATTGCCCCCGACCCATGCCACATTGTAAACTGCCATCAAATCTAAAAACCCGAACTCGATCGGCGCTGCTGGGTTTGATTTTGTCCATAGGCAATTCCTCGCTTGTAGGTACTTTTATGCCGCCGGCGCTGGATGCTTTTTGAGCGTTTTCTTCATCGCGCAAATGACGACAATGCCTGGACGCACAAGCTTGAACTAAAAAAGCCGCCAAAATCACTAAAAGAATTTTCATTCTAACCCCCGCTTCAATAACAGATTAGGGAATATAAGAATTCAAAGAAGCCCAATTCCAGCGCGCGTCCACAGCGTACAAATTAGCTTCTCCGGAAATAAAATAAATTCGAGAGTTCGTTTCATCAATGGCTGGCGAAGCTAAAATGCCTCGGCCTGGTTCAAAGTGATTTACTTTTTTTCCTGTTTCTGGATCCACAAAAACCAAACGCCCCTGGGATTCCCCGAAGACGATCAATCCTTTATAAGCCTTCACCTGAGTCGCAAGTCCTTCATCCAACTTGAAGTTCCAGATCTTATCACCATTGTCTTTATTTAAAGCTAAAAGCTCGCCATTGCTGGTGGGATAGAAGATTTTATTCCCTAATACAGTGAACGAACCGTAACCGCCAGCTTCCACTCTCCAGAGAACATCCCCTTTTTGCAAAGAGAGACAATAAAGACGGTCATCATATCCCGCGATAAAAAGTCGATCCCCATCAATCAAAGGAGAAGTGTCAAGATCGCGAAATTTTTTATTCTTATTGAGATGATTTTCCCAAATCACACTCCCCGATTTTGCATTAAATGCCACCAACGACCCGTCACTAAAACCGACAAACAAACGATCATCCTTTAAAGCGGGACGACCTCCGCCGCGAATCGAGAACTGAGAAGTGTCTTGTCGCGAATGCATCCACAGTTGTTTTCCCGAATCAGCTTCGTAGGCATAGACAACATTGGAGCTTGAAACAAAGTAAACAGTTCCTTGGCGATCGTCGAAGAGAGGCTCTGATAAATTTTCAGACTTGGTGCTCGCACTCCATATTTCATTTCCGGTTTTAGCATCCAGCGAATAGAAATAACCGTCGCTCGCAGCGACGTAGAGACGTCCTTTAAATTCGTAAACGGAAGGCTCGACGCCTTCGTGGATTTTTTTTCTCCACTGAAGCTGGCCTGATTCCCGAGAGTAAGCTGATAAGCCATCAATCGCGTTGCCTTGAATAATAAGATTATTAACAAGCACGGGAGTCATGCGATTGATTTTTCGGTAGCGTAAATTTTCATTCACTGTTGTTCGTTGAACCCAAACCGGCCTCACTGTGAAAACTCGATTTGTGGAAGAACTTGTGTCGCCCATGTGGGCACAGGATCCCAGCAAACAAAAGGCTGGCCCTAAAAAAAGAAATTTTTTTAAACTGAGTTTATGAACCACGCTGTTCCTTTTTGATTTTAAGTAACCTTAAAAACTTTTCAGCTTCACGACTAACAGTTTGATCATTGGCTGTCGTTTGGGTCTTATTTACTTGTTGAGATGGGTTTTTCACCCGATCGATGATTTCCTTATAGATAGCTTCAGCTTGATCAGGCTGGTTCATCTTCTCGTGACAAAGTGCCATCTTCAATTTCACATCCGAAGTTAAGAAAGCTAAACTTTCTGAAGTTTGGTTCAGCTTTTGCCAAGTTTCAATAGCTTCGGGACATTTATTCAAGTCGGCTTGTAAGTTTCCTTTCGTCTTGAAGACTAAAGCTCCTAGTAAACCACTTGGTTTTGAATCCTTAGTGACAGGCTCTAAGGCTTGGGCCGCTTGTTCTAACTTGTTCGACTGACGGTAGATATCACTTAAATAAAGTGCCGCTAACAAACCGGCCTTCGAAGAGGGGCTAGCCTCTGTCAAATCGCGAAATTGTTTAATCGGATCTGCGTAATCAGCATCGGGATTTGCACTGGGTTTGACCGCAACATCTGGAACTTTTGCGGGCGCTTTATCTTTGGCTTTCTTGGTCTCATCAACTTTAGGTTTTTGAGCATCTTCTAATTTTTTACGAAGTTCCAAATAACTTTTTTCTGCGAGATAGAATTTTTCTTGAAGTTTCTCATCAGTCTGTTGGCGAACCATCGAGTAAATACCCCAAGCTCCCCCCAGAAAAATAAATAAAACCAAGAAGGTCAGCACAGCTTTGCTGTGCGCAGCTGACCACTCGAATCCTTGTTTTAAGTTAGCCAAAACGGCATCAGGATTTTTTAAATCTTTTTTCGAAAATTCAATTTTCTTGCTCAAAGCTGACTCCTTCTATCGATGGACTTATTGTTTGAGCGCCGCTGACGAAAGTCAAGAAGCTCTAGCGGTTGTGAACTTCTCGCATCGTCGTGAAAGACCGACTGGATTTACCCTGATGTCGCTGTTTCAAACGGCCAATGGTTGTGATTCTTTCTTCAGCAAGTCGATCCGCTGCGCGATGCGTTCCAATGCCATCACGCTCAGCAAGAGCAAAAACTTTTAAGACATTATCATAAACCTTTCGGGTTTTTTCAAAGGCACGATCCCCTGAATAACCTTCAAGTTCGACAAAGACATTCATCAAACCCCCCGCATTAACAACGTAATCAGGAGCGTATAAAATACCGAGCTCTTTCAGCTGATCTCCGTGACGAGCTTCTGCCAACTGATTATTGGCTCCACCCGCAACGGCTTTGCATTTGAGTTTTGTAATTGTTTGATCGTTGATGATCGCGCCTAAAGCACAGGGTGCTAGAATTTCGCACTCTTGGAAAAGAATTTGATCAGGAGAAACAGCCTCAATTTTATATTGATCCACATGCCGCTTTACTCGGTCTTGATCGATGTCGGCGACAATAGGTTTTGCTCCATCTTGAACAAGGTACTTCACTAAATGAGAACCGACGTTCCCTAGACCTTGAACTGCGATTCTCATTCCTTTCAAACTGTCTGATCCCAATTTTTTTTGAGCTGCCGCTTTTATCCCCATCAAAACACCATGAGCCGTGTAGGGAGAAGGATCACCCGATCCCCCAAAATCTTTAGGAATTCCCGTGACCCACGGAGTTTCCATAAAGATGTTTTCCATATCGCCTTCGCAAGTTCCAACGTCTTCCGCAGTGATGTATTTTCCATTCAATGAGTTAACAAATTGTCCAAAGGCGCGGAAAAGGCCTTCTGTTTTTTGAGTTTTAGAATCCCCAATAATTACGGCTTTGCCCCCGCCCAAATTAAGACCTGCAGCTGCGGCTTTGTAAGTCATTCCTTTTGAAAGACGCAAAACATCGATCAAAGCTTCTTCTTCATTTTTGTAATTCCACATGCGAGTTCCACCCAGAGCAGGCCCCAGTGCCGTGTTATGGATAGCAATGATAGCTTTAAGACCAACGTTAGGATCATGGCAGAAAAGCACTTGCTCATGTTCGCCATGTTTGGAAATCAATTCAAAAGGACCCACCTTTACCTCCAGAAAATGATAAAACAACATTCAGTGTTCGCGGAGTGTCTTCCATCTATTTTCAAAATACGAGCTCTTATGCAGGGCAAAATAAGTCTGAAAAATCCTCTTTCGAGAGGAAATATCGAACAAGCAGAAAATTTTTTTTTCTTGAAATGAACATTCCTATACATTTCCTCGCTTTAAGCTGTTTCGAATTGAGTCGCGATAATAAACGGCTTTTCACTCTCAAGCTTCCCCGATTAAGGCCGATGGTCTAGTATCTGCCGCCGCTATCTGAATATCAGGGCTGGCGTTAAGAGGTTCGAAACTCTTGCAGATCAATTACTAGGAGGATACGTGGTTAGAGACATCCGAAGACCTCAGCTGCTGGAATTAACAGATGTGCCCGAAAGGGGGCCCCCAAAGTAAGTCTCGGAAAAAAATAATTCGGAAATCAAAAACGCCTAGATAAACTGGGCGTTTTTTTTGTTTTAAATCGAAGGAATAAATAGAGCTTTAACTAAGCGACCGATAATCACACCAATCAACAGCAATACCGCGAAAATTAATGTCTTGATCAACTGATTTTGTCCCTGCATGCGATTCTGCATTTCCAAAACCGTTAGCTGCATTTTATCCAGTCCTTCTTCCCGTTTCTTCACTTCTTCTTTCATTTGCTGCTCGAAAAATCGGGCATCGAGCTGGGAAGCCAAATGGGCATTCGATTGATTTTGCGCGGGGATAACTGAAAGACCTGGAAGTTTTTCTTTAATGATCATCAGCCACTGAAGTGCTCTATATATATGAGGAGGTGCCGCAGCTCCATGCTTGGTCCAACGAGTCCACGAGGAAGGATCAATCATCAGCAGTCGAGATATCTGGCGTTGAGACAGGCCCAAATCCATTCGTACTTTTTCCAAATCGCCAATTTGTACTTTAATCAGCTCGACCTGATCTTCATAGGAAGATCGCAAGCTAGTCTTGCCACGAAATTTTTCAACCGTGTTGATCGTTTTAAAAGGAACAATTTGAGGGCGTTCATTTTCCATGTGATTCAATTAAACTACTAATGGGAAATTCCCGCAACGCTTAAGTGGGGTCACCTTTTGCCGAAAGAAAAGGAAACTCGCTGAACGTCGAGTTCAGATGGACTGGCTGCTTTGATAGGTTTGGATTAAAAATCCGGTCGACATAAGCTCGTTGCGTAAAAGATCTAAAAGCCACCCGACTTCAGGGTCGGCGCATTTATTTAAGGATCTTTCTGTAAGGTAATCCAAGCTTTTTAATTTTACATTAAAGGATTTAACGAACTGGGAATCGTACTTGGACGATGCATTTTCAAAATCATTTTTTAAGGCAGCCCTGCGAGCTGAAAACTGAGAAAGAGTATCCTTCACATCAGCGCAAGACAACTGAGGAAGCTCCGGTTTCACCTCGACCACCCTATCCAAGTGGCGTTCACTCAATAAGCGCACATCTTGAGTTGATTGCAACAGAGATAAACTGGCTTTCTGAAGCAAATTGTTGTTACTCGTGGAAGCTTTCCCACTCAAAGCGAAAGCCTGAGTTTGAACTGTTAAAAGTAAAAACAACATCAGCTTTTTCATAAAATTAAAAATCCTGCTCGGCTTCAGAAAATTCTGTAGCGATGCGATCCATTTGTTTTTGGTTTGAAGGACGGTAGTGTTTTACTTCTTTACCAAATTTCATTTTTCGCGAAGGAGAATTGTAGTAAGTTCCACCCGTCTCGACCACGGTGATTTTACCTTCGGCAGCTTTGGCACGAAGTTCTTGCTTAACCAAGTTCACACTGCCTTTAACATCGCGGTGAAGATTGTCCTGAGCCTTAATGTTCTCACTGATCAGATTGTTAAAATCAGAAACCTTAGCCCATGATAAAGAGCTTCCGAAAAGAACCAAAGCCAGGGCGAAAATTTTTGTTTTCATAAATCCTCCTGCACTGATCTAGAGCAATCGATCAACCAGCAAGACGACCAACAGATTGATTTTGGAGTTCAAAATTTGCCTAATTTTTTGACAGGGGACGCTTTAGGGAATCGGGTTCTCAATTTGAGACATCCTTTTGATATCACTTCGGATTCTTGAATTCGGCCAAATCCCTCAGCTTGCGCTTGCTCGACCTCACGGGAAAGAGTAAATTCAACGAATGAAGCACATCCTTTTTCCCAGTCTTGTTTATCAGGCGCGCCTGAACCAAAAGCCTTCGTCTTTAATTTCAGAACTCCTTATCGAAACCCGGCAAATTCGTCGCTCCGACCAAGAAGGAGAAATTTGGTCAAAAAAAAATTATCCCGGCGGCTACACTTCTTACGGATCTTTGGATCAACTTCACCAGCTGTCATCGACCTTCGAAAAATTAAAAACTGAAATTGATCGACACGTTCGGATTTTCATAAAAGATTTGGATATGGAGATTAAGCCTAAAGAATTACAAATGACGAGCTGCTGGGTTAATGTCATGCCCAAAGGAGTCGTGCACAGCATGCACCTTCATCCCCTTAGTGTTGTCAGTGGAAGTTTTTACATAAAGACACCCAAAAATGCGAGCGGGATAAAATTCGAAGATCCTCGCTTGGCTCAGTTTATGGCTTCGCCTCCTCGAAAGAAAGAAGCGCGCTTGCAGAATCGTCATTTTGTCGAGTTAAAACCTAACTCGGGTGAAGTGGTGCTTTTTGAAAGTTGGATGAAACACGAAGTGCCGATGAATTCTTCAGCTGAAGAACGCATTTCAATCAGTTTTAACTACGACTGGATTCGTCCGTGATTTCACTCCGTGGAGTCGACAAACAATTTCAGTCCCACGCTGTTCTTAAAAATGTGAATTTGGAAATAAAGCCCGGTGAGTTCTTAACGATTCTGGGCCCATCAGGCTGCGGGAAATCCACGCTGCTGCGAATTTTATCGCGGCTCGAAACTCCAACTCGGGGTGAATGGCTTGGTCCACAAAATTCGAATTTAAATCTTTCCTATGTGTTCCAAGAGTCCGAACTTCTTCCCTGGCGCAATGTCGAAGAAAATGTTTTGCTGCCTTTAGAGCTTAAGAAAAAAAATCTGGATGCTGATCACGTTCATTCTGTTCTTACCTTGGTGCAGCTGGAAAAATTTAAGAAACTTTATCCCCATCAGCTTTCGGGCGGAATGAAAATGCGTGTCTCCATCGCAAGAGCCTTGATCACTGATCCTGATTTATTATTGATGGATGAACCCTTCTCGTCGTTGGACGAAACCACCCGCTTCGAAATGCAAAACCAGCTGATTAAATTAAAAAAAATCAAAAATAAAACCATTGTTTTCGTCACTCATTCGATCACAGAAGCAGTTTATCTGAGCGATCGCATTCAGGTTTTTTCTGCTCGCGAAGGCTGTTCGGTTGGAGAAAAAGTAATTGATTTAGGTGCTGAAAGAAAAGATGAAATCAGAACAGGCTTTGCATACAATGCTTATGTTACAGAACTTAGTCGAATGATGAAGTCTGCTAAACAGGATTCAGTTTATGAAATCTAAGATTACGCACTTTCTCAGACGTTTTGCTCCCCCGGCAATAGCTTTTGTCCTTGTCTTTTTGCTTCTCGAAGTTTTAAACCGTTGGGGTTTCGTCTCTCCTCAACTTTTACCTCCACCTTCAACCTTACTTTCGACCTTTCTCGAGTCTTTTCCTGAGTTTTATCAGGCTTTTCTTCGCACCGCAGGTTGTGTTCTCTTAGGTTGGGGATCTAGTGCGGTTTTAGGAGTTGGATTAGCACTGATCTTTTCCTTATCAGAGATCCTTCGTCGCGCCATACTGCCCTTTGCCATATTTTTTCAAACCGTACCCATTATCGCCATTGCCCCTTTGCTGGTTATTTATTTTGGCTTCGGTCCGCCGACAGTGGTGGCTTCGTCCCTCATTGTGGCGATTTTTCCAGTAATTGCGAACACCCTGATTGGACTGGAAAGTGTTTCCGCAACTAAGCTGGATTTGTTTCGCATTTATCAAGCAAGCCCTTGGCAAGAATTGTGGAAACTGCGTTGGCCATCGGCCTACGACTCTTTGTACGTGGGCCTGAAAGTCGCTTGCGGTTTGGCTGTTATCGGTGCCATTGCCGGAGAGTTTGTTGCCGGAGGCGGCCTAGGCGCTTTGATCGACTCGGCTCGAACTCAACAAAGAATTGATATGGTCTTTGTCTGTTTGCTCTTGCTTTCCGTGCTTGGTCTTTTATTAGTTGGCGGCCTTCAACTCCTCAACTATTTTATCAGAAAAATTTTTCACTACGGATTTTATTTAAAGGATTAGATTTATGTTTTTAAAAAAAGTAAAATTTTTAATTTTAGCGCTGACCCTTCCTTCTTCGTTTGTATTTGCTCAAGAAAATTTACCAAAGTCAGTCAGTTTAAAGTTAGGACTCAACTGGAAAGCTGAACCCCAGTTCGGGGGATTTTATGAAGCTCAACAACAAGGGCATTTTTCAAAAGAAAATTTACAAGTGGAAATCATTGAAGGTGGTTCGGGAACTCCAACCGTGCAAATGCTGGTGCACAACCAAATTGATTACGGCATCATCAGTGCTGAAGAATTGATTGTGGCCAACGAGAAAAACCCCAAATCCCCTCTCGTTGCAATTTATACCGTTTACAAAACAAATCCCCAGATGATCATGACCCATGCGGAAAGAAATTTTAAAAATTTAAAGGATGTTTTTCAAAGTGAGGGACGTTTGGCTTTGCAACAGGGACTTTCCTATGTTCAATTTTTAACGAAGCTCTATGCTCCTATTAAAGTTGCATTTGTCCCCTACCTGGGAGGAGTTGGAAATTTCCAAGCCGACAAAAAATATTCTCAGCAAGGTTTCATTAACTCGGAAGATCTCTTGGCCGAAAAGGCGGGTCTGAAAATTAAAACATTTCTTGTCGCCGAGTCTGGTTTTAATCCCTACACCACCGTTCTAGCGACACAGCAATCGCGACTTAAAACTTCTCCGCAGGAAGTTCAAAATATGAAGAAGGCCGTTCAATCCGGTTGGAAGGCCTATTTAAATTCACCAGCTTCAACGAATAAACATTTGGCCTCACTGAATAAAGTCATGGACCAAAGCGTTTTACAAAAATCGTCGGATCGTCAGAAAAAGCTTATTGATCTTCCGGGCGAGACACTGGGCGAAATGAAGCTCGAACGGTGGAAAACTCTTCAGGACCAATTGTTTGAATTAGGATTAATCAAAAACAAACTTCCTGCTGAGAGTTATCTTCTGCAAAAGTAGATTTTTCATGAGAATATAAGGACAGCGAACACGTATTGACTCTGTGAATCAATACGTCTATCACAGGACTTTGCCGGAGTTTTTATGAAAATCAATTTATCAGACATTCCCGAAAATGGTCGCGACTATCATTGGAACCGAAAAACCAAAGAACTTGATGCTGTTATAAGTGACTTGATCGACAACAATCCCTATCAAGTTGAGTTTCACGTTCGACCTATGAACAGCCGTGATTTTGAACTGACTGGGAACCTCAAGGCTGCTTCGAAAGAGCAGTGCTCTCGATGTGGAATCGAGTTCAAATTTGATATCGTGGAAAAATTTCACTCTATTTTGATTCCCGAACAACCTCAGGATCGAAATGGAAAGTACGCTCGTGTCAATCACATCTCTGAATCCATTGAAGTGGGTCCCACCGTTGCCGAATATCCAAGCAATTTTATGTTCGATATCGGCGAATACATCCACGAAGTTATAGCTTTGGCGGTGCCCTTTAATCCCGCTCCCATCGAGGACGCCAAGGGAAATTGCATTGAATGCAAAATTCCTGTGCACGAAAAGCAGTTCAGTTACGAGGATCAGCTGCCCAAAGAAGATAAACCAAACCCTTTTGCTGTTTTGAAGAATATCAAACTCCAATAAGAGGTTGATTTTTTACCGATTTTGTAACAATTTGCTGGATCTACATTTAACGAGGTTAACATGCCAACTCCAAAGAAGAAAACGTCACGCTCACGTCGTAACATGCGCCGCTCTCATGATGGACTTGAAGCTCCATCAATGGCGATCGACAAAAAATCAGGTGAATTAGTTCGCCCTCACCGCGCCCACAAAGGTGCTGACGGTGCCTACTATTACAAAGGCAAACAAATTAGCGCTACGAACAGTTAATTAATTACTGTTTATGACCGCTACAAGGAATACCATGTCGGGCATTTACCGATCACGTGTTGCAGGAACAGGTTCTTACCTTCCCGAAGGTGTCATTACGAATTTTGACATCGAAAAAATGGTTGAAACCAACAATCAGTGGATTATTGAACGCACAGGCATTGAGCGCCGTCATAAAGCTGCTCCTCATGAAGCCTGTTCGGATCTTTGTTATGAAGCCTCAATAAAAGCCTTAAAAGATGCGGGCCTTACCGCTCAAGATTTAGATCTGATCATTGTTTCTACCGTGAGCGGTGATCAAGTGATGCCTTCAACCGCCTGCGTGCTTCAGCATCGTTTAGGCGCAAGACACATTATGGCCTTCGATCTTTCAGCCGCTTGCTCGGGATTTGTTTATGGGCTTTCGGTTGCTGATCAGTTCATTCGCACGGGAATGTATAAAAATATTCTGGTTGTGGGTGGCGAAGTTCTTCATCGATTAGTGAATTACAAAGACCGTGAAACTTGCATTCTGTTTGGCGACGCTGCTGGTGCATGGATTGTCAGTCGCGCCGAAGCCAATGATCCTAACACCATCATGAGCTCTCACCTTCATGCCGATGGCGGCCTGGGTGATCTTTTTGTTCTTCCTGGTGGTGGCTCTCGTATGCCGTTTTCACAAGAAGTTCTGGATTCAGGAAATCACTACGTGAAAATGAAAGGTCGAGAGATCTTTAAAAATGCCGTTCGAACACTAACTCAATGTTGTCATGAAGCTTTAGCTGCGAATAATGTCAAATCTCATGAAGTGGATTGGTTAGTTCCTCATCAAGCCAATGTTCGCATTCTTGAAAGTGTTGCTGAATATTTTGAATTTCCAAAAGAGAAAGTGATCTTCAGTTTGCAAGAAACCGGAAACACTTCAGCAGCTTCAATTCCCGTCGCCTTCGATCTTGCTGTTCAAGAGAAAAAAATTCAACGTGGTCAGCTGATTTTGCTGGCTGCCTTTGGCGCTGGTCTCACTTCGGGCAGCGTCCTGTTGAGGTTTTAATGGTTTCTCTTCTTTTTCCAGGGCAAGGCAGTCAAGCTTCCGGAATGGGAAAGTTTTTATACAGTGATTTTAAAATCGCTAAAGAAACTTTCGAAGAAGCCAGCGAAGCTATCAGCCTGGATCTAAAAAAACTTTGCTTCGATTCTGCCGATTCGGATTTGGCTCTGACTGAAAATACTCAGCCAGCTCTACTTTGTGTTTCGACAGCTGCACAGCGAGTTCTTCGCCAAGAAACTTCGGTTCCCGTTTTGGCTGCCGCAGGACATTCGATTGGTGAATACGCGGCTTTAGTTGCTGCGGAATCCATCCATTTTTCCGAGGCTATGAAAGCCGTTCGTCGCCGAGGTCAAGCCATGCAGTCGGCAGTTCCCCGCGGTGAAGGTGGAATGGTCGCATGCCTAGGACTTGATGATATTCAAGTTCGTTGGATGTGCGAATGGGTTGAAAAAGAATCTGGCATTAAGCCTTTAAGCCCAGCTAATTTTAATAGTCCTGGTCAAGTCGTTATCAGTGGATCGCAAAAAGCGATTGATTGGTTAAAAACAAATTTTAAAGCCGAGTCTGTTCCTGGTTCTCCGAAAAGAGCCAAATTAATTCCTTTGAATGTTTCAGCTCCTTTTCACTGTTCGTTGATGAAACCCGCTGAAGACGTTATGCGTGATGTTTTAACTTCGATGACTTTTAAGGACTCCAAATTTCCTATTTACCAAAACTTCACTGCACAGCCTGTCTCGAAAGCCGATTCTTTGCGTGAAAACTTAATTCGGCAGGTGTCAGCGCCGGTGCTGTGGACTCAAAGTATCGAAACCATGAAGTTAAAAAATTTAACGACAATGATTGAATGCGGTCATGGCACGGTTCTTAAGGGATTGCTCAAAAAGATTGATGAAGGTTTTAAAGTTTATAGCTTAAGTTCTCTTGATGATTTAAAAAGTTTAACTGGTGACTTGAAGGCAATGGGTCATTGAAAAATGTTGATGGCCATTCCGTTTTCATCAATATTCACCAAGCTTTTGATAAAGGATAAAATTTGAGTTCACTGAGTGGAAAAAAAATTATTGTTACAGGTGGCAGTCGCGGCATTGGTGCCCGCATTGTTCAACACCTTGCCGAAAGCGGCGCTCAAGTGGCCTTTACTTATTCTTCGAAAGAAGAAGCTGCTGCTGAAGTGGCTCGTTCTTTACCCGGAAGCGGCCATATCTTTTTACAAATGAATATCAGCGATGAAGCCTCGATTGAAAAAGCCATGGGTGAAATTTTCGAAAAGTTTGGTGAAGTTGATGGCCTTGTTAACAACGCGGGCATCACGAAGGATCAACTTTTGGTTCGCATGAAGACGGACGATTTTGATCAAGTCATAAACACCAATTTGCGTGGAACATTCCTGGTTACTAAAGCTGTTGCTAAGCCCATGATGAAGGCTCGCAAAGGTTCCATCGTGAATATCACTTCTGTCATTGGACAAACTGGAAACGCGGGCCAAGCGAATTATGCCGCTAGTAAAGCTGGCACGGTCGGTTTTTCGAAATCCATCGCGCTGGAATTGGCGTCACGAGGAGTTCGTGTTAACTGTGTGGCTCCAGGATTTATCGAAACAGAAATGACAGGAATTTTACAACCAGAAACCAAAGAAAAAATTCTTGCTCAGATCCCGATGAATCGCATCGGCGAAAGCAAAGAGGTTGCCTCGGCTGTTCGTTTTTTACTGAGTGAAGAGTCAAGTTACATCACCGGTCACACTCTCAGTGTGAATGGTGGAATGTATATGGAATAATTTTATAATGAAAACAGAAACCGGAAACCAGGAGGAAAAAATGTCTATTCACCCAAAAGTTAAAGATATCATCGTCGAGCAATTGGGCGTTGATCCCGAGAAAGTTAAAGCAGAAGCTTCATTCATCGACGATCTTGGCGCAGATAGCTTGGACATCGTTGAGCTTGTTATGGCGATGGAAGAAGAGTTCGATCTCGAAATTCCTGATGAAGATGCCGAGAAGTTAAAAACGGTTCAAGACGTTGCGACTTACCTCGAGAAAAAAGGCAAAGCGTAAATTTTATGAACTCTCGATTTGAGCGAAGTCCTCGCCCTAATAAAAGAGTCGTCGTTACTGGTGTCAGCGCTATCAGTCCCTTGGGACTGAACAGCGAAGAGACTTGGAAAAATGCTTTGCGTGGCCAAAGTGGTATCAAAAAAATTACGAAGTTTGATACTGCAGGCTACGACGTCACTTTTGCGGGAGAAATTCAGGGTTTTACTCCTGACTCGTGGATCGAGAAAAAAGAGCAGAAGAAAATGGATACCTTTATCCATTACGCTTTGGCTGGAACCAAGATGGCCATGGAAATGGCTCAGCTGAAAATATCGGAAGACCTTGCGCCAAAAGTTGGTGTAATCATCGGTGTTGGTATGGGTGGTCTCCCCGTTATTGAAGAGCAATATTCAAAATTAAAAGAAAGAGGACCCGGCCGAGTCAGTCCTTTCTTTATTCCTGCGGTGATCACAAATTTAGCTGCGGGCCAGGTGAGCATTGCCATTGGAGCTAAAGGTCCTAACTACTCGATCACTTCCGCTTGTGCGTCGGCAGTTCACTCTATTGGTGAAGCTTACAATTACATTCGCAGTGGAATCTGTGATGTGATGATCACCGGAGGTTCTGAAGCCACGGTGTGCCCGATGGCCATTGCTGGATTTGCGGCGATGAAAGCACTTTCCACTCGCAATGATTCTCCGGAAACGGCAAGCCGTCCTTGGGATAAAGACCGCGATGGTTTTGTTCTGGGTGAAGGCTGCGGAATTCTTTGCTTAGAATCTCTCGAGCATGCTGAAAAGCGTGGAGCACCAATTTTGTGTGAACTCACGGGTTATGGTGCTTCGTCGGATGCGAATCACTTCACGGCCCCTGCTCCCGAGCATGAAGGGGGGCAGCGAGCTATGCTTTTGGCTCTTAAAGATGCGGGATTATCGCCGGCAGATATTAATCATATCAATGCTCACGCCACTTCGACTCCGATTGGGGATGGTCTTGAAAGTTTAGCGGTGAAAAAAGTTTTTGGTGAGGCTGCAAAAAAAGTTTGGATCTCGGGAACAAAATCAATGACGGGACATTTACTAGGCGCTGCTGGAGCCTTGGAAAGTGTGTTCTGTATTTTGAGTATCCGTGACCAAATTGTCCCACCAACAATCAATCTCAATAATCCCAGTGAAGACTGCGATCTGGATTATGTTCCCAACGAAGCTCGCACGGGAAAAATCAATCACGTGTTGAATAACAGTTTTGGTTTCGGCGGGACGAATGGCTCTCTTATCTTTTCAAAGTTGAGTTAGCTTATGATTTACATTGGATCTGATCACGCTGGCATCGAATTAAAAAAAGAACTGATGAAAAATTATCCTTCCTTACCTTGGGAAGATTTAGGCACTTACAACAGTGACTCGACCGACTTTCCTGATTTTGCGGATTTGGTTTGCAAAAAAGTTACTGAGCCCTGGTCAGCGACGAATTTTGGTGTGCTTGTTTGTGGTTCAGGACAAGGGATGGCGATGCGAGCGAACAAGTATTCTCATATTCGCGCTGCTCTGGTGTGGAATCGTGAGATTGCTCAACTTTCACGCGAACATAATGATGCCAATGTGCTTTGTCTTCCGGGGCGTTTTATCTCGCCGCAAGAAGCCTTTGCCTGCTTTGATATTTTCCAAAAAACAGCATTTTCCCAAGGACGCCACAGTCAAAGGGTTGCTAAAATCAATAAAGCCACTCATAATTCTATCTAAATACGAATATTTTAGGAGCCTATCCTTTGTTGCCTTCGCTGCGGCGACCTTAATTTTAAATTTAATATAGGCTCTAGATAGGAATTCCGTTTTGAAAAATTCATTATCTTTGCCACTGGCTGAAACTGATCCTGAAATTGCTCAAATTATTCAACACGAAGAGGCCCGACAACGAGAAGGTTTAGAGATGATCGCTTCTGAAAATTACACTTCAAAAGCGGTGATGGAAGCTCAGGGCTCGGTCTTAACTAATAAATACGCTGAAGGCTATCCTGGTAAACGCTATTACGGTGGCTGCCATAACGTTGATGAGTCTGAATCTTTAGCTATCGAGCGAGCCAAAAAATTATTTCAATGTCAGTTTGCCAATGTCCAACCTCACAGTGGGTCGCAAGCCAATCAAGCTGTTTTCATGGCCTGCTTGCAACCTGGTGATACTTTGCTGGGAATGGATCTTTCTCATGGGGGGCATTTGACCCATGGTTCTCCGGTCAATATGAGCGGTCTGATTTACAAAGCTGCTTCCTATAAGCTTGATCCTGAAACAGGCCGCTTAAATTACGACATCATTCGAAAAACAGCTCAGGAAGTTAAACCCAAATTGATTATTGCTGGCTACAGCGCTTATCCCCGTTTTTTAGATTTTAATAAATTTAAAGAAATCGCCACCGAAGTTGGCGCTGTGCTGATGGTCGACATGGCTCACTTTGCAGGATTGGTGGCGACAGGGCATCACCCTTCTCCTTTTCCTGTAGCTGACTTTGTGACAAGCACCACTCATAAAACTTTGCGTGGCCCACGCGGTGGTTTGATTCTGACGAATTCTGAAGAGCGAGCGAAGTTAATGAACTCGCGCATTTTTCCTGGCATTCAAGGTGGGCCCTTAGAGCATGTGATCGCGGGAAAGGCTGTGGCTTTTCGTGAAGCGCTTCAGCCTGATTTTAAAAATTACATTGAGCATGTTGTGCAAAACGCAAAAGTTCTTGCTGAAGAACTTTTATCTCAAGGTTTCAGTTTGGTCACTGGCGGAACTGACAATCACCTGTTGTTGATGGATCTCAGTCAATCTGAGGTTACGGGAAAAATGGCAGAAACTATTTTGGATGAAGCCGGTATCACGGTAAATAAAAATACTGTCCCCAATGAGAAACGCTCGCCTTTCGTGACCAGCGGGATTCGCATCGGAACTCCGGCATTAACGACACGAGGGATGAAAGCTTCGGAAATGAAAGTCATCGCCGGATGGATCGGAAAAATTTTAAAAAATCCCGAAGATGAAACACTCAGAATAAAAATCAAGGCCGAAGTCAAAACTTTGGGACAAAATTTTCCACTGTATTAGACTTCATTTCGCCCTGAAGGAAAACTCGACCTGGGGCGAGTATTTAATTGGGACTTTGTCCTTCAAAATAATTCTATGGAAAGGAATGAAAATATGCAGAAAAAAAATCTGATTTTGCTTTCGCTTTTTGCTTTGATCATCTCCGCCTGCGCTTCGAACAGTTCCACGATTGGAACTGCGGCCCCTGAAGAGGAAGACGCGAGCATCCCCTCATTTACTAAGGAGAGCTCGACCAATTCTTCAAAAGGTTTTGCTTTTGATTGGCCGGTGAATGAAGCCCGCTTGACCCGAGGATTTCTTCCCAAGAAACGTCGTCCTCATTTAGGGATTGATCTGGCCGCGCCTAAAGGAACAAAGATTTTAGCTTCCCACGATGGCATGGTGATTTACGCTGGCCGTGATTTCAAAGGCTTTGGAAAAATGATTTTGCTAGAGTCTGGCTACGGCTGGGCCACCATCTACGGGCATTTAGATAAAATCAGCGTGCGTGAAGGACAAATGGTTCGCCAAGGCGAAACCATCGGCCTGATGGGCCGCACAGGACGCTCGACCGGCGTGCATTTGCACTTTGAAATTCGTCGCAACAAAGGCCCCGTGGATCCGCTTCCCCTACTCCCCCACGGCGAGAGAGTCGCGCGCAAGGTTGCTAACAAAAATTCAAGTGAGAATTAGGAACAGGCTTTACCGCCAGGGTGGCAGTGGAAATCGCTTCACCTTAAGGATACTTAAAAATAACAAGGCCTGCGTGAAAACGCGGGCCTTTTAAGAATTTAAATATTTTCTAAATTACAGAATATTGATATTCGCCGAAAGAGCAACGTTAGTTCTCTCCGCGCGAATGTCATTTGGAACAAACTGAACGTTGGGATAGAGATAAACATCACGAGTGATGCTGACTCCCAGGCCGAGAGATTGATATGGAACTCCAGCTTCGAAATTCGGAGATGTTCTTAATTTATCATAGCTAAAGTAACCAAATACAGTTCGTGCTGATAAACGATCGGTGAAAGAGTATTCAGCCACAGGAAAAGCACCCAACATTACATCGGGACGTGGAGATCTAACGCCTCTGTCGAGGTAAGTTTGTTCGCTGTCCGAATAAACAAAGCCAGTTGCTTGCAAAGTTAAACCCGCTGAAAGTTTGCCAAATTCTTTCATCATCACTTGAACCAAAGTCACATCACCACGACCGCCTACAACATCGACGTCAAAAGCACTTGTGTAGCCTGTCAGAATAGCTGTGGTGTACATTTGGATATCATTCACGCGGTAAGGACGAGTGTAATCAATGTAGGGGTTTGATACTGAAAAATTTCGGCTTCTTGAAGTTGCGTCTTCCATACTGCCATGAAAAGGTTTCTTAACTTTAAGACCTGTGCCTAAGCCAATGCTGTCACGATCAGTTACGCGATATTTCAAAGCAACGCTGGCAACACTTCTCACATCGACCTCTGTAGCAGCTGAATCGCGGTAATTTGGTCTAACTTTATCCATAGGTCTTTCAACAGATCCACCTGAATAAGAAAGCGCTGTACGAATACTCCATTTTGATTTTGATCCCAGTTCGGCGCGCAATTTTTTATTAGTGATTTCATCGTCGATATCTTTTCTTTCTGATTGGGCTGGCTTCACTTCAGATTGATTGATGGTGGATTCGTTGGATGATTGGCTTTCTTCTTGAGCCAAAGCATTTCCTTGCAAAAGCAAAGTGGCTGCGGCTATCGCTAATAAACTTGAAATTTTCACGGGGACTCTCCTTGAGTTTTTCGTTGTAAGACCGCGCCTTTATTGCACTAAATAAATTGGAATTCAATCGTTAAGTCGGAAAAGACCGCGCCCTTGAATTCTTACGCAGCTTCAGGAGAGCTTTAATTAAACCTGAGGTTTAGGCTGCTTACGAAGTGCCATTCTTAGCACCGGCAGGAAGGAAATAAGGATAACAGCAACAATCACCAGGTGAAAATTACGTTTAACCTGAGGAATATTACCGAAAAAGTATCCCGCCCCTATGAAGCTAGTCATCCACAGGAACGAGCCAAAAAGACTGAACAGAATGTATTTTTTAAGAGACATTCGCCCAACCCCTGCGACAAAGGGCGCAAAGGTGCGAAAGATCGGCATAAAGCGTGCAAAAATCACGGTTCTTGCTCCATAGGTCTGATAATAATTTTGAGTTCTTTGAAGATGTTCAGGATTTAAAAAAAGAGACTTTGGACGACTAAAAATCTTCGGTCCTATGAACTTCCCGATTTGATAATTCACATTATCACCGATGACTGCGGCAAGAATTAAAAGAATCCAAATGCTCGTCACATCAATGCCCGAAGTTGGAATACTGGCTAAAGCCCCAACAGCGAAGAGCAAAGAATCTCCGGGAAGAAAAGGCGTCACCACCAAGCCCGTTTCGCAAAATATAATTAAAAATAAAATTAAATAAATCCATGGGCCGTAGGAAAGAGTTAGCTCGGCCAAATGGACATCCAGGTGTAAAAAATAATCAAGAATAGTGTTCATAGGTCGAGACTAACTGTTGGCCGCTTGAAAATGCAAACTATAATTTAAGACGATCACACTCTAAACGAAAGGAAGTGATCTTCTCTGTGAATTTATCCGTTGTCACCTGAAGCGGACACTGCGGTGTAGCCAGTCTTAACATGATTTGCATTTTTTCGCAGGAATCAACATTGGGAAAAAAGTGATCAAGGTGGATGGTGCTGAGCTTCGCTGAATTTTCATCGCAGCTAAAAAAGGCTTCAGTCTTAATATTCTTTTTTTCCTTTTCTTGCCACATCACCGCATGGGATGGGATTTGTAAATCCAGTTCCTCGGGCGTAACCATCATATAAGTTGCAGAGAAGGCGGGACCTGCGATCATCAACATGACGATTTGTAATAAAAAGAATTTTTTCATAAATCACCTCTTACAAAGAGGTAGTCCAAGATGCACACCAACTTTTTAATTTGTGGACTTTGCAAGACGCAGAAATCCCTGGTGAATCTCGAAATGAGATTTCATATTAGTGCTTCAGAACAAGACTAGGACAGGAATTGACGTTTTAGGGCTGCATCTGCAATTTTTTTTAACATCGAGCTTAAGCTAAAAATTCCCGATCTTTCTAAGATCTTCAAGACGCTTTTTAACTTCAACAGGGATAAAAACACCAGCACTGCCCGAATATTCCATGGCTAAATTCTCTTCCAGTTTTTCGAAGCATTTTTTAGCCCAAGGACTTTGAGGATGACGCCGAATGCAAGTTTCGAAGTATTTTTCATCAAGACTCAGAAATAAACTGTTTTCTGTTTGCGAATAAGCCAGACCTAATAAATACAGAACCTCGCTCATTTCATTGGGCTTCAAGGGTTTCAATAACAATTCGTGCAAGTCACTCAGACTGCGCAGGACAAGCACTTCACTAGCAAGGCCCCCGCCTTCGAAGCGACGAACATTGGCTTGATCAAGTCGCTTACGAATCACTGTTGGATTCAAATTGGCCTTTTTTTCTTTTTTCCAACTTTCTAAATCTTTCATCCACAAATCTAAAGATCGCTTCAAGTACAGTGGTAGATTCTTCGCGCTTTGCATGGATTTGATTAACTTTTCAGTATTCTCTTTATTTTTTTGAAAGCGTATCGTGATGCTTAAGGCCTCTTGAGCTGCCTTTTCGCCTTTAAAAAAATCATTGTAAGAATTTTTGGAGTCTTTGAAGTATTCATTGTACAAACTCAAGGCTTCATCAAATCTTCGCACTGCCGTCAGATACTCGGCCCGCTCGAGAACACTTAAGGTTTGCAACTGTTGGGATAACTTTTCGTAACCGAAGGAAGGGCCATTAGAATTTCGCGTATGACATTCGATGCAGTACGAGGAAAGATGAAGCACATTGAAACGAGCAAATTCCTTTTTTTTGTCAACAAAACTAGACCAGGTTAAATCCATTTGCTCTTTAAAATCAATCGAAATGAATTGCAAGCTGGGATCCGACATCTGGGTCATGGGACTGTGGTTTACATCCCGGGCTAAATCTCGGAGCTGGGTTAAGCTCTTTTGAATCTTTTGTTCATTTTCAGGAGCGCTGAATTTTCTGGCGTCGAAAGCCAGGGGATAAAGTTCGTTCAGCGCGGATTCTAAAGATTTCATCTGCGTTTTCCAGTTTGTACTGCCGGGTTTTGCAGGATCAATTTGCACGATAGCATCTTCTTTTTTTGGTTCTTGCGAGCAAGAAGTTATCGTAACAAAAACCAAGACCAAGGCTGAAAAAAGAAATTGTGATTTCATAAGATCTCCATTTAAACTATAGTGAAGAAAGTGCAAACCGAGGTCAATTCTGAAAACGCCTAAATCACAAATAGGACTCGTGCTCTCTGGTGGTGGCGCCCGCGGCGCTTACCAAGTTGGCGTGCTGAGCGCCATTTCACAAATTCTGGCCGAAGAAAAAATTGAGCGTTCCTTCGATGTCTACACCGGCGTCAGCGCCGGAGCGATCAACGCGGCCTTATTAGCTTCACAGGCTCAAGATTTTCATTCAGCAGCAAAGCGCCTGGCCGATCTTTGGAGTCAGATCACGGCAGATCAAGTTTTTTACACTGATCCCTTTCGTCTTGGAAAATTAGGTTTAAAATGGATGAGCGAATTGTCCTTGGGTGGACTCTCGGGCTCGACCCCCGGTCGCGCGCTCTTAGACACGACACCGCTAACGACTTTGCTGAAAAACAATATCGCTTACGACAAAATTCAAACCAATCTGGATGAGGGTCATTTTAAAGCCTTGGCCATTACCGCCATTGATTACCGAGACTCTTCCGCAATCACCTTTATCCAATCTCATTTGGAAAAAGGCTGGAAGAAGGCGCGAAGATTTTCCGAGCCCGCAAAAATTTCGACCGAACATATTATGGCTTCTTCGGCGATCCCTTTGCTCTTTCCTCCAGTTAAAGTGAATTCAAAATATTACGGTGATGGCTGTTTGCGGAACACTCACCCCTGTGGACCTAGCATTTATTTAGGATGTCAGAAGCTCATCGTCGTTGGAGTCCGAAGCTTAACAACAGTGGCAACCGAGCGTGGACAGTCATTAACACGAGCGCCCAGCGTGGCTCGGGTGCTTAACGTTTTGCTGAATGCTGTTTTATTGGATGGCGTTGAGCTTGATATTGAAAGGCTCGAACGGGTTAATGAATTTGTTCGCAGTGTGCCCCATGATCTGACGACCTCCATTAATTACAAAACAATCGATTATGTTTCGGTCTCACCTTCCGTCGACATTGGTGAATTAGCTTCAGCGAAGGCTCACCGTTTGCCGCGGATGATACGCTACTTTATTAAAGGCTTAGGAACTCTGGAAGAGGCCAACGAGATCATCAGTTACTTATTATTTGATCCCGACTTCTGCACTCAGTTGATCGATATCGGTTTTCAAGACGGGATGAAACAACGTCACGAAATCCTCTCGATGTTCAAAGAAGATTGACATCATAAACAAGTTGATGTTTAAACTTCGATTTGGATGCCCACTTCGATCACTTGGTTTGGTGGAATTTTAAAGAAGGCCGTCGGCCGCTGAGCATTTCTTGACATAAAGGCAAATAATTTTTCCTGCCACAACGAAAGCGAAGGATCATTGCTTGGCAAAATGGTTTCTCGTCCCAAGACGAAAGTGGTTTCGTTCACATTAAAGTGAATGTTATTCTGCCGACAGGCTTCAAGGATATGTTTCATTTTCGGAGTTTCCATAAATCCGTAATAAACCAGAATGCGGTAAAAGTTAGGAATAATTTCCTGAATCTCAACCCGCGAAGATTTCGAGATCGAGGGAAACTCTTTAGTGATGATAGTCAAGATAGCGACGCGCTCGTGCAGAACTTTATTGTGTTTAATGTTATGAAGCAAGGGCACCGGCACACCCCAGGGATCACCGGCCATGTAGATGGCGGTTCCTGAGATACGCAACGGAGGCTTCTGCAAAAGTCTTTGGCAAAAAACTTCCGTTGAAATGGACCTTTCTTTAAGGCGTTGATAAAGAACCTTCCGCCCCTTTTGCCAAGTGATCATCAAGATATAAATAATTGTACCAATCAAAAGCGGAACCCAACCCCCGTCTTTGACTTTCAAAATATTGGCTCCAAAGAAAGCCAAATCCAGCAAAAAGAACCCGCCAAAAACAAGCAAACATTTGCTGTCCCGCCAATGCCATTTATTTCGAGCAACCACATAGGCCAGCATGGTGGTGATAATCATTGTTCCTGTTACGGCAACTCCATAGGCAGCCGCTAAATTAGTAGAACTTTTAAAAGTCAGTACGAGCCAAATAACCCCTGCAAACAAAGACCAGTTTATAAATGGAATATAGATCTGACCGATTTCAGAACGCGAAGTGTGAATGATGGTTAACCGCGGCCAAAACCCTAACTGGATCGCTTGTCGTGTGAGTGAAAAAATTCCCGTGATCAAAGCCTGGGACGCAATAACCGTAGTTGCAGTGGAAAGCAGCACCAAGGGCACAAGGGCCCATTTCGGAGCTAAGAGATAAAAAGGATTAGCAATGGCTTCTGGATCGTTCAGCAAAAGTGCACCTTGACCAAAATAATTCAGTACGAGGCCAGGCAATGCGACAGTAAACCAACTCCAACGAATGGGCCGGCGCCCAAAGTGACCCATGTCTGCGTAAAGAGCTTCGCCCCCTGTGACCACAAGGACAACACTGCCTAACACCAAAAAGGCGTTGAAATTGTTATCGAAGAAAAACTGAAGAGCATAATCAGGAGACAAGGCTTTTAAAATGGAAGGATTTAAAAGTATTCCATGGATACCCAAAAGAGCTAAGGCTAAAAACCAAATCATAATCAAAGGACCGAAAACCACACCAATACGAGCCGTACCAAAACGTTGAATCAAAAAAAGAGCGTTCATAATAAAGATTGTTAACGGCACTACGTAAGACTCGAAAACAGGAGTGATAAACTTCAGTCCTTCAACGGCAGATAATACTGAAATTGCCGGAGTGATCATCCCATCGCCATAAAGCAAAGCCGCGCCAAACAATCCCAGGGTGAGCATAACCAATTTTCTTTTTCCCAGAGGGCCCGTAGGCTTCGTGCTCACAGCGAGAGCCATCAAAGCTAAAATTCCACCTTCACCTTTATTGTCAGCACGAAGAACGTAAGCCATGTACTTGATACAAATAATAAGAATGAGTGTCCAAAAAATCAGTGACAGAACACCTAAAACATTTTCAGCTGATACAGCTATTCCATGTTCGGGAATAAAACATTCGCGCAAAGCATACAGAGGGCTTGTTCCGATATCTCCAAAGACAACCCCCAGCGCACCTAACGAAAGCCAAAGAATATTTTTATGGGAATCATTGGAATGACTAGCTGTAGCTGCGACGATGAAGCTCTCCGTTTTAGAGATTGATGATCAGTGACATCTTAACTTCATATCTCCTTTTCTCTCAAGGACATTTAGAGCTGCGTCATAATCTCTACTTTACATTCCTGCCACCTCGACTATCGTTTGAGATGAGGGGGCTCACATGAAAATGATTTTCTTGTCTCTGGTATTTCTCTCGTCTTTCGCCGAAGACTCTACGGCCCTTGCTGATAATTTGCCTTATTTGGATCAACAATTTTCGTGCAGCACCCAAGAAGAAGCCCAGGGCGTCGCTCGCGATCTGAATATCGATGTGAAATCCTTTGGGGGACTTGAGCTGTGCAACGCTCAAATTGATTTCAAAAAACTTCTCAATGATCTGGTCATTATTAAAAATGGCAAATTTTCCGCCAGTGGAGCAAATCTTTTTATTCGGAATTTTATTCCACCTGAACGTTACTATGATTGGATGAAGTCAATGACTCGAGGCATGCGCCGTGGAAACGAGATCCCGTCGGCCACTGCTTACAACAGCTCCGGATATTTCACCATGCAAGAAGGTTGGGCAAAGCTGTCAACTTTGGGCCGCGTCGGCACTGTTCTGCATGAAGCTCGTCACACCGAAAACTATCGCCACATTCCCTGTCACCAAGGCCCTTACATGAATTCCAGCATGCAAGGTTGCGACGAAAATTATACCTATGGTGGTTCTCATGCCATCGAAATGGAATATTATGCTCGAGTCGCCACCCAAGGCCAAAACTTCCATCCGGTTTACAAATCCATGGCCCGCTTAATGGCGATTGCTCGAAGTAATTTTGTTTTCAATTCGACACCGATTCGCCTTCGCGAAGGCCTGTTCACTTTGGACAAAGCTCGACAAAAAGGTTTGCTGATCGACAATGTAAAAACTTTTGCTCGCGAAGTGCCTACTTCTGAGGGTTTATTAAAGCGAACTTCTTTTGGCGCATCCCTTTTTAGCGGGCAGAAAGCTTACGCGATCGAGATGTACGGAACGACCGGTGGTCCGAGCGAATTATTGGACACTTATTCTTACTTCAAACTTTTACTTTCCTTTCCCATACAAGTTAAAGACTTTGAAGAGTTTGATTTTAATCTTAAACGCTATGCCGTTGCTATCACCAACACCAATAAACTGATTTCCTTTGATTTCCCGACGGGAAAATGGGGATCTGAAGTGGTATTGAATCTAAATCCTGTGAAAAGCAGCACAGCTCTGGATAATGGCGAAACAGGCTATTTCTTAATCGACGATCAACTCTCGATTCATAAATATGATCCAACGACTCATCAGGTATCCCCGGTAGGTCGCAAATGGAACGCCGATATTGTTAGTATTGCTAAAATCAATCAGCGTCTTTATTTCTTAAAAACCGATGGGAAAGTTTACGAAAAATCAAGTTCTGGAAATTTAGAAGTGTCTTCAATTCCCCAGGAAAATTTTAGCTCCATGCTTTCAGTTCCTTTGTATGATGGATTCGAGGTTGTTCTTTAAATGCACAAGCATCGATGGTTGATCCTTACTTTTATTTTGTTCGGTGTGATTTTTGCCGAGTTTTCCATCTTCAATGGCAGACAATCCTTTATGCAGAACAAGGAAGAGGCTTCGCCGCCTTCACCTTCTTTTCATCAGCAGAAAAACCTGAATGCCCACTTACAAAACACTCCTCTGATTTTAACTCCAGGGGATCGAGATCCCAGTTCCATCATTTCTGACGAAGCTTACGCCATTTCTCAGTTGGATGAGCATCCGGACCAAACAGAACAAAAGCTTAAGGATGTGGCACTTTCTCTGGAAGAGTCTGAACTTCAGCAGTTGAAATCAAAAGCTCTTGATCGAAAAAATAATGGTGACGATCGCATGCTGGCGGTTTACTTGTTGAGTCTTTCACAACATCCTCACTCAGTCACACTTCTCGAAGAAATTGCTCTGGCTGACTCTGAAGACTCGATGGAATCGGTTGAACTCAAACAAATCATTCGGGCCCAAGCTATCGAAGGTTTGCAAAATCGCGAAAATAAAGAGCAGGCTGTAAAAAGTTTGAACTCATTGGCCAAGCAATTGAAAGATTCGGTTTTGCTCGAGCGCACCCAACGAGCTTTGTCCCACCATCTGCATGGAACTCCGAAAGTGGAAGATCAAGATAAAAAAGCTTTAGAAGCTTTGGTGAAATAGAAATTCGATTGACCCTTGTTCTTCTCGACGCTGTAATAAGTCTATGAATGAAAAAAGTTGGTTTATCATGAAGGATGACCGTGTTTCGGGACCCTTTACCGAAACCGAGGCCACCTCAAAGCTGGATGCAGATCCCATGTGCTACATTTGGGGCCATGGTATGAAAGAGTGGTTGACCTTTTCCGAATGGAAAACCGAAAGTCAAAATTTTCAGAAAGATTCTCCAACATCAAGCTTACATCCTGATTGGAAATACAAGGTGGGGCCTGACATTCATGGCCCACTTCACTATGAGGACATGCTCTTTGAGCTTAAAAAAATTCAAGATTACGAAAATTTAGAAATTTGCTCAGCCGAATCGAATGAATGGAAAAGTATTTTCATGCTGCCCAAAATTGCTGATCACCTTGGGATCACTCGCCGTCGACACCTGCGCGTTCCTATCATGGGGCAACTCGAAGCCGAGCTTCCTTCTGGCGAAACAGGTGTTTTTCGGGTTATATCTATCAGTGAAGGTGGAGTCGGCTTGAACAGCGCAAAAAATTTGGGTTTAGGTCAAACATTTAAAGGCTTACTCACCAGTCCCCACCTTCCGACGGCGATTCACTGTGATTGCTCGGTCACTTACATCAAAGAAAATGGTTATGTCGGCGTCGAGTTTGACAGTCTCGCTGCGGAATACTCGAGCGTGATCATCGATTATGTTAATAAATTCGAAAAACTGGCTTAAGCTTTTGTTTGAAAACAGCCGCGACGTCCTTGAGTCGAATTTCTTTTTCCTAAAAATCCATCGCGCACAACAACTTCATACCCAGCTGCGGTGAGGGATTTTTTCAGCGAAGCCCGACAAGCGTAAGTGGCAAAGAGCGCATTTTCGCAAGAACAAGTCTGCAAATTTTCAGCAAGAAATTCTTCTGTCCATAACCGATCATCCGTTTTTCCGCTGAAGGCGTCATAAAGTAAAACATGACAGGGCGTCTTGCTGGACGAAATAAAATCTTCCTTAATTTGCCAACGCCCCTGATCTAAAGCCGCAACAAGAACTTGAAGTAGTTTTTGCCCTTCAATCTGAAAATGATTTTCGTAATGAGTGAGCAACTGCCGATAAGTTGCGGAAATTTCCGAAGACAGGGACTCGCCTCGGCAGAAAGAAAGAAAACTTTGCACCAAGCCGGGAACAATTTCGTAGCTGTCGAGCTCGAAGGTCGATTCCTGTTGATGTTTTAAAGCAAAGGCGGCTGTGAGCAATTCATTATAGCCTAGGCCCAAACCTAAACTCAGTGTGCGCACAGGCACCGAATCCAAACGTAATTTTTTCATAGCTTCGTCGATGATCTGACCGTAAATGTAAAGGCTTTCGCTAAAAGCTCCCCCGGAATGGTGCATGGACTCACGTCGTTCGTTTTGAAACTGAAGTTGTGGCATTAATCTTAAGGTCGGGCTTCCATCTAAAGTGTTTTCAACAGAAAAACCGAAACTGCACCAATCCGACAATTGACTTTGTTCGTTATTCATCGCACATCGACCTCAAAGGAATTTATCTATGGAAAAAGGCTGGTCAGGACTTCCCTATCACACTATCGCGGAACATTACCAGCGCCTATTTGCGAAAAAGGTTTATAAGATTCCCGTGAGTGTTGTCGATGATTGTCCGAACCGTCGCGGGCTTAAAGGAATGCAAACCTGTGTGTTTTGTGACGTCTGGGGATCAGCGGCAAATTCTGACGCTGCACTGATGCAGCTCGAAGAGCAAATTTTAAAGTATCGCGCGGCAATTCAAAAAAAATACAAAGCTCAGAGCTTTTTAGTTTATTTTCAAGCTTACACCAACACCTTCACAAAAATTTCGGCTTTAAGAGCGAACTTTGACAAAGCTCTTTCGTTTGACGATGTTTTAGGTTTTGTGGTGGGAACCCGACCTGATTGTCTTTCTCCGGCTGTCCTTGATCTGTGGCAAGAGTATCACGAAAAGTCTTTTGTTGCGGTTGAATTGGGAGCTCAAAGTTTTTTCGATGATCAACTTTTGTTTATGCGTCGGGGTCACACTGCTGAGGATTCCTTGAAGGCCATCGGAAAAATTTCTAAAGCAACAAAGGTCGACCTAGGAATTCATTTGATCTTTGGCTCTCCCGGCGAAACGACA
Source organism: Pseudobdellovibrionaceae bacterium (assembly GCA_021731025.1). Classification (GTDB taxonomy): domain Bacteria; phylum Bdellovibrionota; class Bdellovibrionia; order Bdellovibrionales; family Bdellovibrionaceae; genus UBA5009. Next base: position 5,454 of record JAKFYD010000017.1, on the reverse strand, counting down.
GAACACATTCTTGAGACTGCGCGAATCGTTAATGATTTGCCGATCACCAATGTGAAGCTTCACAATCTTCACGTGCTGACCAACACTCCTTTGGAAAAAATGTTTCATGAGGGTGCGTTTTCTCCAATTGAATTTCAAGATTACGCCGACCGCGTGCAATTATTTATCGAAAATTTGCGCCCAGATATTGCTCTTCATCGCTTAGCTGCATTTGCTCCTCGCTGGGAAGAGCTCGTTGCTCCTCGGTGGACCTCTGATAAAATGGGAACTCATCAAAGACTTGTTGATCATTTGCGCGAGCAAAAAAGTTTTCAGAGCAAAAGCTTTGCTGCGCAGGATGAAAAATCATCTTCCCTGAAGAATGTTTGGGCTTCTCGCATTCAGCAACTGTGATGGAATTTTTCTCCATTTAAGATTGTTTCAGAATTTCCACTCTGTCCCTGACGGCAAGCTATTGATGTGATGGGTTTTGCCGTTTCTCGACCATCGTCTTGCTCGGAAAATGGGATCCAAATGCAAAAACAAAACGCAAAAAGATATTGTCAAGAAGGTGATATTCACTGCCCTTTTGATCAGCAGCATTGAAAAAAAATAATAAAAAATAGCGAATCCGACTTGACCGGAAAAAAATTCCTCCGCAAGCTTGAACTCAAGAGATTGCTATATAGATGCTTTTCATCTCTGCGCAGCCACTAGATGTAGTCGACGGCTGGAGTCATAAAGAAGGAAAGAATTAAGAGCAGGCTCAAAGGCCGAGCCAGATAATGAGGGCTAGGTAAATAAAAAATAACATCCTTAATCGGAACTGGACTTTCGGTTAGAGATCTTAACAGAATGATCGTTTTAAAAGTTTAAGACTTTTAAGACACAAACCAGGGGTCTGAGGGGGCCGTTGGAATTCAGTTCTCAATGAATGAGAACTTTAGAACGAGGGGAAAAATGCAAAACGAAATGAATCAAGCTATGGACGGAATGCCTCATGTGATGAGAGTTAAAAAACGTGACGGCAGTCTCGAGCCCGTTGACGTCACTAAAATTGTTGAAAGGGTGACCCGGTGTTGCCAGGGTCTTTCCCAGGTTGATCCTCTTAGGGTCGCCACGAAAGCCATCAGTGGACTTTATGATGGAGCCTCGACCAACGAGTTGGACAATCTTTGTATCCAAACAGCTTCATTACTTATTGGCGAAGAGCCCGAGTATTCGCGCTTGGCTTCCCGCCTTCTTGGAATTTACATTGATGAAGAAGTTCGCTCGCAAAAAATTCAGTCCTTTGCCGATGCCGTTAATTTTGGTTTTAAAAATGGATTGATGTCGGAAAAACTTTTCCAGTTTGTTATGGCTAACAAAGCGACCCTTTGTGCAGCGATTGAACCTTTCCGCACCGACCGCTTTGAATACTTTGGTTTACGCACGGTTTATGATCGTTATTTATTGAAAAATCCTCAGTCCCGTCAGGTGTTCGAAACTCCACAGTACTTTTTTATGCGTGTTGCCTGTGGCCTGTCGGAAACCCCTGAAGAGGCCGTTGAATTTTATCGTTTAATTTCTTCTCATGACTATATGCCTTCGACGCCAACCTTGTTTAACTCGGGCACTTTGCGCCCGCAGATGAGCTCTTGCTATCTTTTGGATTCACCGCAGGATGATTTGCAATCCATCTACAGAAAATACATGGATATCGCCTTGCTGTCGAAGTTTGCTGGAGGCATTGGTGTCGCTTACCACCGCGTGCGCTCGCGGGGTTCCTTGATCAAAGGAACAAATGGACATTCGAATGGAATCATTCCTTGGTTAAAAACTTTGGACAGCTCTGTGGCCGCTGTTAATCAAGGTGGAAAACGCAAAGGCGCGGCTTGTGTTTATTTGGAAACTTGGCATGCCGATATTGAAGAATTTTTAGAAATGCGTGACAACACTGGCGACGAAGCTAAGCGCACTCACAATTTAAATTTTGCCAACTGGGTTCCCGATCTGTTCATGAAACGTGTGGAAGAAGATGGGGTGTGGTCTCTTTTTGATCCCCGCATCGTTCCTCACTTCATAGACACCTATGGCGAAGAGTTTGAGAAGCATTACCTCGAAGCCGAGTCTCAAAAAACCTACGTTAAACAAATTAAAGCCCGTGAACTTTATATGCGTATGATGAAGAGCTTAGCGCAAACGGGAAATGGGTGGATGACTTGGAAGGATGCTTCGAACTTAAAATCGAATCAAACCGGAAAACCAGAGAATGTGATCCATCTCTCTAACCTTTGCACTGAAATACTGGAAGTAACTTCGGATTCGGAAACTGCCGTGTGCAACTTAGGTTCGGTCAATTTATCTCGTCACATCATTGATGGGCGCTTTGATTTTGAAAAACTTGCTCGCAGTGTAAAGACAGCCGTGAAATATCTTGATCGCGTCGTTGATATTAATTTTTACCCAATTCCTCAGTCGCAAAATTCAAATCACAAATGGCGACCGGTTGGTCTTGGGCTTATGGGTCTGCAGGATGCTTTCTTTCAGTTGAAACTTCCTTTTGATAGCCCACAAGCTCTCGAGCTATCCACCCAAATCCAAGAAGAAATTTATTTCAATGCGATTTCGACTTCTTGTGACCTTGCTGAAAAAGTGGGTCCTCACGAAAATTTTGCCGACACCAAGGCAGCCCAAGGCGTTTTGCAATTTGACCTGTGGGGAATCACTCCTAAAGATCAAACTCGTTGGAATAAATTAAAAGAAAGAATTAAAAAGCATGGCTTAAGAAACTCGCTGATGATTGCTATTGCTCCAACGGCGACGATTGCTTCCATCGTGGGATGCTACGAAGCCACCGAGCCGCAAATCAGCAATCTTTTCAAACGCGAAACACTTTCCGGGGAATTCCTGCAAATTAACCGCTACTTAGTTTCGGATTTGAAAGCTCTTTCTTTGTGGAACGAAGGTCTGCGCAATCAGATCAAAACGAACGAAGGTTCGATTCAAGATATCATCGAGATTCCACCTGAACTTAAAAGTCTGTACCGAACAGTTTGGGAAGTGCCGATGAAATCTCTGATTGATCTTGGAGCTGCACGCGGGGCTTACATTGATCAAAGCCAAAGCTTAAATCTTTTTATGGACAGCCCAACCATTGGTAAATTGTCGAGCATGTACATGTACGCTTGGAAAAAAGGTTTAAAAACAACTTATTATTTACGCTCTCGGCCGGCAACGAGCATAGCGAAAACAACGGTGTCCTCGACGAAAGCGGCAGGCTCAAGTGAAATCTCAATGAGCTCAGAACTTTCGGCCACCGAAGAATCCAAAAAATCTTACTCTGACAATGAAATCATTGCCTGCAGTCTGGACAACCCTGAAGCCTGCGAAGCTTGTCAGTAAATCGACGGAGGTATTATGTTACTAGATCCTGGTTTTAATTTAAATTTACGCCCGATGAAGTATCCCATCTTTTACGAAATGTATAAGAACGGGATTAAAAACACCTGGACCGTTGATGAAGTGGATTTCTCAACGGACCTTGTGGATCTGAATTCCAAAATGACGGCCTCAGAAAAACATCTGATCAATCGCCTGGTGGCTTTCTTTGCGACGGGCGATTCCATCGTTGGTAATAATCTGGTGGTGAATTTGTACACTCACGTGAATTCTCCGGAAGGACGACTTTACTTGAGCCGTCAGCTTTACGAAGAAGCTCTTCACGTGCAGTTCTATCTGACTTTGTTGGACACTTATATTCCTGATCCCGAAGAACGAGTGCGAGCTTTTTCAGCGATCGATAATATTCCTTCGATCAAAAAGAAAGCTCAGTTTTGTTTCAAATGGATGGATTCGATCAACAATCTCAAAACTTTAAAGACCATTGAAGATCGACGTCGCTTCCTGATGAACATGACTTGCTTTGCCTCTTGCATTGAAGGTCTGTTCTTTTTTGCGGCCTTTGCTTATGTCTACTTTTTGCGTTCCAAAGGTTTGTTGGCTGGGCTAGCAACGGGAACAAATTGGGTCTTCCGTGATGAGAGCATGCACATTGCTTTTGCGAATCAGGTGATTCACACAGCTCGAAAAGAAGAACCTGCATTGATGAATGAGCAAATGAATGAAATGGTCGTGCAAATGATGGAAGACGCCATTGACTGCGAAATGGGTTTTGCTCAAGACATTCTTGAACATGGAGTCGCTGGTCTTTCCCTGAAAGATATGCGTCAGTATCTTGAGTTTGTTGCTGATCAAAGACTTGAATCTTTAAACATTGCTCCCCGATACCGGGTTAAAAATCCTTTCCCATTCATGGAACTTCAAGACATGCAGGAATTAGCTAACTTTTTTGAAAGAAGAGTTTCTGCTTATCAAATGGGAGTCTCTGGACAGGTGGCCTTCGACGAAACCTTCTGATGCGTTGGAAGGAGTTTAGCCTGTGGCTGGGTTTTTTATGTGTTTGCTTTGGCGCGGGCTATCTTCATGGTCATCTTCCTGAAGTCCGCCTGCAATTTCTTTTTTCAGGGGCCGAGAAAGTTCGTGTCGTTGTCTTTGAACGATCCCTCTTTGGCCCGAACCTTGTCAAAATTCTTCAGGAACAGACTCACACCGAAATTCAAATTGAAGAAGTAAAAACCTGGCAAGAAGCTCGCCTTAAAACCGTACTGAATCCGGGAGTCCACTTACTTTTTCTTCCCTCTCACTGGATTCCCCCACTGATTCGCGAGGGTCGACTGCGAACTGTGACTTCGATGAAATCAGTGATTGAAAAAGAAATTGCCCCCGAGCTTCGTTCGGTCACGACAGAAAAACTTTACGAAGTTCCCCTATTCTGGACCATCTTTCAATTAGCTACTCCTAACGAATTTAAAGATCAGACTTTGGAAAGTGTTCTGGATCACCCAAAGATTCGCTCGATCCAACTTTATCATGATCCCGAATATGCGCAGTCCCGCTTGGTTCAAGAGCCTTGGAATTACCCAAAAATAAAATCGAAGATTCAGCTGAGCGCCGAGATTCAACTGCAGCCCTCGCCAGAAATTAAAGATAGGGTGATCGAGATTCCGCTTCATCAAAGCAAAGATCTTCTCAATGCAAATTTTGGCGCCATCAACAAAAAACCTTTATTTGTATTTTCTTTGGCCGTACCGAACAACAGCCCTCAGCGTTCGACGAGCTTGGCGCTGATTGAAGCTTTGCTTACTAGCGAAGAATTTGATGAGGGCTACTCTGCTTTGCCGGTGGGTTCGACTCTGAATCGGTTGAATTCGAAACTGCCCGATCGGATCAAGAGAGCTAGTTACTTGAAGGAGATTCCTTTTAAAGAGCTTGATTTGCCGGTTCTCAACGAACAGTAGATATTATCTTAAAGCAGAGATATATGGGGCAGTCTTAAGAGAAAGTTCAGTCCCCTGAGCTTTCTTGATGGAGGGTTTGTAACGGTAACCAGTGTTATTGATATAAGTTTTCTTGGGCGCCAAGACAAGTGTAACT
>JAKFYD010000012.1 GCA_021731025.1 Pseudobdellovibrionaceae bacterium | reverse complement strand
ATCAAAATCATAAGTAAAAATTTGCTGAATCGATTTTTGAAACTCAGCCCGATCCGTGATGGCCCCAGCGAATAACTTGCTGATGGCAAAACGATGGTAGGTGCCAAAGAGATGAAGAATAATCCAGGCTCCCAGTCCCGACACCTGAGTCATATTAAAACACAGATCGCAAATGATCAGCGAATTCGAAGCGGGATGGATAAAGACCACTTCATTCAGTCGCGGTATCCCTTTAAGAAAAATGGGAATAAGTTCTTTTTGGTAAGACCAATTCTTTGCGGAGATAATTTCATTCCACTGAATTTGCGGTTTGAGTTCGCGAGATTTTTCAACCCCCCAGATTCGAGCTTGAGGGAAAGCTTGGCTCGCTCGCGGAACTCCTGCCGTATGTAGCAAGCTTGGCGCGACGATGTCTGTCACGGAACCTAAACTTTTAAGCTGCTCATCCGTATTCATTGAGCCTGGTGAAATTAATATCTTTGCGCCGTTGAGTTGCACCACGGTTGAACGCACCGGTAAACTCATTAAGGGCATTCTTTTATGAGATTCGATAAACTCGATATTTTTCATAATCATCTTATTACCAGGTTTTTTTCAAATGCACTGGAACTGATTTTTTTCTCAGCCGGATATTTAGGAACTCGACGAAGAGAGAAAATCCCATGGCAAAGTAGATATAGCCTTTGGAAATATGTTGTCCCAATCCTTCCACAATCAATGTGACACCGATCATTAGAAGAAAGCTCAGGGCCAGCATTTTAATTGTCGGATGACGATCGACAAAATCTGAAATCGATTTTGCCGTAAAAATCATGACTCCAGTTGAAATTAAAACAGCGGCGACCATGATTGAAATCTCGCTCACCATACCCACTGCAGTGATGACCGAATCTAAAGAAAATACGATGTCCAGAAGTAATATCTGAAAGATAACTGATGCGAATTTTGTCGGGACACTGGCTAAAGCCTTCTCTTCATCGGCTTCCAATTTCTGATGAATTTCGTGGGTGCTCTTAGCAATCAAAAAAAGCCCACCGATTAAAAGAATTAGATCTCTTCCCGAAATTTCGTGATTCATCACCGTGAACAGTGGGGCTGTTAAACCAATGATCCAGGACAAGGACAACAACAACAGGACACGAGTCCCAACAGCCAAGCTTAAACCCATGGTCCTTGCCTTCTGCTGCTGCTCTTTGGGAAGTTTTCCGGAAAGGATGGAAATAAAGATAATATTATCGATCCCAAGAACAAGTTCCAAAGCACAAAGCGTGAGCAAGGGAATGATAGCATTTACACTCAACAAAGCTTCCATGAAAATCTCCTAATGCCTGATGGTATAGACATTTAAATAAGAATACATATACACTGCGAAGACGAAAAATAAAATTCTAATCTTTCTGTTCCTAAAAGCGAACTCGGCCACCCACGCCAAGACTCTCGTTTGTCAAAGTCAGTCCCGCAGCCCAATGCCAGGAAGGCCCATACATGAGATTGAACTTCAACTCTCCGTCTTCATGGGACCATTCGGGACGCCAAATGTATTCGAATTCTGAAAAAATTTGTGTGGTCCATTGAAAATGTTTTTCTAAATCTAATCTGAATTTCCCATGTTGGTTCACAAACAGTTGAGCATGGATGAGCAAAGGAAGCTTATAACCTACTCCCAATAAGCCATAGGATTTCTCGTCAAAGTGACTGCCCGCAATCATATAATTTAAATTGCTATCAACCCATCGGCGAAAAATAAGATCCCCATCCGCATGCCACGAACCTTTTGTCGAAAAATTTTCTTTTCCTTCTTTCAAAGATTCGGCTTTGAGTTGAATCTCATTCCAAGTTTGCGATGCTGATAGTTTTAACTCGGCTTGGTTGGTGCTCGCGCTCAAAAGTCCTGCGATGTACCAATGATCATGGCTGTGAGGATCATGCTTTTCATGATGAGCTATTTCCGGCGAAGGCACAAAGCTTGCGTATTTTGCGACTCGAGCCATTCCCGTTTTCATGTGGTAAAGGTTATGACAGTGAAGCATCCATTGCCCCGGTTCGTTGGCATAAAACTCAGTAACACGTTCGCCATTGGGCGAAACATCCACAGTGTGTTTTAAAGGGGAAAATTCTTTATTTTTATTAAGGACTCGAAAAAAATGTCCGTGCAAATGCATCGGGTGATGCATCATGGTTTTGTTGATGTAAATAAAACGAACTGTATCCCCTTCGTTGACAATGATATTTCGATCTTCATGGATAGCTTTTCCGTTGATATGCCAGACATAGCGTTCCATATCTCCATCTAAGACCAATTTCACTTCGTGAACTTTTCCAGGAGGAAAGTTATTTGTTGGCTTTAAGGATTTTAAACCATCGACGGTTAATGTCTCGACAACTTCTTGTTTAGGTTCAGGTGCAGCATGATGGCCATGCCCGTTTCCATGACCTTGCTCTTGAGGTTTTTTTGTCGAATGATCTTGATGTGCTCCATGCTGACTATGTTCTGGTCCCGACGATGAATGACTGCCGTGATTCATCGGCGCATACAGATCGACGGGAGCCTTTGCAGGAGCAAAAACTTTTTCTCCTGCGCCAATCCAACCCGATGCAAAACCGGTAATGTCTTGAACTGTGGCACGGAGTTCATAGTTTTTATGTTTAGGAACAGTAAAGAGCACGTCATAAGTTTCAGCCATGCCCATTAAAATCTCTTTGGCGTAAACTGGTTCAATGTCAATTCCATCCGCTGAGATGACTTTCATGGGTTCTTGTCCCAAAGAGACGTAAAAATAACTTGAAGCAGCAGCGTTGATAATTCGCAAGCGTATTCTTTCGCCGGGATGAGCCGCAAGTAACTGAAGATCTTTCTTTCCATTAATGAGAAAAGCATCATAACCCACATCCGAGAGATCCATCCCTCCCATTCTCTCCCACTCGCCCTGCAGATAAGTTTTAAATTGTTCCGCCTTGATTGCTCCTAGCCATGAGCGCACCGAATTTTTTTTATAAAGATAATAATCCCCATCTTTTTTTAAATTTTTCAGAATTTGGTCTGCGTTTTCATCAGACCAATCACTCAAAACGACAACGACATCTTTATCGTATTTTAGTTTCTTTTCTTTGGGATGAATAATGAAAGCGCCATACACCCCTTTTTGTTCCTGAAGCATGGTGTGCGAGTGGTACCAATAGGTCCCATGCTGGCGAATCTTAAACCTAAAAGTTCGGAAGGTTCCAGGAAGTATGGGGGGAGTATTAATATAGGCGACCCCGTCTTCTTCTGGGGGAAGCAGAATTCCATGCCAATGAATCGAGACCTCTTCGGCGGGCAAACCATTCTTAACCAGAATTTCGGCTTCGTCTCCTTCGGTAAATTCCAATGTTGGTGCTGGGATACCCCCATTAACAGTTAAAGCGAAATCCACGTCAGTTTTTCCACTGAGATTTACTTTTTCATTCTTAATCAGAAGCTCATAGCGAACAGTTTTTGCGACAATTTGAAGTGGAATTAAGAAGAACACAAGAAGAATAGCTATTTTAGTCTGGCTCACGATTGCCCCTAATCTTTGTATATGGACTTTTATGGACCAAAACTAAAATCCTGTCCATGACAATAGCTTGACCCTCTGGATAAATGCCGCGATTATTTAAGACATAAACACCAAAAAATTTAATTGAATTGAGAGCCAATGCCGCTAAATACAAAACCGCCGATAAACTCAAAATTGACCCCAATTTCCACGACAATTTTTGCAATTCTTCTGGCGACTTTTCTATGTATCAGTCTCACCTTAAACATCATTAAACAGAATCAACAAGAGTTAGAAATCGAAACTCTTAAGGTCCAAAAAATTGTTGAAGATGAATTCAAAACTTTCGTTTTTGGAATGCAAGGAGTTAAAGGCGTGCTCGTTACAGATCAATTTCGGGTTGATCAAAGAAAGTTTCGGGCCTACGCAGAATCTCGCGATCTCTTTAATAACTTTCCCGGGGCCCTAGGCTTTGGTTTTGTTCGCTCAGTGAAAAATAAAGACTTAGGCAAATACATTCAAGAACAAAAAAAGATTAATCCCCGCCTTAAAGTCCAAGCTAATCCATTAGCCGAACAACATCTTATCGTCGAGCAAATCGAGCCTATTGAAAATAATTTCAGACTCCTGGGCTCGGATTTTTCGAATGAGCCCCAGCTTCAAGAAGCAGCTTTGAGCGCAGCAAAAACCGGAGAAACTATTATCAGTGATAGAACCCTCATTTTTGACAACGGACAAGAGCATCCCGGCTTTGTTTTTTTCCTACCCGTTTATAAATCGATAAAGACTCCGACGAGTGAGGCCGCAAGGCTCGAGGCACTTATTGGTTGGGTCTATACACCAATCATGATCAACAATTTAGTTGAAAGGATTAAGCTAAAAATTCCTTTTGGTCTTAACGTCAACGTTAAAGCGGAAAATGACACTGTCATAAGTTTCTCGAACCTGAAAATTAAAACTTCGAATTCTGTAGCTTACGTTCACACCAATGAGTTGCAGGTCGGTGGACGTTCTTGGAAAGTTCACGTTACTGAAACTTCTCGCAATATAGTTTCATCTTTAGCCAAAATTTTTACGATTTATATTTTAGGCATTATGGTTATTGTTGGCAGTGGCTATTTACTTTTTCTTAATTTCAAAGGAAAAGATCGTTCTTTAGTTGAAAAAACTAAGTGGCTTAATTCGGTGATTAACAGTGCCGCTCACGCCGTGTTTGCTACTCGACCTGATGGCAAAATTATCATGTTCAATCCGGCCGCTGAAAAAATGCTGGGTTACAAAGCTGACGAGCTCATTGGAAAACAAACATCAATTATCTTTTACGATCCAGAGGAAGTGGCCTTAAGAGCTCAATCCCTAAGCAAAGAATTGAATAAAAAAGTCGAGCCTGGCCGTGATACCTTTACGGCGAAAGTTTTACGGGATGGTTCAGATACCAACGAATGGACTTTTTATAAAAAAAATCAGGAACGCATCAATGTTCGTCTGTGTACGACGGCGATTCACAATGCTCAAAATCAGTTGATTGGCTATTTGGGAATTGCTGAAGATTTAACAGAGCAGAAAAAGTTACTTTCAACCATCGAGTACCAAAGAGCAAAAATGCACTCTTCGGCCAAGATGTCTCTTTTAGGAGAAATGGCAGGACGAATTGCTCATGAAATCAATACCCCACTGGCTATTATTAATTCACATGCCAGCGTTCTTCGCGAGAAAATAAATTTATCTAAAGATACTCGCGAAGATAACTTGAACCGCCTTGGAAAGATTGAAATTACAGTTAATCGTATTGCGAAAATCGTAAAAAGTTTACGTTCCTTTTCTCGAAACTCGGAACATGATGCAAAAGTTTTAATTAGCGTCAAATCCGTTATCGATTCCACCTTGGATCTTTGCAATGAAAAGCTCACTCAAGACCAAGTTGATTTGAGATTAAGCATAGATGACCAAGCTCACATCATGGCAAGATCTACAGAAATTGGACAAGTCTTAATGAACCTAATTAATAATTCGATGGATGCCATATCCGATCTTCCTGAAAAATGGATCGACGTGAAATGTTATCATGAAAATGATCGTGTCTTAATTTCAGTCACTGACAGTGGTCCAGGAATACCCCAGTCTATAATTGAGAAAATTATGATTCCCTTCTTCACCACCAAGGAAGTTGGTAAAGGGACCGGTCTGGGATTAAGTATATCAAAAGGAATTGTTGAGTCCCATGACGGAACTTTAGAGTATGATCAATCAAGTCCGCACACGCGTTTCGTTTTGTCATTGCCTGCGGCTCAACCTTCTACCTACGAGTTAAAGGAATGCACTCTTTAAAAGGAAAAAAAATACTGATTGTCGAAGACGATGAAATGCTTCGAGATATTCTCTGCGATATTTTTACTTCTGCCGAAGCAGAAGTGATCCAAGCTACAAATGGCCTTGAAGCTATTTCAGTTCTTCAAAAGAATAAAATTGATGCCGTAATGACAGATATGAATATGCACGGAGGAGATGGGATTTCTTTAGTCGGTAATATTAAAGCCTTACCCACTCCCCATCCCGCCATTTTCATTTGTACTGGCTTTAATCAGCTCGCTCCCCAAATGGTTAAAAATCTCGGCATTGTAAAAATTTTCGAAAAGCCTTTTGATAAGGATGATCTTATCACCACCCTTTCCCAACATTTAAATTCCAAAAGCAATTAGTTCACTTATTTTCTTCTAAAAATTCGATCTAAAGAAAAATTTCCTGCCCCACTAAAGAAAATGAGTACGCATGCTGCTAAGTAGAACAGAGCTAATTCTTTTTTCGCAAAAGGATCAGCGGCATGAACCACGAAAAAAGCAATGGCCATGGTGAAACCAAGAAAGAAAGAAGCCGGTCGCGCAAATAAACCCGCGGCAATCAGAAGACCTCCAAGGAATTCACTCAAAGCAGCACACCAGGCGAAAACTACGGGCAATGGAAAGCCCATAGCGCCTACTCCATCAATCAGTTGTTGGGGTGGGGGCAGCTTTCCCAAACCATGGCTTAAGGCCATCGTCAGTCCAATCACAAGACGAAAGATAAGCATTCCTAAATCTGGGAAGTGGATTGTTCTTTTCATAATTCCTCCTTTAAAGAAACGGGTTTCATTTGAGTCAATAGATACCAACAGAGAACTACAACTAAAGCTGCAATAAAATAAGGTAAGCCTAAAGGTAAATGGATTCCCTCATTGGACATCGCTAAATTTAATGTCCTTGTATATAGAATCGGAGCAATGATGGCGGTTACACTCGACAGTGCAACCAGGCCACCTTGCAATTCACCTTGGCGATTCGGTTCTACTTTTTTTGTCATCATGGATTGCAGACAAGGCATTGCTAAGCCAGAAAGACATGAAATTAACATAACTCCATACATCATCCATCCTTCAGGCGCTAAACCGTAAAGAATAAAACCCAGAGCATTAAACACAATTCCGATATTCAAAGATTTTTGTTCGCCCCAGCGAGGGACCAATTTTTTTGTTAAGAAAGCCTGACTAAAACCATAAATAAGTCCGACAAAGCTTAAAGAGATACCCACTTGAAGCGATGTCCAAGCAAACTTCTTTTCCGTGTATAAAGTCCAAATGCTGGGATGAACATTACCAGCCAAGAATAAAAGTGCGTAAGCGATCACAAAAAACAAAATCGGTGAAGGCTTTAGAATTTTTATTAGGGATGAAAATGGATTCAATTTTCTAAATTCAATTTTCCTTCGGTGGCGCAGTGGCAGTGATTCTGGAAGGACAAAAATTCCGAATAAAAAGTTAATGAAATTTAACCCGGCGGCCGCAAGAAAAGGAACTTCATGACCAAAATGGCCAAGAGCACCCCCAATGAGCGGTCCTAGAATAAATCCAATACCAAAAGCCGCTCCGATCATACCAAAATTCGAGGCACGATTGCTGTCATCAGAAATGTCTGCAATGTAAGAGTTTGCCACAGTCATGCTAGCACCAGTAAGACCAGAAATAATACGCCCTACAAATAACAAAGCTAAAGACGGAGCATAAGCCATAAAGACATAATCGATGGAGGCCCCTAGCAAAGAATTAAGCAAAACGGGTCGTCGCCCATAGCGATCTGACAAAGAGCCTAACACCGGCGATGCAATAAATTGCATCAAAGCATAAAGCGCAACGAAGTAACCAAAATAGTGATTAACGGCGTCCTGATTGGAAACAAAACGTCGAATAACGTCAGGCAAAACGGGAATAATGATCCCGATACCAATCATATCTAAGACGATAGTGAAAAAAATGAAGTAAATTGTTTTTTGTTTAATACTTATTTTTCCAAACTGAATTTGAGAGAAGCCAAACCTTCATCAAAATCTTTTTTTAAAACTTCTTGCATGTTTAACAAAAGACAAATCACATTTCTTGGAAAAGGCATTTTTCCCTGCATGGACCAAGTGACCTTCGTCTGTCCAGCGTCTACGGATTCGGTCACTAGTGAGGCTGTGTTTGTATCTTTTATAGGTTTTTTAAAACGCACTTCGGTTTCAATTCTTTCACCTTCAACAATATTTTTAATTTCTTGCTCGCCGACTCCAACATCATTATTTCCATCCCATGCAGAAATAAAACCCACAGTTCCGTCGGTTCCTTTATGTTCTTTTTTCATATTCGGGTCTCTCTTGGACCACGGACTCCACTGATCGTGATTTTTTAAAAACTTCAAACTGTTAAAAACTTGATCTTTAGGTTTATTAATCAGGACGGATCTTTCAATCGAAAACTCTGTGGGAGCTACAAAACCTAGAATAATTAAAACTGCTGCAAAAAGGCTCGATATCATGATTAATTTTCTCATCTTGATCACTCCTGTGATGATTTTTAATGAAACCTTCCTCCCTGTCAAACAGTGAGCTGGACCTTCTTATGAAGATCTCACATTCACTCTGCATTTTTAATTTACAGGAGGTGGTTTCCTACTTAGATTCTTCAATCAGAGGATAAATTGATGAATATTGTCACTGACTCGGGCCACAGTCGTCCGTTAAAAAATAAAATTGTCGAGTTAACATCATCGCAAAGATTAAAACGCTCATTTAAGGCAGCAGGGATTTACCTTGGTTTAGCACTGGGCTCGGTCTTTATTCCCGTCTTTCATTTTATTCTCGTCCCACTATTTCTTACGCTCGCCTTGTGGGCCGTGGTTTCTCATTATAAAGACACAAGGTTTATTGACCTTACCGATTCAAGTTGTCCTTCTTGCCAACAGGCTTTGAAAGAATCGGCTGTTTATTTTAAGGATCAGCCTTCTCGATTATACTGTTACCAGTGTCGCACCCAACTTTGGATAAGAATGGATTCTCTTCATTAAATGGGAATTAATAAAAAAACGGAGATCATCGATCTCCGTTTTAAACTTTTTGTAAACCTCAATTCCTTATTGAATTTTTGATTGCAAAGTTTTCGCGTCTTGAAGATGGCGAGTCACCTGTTCACGGGTATGAGTCAAGAAACTGCGCAATTCTTCATTTTTTGCATTGGGAATCAAAGCGCCATTGATAAGATCTAATGTGCGTTGATGCATAGTTACTTGTTGATTGATATAAATACGATCGAAGTTTGCTTCATCAGCATTTTTCAAATCTTTATAAGCTCGATCGGCCTCGTCTTTAAGACCTTTATTTAGATCACTGTTTCTCATTTCAATGGAATTGCGTTTGTTCAGTTTTTTAATGTCGTCTTGATGAACCTTGTGTTGAGCAATCATTTGTTTTGCAAAACTTTGGACTTCCGGATTTTGAGCTTTATCTTCAGCACGATCACTGGCGTCGATTTCACTTTCATCAACTGTGTATAAAATTTGAACAATTTGTGTATCTGAAAGAATAACAGAAGGAACTTGGTTTTGTGCTTGAGCAGAAAGGCCTGTCATAAAAATAAATGAAATCAAGAATGCTTTTAACATGGTGGTCTCCTTTGGTGTATTGAAAGGAGAAGATTTTTTAAAATCTTCTCCTTGAGAATAGATTAAAAATCTATTGAGCGTTACGTGATCCTGAAGAACTTAATGAAGATTTTGAACTTTGTTTATTTGATCCCGAACTGGTGTCGCCCCCAGAACGTGATGAAGATCCATTCATTGAAGTGGAAGAATATGTTGAAGCCGAGGAAGGTTCAACTTTGATTTCATTTTTAACATCTTTCACTCCAGAAACGGTTTCAATGCAATCTTCAATCATGCGTTTCATTTGGCGGCTTTCAACAGTTCCAGAAAGAGTGATAACACCCTCAGTGATATTAACTTCAACATCGCTGGCATCGATCAAGTGATGTTGGCTTAAAGTTTCGCAAACATCTTCACGGATTCTTTCATCAGAACGTCGATATCCTTTAGGACCCTTACCTTGGCTTTTTTGGCCACTTTGTCCGATACCATTGTAGGATTGGCCGAACTGGTTACCGCCTCTGTAAGATTCATAGTCTTGACCGTACTGACGAGCATACGGAGACTGAGATTGCGTTCCTGATGGCGTTCCGTAAGGAGATTGCGAACCATAAGAAGAAATTCCGCTTGATCCCCATTGGTGTCCTAGGCCTTGTTGACTGTGTTGTTGACCTTGGCTTCCCCAATATTGTTCACGTCCTAAACCACTTTCTAATTCTGATGAGGACCATGGGCGATAGCTTTCTCCTTGATGGCGGTCAAAATCTGAAAATGGACGCCCAAAATTTTGCGCATTTTCTTCATGACTGCCGCCCATGGCATAGCCACGATCGCTCGTGCCTGGATAGTATGAAGTGCCCGAACGATAAGATGAAGAAAAACCTGGCTCATAACCTTGCTGTTCATAGTCACGATCATTTGATGAACGCGAGCGAGGCCAAGTGCTTTGAGAATCTTGTGATGAACGATTTCTTTGACTGCCCCACTGACTTTGCGAACGTCGCTGTGAACGGTCATGCTCTCCATATTGATTTCTATTTTGTCTCATATGTTACTTCCTTTGTTAAGGTGGTGATTTTAGTCGCACCAAAGGCGACTGACGTGCTTATTCAAAGCAAGTAAAATACCAAAAAAACTTTTCAAGAATTTCATGGACTTAAATTTTTGTGTTATGAAATAATTAATTTTTCTGCTTGAGATAAACGGAAATAATGGACCACGAGTGGAAATTAAGAACTCTTTTTGCGATGTATAAATAAGTAGATAAATAAAAAAAAGACGACATCGATAATAAATTATACAAATGCCGCCTTTAAATTTCTTAATGCCTAATGCAATAATCCTCTGCAACCAGGATACATTTTTTCTTTAGTGAGAATGTGCGGATGAAGAATGACTTTTTTTACTGGCACTCCTCCCGGCTCCACCTGTGCGTTTATTAACAGTGGCCCAAGCAATTTGTTTCGCCTTTTTTGTTGGGCGACCTTGTTCAAGCTCGCTATCTTCAATATGTTTTGCCTGACGTTTTTGCTTAGACGTGTATTTAGCTTTGCTACCTTGTGGCATAAATCCTCCTTGGTGCTTCAAGTCTCTAGAGTAGAGACTTACAAAGATTAAAAGCAAAACTCATTCCAAAATTTAAGTCGCTAAATTAATTTTTTTATGAATGGTTGAAACACTTATTTCATAACTGATCAAAATAGTCACTGCGATGTAATAAACCCAAGCTAAAAAAACAATTAAGGAACCCGCAGCGCCGTAGGAAGAGCCAATTCCTGCTTTTCCTAAATAGATGCTAATTAAACCTTTCCCAATAGCATAAAAAACTGTGCTGACGACACCTGAAATAAAGCATCGTGACCAAGGATATTTTTCTGAAGGAATAAACCGAAAAATTGCAGTAAATAGGCCAGTAAATAATAAAAAACTAATAATGAAAGATATTATATTCCACAGAACCTCTTCCCCATCAGGATAAATAACTGCGATAAAAGCGGTGAGCAACAGCGAAGCAATTGATAAAAAAGCAAATCCTAAAACTAAGCCCAAGGATAAAAATTTATTTTTAAGAAAGCTTAAAAACTCGTTTTTTGCTGGGGGCGCCTGATATTCGTTGATTTTATCAAGGGCAATCCGTAACTGCGAAAAAATAATCGATGCCGAAACAACAAGTACGCTAAACCCAATTAAGCCTGAAATGCCCGAAAGCTGCGAAGACTTATCAATGTTTTCTATGATAGCACGAATGATTTCTCCGGCTTCCCGCCCCACAGCTGTGGAGAGTTCTCGAGACAACTGATCCTGGAGGTGAGGATCAAGTACAGCAACAATCGAGAAGATAATAAGAATAAAGGGAGCTAAAGCTAAGGCCGTAGCATATGCAATAGCGGCTGCCATAATGAAAATTTCATGGTTTTCAATATCTTCGATAAATTTAAAAATATATTTTTTCATCAGTAATGAAACTTTCGTTGAATGATCGAGCAAATGCTTTTCCACAGGACATTGCAAAAAAAATTCCACATTTTTTCTTTCAGTTGGGCCGTTTCTTTCTCCTATTAGAATATGACTCGAAGGGTAATATTTCATCTTCGACGTGGTCATTTTCCTCAGTGCCTATAGCGAAGGAATACAGTTGGTTTACATCAACGGCATTACCTTTGCTGCTTTAATATTTGGCTTTTCAAAGATTTAACTCGGGAGCTCAGTCGCATGGCCAACTATTCTACAAACGCAAAAAATATCAAAAAATCCAGCCGAGGAAAACGCAATTTAAGACCAAAAATAAGCACGAAAAGAAAATATATCGAAAACGATATTATTGAGCTCATATTACAAGATCATCGAAGCCTAAAACATCTGATTCGTTTACTTAAAAATAATCGCAAAGATTTGGAAAAACGCATAGAAGCCTTAGAAAAGTTTACTCCGCTGCTGCTCTCTCATGCTCGGGCTGAAGAGGGAACCGTTTATCGCGCTATAAAAAAGCATAAGGATTTTGCCGAAGAAAGTTTTGAAGGTGAAATCGAACACGGCCTTGCCGATTTAATGCTCGAGATGACACAAAATACGGATAACAAGCAGCGATGGTCAGCTCGAGCAAAGGTGCTTGCAGAAATTGTCGAACATCATCTTAAAGTGGAAGAGACGACGATGCTTGTCCATTTTAAAAATCTTTTCCCTGTCGAGACCCGCCAGAATCTAGGATTTAAATATTTATCACTGAAACAAAGTTTCTTAAAAACTGACCCGGAGGTCGAGATCATCCCCCTCTTAGAAACCGAAATGCCTTCTCAACCAACTCATTAAATGCCTATGAAAAAACGTTCGCGCCGTTCGGTGATTCTTATAACGATAGTTCTTGTGTTGATTGCGGCTCGCGTAGCCGCTCCGCCATTTATCTTAAGCCAGCTGAATAAGTTTTTAGCGGGTTTCTCTGAAAACTATTATGCCCATATCGAAGATTTTGATTTGAGCCTATGGCGAGGAGCTTATCGTTTTGAAAATGTTATTGTTTCTTTCAAGAAGCATCAGGAAAGACCCTTTCTTAAGGTTGGAAATATTGATGTTTCAGTCGCTTGGCGGGAACTTTTTCACGGTCGTATATTGACTGATATTGAAACGACAAATCTTCAATTAGTCATCGCACCTGATTTCGCGCAAAACGTAAAAAAAGATACCAGCCAATCCAAAGATGAAGCGCAAGACGCAGGAAAAAAGTTGTTCCCGATTCAAGCGGAGAGAATTCAGTTAGCCAACTCTAGGATTGAGTACCAAGAGCTAGACCTTTTTATTGACAGCATTGAAGGGACTTACAGCAACGCGACACCAACGGGAAATTATCCATTCTCTTTACTCACAATTAAGGGTGCGTTCCTAGGAAAATCCTTTATAAAAATTGTTGGAACTACCAATCAGATCGAAACTCCGACTTCTTGGGTTGTTGCCGCCGAGTTTCAACGTCTTCCTTTAAAGCTTATCAATCCTTTGATCAATCGTTACGTTCCAATGACTTTTAAAGAGGGTTCATTAGACGCTTACGCCGAGGTCAAATCCGAAGGAAATAAAATAACAGGTTATCTGAAACCTTTTCTTAAAGAAGCCAGTGTGATGGGCGATAACAAGGATTTTAAAGGGATTAAACATTTTGGTGTTGAATTAACGGTTGCATTTATAAATGGATTTTTTCAAAGCACTAAAAATAAAACTGTTGCAACGAAAGTTTTATTTTCTGTCGAAGGTGGGAAATTTCAGTGGAATGCTGTCGAAGCGATTTCCGAATTGTTTGCTCATGGGTACCAACAAGAATTAGCTCCCGGCATCGAGAATATTCTTTCTTTAAGCTCACAAAAATCTCAGGTTAAAATAAAGGATCATTTATGAAGAATGTATTTTTAAAGGGAATATTCATTTTATTTTCTTGCGGAGCTCTGTTGGCTTGCTCCGCAAAGCCAACAGAAAGTGAAATCGCTGCACCGGCTCCGCCGAAAAAGAACGAACCCACCATCAGTATCGAAAGCAAGCAATTAGCTGTCGAACAGAATGCTAAATCCGTTATGGAAATAAAATTCAATAAAAACAAAACGCAGCTGACTGAAGAAAATAAAAAAAATATAAAAGCTCTGCTTAAAGAGATCGCCGCAAATCCGAATGCAAAAAAAATTGCCGTCGTTACCTGGGCCGATGCTGAATACCCTTCCGAAGACAAAAAAGAACTGTCAGATGGACAAAAGAAAATCGCTGAAGATAGAAATCAAGTTATCAAATCATTTATTGAAAAAACACTTTCTAAAAAGCTAGAGATTGTTGCCTACAATATGGCGGAACGTCCAACAGCCTTTAATGAATTTATTAAATCACCCGAAGCGAGAATAAAAAAATCACTTGAAGTTGCAGGGATTCCTACAACCGAAACTGCGGCTCAGTTTCCTCGTAAGGCGTCAAAGTCCATTATCCTCGCTATTACTGAATAAAGAATTATGTTCTTTTTCACCCCAGCATCGTTCAATTATTATCCCGCTGTTCTTTAATGTGGAATATGTGGCAGTTCAAACAGGTCCCCCTCTTGCAGTCTTTAGTGCTAACAGTTTGTATTTTACAAACTACTAATTTTTTACGGAGGTTTTATGACACCGACTCAAGATCAAAATCAACAAACACCAAATCGTGATCAAAAAAATACACCCATCAAAGAATTTCCTGAATTGGATCCTAGTGAACCACAACAACCTGAAGAAAATCCACCCCCAATGATGGCTCAAGAAAATCCTCGAAAAGGTGGAACTACAGGAAACACGAATGTGAATAATCAACCTGATCGTGAAAATACGGGACGCTCTGGAAATCAATCTAACCAAGAAACTGGACGCAACCAAGGTTCGGGACAACAAACCAACCGGCCAACTGGTAACAATCAACAAAAACAGTAAACTTGATAACTGCAAAGTTATCGAATTAAAGGGGCTCAGTTTTCAACTGGGCTCCTTGCCATTTTAGGCTCAATGTTAGATAATTAAAACCCATGAAAAAAGCACCTGGCGTATTTACACGAACTCCAGGCCGAGGCGTCGACACCAATGAAAATCATCGTTTTTCCAATGTCCGCCTCGAGCTTAATTATGATCTCTTTGATCAGGTCGAAGAATCTGAGCGCCCTCTTTTAAAAACAGAATTTTTCCGCGACTCTTCACGAACCATAATGACCGAAAATGACAGTCCCGACCTCTGCTTCAGAAATTCCATAAATTTTTACCGCGGCTGTGAGCATGGCTGTGTGTATTGTTATGCGCGACCAACGCACGAGTATCTTAACTTATCCGCAGGGTTAGACTTTGAATCGAAAATTTTCGTCAAAGAAAACGCTCCTGCTCTGTTACGAGAAAAATTTCTATCTGCCAAGTGGGTTCCCGAAGTCGTTATGATGAGTGGGGTTACTGATTGTTATCAGCCCGCAGAACGCCAATTTAAATTGGCTCGTCAGTGTCTCGAAGTTTTTAATGAATTTAAGAACCCTGTTTATATTATTACAAAAAATGCTTTAATCACTCGTGATTTAGACCTACTTACCGAATTAGCGGCTGCAAAATCGACCCAGGTCACGATTTCTGTAACAACTTTAGATCAAAAGTTATCTCAAATCATGGAGCCTCGGGCTTCGGTTCCCCAGGCTCGTTTGCAAGCGATTGAAACTTTGGCTAAGGCCGGAATTCCGGTGTCGGTAAATATCGCACCGGTAATTCCGGGTTTAACTGATCACGAAATACCACAGATCTTAAAAGCCAGCGCCGAAGCTGGGGCAACGAGCGCAGGTTACGTTGTTGTTCGGCTTCCCCACTCGGTTAAAGAACTGTGGAGCGAGTGGCTCGAAAATCATTTCCCTGATCGCAAGGAAAAGATACTTAACTTCTTAAAAGACCTTCGCGGTGATAAGCTTTATGATTCCCGCTTTTTTTCCCGAATGAATGGCGAAGGACAGTTAGCAGAGAATATTAAAAATATTTTTAATCTCTTTCGAAAAAAATATTATTTAGACAATTCTGACAGTGAATTGTCGACTGAATTTTTTAAGCGTCCCGGCGAACAGTTAAGCTTACTTTAATTTCCTCCGGAGGGCCCGGTTACATGCACAGTTTTAGGCGCCTTAATTCCAGGTCGTACTATTTTCTGTCGTGACGATGGCCTATCCAATTTCTGTACACTTTGCACATTTTCGAGACGACCGGTTTTGAGTGATTTTTCAATCGCTTCGATGATCAAGATGTCAGCCAAACCTTCTAGGGCAGAAGGTTCTGGATTTTTATTTTGCAAAATGCATTTTGAAAAATAACTGATTTCAGCCCCGAACTGATCGTGTTTCGCGTAGCGAATCACTTTTTCTTTGTCGTTGATAGAAATTCTTAATTCCATCTTTTGAGCATAGTCATAGGCGGAGTCCAAAGTAATGCGTCCCTTAGTACCTAGGACATCATACTGAGAAGAATCGGCCGCACCAAAACTGCAAACAAAGTTAGCTGTACGTTCTTCGGGAAACTTCATCACAACACTGATCATTTCAGGAACTTCGTCGAATCGACTGTCTTTAGGATCAGTTAAGCTCTGAGCAAAAACTTCTGTGGGTTCTGCACCAAAAATGTATCGGCTTGCATTGATGCAATAGATTCCAATATCACTGAGAGGCCCTCCCCCTTTTTCTTTTTGCAATCGAATATTCTTTTTATCTTTAACCTGCATTGTAAAAACAGAATTGAATATCCGCGGATTACCAATTCGGCCTGACTGCGCAAGCTGAACCACTTTTAAATTTGCTGGATCAAAGTGAAGTCGGTAGGCCGTCATGAATTTTACATCACTTTCCTTGACGTTTTTTAGAATGGAATAGCATTCCTTTGAAGTTGGAGCGAGGGGCTTTTCACAAAGCACGTGAATTCCTTTCGCCACTGCTTCTTCGACGTAACGTTGATGATCCGTGTTTGGAGTCGCAATGTACAAAGCATCAATGACACCGTCTTCAAGACACTGGCTGAAATCTTCTTCGAGGTAATTGGATTGAACTTTATATTTTTTTGAAAGCTCTTTTAATTTTCTTTTATCTCCTGAAATTAAGGCTGTTAGCTCTGAATTTTTTGCGTTCTTAAAGCTTGGCAGAACAGCAACCTGAGCGATATGACCTAGTCCCAAAACACCGTAGCGAATTTTTTTTGCCATAATTATTATCCTTTGCTTAAGATCTCGTTAAATCAAAGCCGCTAGAAAATGCAGGGAATATGCCAAATAATAATTTACTCTTTTAATTGTTGGATCCGATTTTGCTTTTTCATTGGGTAACTCTTGGAAGGGAGGGCGAAATGCTTAATTCGAAGTGCGAAAATTGTGGAAATATCTACGATAAGTCGTTTTCTATTATCATGGATAATGAAAGATATGTTTTTGATAGCTTTGAATGCGCCATCAATAAATTAGCTCCTCGTTGTGCTCATTGTAATACACGGATTATAGGACATGGCGTAGAGGACGATGGGCAAATTTTTTGCTGCGCTAATTGTGCCCGACACATTGGAAAAAGCAATTTGACTGATCGAGCTGAAAACCGTCCCACAAGCTAATTAAAAATACTTTTGAGGAGAATTTCCACCTCAAAATCTTTTTTTCCTCATCTTTAAATCTGGAAAGGTTTAGCTTTTGACTCTTTATCTTGGAGAAAAAAAATGCCAACACGAAACACTTCGACCCCAAAATCAAGTTCTTTACCTAAGGTCACTCCTCACTCTCTTCATGCCCGTAAAAAATTCTTTGAATCTCATCACGCGGCCGATAACAAAAATAGACATGCCATTACTATAGAAAATGCAAGCCCAATAGAAGTTTATAACTTCTGGAGAAATTTCAAAAATTTAACTTTGTTTATGAAGGGCGTTTCCGAAATTATCGTTCTATCACCCCAAAGATCGCACTGGGTTGTTCGGATAAAATCAGGATTAACAGCCGAGTGGGATGCTAAAATTACACAAGAGATTCATGGAGAAATGATTTCTTGGCAAAGCATGGTGGATTCTCAAGTGAACAACAAAGGCACCGTTTATTTTACCCCAGCTCAAGGTGGGAATAGAACCCAAGTGACTTTATCCATGGATTACACTTTGCCCGGCGGAAAAATTACAGAACTTGTAACCACTTTGACCGGGGAAAGCCCCGATCAATTGGCGCAAATCAATTTGCGTCGACTAAAAGCTTACCTAGAAACTGGTGAGATACCGACCACTGAAGGACAACCTCATGGGGAAAACGAGCGCCCAGAAAACACTCAACACTAAGGACGAAATATGAAAGCACTCTGTTGGCAAGGTAAACATGATGTCCAAGTTAAAAATGTCTATGAACCCAAAATTCTAAACCCCAAGGATGCAATCATTAAAGTTACGACGGCAGCTATTTGCGGATCAGATTTGCACCTTTATGATGGTTACATTCCAACCATGAAAAAGGGAGATATTTTAGGTCATGAAACCATGGGAGAAGTTGTCGAGATTGGTTCGCAAGTCAAAAAAGTTAAAGCCGGCGATAAAATCGTAATTCCTTTTGATATCGCCTGTGGAAGTTGCCATCACTGCAAGGTCGAAGAATATTCGGCCTGCGATAACACAAATCCCAATGCCATCATGGCTGATAAACTTTACGGATTTTCTGGAGCCGCTCTTTTTGGTTACTCACATCTTTATGGTGGCTACGCGGGAGGACAAGCCGAATACATTCGGGTTCCCTACGTCGATACAAATTCCTTGCTTGTCCCGCGATCAATCGAAGATGAAAAAGTTTTATTCCTGAGTGATATTTTTCCGACAGGATATATGGCAGCGGAAAATTGCAATATTAAACCAGGTGATACAGTCGCTGTTTGGGGAGCGGGTCCGGTTGGACAGATGGCCATTAAAAGTGCATTTCTTCTTGGCGCTGAAAGAGTAATCGCTATTGATCACTATGAAGGTCGATTGGAAATGGCCCGAAGAAGCGGAGCCGAAACGATCAACTTCAATGAAGAAGACGAATTGTTTGATGAACTCAAATACAGAACCGGCGGTTGCGGCCCAGATTCTTGTATCGATGCGGTCGGGCTTGAAGCTCATGGCCATAGCTTCGTGGCCAGCATGGACCGAGTTAAAGCCGCAGTGGGTTTAGCAACGGACCGACCAAATGCACTTCGCCAAGCTCTTCAAGCCTGTCGTAAATGTGGAACTGTTTCTATTCCTGGAGTGTATGGAGGCTTCCTTGATAAAATTCCTTTCGGAGCTGCCTTCGCTAAGGGTTTAACTTTGAAAATGGGACAAACTCACACCCAAAGATACATGCAGCCGCTTTTAGAGCGAATCCTGAATGATGAAATCGATCCCTCTTTTGTTATCAGTCACCGAGTTAAGATCGATGAGGGTCCCGAGGCTTACCGAAGTTTTAATAATGAAAAAGATGAATGCATTAAAGTTATTATTAAAATGAATTAAGAATTTTGAGGGCCCATGAAAAAGTCCGGCCAACATGTAAGGCATTCTCATTCCTATGCTTTGCTCATCATCGATATGCTGAATCCTTTGGATTTTCCCGGAAGCAAAAAACTTCTGGTGCAGGCAAAGCCTATCGCTCAAACAATTTCGCGTCTTAAGGAACGGGCCCAAAAATCGGGTATTCCCGTTCTTTACGTCAATGACAATTTCGGTCAATGGAGATCTGAATGGAGCGAAGTTTACAAAGCTTGTTCCTCCGAAGATTCGATGGGACGTGAGCTGGCAACAGCGCTTAAGCCCAATGATGAAGATTATTTTATTTTGAAACCTAAACACTCGGGCTTCTATTCCACAACTTTGGAAATTCTACTTCGTCAATTAGGCACCCGTCATTTAATCATGACCGGTGTTGCAACTGATATTTGTGTTCTTTTTACCGCCCATGATGCTCACATGCGTGAATATGAAATTACGGTTCCTCGAGATTGTGTGGCCGCCAACACCAAACGCCAGACTGAAGTTGCTCTCGAACAGATGCGAATTGCTTTCGGTGTAAATACACCATTTTCTAAAAATATTAAATTTTCAAAAACTTTAAGACAAAAGCGATGACAATTTAGGTTTTGGGTTTAAATCAACAATTTCTAATTTACTTTTGGACATCTTCTTTAATTTATTTCCCACAAAATGTCGGTGGCAGTCTAAAGCATCGTTTTCATAACAGAGAATTGCGGTTTTCTGAGAATGACCATAGTCCAAAATAATTTTCAGTTCGTCCTGGCACTTCGGCAATATTTTCTTTTGGTAATCACTAAACATCTTCTTCCTAGTCATTAGCTTTTCTTTAGCTTGTTTGCGCCAAGCCGACGGGACACCCAAGTGAGCGTAATGAAGGTAATTTATTTTTTCTTCAGCAAGATTTTGGGCCAATTTATTTTTAGAAAATCCACGTTTGCGACTAACAGGATTTTTCC
This sequence comes from Pseudobdellovibrionaceae bacterium, assembly GCA_021731025.1. Taxonomy (GTDB): domain Bacteria; phylum Bdellovibrionota; class Bdellovibrionia; order Bdellovibrionales; family Bdellovibrionaceae; genus UBA5009. The sequence goes on along the minus strand of JAKFYD010000012.1, from coordinate 26,959 downwards.
TTATATCAATTAAGAGTTTAATCTTGTTTTTTTTCAGAAAACGACGGAATTCACTGATGTCGCAACCTTCGTACCCGATCGTGAAAATCTTTGTTTTTCCAGCCATCATTAGCCTAATGAATTTTTAGAAACCCATTGGGAAAAAGCATCCATAAACTTTTGCAGATACTCACGTGTTGAATCATTAGTCACTTGGCCTTCATTATCAAATATTTTTGCCGCATTTCCAATGTAAGCCTCAGGCTGCTGCATCGTTGGCATATTTAAGAAAACCAAAGATTGCCGAAGATGATGATTGGCACCGAAACCTCCCATCGCACTCGGTGAAACACTGATGACAGCTGCAGGCTTACCATCCCAAGCACTTTTCCCGTAAGGACGTGAACCAATATCAATGGCGTTTTTTAGAACTGCCGGAACGGAACGATTGTATTCGGGAGTTATAAAAAGAACAGCATCAAATTCTTTTAATTTTTGTCGAAACTCAGTCCAAGCTACAGGGGGATTCTCGTCAAGATCTTGATTGTACATTTGCAGCTCATTGATCTCTAAAATTTTAAAATTTAAATTTTTTGCTCCAATTTTCAAAAGAGCGTGAGCCATTTTGCGGTTAAATGATTCTTTTCGAAGACTACCAATGATAACAGCGACTTTTTTATCGGACATACAGGTTCCCCTTTAATTCTTATTGTGTTCAGCAATTTATATACCAAAAATTCTTTCGGAAATAGTCCTAAGAGGTTAGGAAGTGCTTAATCTTTCACTGATGGCATTGATCAGCTCAGTTTTGTTGATGGGCTTAGTCAAATGCATATCACAGCCCGCTTGGATTGATTTTATAGATTCTGCAGGAAGTGCATGCGCCGTTAGTGCAATAATAACTTTCTCGAATCCCTGAGCACGAATTTTTCGAGTGGCTTCCAAACCATCCATTCCTGGCATCTGGATATCCATCAAAATGCAATCATAAGAATTCAATCCCGCCATTTCAACAGCCTGCAGGCCATCGGTGACAACATCAACCTTAACTCCTAAGGATTTTATATAATGACAAACTAAGAGAGCGTTATCTGCAGAATCTTCAGCTAGCAAAATTTGTTTACCACTTAAATCTTCAGTCACCAAATGTGTGCGATTGGTCGCTCTAACTTTTTTTTCCGGGATTTCGGTTGACGTAATTTCAGCGGGAATCTGAAAACGAAAGTGGCTTCCTTGCCCAATTTGGCTTCGCTTAAGTTCCAGTTTCCCTTCTAAGGCTTCAGCTATCCGCTTTGAAAGTGCTAAACCGAGTCCACTGCCACCAAATCGACGGGCCACTGAGCTGTCGCCCTGATTAAAAGGCTGAAAGAGAGTTTTTTGATTTTCTTCCGATATGCCCACACCACAGTCTTCGATATCGACATTAATAAGAATTTGTTTACCTTTTATGTTTTCCATACTTACGGTTAATCTAATCTCACCGGCTTGAGAAAACTTGATCGAATTATTGAGTAGATTTATGACAACCTGATTGAAACGAAGGGGATCAATCAGCACTTGTGTTGAATCCAGCATTTGAAAATCGACTTTGAGCTCTAAACTTTTGGCTTGCAAGGCTGGGATGAAAGAACGTGCAATATTATCTATTAAATTCTTTAAAATAAATGAGCTCTTAAGAATGGGAATTTGCCCGGCCTCAAATTTTGAAAGATCGAGGATGTCATCGATCAAGTGAAGGAGCTGAGCTCCATTATTTCGGATGCGCTCGATGTGATCTTTAGCTTCTTGAGAAAGATGTTCCATAGAGGCCAAGAGATCAGAAAAGCCAATGATAGAATTCATGGGCGTGCGAATTTCATGACTCATATTCGCCAAGAATTGCATCTTTGCCTGATTTGCATTCTCGGCCAGTTCTTTTGCTTTTTTTTCTCGCTCTAAGCTTTGCTCTAACAGAAGGGTTCTCTCTTCGACCCGTTTTTCAAGCTCGTTATGTGCGTCTCTCAATTGGGATTCAATCCTTTTGCGGTCTGTTACATCTTGTGATGTCCCAACCATTTTAACGGTTTCACCCTGACTATTTTTAATGACGCGTCCACGGCTATATATAAATTTTAAACCTTTTGAACTTTCGATTTTATTTTCAAAAACAAAATCTTCACCTGTTTGCATCGATTTTTGTATGATCTCGTAAATCTCTTTCCGCACATTTGGATTGAGACGCTCTAGATAAGCATTGAAAGAAGGATCAAATCCTTTTTTCTCCACTTCGAAAATTGAGAAAAGCTCGTCAGACCAATAAATATGATCACCCTTAATATCCCATTCCCAATTCCCCATTCGCGCGATGGATTGGGCTTCTCGCAATTGGTTTTCGCTCCGTTTTAATTCATCCTCGGCTGCAACTAAGCTCTGGTAGTGTTCTGAAAATTCTAAGGATAAATCCATTTCTGTTTTTAAAATGGCGTGAACACAGACAAAAACAGCTCCAAAAGTGACCGCTGTAATTATTGCGGTTAATGCGACGGGTGGCCCGCTCGCCGCAAGAGGAACAAAAAATTCGATGAAGTAAAAAAACGGAAGATGAGCCAAAGCAAAACACAAATAATGCCACGAGCGGCTTCTGACATCCATGATAGCGCCGATAACGTACAGGGCCGCAAGATCAATACCTAGAAAGGGACTGTTGATGCCCCCGGTTGTCCACAAACTGGGTTGAATGCTAATCCAGAACGTCCAGTACAAAGGCCACCAATAATATTTTGGTCGATGATCTGAATGCAGCCAGTAGAGGGAAAGCGAACAGCCAAACAAAAGAAGGACGTCAGTCATGACAACAGCTGGATGACTCCAGAAAACGTCAGCGACGGTCGCAATAAAAGCGAGTCCAATACCACTGTATCCTAGAGCTTTGCCTACTCTTCGAGCACGTTCTTCCCGCCAGATCTCCAGAACATCTTCAGGATTTTCCTTTGATCTTACCTGCAACCATTTTTTGTAAAGCATGTTGGTTTCTAACGAGTGTTCCTTAAGCATGCAAGCAGTATCTCTTTTACAAATTTAATTCCAATATATCCCCACCTAAGTGAATAAAATCCACTTTTTTTAATAGTGCTTTTTTAAAAATACGGTTCCTTGAATATCTTTTCAAGAGAGCACTCCGAGAGGAAAAAGAATTTCAATTTTTTAAAACTATTTTGGCACCAGCATTGCAATTCGGGACAGCAAAACCCCATTTTTATAAATGGAAAAACAAGGAGGGCCCTATGGCAGCATCTAAAGATACAAAACGTTCACAAGGAAGTTCACGTATGTCAGCTCGTGGACAAGGTTCAAACTCAAGTTCACGTTCAGGTGGACAAAAAGGTGGACGAGGAACATCTTCTCGTCAATCTCGATAATCTGGCTGCTCTATAAAAATAAAGCGGTTCTAAGGAACCGCTTTATTTATTTTAGGTGCCTCCAACTCTGTGGAGATTAGATATGAGGCGTTTAAAATTAAAGAATTTCACTCTTACTCTTGTTTTGTTTATATTGTTTTTAATTTCTGTCCTTGGCCAAATTGCCGCAGGATTCCACGCTCACAATGAAGAACTCATCCAAAATAATCATCCCCCTTTAATTTATTGGAGTGAATATCTAGGCTCAGGTCACTTTATAAGTAGCCTTAGTGAAAAGTATGGAATCCGAATTTCTTCAATTGACTTTTTTTGTCTATTTGAACGGAAAAGAGCTGATTTCATTCTCTGAAGTGTTTTTAGAATACGAATTCTGGTTTGAATCTTTTCAAAATTGGCAAAGCGAATTTTTTTCTATCGCCTTAATGGGTATATTGAGTATATTTTTCCGTCAGAAGGGTTCTCCTCAGTCTAAAAAGCTGAAAGATCCCTATTGGAAAACTGGTGGAAATTGATAGAAGGTATCCATGGCCTTGCTGAAGCCATCCCGCAGTTGGTTTGGGCTTCAAATGCTTACGGTCATATAAATTATATTAATCAACGCTACGTTGAATACGTCGGAGGAAGTTCGGCGCAGGAAGTTTTATCCCATTGGTACGACGCTCTTCATCCTGCCGATAAAGAACAAGCTTCCCAAGCCTGGTTCAATTGCATCCTTACCGGCGAAATCTTTCAGCGTGAATTTCGTTTGAAAAGATTCGATGGCACTTACCATTGGTTTCTCGGAAGAGCCGTACCCATTAAAAATCAAGAAAATCATGTTGAAAGATGGATTGGCACTGCAACTGATATTGAAGATCAGAAAAGGCTTCTTGGCGATCTTCAAAGATCTCGAGACCAACTGCGCATTATCATTGAAGGCATCACCGATGGAGTCACCGTTTTTGATCGAAACGGAAATTTTATTTTTGCCAATCAAATTGGCGCAAGAATGTGTGGCTTTGATTCTGTGGAAGAAATGATTTCCACACCCACAGAACAAGTGATGAGTCGCTATGTTTTGTTGGACGAGGAGGGAAATCCGTTTCCTCTTGAAAAACTACCAGGTCGTTTAGCTTTAAAGGGAAATCGCAATCCGCCTGAAACTATTATACAGTTCTTTATGAAGGGTTCCGGTGAAAGACGTTGGTCTATTGTCAATGCGGCTCCGGTCTTCGATGACAATGGCGATGTTCTCTACGCCGTTTCGATTTTTAGAGATTTCACCACTCATAAAGAAAATGAAAATGCATTAAAAGGTCGTGAAGCCACTTTCCGTCTTATTGCCGAAGCCGGAGTCATCTTAAATTCATCTTTAAATTATCTTGTTACCCTCCAACAACTCTGTGAATTGATTGTCCCCCAAATGGCTGATTGGTGTGTCGTCGATATTTTAAGAGTCACTGAAAAGCCAACAAAAATTGTGTGGCATCGGGATCCCGCTGTGCGTGAGTGGGCCAAAGAGTATCAAAAAAAATATCCGCAAGATTGGAATGCTCCCACTGGAGCCCCAAAAGTCGTTCGAACAGGACAATCTGAATTTTACGAGCACATACCTGAAGCGGCGATTGAAAGAGCGGCACGTAGCCCCGAACATTTAGCCGATATAAAAAAATTAGGAATGAATTCAGTAATGATTGTCCCCATCGTTGGAAGCCAAGGCGTTTTGGGCGCTATCTCTTTAATCGCCTCAGAATCTGGGCGGATTTTTACTAATTTAGATTTAACTTTAGCTGAAGATATTGGTCGTCGCGCAGGCCTAGCGATAGAAAAAGCATTACTCTATGAAAGTGAAAAAACCGCTCGGGAACTTGCCGAGAATGCGAACCATGCAAAAACAACTTTTCTTGCTAATATGTCTCACGAAATCAGGACTCCACTTAATGCCTTAATCGGATTTAATGAAATTTTAAGGTCTGAAAACTTAACAGAGGAAGAGCGCGCTGAATATCACAATATCATTCAACGCAATGGCGATCTCTTGCTTCACCTGATTGATGACATTCTGGATCTCTCGAAAGTTGAAGGGGGACACATCGACTGGGAGATCATGTCCGTTTCCTTACCTGAATTACTGAATGAAGTGACAGCTCTGATGAAAGCAAAGGCCGATGCCAAAGGCCTTCAGTTGATGGTCGAATTTATTGGCGATATTCCTCAGCAATTGGTGACTGATCCGCTTCGACTGAAGCAAATTTTAAATAACGTCATCGGCAATGCAATTAAGTTTACCACTCAGGGTTACATCAAGATATCTGTCCAAAAGGATCAGACAAAAGAACGCCTCATTTTTTCGGTGACGGATACAGGCATTGGAATTTCCGAAAAAGTTCGTGAAAAATTGTTTAAACCCTTTAGTCAAGCTGATGCCTCAGTGACCCGAAAATATGGCGGAACTGGATTAGGTTTAATCCTTTCAAAAAAATTAGCCCAGGGTTTAGGCGGAGATTTAGTTTTACAAAATTCGCAAGAAGGAATGGGCACTACTTTCTGTCTTGAAATTGCCACAAATCTTGTTGCTAAAACGACGCCTCCACCGCCTGTCGCGCGACCTCTGCCTTCACTTAAAGGTCGAAAAATTTTAGTGATCGATGACTCTTTAGACAATCAATTGTTGATTGAACATCTCCTTACGAAAATGGGAGCGGTGGTTGACTGCGCAGAGAATGGAGATATTGGTGTTAAAAAAGCGCTTAAGGAAAATTACGATCTGATTCTTATGGACGTGCAAATGCCGGTGCTCGATGGCCACAGTGCAACTCGAATTTTGCGAGAAAAAAATTTCACTCATCCTATTATTGCCTTAACAGCACACGCCATGAACGATGACCGACAGAAGTGCGACGAAGCTGGCTGCACCGATTATCTGACGAAACCTGTTAACGTCAGTGCCCTCATACAAACCATAACTAAACATCTCCCCTGAGGAAATTTTATGAATATTAAAGACAATGAAATTAAGCAACTCATGGAAAATCATAAATCGATCTGCGTGCTGGGACTAAGTCCTGACAGCGAAAAGCCTAGCCACTATGTCCCGGTATACATCAAAAATAAGGGTTGGAGTATTGTGGGTGTCTATCCTAAAGCCCATAGTGAAGGTGGATTTAAAATTTATTCTCGGTTGAAAGACGTGCCCCTGGAACAGCGCAAGTTTGTTAATGTCTTTCGCAGTTCTGATCGCATACCCGAAGTTGTCGATGAAGTCTTAGCCACTGGAGGAGTGGAAGTATTATGGTTACAATTGGGAATCTCTCATCCCGAGGCTGAAGTTCGTGCTGAAAAAGCTGGACTGAAAGTGGTGTCTAATCGATGTTTAATAATCGAACATAAAAGATGGTTTTCGTAAAAAAATCTGTATACTTGTTCATCTATGACTCTAAAAAATTTATTTGTGACCATCAAGCGTGCCCTTAAAGGTGAAAATCACGATTACACTGAAGGCAATATTCCTGAGGCTGTTATCCTTCTTGCCGTTCCGATGATTTTAGAATTGAGCTTAGAAAGTGTGTTTGCTGTCGTCGACATGTTTTTCGTCAGCAAATTAGGACAAAATGCTATTGCGACTGTCGGTCTTACTGAATCCGTGATCACCATCATTTATTCGATAGCCATTGGAGTGAGCACGGGAGCCACGGCTGTTGTCGCTCGTCGAATCGGTGAAAAAAATCCTGAGGGTGCTTCTCACGCGGGCGCTCAGTCATTGGTTTTTTCTATCGCTATCTCGGTGGTGTTAAGTATCTTTGGAGTTATATACGGTCGAGAAATTTTAGCACTTATGGGAGCTAGCCCCGATGTGGTGGAAGAAGGAACTTCCTTCATGCAAATCATGCTGGGTGGAAGCACGGCCATTTTACTTTTATTTTTAATCAATGGTATTTTTCGCGGGGCTGGTGATGCAGCCATGGCCATGAAGAGCTTATGGATCGCCAGTGGAACTAATATTATTTTGTGTCCTATCTTTATTCACTTCTGGGGTCTTAAGGGCGCTGCTATCGCCACGGTTATTGGCCGAAGTGCCGGTGTCCTTTATCAAAGCATCCATTTGTTTCGAGGCAGTGGACTTTTGAAGCTTCGTTTACAACATTTTAATTTTGATTTCCCCGTCGTTAAGTCCATCGTAAAAATTGCTTGGCCAGCTTCATTGCAATTTATGATCGGCAGTGGCAGTTGGATCTTACTCACTCGTTTAGTTGCAGAAATTGGTGGCACCGCGGCTTCAGCTGGTTACCAAATTGCATTTCGCAACTTTGTGTTTTTCATTCTACCTGCGTGGGGGCTCAGCAACGCAGCGGCCACTTTGGTTGGACAAAATTTAGGAGCAAAACAGTTTCAACGAGCTGAAGAAAGCGTTTGGATAACAACCAAATACAGCATTGTGCTGATGGCTTTTGTGACTGTATTTTTCTTGATCTTTGCCCGTTCGGTGATCGAAATTTTTACCCAGGACCCTATTGTCGTCGCCCATGGAGTTCAAGCCATGCAAGTTATTGGATCTGGCTATATTTTTTACGGGATTGCTATGGTGATCACTCAAGCTTTGAATGGCGCTGGAGATACAAAAGTACCCACATGGCTTAATTTCATTTGCTTTTGGGTGTTCCAAACTCCCTTTGCTTATTTCCTTGCCGAGAAAACAGATCTTAAGGCCTTAGGAGCCATCGTTGCTATTCCTGTCGCTCATGCTCTGCTTGCGGTGTTGGCTTGGTATTATTTCAAAAAGGGAAATTGGAAAAGCGTTAAAGTTTAAAAAGTTTCAGCGTCAATAACGAAACGGTATTTCACTTGTCCCTTGATGGTTCTTTCATAAGCTTCGTTGATTTTTTCTGCAGGAATCAGTTCAATGTCTGAAAAAACTTTTTTTCGCGCACAGAAGTCCAACATCTCTTGAGTTTCTTTAATACCACCGATCAAAGAGCCCGCTAAATGTTTTCGACCACCAATCAAGGAAGTAGATCTTAACTTGCTGGATTCTGGAGGAACTCCAACCAACACCATAATTCCACCAATTTTTAATGTGCTCAGGTAAGGTGCGAAATCATGTTCGGCCGAAACTGTATCAATGATCAAATCCAATTTGCCTGCATAATTTGAAAAATTTTTAGGATCTTTTGTAATGAGGAAATTTTTTGCTCCTAGTCTTTTTGCATCCGCTTGCTTATCCGGAGATGTGCTGAACACAGTAACTTCAGCGCCCATAGCTTTGGCCAACTTCACAGCCATATGGCCCAGACCACCTAAACCAACCACTCCCACTTTTTTTCCTTTTTTAGTTCCGTATCTTTTCAAAGGAGAATAAGTGGTGATACCTGCACAAAGTAAAGGGGCCACTCTTTCGAGGGGCAGACCTTTTTTGACTTTTAAGACATACTTATCTTTCACAGTAATGTGAGTGGAATAACCCCCAAAGGTGCGTGTCTTTCCATCCAACTCTGTGCTGGCATAAGTGTAGACAGCATGATTTTCACAAAACTGCTCTTCGTGAGATTTGCAAGGAGAACACTTTCCGCAGGAATCCACAAAGCAACCGACTCCGGCTAGATCTCCGACTTTGAACTTTTTAACTTTTTTTCCGACTTGAATAACTTTGCCAACAATTTCGTGACCGGGAACGCAGGGGTAATCGGTGGGACCCCATTCACCGCGAGCTGTGTGAATATCAGAGTGGCAAATTCCACAGTAAGCGATTTGAATCACAACATCATTCGGGTTCGGAGATCTTCTCTCGAGTTGAAAAGGTGCTAAGGGAGAAGTTGAAGACTGAGCAGCATAGGCTTTGGCTTTGATCATGGGGTGTCCTTTTTTAATTAATCTATTTCGTCGGAATCAAAATCTCCGTGACTAACTGATCCTCCGGAGTCGTGCGTGGATCATTCACATAGTTCTCGATAAAATAACCTGGGCGTACAGGTAACCCTGTTTCCTTCACAGTCTGGAAAACGCGGCCACAAGCTTTGGGCAAATTCGCATAAGATCCCGTCAAAACAAAACGGGCATATTTTCCGCCTTCGAAGGCTTCGTACTTAAAGCCCTCAGGGATGCTTGAAGGTTTTCCCTCGATGGCGACGCCGGCGCGGTAGAGCATTTTTGGTTCGATTTTGTACAAGCTCATGTACCTGGAAATTTTATGTTGCTTTGAAATTTCAGGAGTCCCTTTGTGCAATTCTTCCCACGCTTTTTGAGCGGTTTCCATAAAGGGGCCGATTTTTTCGACGAAAAGAAAATGTGTTAGCGGCCAATCGATCACGTCGGGTTTTTCGGTGAGATTCATAGATGCTCCTGATTATTTTTGGAAGGATTGTAGCGGTTAAGTACATCAATTAATTTTTCGCGATGAATAGGTTTTGTCAGATAATCCGTACACCCAGATTCGAAACATTTGTCACGCTCTTCGCGCATAGCGTGCGCCGTCAAAGCAATGATTGGTTTGGTGAAGCCCGCTTGCCGAAGTTGTTTTGTTGTCGCGTGCCCATCCAGTCTTGGCATTTGAATATCCATCAATATCACATCGGGCATCAGCTTCATCGCTTGATCATAGCCCTCGACGCCATCGTTCGCGATATCAACGTGAGCGCCCGTTTTTTTCAAGTAAGTAGTTACGAGCATACGATTATCTGCTGAATCTTCGACAACTAGGACTCGAAGGCCAGCGAGCTTCCGCTTTTCTTCCGCATGGGTAATTTCGGAGCTTTCAAGTATCGTTAAACTTTCTTTGCCGACCATCTTTGCATCTTTAACTTCTTGATACTGAATCGTCGTTACAAAGGTGCTTCCTTTTCCAAGATGGCTCTCTTTAAGAACAAGGTCCCCACCCAAAATCTGACTTAATTTTTTAGATAAAACTAATCCCAGCCCCGTTCCACCGAACTTGCGGGTCATCGATGGATCTGCTTGGGTAAAAGATTGAAATAATTTTTGACTATTTTCCGGCGAAATCCCGGGACCTGTATCAGTAACAGTAAAAATCAATTTTGAGTTATCATTTTTTACAATGAGTTCGACTTTCCCCGCTTCGGTGAACTTAATGGCATTACCGGCAATGTTCGAAAGAATTTGTCGCAAGCGAAGTTGATCCGTACATATTTTTTCTGGAACTAAGCCATCGAGTCTCATGATAAAGGAGATTCCCTTTTCAGCAGCTCGCAAAGCCATAACCGAGCCAATGTCAGCAAGGAAATCCGTGAAGACAAAATTAATTTTCTCGAGGGCAATTTTACCTGCTTCAACTTTTGAAAGATCTAAAATGTCATCGATCAATCGCAACAGTTGCTGGGAATTTCTCTCGATGATCGCCATAAAATTGAGCTTGTCGGAATCTGACTTACTGCTTTTGAGGAGTTCCGTGAACCCCATGATAGCGCCAATGGGCGTGCGAATTTCGTGGCTCATATTTGCAAGAAATTGAGTTTTGGCTTGATTTGCTTTTTCGGCCGCTTCTTTATTTTCTTTAAGCTCTTGTTCAATACGAATTTTTTCGGTGACATCCGTATTTGTTCCAAACCAAAAAGTAATTTCATTTTTACTATTTCTTACAGGTAAGGCTCGAGACAAAAACCAGTTCCAGTGGCCTTCTTTCGAGCGAACAGGGAAGGTGTGCTCCCAGGGCGCCCCAATTTTAATGGATTCGATAACACTGCCAACAACTTTCTGCACATGATCTTCATGGACAGCTCGAGTCCAGCCCCAGCCTTCTCCCTCTTGCAATGTCATCCCTGTGTATTCAAACCAACGTTGATTGTACCAAAAAATCCAACCATCTTTATCAGCCATCCAAGCTAATTGAGGAATTGAATTCGCTAAAGTTCTAAACTGCACTTCGCTCTCGTTAAGGGCTGTCTCTGAAGAGCTCATGGCATCAGCACTGTACCACACCAAGGACATAAACAAAACAATAGTCAACGTCGCTACCAGAGCTGATGAAGTTACACTGGTCATGTAGCCCATATACTCGGCCATCATACCTAACCAACCTAAAATAGGAGGTAAGATAATGGCGGCCAAAAGCATTCGCCGTGCAAAAAGGCCGCTGGGATTTTGGCTTAATAAAATTTTAACCATCCCATACTGGGGACGGGCAAAAAGAACACCGGTTGAAAGAAGCCAGACACAAACCGCCGTGTAAGGAGAAATTCGTATGTAGTTAGAAATCTGGTAGAGTCCTTGAGCTTCGAAAAGATATCCAATCAATGCAAAGAACGCCACCATTCCTGAAAGTGTGGCTAAGCGCTGAGCTAGTTTTCTAAAACCATCAGCTCCATCTATCAAAAGAAGTGCGAGACCAAGCACCAATAAACAAAAAGCCGCGTTAGGAGCCATTCGCCCTGGAAAAAGAACACTTTCGTCATTCCTGGTATCCATGATGAACAATTCATCAATCCCAAGATCGATTCCAAATATATATTCAAAAAAGGTCATTCCACCAATGAGAATTACGAATGAAGCCATGAGCTGAGGAAAGAAAAATCGCTTTGCATTTCCCGGGTGTAAGTTTGAATAGTACAAAGATACTGAAGCAAATATTAAACTTAATGCGGTATTAAATTTCATCATCCGCGCGACAATTGGTTTTGCCCCTGCACCACCAAAAATCCACGTCAGCATCATACCCAAACACAAAAGAAAAACAATTCCACAAAAAACTTGCGCCAAAGCTTTCAGGCGAAAGTTGTGCTTGGGCAGATTCATGGAAATTGCTTCATGAACAGAATCTGAGGTCGGCGAATGAAGATAAGCCATTATGTGACGAACTCCTATTTTCTTATTCAGCCTCAAAGGCAACGCGAGTCTATATTCAGCTCAGACTTCATGCACTGAAATTGTGTAAAAATGGAATATTTTTTTGTCTCTCTAAACTGGAACTGATACCTTCTCCACGACAGGAGCGGCTAACGCGTGCCAGAAACAAAAACTTTACGCATCGGAACGGCTGGTTGGACCATCCCTTCCCACGTTAAAAATCAGTTTCCCGAATTAGGAAGTCATCTCGAGCGCTACTCCCAAATCTTTAATTGCGTGGAAATTAATTCTTCTTTCTATCGCGATCATAAAGCAGACACTTATGCTCGTTGGAGTGATTCAACTCGAAATGATTTTCTTTTTTCGGTTAAATTGTCTCGGTACTTTACCCAAGAAACGCGGTTAGCTGAAGCCGGGGATAAACTCAAAGAAACTTTACTTGGCATTTCGCAATTAAAAGAAAAATGGGGCGTGCTCTTAGTGCAGCTTCCTCCCAGTTTAGATTTTAATGAAAAGACTGCAGGCCGATTCCTTCAAGATTTACGTCATTTTTTTCAGGGAACTATTTTATGGGAGCCTCGCCATACCAGTTGGAGTGAAAAAAAGGCCATTGATCTTTTAACTTCTTTTCATATCAGTAAAGTTCTTGCAGATCCTGAACCCTGCTTAGTCAGCAAAGAGTGGCGCCCTCCCATTGAAGTCGATCGCTACTTCCGCTTGCACGGCACACCGAATATTTATAAAAGTCGGTATTCAAAAAATGTTATTGGTCGGCTGGCCGACAGATTAACACATCCTGCATCCCCGGCAAAAAGTTCCTGGGTGATCTTCGACAACACCACTTATGGGTTTGCGACCGAGAATGCCTTAGAGCTAAAAAAATTGGTCGACCTGGATCTGGAAAACGAAGCGACTTTATAAAATTTTATACGAGTGGCTCAAAGATGTGAGCATCAATGCGATGAAGGACAGTAAAGTCTTCAGTAACAGTTTCCCTGAGTAGCTTTTCGTGAGCACGATCGAAAGATTCGACTTCTTCTTGGGATAGAGCAGCGCCAATGGCCCGACAAGCACGAATTCTTCCCCGCCAACTTTCAATGGTGAAAGGAATTTTCTCGTCATAGTAAAACATGGCTTTAAGACGGAAATGCCCCTCAGCCCATTTGGGAAATGCAGGGATCTTCCCACTGTAATCTGCAGCGGACCACTGCGGATTATATTTTAAAATAAGTTTTTCAGATCGACGAGCTATTTCATCTTTCCTTGGCAGCCAAGAAAAATGGCTCACCATAAGATGTCCATCTTGAGTAAGAAGTCTTTTCACTTCGCGAATTGTTTGAGGCAAATCAAAATAAAGCCAACATTGATTCGCAGTAATAATGTCAAATTCCTTATCCTGAAACGGCTGCCGTTCTGCAGCCGAAGTCCTAAAATCAATATTTAAATTTTCTTGTTGAGCTAATTTTTTAGCCATTTGCACTTGAGCAATCGATATATCAGTTCCACAAACGTTACGAACTCGCCTTCGAGCAAACTCTCGCGCGAGAACTCCAGTTCCAGTTCCTAAATCAAGAAGGCATTGATCAGGGAGCCCAACATCTAAAGCTTTAAGCTTTTCATAAAACGAATTCGGTGGACCAGGTCGGTAGGTGGCATAATCTTTAGATGTATGTCCCCAATCGATGATTCTTCCAGGATCAAGGACGCCCGTGCCGTACATACTGTTAAGTTAAGTTCAAATGCCCATGCTTACCCAAACTTGCATCGGCCTTTTTCCCTCCAAGAATCGCTTTCGCCATACCAGCCAAACGAACTAATTTTGAGTCGGGCGATTCCCAATAGTCTGCACCCTCGACTACAACTTTCACTAAACCCAATTGGGGATCATCAATTCCTTCTGGAAACCAAGCTTGATAAGTGGGATTCCAAAGCTCTTCTTTTTTATGACCATCAACTGTAAGAAAGGCTTTTCCTTCAGCAGACAGAAAGGAAAAATTTTTAATATTTGAAAAAGATAAGTTCACTGTAGGATTCGCATTGATTTGCCGAACCATTTCCGAATTTTTGTTCGCAAAAAACCAGAGAACTCCATCAAATTCCATTTCTTGTAAAGTCATGGGACGACTTTGCATATGGCCAGTTTCAGCGTTAAAAGTGGTAAACATGGTGAATTTAATATCTCTAATCAAATGAGCGAAATGTTCGATATCATTCTTATAGTTTTCATTCACTGGAGCCCCCTCGTTGATGTTCATAAATTCCCAGCTAAAGCACAGCAATACGGAAGATTTCCCCGATTTTATCGGGGATTTCAGCTATCTCCTGAGAGTGCAAAATACACGCCTGGAATGTAAATAATTTTTGTTTAAGGGAACGGAGTCTCTTGTTGCAACAAGAAATCCGAAAGGGATAAAAGAGGCGATTCTGGAGTGTTTGGTTTATTTAAGTACATAACGGCTATGATCTGATCAATCTTTTGCGTATTTTTTTCCTCTAAGCTTAAGTAGGCCTTCATGTATTGATCAGCTGGAAACGATTGAAGCATTAAACCTTTCCATCTTTTGCCATTTGCATTTTCGGGAAAGTGCCGACTGAAATAAGCCTGCATCGGTAAAGGAAAAGGTTTCGAGTGCAAATCGATAATTTCACCTTTTGACAAAAGAACTGTGTGGTAATTCCAAACATTAATATCTTCCCGAACATTCATCGGTTTTAATTTCATCTTCATCGGAATTCCACTCGATGTTCCTTTTTCATGAAGAAGAAATATCACTTTCGCCTGAGAAATATCTTGGGCTGAGCTTAACTGAAGGAGGAGGCGTCCCACGTTACCGGCACAACCAAAAGGGTGATAAGTCGATTTATCTGAGAACGCCTTTTTGATAACCTGAATTGGGTCTAAAACCTCGTTAAAAAGGCTTTCACAGGATAAAGAGCCGGCATGGCTCGAAAATGTCACCCCTGTCACGAGGGTGATCAATAAAATGCGACTTAAAAAGCTGCTAATACGTGTTGGCATATTCTCAGAAACAAATGCAACACGTATACCTTAGGCACTATAGAGATTTCGAGAGGGCTCTAGTAAGTAGAGCCTTCGTGGAAGTCCCCTGACAAATGAGATCTTGGCGTATGTTTCACAGTAGGTGTTGGTCGTCCCAAATGAGCGCCTACAGGGCGGCGACGTGGAAGAGAAAAAGTGAATGTGCTTCCACCCGATTGATTATCAACATGGACAGTTCCACCGTGAGCTTCAACGATTGTTTTTACGATGGCCAAACCAATCCCCGCACCTTGATCAGCCGTTTTTCGCGCCTGCCAAAAATTTTCGAAAATTTCTGTAGTTTGTTTATCGGGAAGGCCAGGGCCGCTATCAACTACAGAGATATAAACAAACTTTTGATCACTGCGAACCTTAACAACAACTTTACTGTGTTTGGGACTGAATTTAATCGCATTGCCGACAAGATTTGAAAGCACCCGTAAGACACGTTCGCGGTCAAAAAAGGCCAGGACAGGTGGATTCACAGAATCAAACTGTAAACGAATGTCGCGTTGTTTTGCAACTGGCTGCAAAATGATACGGGCTTCATCAAGAATTTCATCAATACCTAATTGATTCATTCTCAATGTCATACTTCCCATATCAGCTTTCTTTTGATCACAGATATCTTTGACTATATCTTCGATCATTACAGCTGAGCTTTTTATCAATTCCACTCTATCCTGAACGTTGGGGGCATCAGAGAAATTCGTTAAATTATCTGCAGTCTGTTTGATTACAGTCAGGGGTTCATTTAAATCTTGTGAAATAGCGGATATCACTTCATCTCGAGATTGCACGGCTTTTTTAGCTTCGTCGTAAAGGCGATCTCTTTCCGCCAACTTGCGAGTGCGCTCGGTGAGCATTCTAATTAAGAGCAAGGTCATCCCTAAAAACAGAGCACTGATTAAACCCGTAAACCACATCATCCCGCGAGGAATCTGTACTTCCGCCTCCAGAGCAGCTTCCCGCGCTTGAGCTCGAGCACGGTCAAGCTCGGCATTGTGCAGTCGCATGATTTCATCGAAAGCTTCATTCAGTTGATTACGAAGAGGATTACTTTTCGCTTGAAAAAACTGACCTACAATTTTTGATTCGGTTTGCTTTTCTCGAAACTCCATTCCCTGATCGAAAAATTCTTGCAGCTGCTGTTCAACAGTATCGATGCGTTTAATCACCTCGGCAACTTGAGGTAAGCTATATTGTTTTTCGAATGCAGCTAAAGATTCCATCAGAGTTTGTTTATCTTTTTTATATTTATCAAAAAGGTTACGAGAACCCAGAAGAAAAAATGAGCGTGCATTTGCAATTTGAGATTCTGAGATATTACGCATGCGCTCAACTTCCACCAGGGCACGCACATCCACGTTCACGACGGCATTATTTGTAGCGATGGTTTGTCGCAATTTCATGGCGTAAATCCATCCACTCATCACGACGCCGATAAATGTCATTAGAAAAATGACTAGTAGTTTTCGTTCAATGCTCCAATTGATTGTTTTCTTTAAAATTTTATTCATAGAGACTGAATATCAATTGCGCACAGCGTGAGCAATTAAAATATCAGGAGAATGAATTTATAGCTTCTCGTGGAAATTTTTTTTCTTTTATCCAGTCAATCACGGAATTTTAAAAAAAAATAAAATTTAATTTCAGAAAAAAGAGGGCTATCGCCCTCCTTTTTCATCCTTTATCTTTTTCTGACTAGTGCATTCTGCTTCTTAATAATTCGTCTTCAACTTTAACAAGTTTGTTGTAAAGTCCGAAAATCAAAAGCGTTGGAACCCACAGCCCGACAAAGTTTCCTAAAACTTTTTTATTGGATGCTGTCAAGCTCGCTGAGCCAATGATGCTTGCCAAACCTAATCCCAAAAAAACCAAATTTGGGATTTTTTTAGTTTGCTCTTCGATCACTTCGTTAGGAAGTTCGCTTTTATACTGTGATGAAAGCTTCTGATCTTTGTTTGATACGTTTACGTCCATATTTCCTCCTTGTTGAAATGCAATTCAAATGATGAATTTTCATGCTGTCCTTTGTAATTTGTAATAGGTTTTCTTTATTTCAAAAAATAAAGAAGCACTTTAGTAAAATCGTGCAATACAGATACCAGAAATTATTTATTTTATTCCTGACGAGTTCTTTCTAGAAACTTTTCTTGCAAGGCGCAGAACTTTTTTTCCCTCTTGCGAGGAAAAAACGCCCTCTCGCGTTCTTTAACGAACCTGAAAAAGAAATCGATTTATTTGAGCGGGAATATCTTTTGCAATTTACTGCTGCGTTATTAATTCATGGGCATGACATGAGTATGACAACAACCACGTACGAAAGGAATTTTTATGGCAACAGTAACAATGGGATCCCCAAGCACGGATTATGTTTCAAAAAAAACATTTTATTGGACGGTAGGTATTTTGCTTGCTCTCGTCACAGTCTTGCTTTTTGCAATGACACCCAATCGTGACAGAACATTCAGTGGTACTAGCGACACTGGCGCTACCCTTTCACAACCAGTGAGTAGCGGTACCCCAGGAACTGCAGTTGATACCAACACAAACATGAACAGCACCACAGGCAGTATGGGGACTACTGGTCAAGATACTATGATGGGAACCAGCCCTGGTACTACGACTGACACTGGTACTACAGATACATTGAGCAATACACCAGGTACTGGATCAAACACGACTGACTTAAAAACTGGTGTAGAAACTCGATAAGGCTCTTGTAGCCATTGTTCTTATAGATTTTTATGGCCCAATTCTACCAGAATTGGGCCTCTTTTTATCTTAGAAATTTATTTTTCAAGAAGGCTACGCAACATCCATGCGGTTTTTTCATGAACCTGCATTCTTTGTGTTAGCAAATCTGCAGTGGGTTCATCGTGAACTCTCTCAACGACGGGAAAAATAGATCGAGCCGTTCTGACGACGGCCTCTTGGCCTTCCATCAACAGTTGAATCATTCCTTCGGCGTTTGGAATTTCTCTCTCTTCTTTGATTGAAGCCAATTCCATAAATTGGGAATAAGTCCCGGGCGCAGGAAAGCCTAAGGCACGAATTCTTTCGGCAATAAGATCAACGGCAAGGGCTAATTCGTTATACTCTTGCTCAAACATCAAATGTAATGTTTGAAACATCGGACCAGTCACATTCCAGTGAAAGTTATGGGTTTTAAGATAAAGAGTATAAGTGTCAGCTAACAGCCGAGATAAACCTCGAGCAATTTCCTTACGATCATTTTCTGCGATCCCGATATCCATTTTCATCATTTCCTCCTGTTGCGGGTGAAATAGTATACTGCTCCTGCAGTGACGGCTGTGTAAAGGCTTGCTCGCAAAATGACTCCTTTCGGATTATGTTTAAATTCGCCTTTCCATCCGGCTTCGGCAAAGACATTGGGAACACGACCCGTGAAAAGATCTTCAAAAATCCCCTCGACCACATTGATACGGTCAGCAAACAGCATAATCAGCCAATGACGAACATCATTCTCGCTGAATTTAAACGCAGCACGACGCAAAAACCCACTCACATTTTTCGGAGGCAGGGTACTGCCAAACACCGGTGTGATTCCGGCTTGGTGGAATAAGCACGGTTTTAATACAGCTATCTAATTTTCGAGAAAATATATTATAAGCATCAGTTAATAAGACAGCATCATCTAAAGAAATATCTTTGGGAATTTTTGTGGGCCCAATGTCAGCCATGGGTACTCTGACATACTCGGCTTGTCCTCCATCGCAACCTCCAGTGGTGTGGATAGCTTTTAGTTTGAATTTAGAAAATGAAGAGGTTGCCTTTTGGTCCCAAAAAATAATTTGTGGGAGAATTTTCCGCGTAGAAAATAACTCGCAAATTTTCGCCCAGAGTTAAAATAGTTTTTTTTCCGCCACCGATAAATTATTTTTTGCGGCATCAGATTCTGGATGAGCAGCAACGGCGCGGCGAAGATAGTGCACCGATTTTTTGTAGTTTTTTTGTTTATAAAGAATATTTCCCATCCCGATAAGAGCACCTAGACTTTCGGGCCAACGATTTAAAATCGACAGATAAGCTTTTTCGGCAATTTCAAATTTTTCTAATTGTTCGAGTCCAGCCGCCGCCGTCACATGAGCCAGTTCAGTTCCTGAAGCTGAAAGTTGACCAGCCGGCAAAACCACAAGGCCCCAATAATCGCCAAGCATCCATGAGCGCTCGAATTTTCGCAGGTCCCAGCGTTTTCCCTTTTCGGGACCCGAGTGCATGATCACAATTTCTTTTTCAAGGTCATAGCCGTAGACCACAGCATAGTGATAGCGAGGAGCCCAAGTCAGTGCGAGGTTTTCGAAAATGACTACGGGATGCCCTGATGCAACTTCTTTTAAGAGGGAATTCAGACCTTGAATTTGGATCGCCATCATTCCCTGCCGGCGAACTGCTGAAATCATATCGGTTTGAAAACTGCCCTTCATCCCGGGTGTATAAACCTGAGCCGCCAATTCATCCACTTTTACGGGATTATTATTCCAATTCATCACCATCGTTAAGGTCGCTGGCCCACAATGCCCCACGGCTTGGTCGACAAAGGGCACATTAGAAATTTCGGCTGAAGTTTTAAGATCTGACGGAATGGATTTTAACAGTGTTTCTGTTTGGTGCGCGGTTGTCGCGCACCCTGCAAGAGCAGACAAACAGAAAAATAAAAAAACAAGTTTCAAATTAGATTCGCTTAATTAGAAAAATGATCAGGACAACAACCAAAATGGTAATAAGAATATCACCACCGGCACGTGCTTGCTCAACCTGAGTTGAGAGCTGACGCATTTCATCGGTTGATAAGCTCGCTAAACGCGAGGAGATTTCCTGTTGGGAAAGACCTTGCTTCGCCAACTCGACACGCACATCACTGCGATTGATGAAATTTTGAAGTTGGCTTTGAGCTTCAGCACGACTGAGCTGACTAACAACTTCTGTTGTCGAAATCATTCCTTCAGCTAGCGCCAAAGAAGGTACATTCGACATAATTAAAGACATTGTGATGGAAACAAAGACACTTAGACGACGTGAAATTTTCATATGTTCATCTCCTTAATATAAGAACAATCCTTAGAATTTATTTTTACGGGTTTATTGAAGAATCGCAAATGAATTGCAAATCTAATGTTGCGCTAAAAGACAAACTTTTAGACATTGCTGTTTGGCATCCCCCTTGTTCTATAGTAAAAACACCCCATGATCGCAACCAGTCAACGAGCCCATCTCATTGCTAATTCAAACTCGGGAAAAGGCAAAGGCGCTACCTTAGCAGAGGAAGCCCAAAAAATTTGCGAAGAACTCAAAGTCGAATTGATTCATTATGATATAAAATCAAGCGCCGATTTTGATCGCCAAAGCAAAGCCGCCGTAGAAAATGCTCAGAAAGATGGCGGAGTCGTGATCGCTGCTGGTGGTGATGGCACTATTCGAGGAGTTGCTCAAGCTGCCTATAAGACTGGCGTAAAATTCGCGGCGGTACCTTGTGGAACTTTTAATTTTTTTGCTCGTACTCACCGCATTCCCGAAGATCATTTGGAAGCATTTCGTTTAGCCTTGACTGGGCAAATCCGCCCCGTGCGTTTGGGCGAAGTCAATGGGCTCGTTTTTTTAATCAATGCCAGCTTAGGCCTTTATGCTAAAGCAATACGTGACCGCGAGGCTCGCACCAAAAAATTTGGGCGAAACCGTATTGTTGTTATTTTTTCGACGATTCTTAGTCTTTTAAGTATCCATCATCTTTTAAAGGTCGACTTGGTCACAGGCTCTGATATGAAATCTTTGAAAACACCAATGATTTTTATAGGCAATAATGCTCTTCAGTTAAGAAACCTTTCTATGAATGTCGCGCGCTGTATGAAGCTGGATTTATTAGCAGTTGTTCTGATGAGACCCATCACAAAGCTTGAAGCTCTGCGAATCATTCTCCGTGGAATTTTTAAGACAATTGAAAATGACTCTAACGTGGATTCCTTTTGCGTTGATTCGGTAAAAATTTTTACTCGTCGTCCACGACAAGAAATCGCGCTGGACGGCGAAATTTTCCAAGTCACTTCACCTTTGGAAATTAAATCTTCACCAGGAGGACTGAATTTGGTTGTTCCACCACCCGAGGTCAGTGTGTGAGCCGGCTCCGGATTGCTCATATTTCCGATTCTCACTTTGGAACAATTTATCCCGGAGTCAGCGAAGCACTCCTTAAGGCCTTGAAGGAACTTAACCCTGACCTTGTTGTATTCACTGGTGATATTACTCAACGGGCGCGTATCTCACAGTTTCGATCGGCTAAGAAATTTGTTGATCAGCTTCATCCTCTTCCAGTGCTTGTAGTTCCTGGGAATCACGATGTCCCACTCTTCAACTTGCCGGCCCGTTTGTTTTGGCCTCTTAGAAATTACAAAAAGGTTTTTAAGGGTCCGATGGAAGAAAAATTTCTTGGAAAGAACGTGGGCGTTCTTGCTTTCAATTCAACCTTCCGTTTTTACCAAATACAAGGCCGTTTGAATTTAAAAGAGACCGAAGAAAAATTAAGTCAGCTTCGAAATCAGTGCCAGGTTTTAATTGTCGCCTTTCATCACCCATTGGACTGCGCTAAATCGGTCGATGAAAAAAATCTTCTCAAAAATCGCGATGCTGTTATCTCGCTCTTCGATAAATACAAAGTGGATCTGGTGATGAATGGGCACATCCATGACCCTTTCGCTGAGTTGTCCATCGATAGATATCCTTCTATCGCGCGCCCCATGATATTAAGTCTAGCGGGGACTTGTACCTCTTGGAGGATTCGAAAAAATAGCCCGAACTCTTTTAATTTAATTGAAGTTGAATCAACAGATAAGGGACGAATTGAAATCTGTCGATATGACAAGAACCCGGAAAATGTATTCTTCGAAAAAAAACGTTACTGCTTTGCTGGATCACCATCGGGTGGATGGAAAAATATTGATCTAAAATCTCTGTGAATTCAAATGTTTATAACTAATGCTTTTTCGACTATTGACTTTTTCTTGTGTCTAGCCGATACTTAACCAAGTAGTTAATTAACCAATGAGTAAATTATGAATGACCATCTCAGCCAAACATTTTCAGCCTTAGCAGATCCCACAAGACGGGCTATGCTGGCCCGCCTTTCCAAAGGGGAAGCGAATGTTTCTGACTTGGCTAAGCCTTTTCTGAAAGACATGAGTCTTCCTGCGGTCACGAAACATCTGAAGGTTCTTGAGAAGGCGGGTTTAATTACAAAAACCAAAGAAGCTCAGTGGCGCCCCTGTAAAATAAATGGGGATCGTCTTAAAGATGTGGCCCATTGGATGGAACAATATCGGGTTTTTTGGGAAGAAAGTTTCGATCGCCTTGAAGAATATTTAAAAACCATTACTGACAAAAATAAAAAAACGAAGGGAAAAAAACATGGCCGCAAAAAATAAACCCAATGAGATTTACATCAGTCGAATCTATGATGCTCCAGTGAAAGCAGTCTGGGAGGCATGGACTGATCCCAAGCAAGTTGCCAAGTGGTGGGGTCCCCGCGGCTTTACTCTGACAACTCACAGTAAAGATTTAAAGCCCGGTGGAACTTGGGTTTATACCATGCATGGACCTGATGGAGTCGACTATCCGAATAAAACCACTTACTATGAAGTCGAAAAATATTCTCGCTTGGTTTATGACCATGGCGCAAGTGATGACCGCCCTGCCTTATTTCGAGTGAGCGTTGATTTCAGTGAGGCCAAAGGTAAAACAAAAATGGAAATGACCATGGCTTTAGCAACGCCAGAGGCCGCCGCCGAAACCAAAAAATTCATTAAGAAAGCCGGCGGAGATTCAACTTGGGATCGCTTGGCCGAATACTTATCCAAAGAGTCTTCAGGCAAAGAACAATTCGTTATCAATCGAAGCTTCAATGCGCCAATTGAGACGATGTTTAAAATGTGGACTGAGCCAAAACACTTCTCGAAGTGGTTAGCACCTACCGGATTCAATATGGAATTTATACGTGCTGATATTAAACCCGGTGGTAGCTCTTTTTATTTTATGTCCAACGACAGTGGAATGAAAATGTACGGTAAAGCAAAATACATCGAGATCTCGAAGCCTAACAGGATTTCTTACACTCAAGAGTTTTGTGATGAAAAAGAAAATATGAGTCGTCATCCGATGGCACCCACTTGGCCGGCAACAATGTTGACCACCGTTGAGTTGACCGAAGAAGGTCCCGATAAAACTCGTGTGACAGTGACCTGGGATATTCATGGATCAACAACGGCAGAGGAACTTGAAACCTTTATTAAAGGCCGTGCAGGTATGACTCAAGGTTGGACAGGTTCGTTTGATAAGCTGGAAGAGTATTTAGCGAAGGCTTAAATTTGAGGGCCCAGATACGTTCATCAACTTCATTTTGAAAACATTCTGGGCTTACTTGCCTGATTTCTTTTAGTCGCTCGTTTCTTCCACTGAAATTTTTTGAGATTTAATTCGCCAGTGGGTTCAATCGT
This sequence comes from Pseudobdellovibrionaceae bacterium, assembly GCA_021731025.1. Lineage (GTDB taxonomy): Bacteria > Bdellovibrionota > Bdellovibrionia > Bdellovibrionales > Bdellovibrionaceae > UBA5009. Next base: position 3,263 of record JAKFYD010000012.1, on the reverse strand, counting down.
GATCCCTTCCTTTTCGAGCTTTCGCTTTTGTTCTCGAAAATTACGGGAAGTTCGGTCGAAGGAAATTTTTCCTTGAGAGCTCAGCACACGATGCCAGGGAAGTTTGTAGAGAGTTGAACAAGAATGTAGAACCCAAGCTACTCCCCGCGAACCTTGGGGCTTGCCTGCTAATTCAGCAATTTGTTTATAAGTGGCTACTTTCCCTACTGGGATTTTGTGGATTTCTTGCATAACTTTTTTTGTGAAATCTGAAATTTGTGCGACGGGCATTTTTATTTCCTGAGCGCTACTCGATAACAACTGGATTTTTCCACAACTTTAAACCCAACACTTTGATAAAGTTTTAGAGCTTTTTGATTTGTCAGTGCAACACTTAAGTGACAACGAGTACACCCGAGCTCATGCGACTTCCTTAGGGAAAATTTAAGTAATTTGTGACCGATACCTCTGCCTTGGAAATCGGGCAAAACACCTATAGTCCGGATCTCAACTGCATTGGTATCTTCGTCTTGGATCAGATTTGTGAATCCAATGATTTGATTTCCTTCCCGCCAGGCGAAAAAATGAGATCTTGGGGACCCTAAAAACCCTCGGGTCCAAGACTTAAAATCAGGAATGCTTGTATCGGGATTTTTTTCAAAAGACCGGCAAAGTACCTGATATATACTTTGTGAATCACTCGATTGTGCCGCAACAACTTGTGGAAAGGTCTCTTCCTTGACTGAAGCTAATTCTGATCTCTCCATATTATATACGTCATAATAATGATCCAGTTGCTGAGAGTTACTCAAGCTGTCTAAAGGAAATCCCTGGGGCAAAGCCAACTGAACGCCATTTTTAGCTGTTGGTGTTCTTGCTAAAGATAGTGAAATGAAATTTGAAATCAGCTCCGCTTGATTCACATCGGATCTTAAGCCTATAATTTCTAAACAAGCGTCATTGGCGGGATTATTAACTTTATCTAACAATACCGCTACGCCTGCCCTGCCGTTTTCGTCGAGCGAATCAAAAATAAGATCTTCGCTGGAAATGAATTCTGTTAAAAATCGTTCAATAAGAGATTTCGGATGGGCCAACTGCCATGGATTTTGTTCAGAGAATTTAATAAGATCTGGAATATTTATTTTCAGAACTTCTCCTCATTTAAGAAATTATGTTTCACATTAAATTAAAATTTAAGGATTCCGTCAATACTGCGTTAAGAAACAAATTTTTCTATCGCCGCGCTCCCGGGAGCTCAACTAAACTCCAGTTTGTTTTTATATTATTTTGTTACACACATCTTTTGTCTGCCATAGATTTTGCAATGAAACTCACTGTTAACAGAGAGCTTTACTCTCGAAAACATGGAGGTATTTATGACGTTCTATTCGATAATGAATTTTGTTCACGTGGTAGGATCGGTGGGTATCATTGTCGCGATTATGTTCGAGGGGCTGATGATGAGAAAATTGTTACGAACAAATGGTCCAGATCAATTTGCAGTTTGGCGAGATATTTATAAACTGCCGACACAAATTGGTGCGCCCTCAGTGATCATCTCGCTTTTGACGGGGATTTATTTAGCCGTTGTGGCTTGGCCCCAGTCAGAATGGGTTTGGTTATCTGTAGTTGCCCTGATTGCTGTCGCAATTATTGGAGCAACCCTCACTCGCAGTGCACAGAAAGTCTTAGTCCGTGCAAACTCAACGCGAGACGTGGGCCCAACATGGAGCAAATTATGGCTTTCGCTTCAGCTGCGTACGGGCTTAATCGTCGGAATTTTATTTCTGATGGTTGTAAAACCAACTTTAGGGCCGTCTCTTTTTGCACTTATCTTTTTCACAGCGGTTTTTTCTCTCCCCGTCGCCTTCTTTTGGAGAAAATATGAACCCCTGCGAAGACGTGAAGTTTAAATTTGAGCGCTCTTAAAAAGAGGTATTTCTAAGACGTCACCGGCAAACGACATCTGTTTTAATTTTTCTCGGAAAATATCCACCGATATATTTTGACTGAGCGGTGGATAAAAATCATCGTGATGATGGGGAATAACCACTTTAGGTTTTACAATCGAGACTTGTTTGGCCGCAATTTCTTGAATATGGCTATGACCTTGTAAGGGCGCTAAAAAATAATCGACTTCCAGTTTTTGGTACATCATTAATTCTTTTTCAGTACAACCTGCAGAGCTGACAAAAAGAAACTTTTTCCCCTGCATTTCAAAATAATAAGTTTGCACTAAGCCTTTGGGGTAACTGACTCCCAGCTTAAGTGCATGCGCACATCCGTGAACACCACAGCGTTTCGCAGTTGAAAGAATCAGTGGCATATCGAAACGTGTATGAGCACTGTGGAAAGCCCTCATCTTGAAAGGCTTAAAAAGAATTTCTTTATTCGATGCTTCAACTAATCTCGAAGAAGGAACTCCGCGCAGCTTAAGTATTTGCCCGGTCAAACCAGGAGCATAAATTTTAACTTCCGTTCCTGATGCAATCTGCGGGATATCATAGACATGATCAAAGTGACCATGGCCTACAAATACAGCTTGAGAATTTTCAAAGGATTTAACTGAAAAAGGAGAGGCCTGACCATTTCCCCGTGAGAGGAAAGGATCAAAGGCAATCTCCCCTTCTTTGCTCTTGATGATAAAACCAGCAGTTCCAAGCCACGTTATTTCCATAGCCTGAAACCTTCCCTTTTTTATTTACTGATGCCAAGGATTAAAAGCACTTTGAAGTCCTTTAACCTTTGGTGCTAGCTCTGGCATATGCCGAGTGATGACACTCGCTAAAGTTCCTTTTGCATCAATCCAATCAAGCCCAGTTCTTGTGTAATACTCGGGCTTGTAATGTGTCGTATAAAACTTATCAGCCATAAGTCTTCTCGAGGCCATCAAAATAAAAATTTGGAAAAGTGTTTCTCCAAAACCAAAACTATCAGGACGAACTTCTTCACCTAAAGTCCCAACAAGAAGATCGATCATTTCTACATTATCTTTACCATTTTTATCTTTTCCATAGATTCGCTCAAACTTTTCAATAAGTTGTTTCTGTCTCGCATTTAAAGGTGTATGCGCTGGGAAAAAATCTTTATAAGTACTGATCGGCTTAAGTCCAATCCCACGACGAAATTGATTGTAACGTGGAACTCCACGTTCAGGGCTTGTCCCTCGATCAGTTGAAATTGATCGAATGAGTGGCGATATTTTTCAAGCAACTTCCTCGATTGTTTGAGCTGTGTCAACGGGATTTTGTTCAGTGAGTTTTTTGAGTAAAACCCAAAGC
>JAKFYD010000022.1 GCA_021731025.1 Pseudobdellovibrionaceae bacterium | reverse complement strand
TCGTCACTCTGATTCCTTTGAATGAAATTATTTTTATTTATCAAAAACACGTTCAAAGAATCGCAAATCTAAAATCTTTTGCAATGACCGCAGAGTCAAAAACTAAACTAACTCCGAACTAACTCTAATTATGATGAAAATACCCCCGACAAGGAGCACTGGTTGTCGAGTCATTCCAAAAGTAAGAAAGGTTATTGACGATATCAACGACATTATCTTGTCCACCTTCACTGAGAGCTTGGGGGTTTCTCACCCAATTCATGGCAAAGTAATTGTGGTGCACAGTGATGTTCGAGGCTGGGTTTGCGTTCCCGCCACCAATAGCAAGACCGTGGCTTCCTTCACTAAAAATACTCCACTGAATGGTAACGTCTTTTGTAACCTTGCCACTTGTTCCCGCAACAGCAATGCCTTCGTCAGTCACCCAACCCACCGAGAGATGATCTGCAATAGAATTATTGGAGCGAATAAATATCGAACTCATATTGGGCAAATCATACCCAGGTCGAATGCGAAGGTGACGTAAGATGATGTCATTAACAGGGTTTAGACTTCCGCCAGTTTCAAGACCACCTTTAATCATAATCCCATCACCGGGAGCCGTTTGTCCCGCAACGGTTAAATAAGGATGATTGACTTGAATCGTTGGCCATTGGCAGGAGCTTTGAGCATTCGGACAGTTCCCAACACTTGAGCAAGAAACCGTACAGGTTGTTAAGTTAATAATCCCACTCACACGAAATACGCAGGTGCGAGGCCCACTTTGCTGCATACAATCTCGCAAGCTTCCCGTACCCGCGTCGTTAAGATTCGTCACTTCAATGACTTTTCCCCCACGACCTCCCTGAGCACAACGACCAAAACCCTCGGCACCAGGGAAAGCGATTTGTTTTGTGTTGTTTTCACAGATTTTGGTTTTACTTGAGCCAGGATTAGAATTGTTATTGGGCAGAGCAGGAGCTTCTGTGTTTTCATTCGAATTAGATTCGTTTGGTGAACTTGAATTCGTATTCAAGCTTTCATCCAAGCGCAAATAAGACATTCCTTCAAATGACTTTGAACAGTTTTGAAAAGGAACAAAAATAACTAGGAGTAGCACCAAGGCCAAACGTTTTTCCATATTTACTCTTATTTAGATTAAATACTAACACAGCTCTTTAGCAGGCCCGGTAAAACAAAATTTTTTGTCTTAAAATGAGATTCTAAATTAAGTTCTTCACCGACATATTTCTATCCCGATCTTTCCGGAATCAGCGTAACGGTCTGTATCCGCACGGAAATTTTCCAAGGAATCTTTCATCGAGATTCCTTCCAACCAATGAGATATAAAGTCTTTACTTTCGTAACCTAAACCCAAAGCCTTGATAAAATTTATGACAGTCTTAGGGTTTATATTTGAATAGTGGCAGCCTAAGAACGCAGCCATAAAGTTATGTCGGTTCCATTGGGAAACATCGTGACCATTCAAAAGTAACTTGATCTTTTTTTGCTCTATTTTGTCGCGGGCCACCTGATAACGAATCTTTGCTTGCTGCAAAAGTCTAAATTCTCCGAAGACCACCTTAGGATCTTCCGTACCCATCAAACCTTCGATCAGCCATCGATCTTCCAAACTTTGCATCCAACCTGTTAGACCTGAATTTCCGCTGGTGGAAATTGCAGCTAGAAGACTCATCAGCTCTGAGGCATTGTCAGAATTATTTGAGACTTTCAGTATATCTCCGAGTTCAATTTGTGAAGATGCAGCGGACTCTAAAGATTTTTGATAGAGAAGATCCGCATAAATAAAAACTTGTTTCTGTTTATCATCCTTATAAACTTTAGTAAGAGCCGCATCCATGGGCCTGTCCCCTGCGAAACACGCATGCTTTTCATTGATATTTCCCAAGCCTGTTCGCAGAGATTGAAAGCAATGAGGTCGCAAATCCGACAACATCTGCCCTACTTCCTGCACGCAGGAAGTAGAACCTGGCAATTTAAGACAGATTAATCTTAGGGCGTTTTGCAATGGAAGCGGTTGCCGAGGTGACAGAACCATCATTTCATCCAGTTGAGTGAATTTAAGTCCATGGCATTGGATAATTTGTGGAATAGCCTCGCGAATCGTTTTGATTTTATACAAAATTCCGTCTTTAACAAATTGTCGACCTTCGACAGTGCCTAACTTTTCAGCTCGATAAATCGCCTTGTGAGTCAAGAGCGACTGCACGCTATTTTTAGCGAGGCCACACTGATGGAGCAGATCTTCACTGCGACTTTGAATTTGATGAAGGCGATCGATAAGAGCAAGATCTTCGTACAGATCGAGTTTTTCTAATGAAACAGCTTGGCTTTGATCAACCAGCAAATTAATTGCAAAAAAGGCGAAGACCGCCACCAAGCATTTCAAATTCATAAATTTAGTGTTCGCCTTTTGAAGCTTCACTGACAACGGCAGCACCAGCCAGACCAACAACAGCAGCACCAGCAGCAGTAGCTTTAGCTCTTTCAGCGGCACGCTTTCTTTCAGCTTCTTGAATTTGTAGCTGAGTCAAACGCTTTTGCTCTTCGCTTTGTTCAATAACAACATTCGTCCCAGCTGAAGATTGAGATAAATCTAAAGCCAAAAATTCGTTATCGATCGACACCGGGATTTTTGCGCCTGAAACTTTTGAAATATCGAGATTAGTGACCGCACCACGAGTCAGTCGTTCTTTCACTGACAAGCCGGGCAAGTTAATTCTCACCTCGTTACAGTTTTGATTATCAACTGTTAAGATCAACTGACTTCCATTTCTTGAAACGCTAACCGCAGCCCCACAGCTAGCCACTTTAGTATCAAGATTTTGGACTCCGGCAAAGGCACTGCACACGGACAATAAAACTAACAAACCTGATTTCGTTTTCATTTATACTCCTTTGGTAAAATCAACCGGTTATGTCCAAAGCAAGGCCTGTTCCGCTTGAAAAGCTACGGGCTTCAATAAGATAGAATGAAAATCATGTCTCAGATTTAGACAGTGCCAGAAAAAGTCAGCTTAATTTGTATCGACAATTTCTTCGCGGCGGCCAAAGCGGGCCAATAAGCTGTACACACTAGGCACAACATATAAGGTCAATAGAGTTGAAACTAACACTCCCCCAATAACCGCAATGGCCATGGGCTGACGAGCCTCTGCACCAGGGCCAAAGCTCAGGGCGGCAGGAAAGGCACCGGCAATGGTCGCAATAGAAGTCATCAGGATAGGACGAAGGCGATTAGGACAGGCCTCAAGCAGTGCTGTCTTCACATCCACCTTTTTTTGATCCCGCACTTGATTCGTAAAATCCACTAACAGAATCGAATTCTTTTTAACGATACCCATCAACAAAATTAAACCAATCATGCTGAAAAGATTGATGGTCTGTTGCCCAATCAGCAATCCCAAAAAAGCTCCTGAAAAACTGAATGGCAAAGCGACAAAGACTGTAAAAGGATCAATAAAGCTATTGAACTGTGAAGCTAAGACCATGTAGGCAACAACAAACCCCAGCACAAGGGATATAAATAGACCAACGAAGCTCTTAATAAACTCTTCGGCAGATCCGCTGAGATGAAACGAATAGCCCGGCTTCAAAAGAGATTTTGTGATCTCTTCAGCCTTCGTTAAACTTTCTTGCTGACTTAGGCCCGTGCCGACGTTTCCAAAAATGGTGATAGCCCGTTCACGATTTTTTCGCGAAATCGATGAAGCAACATTGGCTTGTTTAATATCGACAACTGAAGAAATTGGAACTAGTTCTCCGCGATTGTTTCTCACGTAAAGAGATTTAATTCGAGCTTCAGGGGAACGTTCGTCCTCTTCCATTTTCACACGAATGTCATAGCGGTGCCCGCCTTTTTCATAAGAGCCCGCAATGGCTCCACCCAAAGCTGCGTTAACAATTTTGCCGATGTCATTGATGGCAACTCCCCGATCTGAAGCGTTTCGTCGATTGGGAATAATGTGAAGCTCGGGGGCCCCGGTCAACAAATCCGAGTTTATATCGGTCATGACTTTCTTATCTTTGAGCTCGGCGATGATTTGTTCGGCCATTTTTCCAAGCTCATTCCAATTAGGTCCCTGAATGGTAAACTCGATGGGAAAACCGCTGCCTCCCCCACCGCCAAAACCTTGGGTGGAAGGATCTTGAACCTGAGGTTTAGCTTCGGGAATCGTTTTGTTTAAAAATTCCCTCACCACTTCGATCACTTCTTGTTGGCTGAGTTCTTTTTTCTTAACGGCGTCGACACCACGATGACCTTTTTGTTTCAGCTCGACAAAGATCATAGCAACGTTAGTTTCGCCACCAGTGAATCCACCAGCCGCCACAAAATAAGACTGCACTTCTGAACGCTCGGATAAAAACTTTTCGACAATCTTCGCTCGTTCATCGGTCAAAGTGATGGCCGAACCTGGCGGATTGGTCATCTGAATCATCAACATGCTTTGATCTTGAGGTGGTTGGAATTCCCCACGCAAAAATTTAATGGAAAGAAAGCTGAGCATAAAAAAGACCAAAGAGCTTAAAATAATTTTCCAACGGTGCTCTAAGGTGTAAGCCAAAGTTCTTTCGTAAAAACGAAACAACTGTATGAATTTTCCTTCGAAATATTTTCCAAAGCGAGTGCGACGTTCGATTCCGCCCTTGAAATGCGCGGCCCGCATGGGCGTCAAAGTTAAAGCCTCGAGCAAGGAAATCATCACCGCCGCACTGAGAGTCACACCGAATTCGAATAAGAAGCGCCCAATGATTCCTTCCATAAAAGCAATGGGAAGAAAAATGGCCACCAAGGAAACGGAAGCAGCCATGGCGGCAAACGTAATTTCTCGAGCACCAATTAAGGCCGCTTGGACTCGTGGACGTCCCTGCTCGCGATGACGAATGATATTTTCCAAAACCATGATCGCATCATCGACGACGATCCCGATCGCTAAACTAAGACCCAGCAAAGTAAAAATATTTAAAGTGAAGTTTGCAAAATACAGAATGATAAAACTTCCCAGAACCGATGTCGGTATGGCCATAAGAACATTCACGGTCGAAGACCACGAACCGATAAACAACCAGCACACGATCGAGGTTAACAGTGCAGCTAGAACTAAAGTCAAAATGAGTTCGGCAACAGATTCTTCAACGAACTTTGTTCCATCGAAGTTAACAATGATCTTTGTTCCTTCAGGAAGATCTTTTTGAATTTCATCAATTCTTTTTTTCACACCTTGAGCCACGGCGATGGCGTTTGCTCCCCGCTGCTTAACGACTCCTAAGCCGACTGCAGGCACCCCATTCGTGCGAGCAAACTGAAGAACGTCGACGGTTCCTTCTTCAACTCTGGCCACTTTCTCTAAGGGAATAGGATTAAAATTCGGCAAAGCCCCGCGGGAATTCAGCAGCAATTGGGAAAATCCCTGTGAAGACTTTTCTTCTCCTAAAGTTCGCAAGCTGTATTCTTTGTTTTCAAATTGAGTTCGACCCGAAGGTGGTTCTTTATGTTCATTCTGAATGTTATTAACAATGTCAGAAACAGAAAGTGCATACTGATTCAGAACATTGTTATTAACCCAAACCCGTAAATTCGGCTCAAGATAACCCGGCATCCAAAGGTTACCCACTCCAGGCACTGTGGTGATTCTGTCACGAACGTCGTTTTTCACGAAGACCATCAGGTCCATCAAATTCATTTTTTCGCTGGTCACCGAGATCCACATGATTGGAAACTCTGAAATCGCAATTTTCATTGCTGAAATAGGATCCATCTCACTAGGTAACATTTGCTGAGCTTGTGAAACTTTAGCCTGCACGTCTTGAAAAGCGGCATCAATATCACGATTCAAATCAAATTCAATGGTGATCTCGGCAATACCAACCCTTGCCTTTGAAGTGATATTTTTTACGCCCTGAATGCTGATCAGAACATCTTCCAATGGATCCACAACGTCAGCTTCAATGACCTCGGGAGCAGCTCCTTCATATCTTGCAGTTAAGGCAATGATGGGAAATTCAACATCGGGCATTTCACTGATACCCATGCGCGTAAAACTGATGGCTCCGAAGACGATCAGACCAAACATCAACATCCAGGCAAATACAGGCTTACGTATCGAAAGATCTGATAAAGTCATATGTTGGTTTAAAACCCCATTTTTGTGGAAAATAAAAATATAACTTAAATTAAAAGATTACGGAACTTCGATATAATGCCGCGACGCAAATAACAAGAAGCTTTTATTGTTCCATACCTTTCGCTTCGGACTTCTGTTAATTTTACCCCATGAGTTCACTTTACAAAATCGTGAAAGGCCGAGTTCTGGTCTACCGGGTCTTTGACATCGGTGAAGAAATCAATTTGGAAAAAGCGAGCAAAATTTTAACTGAAGTTGCACCTTCTCGCTCGAAATTCACTCTTAAAAAAAGTGATCGCCAAGCTGTTATTGTTTCTAATGATCCCTTGAGTGTTAATTTAGGAAGTTATCGCTTTAAAATAAAAGATATCGACTACAATTCTGAAATAAGCGCTAAAGTTTGGGACTTCGGGACTCTCTCTCTCACTTTTGATTTTACCATTCCTGAAAATTTTACGATATCGCAGCTGAAAGAATTCTCGTCGGTCATTCAGAATTTCGAAGTACTTGACACCTATGCTAGAGCTAAATCTCGAGAGTTTGCTTTGCAAATTCAACCCGCCATGGGTCGCATCAACGAGTGGGAAGTTTTCGAAGATTACATTCTTTACTATGTCGAACGGATGAGCCCTGAAATTGCCGATGCATCCGATTTGCTGAAACATGAAGATGTCGCCGCGCTTATTCTGAATGAGGAAAACCATAGCCTTTCCTTGCAGAACGCCGAAAGAATTTATGAATCAAAATTGCAATATTACAAAAACGATCTCGCCTTGATCGATTGGAACTCGGCTTTAGTGGTTGAGCCCAGTGGATCCTTGGATATTCCTGATGTTATCGAGTTCGCTCTCAATCAACTCTTAGAAATGCGTTATTACGACGACGTCCTTGATCGCAAGCTGCGGGAAATTTATTCAGCCATTGAACTCAAGAATATGAGTATATTCTCGTCGCGATATAGCGAAATTGCATTGGGCGCAGGACAAAACTATATCGAAATTGCAGAAATCGTCGAAAGTGTTGAAAACTCGCTGAAGGTCATCGGAGATCTTTATCACTCGGTTGTTTTTCGTTCGGCTTCAAAAAAGTTTCGGTTTTCTGATTGGCAAACCAGTATTGATAATAAACTCAAAAACTTGGCTGATATTTCGGCCTTGCTGTTGGACAATATCAACAATCGGAAGAGTCATATTCTTGAGCTAACCATTATTGCCTTGATTAGCCTCGAGTTAATTCCCCTAATTAAAAATATTTTCAATTAAACCTGCAAAGCTGAATTTCTTTTCGAAAGAAGCTTCAGGCGCTTTTCTTTTCAGCGCAAAACTCATTCAACTCGATTTTTAAAAGATCCAGTTCTTTTTTTAATTTATTAAAAACTGTCATTGCTTCTGAAGTTTGAAAATCTTTTTGATGGCTCATCTCTTCAATTTGAAAAGCAAGGTCACGACAGCTTTCTGCGCAGAAATTAACAACGGAGCCCTTAATGGTATGGGCCGAAATTTCAATTTTGTGGGAATCATGATTTTTCAATGCTTTTTCTAGATCTTCCATAAGACCCGGCAACATCTCTAAAAAACTACCAATAGCCTCATGTGCTAAGGCTTCCAATCCAGCAAAGCGTTCTAAAAATGTTTTAGAGTCGAAAACGGTCGATGGTTTTTTTTGCATCTGTTTATTTACCTTTTCAAAGTTAGCTTCATGGGAACCGGATGACTGACAATGACTTAAAGTTTTTATAAGTGCCGCGATGGTGATTGGCTTTCCGACAAAGCCATCCATTCCCGATTCAAAGCATTTATCAATATCCTGCTTCATAGTGCTCGCCGAAAGCGAAATGATCTTCGGCCGTGGCTTTGACTTTGAATCGAATCTCTTGATGATCTCGCGAGTTGCCGCGAAGCCATCCATCTCGGGCATATGACTGTCCATAAAAATCAAATCGTAATTCTTCTTTTCAAGTTGTTCTAAAACTTGTTTACCATCCGACGCAATATCAGCTTGATAACCAAATTTTCCGAGAAGCCCAAGAATGACCAACTGATTCGTGCGATTGTCTTCGGCCACCAGAATGCGCAAGGGATGAGCTTTACCCATAGTCTCGTCGTATTCGCTGGGGACACTTTGCGTTTTTTGAAGGTGGGTCTCAATAACTTCCGACACCTTCATCGAAAAGAAAAATGTTGAGCCCTTTCCAACTTCGCTTTCAACGCGAATAGTTCCACCCATTTTTTCACAAAGGCCTTTACTGATCACTAAGCCTAATCCCGTTCCGCCGAATCTTCGAGTTGTCGATGCGTCGACTTGAGAGAAAGACTGAAACAGTCTATCTCTGAGCTCTGGGGGAATCCCAATTCCTGTGTCTTTTACGGCGAATTCGACGAGCCAATGACCATCGTCTGATTTTTTCGCTGAGCTCAAAATTTTAACTCCACCTTTTTCGGTGAACTTAAGAGCATTGCTCACCAGGTTGGTTAAAATTTGCCGAAAGCGTGTGACATCGCCTTTGATCCAAGTCGGCATCTGTGCATCGGGAAGATAATTTAAAGGAATGCCTTTTTCAGAAGCCCGAGTCCCCAGCAGTTCAACAACTTCTTTTGCTGTCGCATGCACATCGAAAGGTTCATTTTCAAGCTCGACTTTATCGACTTCGAGTTTTGAAAAATCCAGCACATCGTTGATGAGATCTAAAAGTGAATTTCCGCAATTTTGGATAATCTTCAAGCGCTCGAGATGCAAAGGATCTTTCGTGAAATCCATCAGCAAACTGGTCATTCCAATAATTCCATTCATGGGCGTGCGAATTTCATGGCTCATGTTTGCTAGAAATCGCGCCTTTGTGGCATGAGCCAGTTCGGCTTGGGTTTTCGCTTCGACTAAGTCAGCTTGAATTTGTTTACTGTCCGTAATATCGAATTGCACGTCAACGATGCTATCAAGCTCACCGTTTTCATCCAGCAATGGAACCACCGTCGAGTTGACCCAGTAAGGACGGCCCGACTTTGAATGATTTTTAAACTCACCCCGCCAAACTTTTTTAGCCGACATACTTCGCCAAAGCTCATCAAATTGCTTTCCAAAAGACTCATCTGAATTGAAATCCCGATAATTTTTACCCTCGAGTTCTTCTTGTGAATATCCACTGAGACGAAGCAAGTTTTTATTCACATAGACAATTTTTCCTAAGGGATTAACGATAATCACTATCGAAGAAACGTCCAAAGCTTTTCTTTTTTGTTCAAACAAATGATTCGCTTTAGAAACAAGCCGCGATAAACGAGCACCATAGGTGATTACAAGGATCGCAATAAGCCCCAAGGTAAAAATAAAAAAGATTTCTTGTTTGCGAAGATTTTGGCCATGCTCCCGCTGCTCTCGGAGCACGTCGTTTTGCATGCCCCGAAGAACCCGCCGCACACTGAAGATGGATTCCCTAACATTGATGTACTCACGATCCATTAATGCCATTTTGCGGGTGGCCTCCTCGAAATTTCCCTTTTTGAAATTCTCAAAAATCGAACGCTCTTGGATGGACATGTCGGCAATGTCACCTTGCACTCTGGCAATACTCTCGGAAAGCTCTCTTGTCAGAGGAACATTTTCGCGAGCGAGATGGACCTGTATCATCTCTAGCTTGACATTAAATCGGTGTAAGGCTGTTTCAAAATGCTTAACATCTTTATCGGGATTCTTTGTATCAAAAACATCATTACCAGGCAGGTTGACCTCACCAGCGAAGCGGTGAAGTTCGTCCACCTCTTCGAGGTAGGCGGTCCATCGTTGATTGATTTCAATGGCTGTCGTGTATTCGTTGGAAAGGTAATGACTGACAAAGATGCCCATAATGACAACACATAGACTAAGCCCCCCAAAGATAAGAGGAATAAACCGCCAGTTCCACGTGTCGCCTTTGATCATCAAAGCACCCTGCTTTCAGAGTGCTTTTCGGAAATTTACGACTGACCTTAAGTCTTAATAATTATTGAAACGCAAGTTCGTTTTCGCTACGAGGTTGTCTCATTTTAAGCTTTGATTTCTCGTCAGCTTGAATATCGGTAAGGATGCCTTTATAAACCGCGCGGCACTGATTAATCCCTTGAGCAACCAAAGGCAAAAGCTCAACAGGGCACGACTTCAAGTAAGGCAAAGCATTATCAAAATGATCCACATCCACTTCACAGTGAAGCTTTAAGAAAGAGATGCTTTTTTCAGGATGAGCATTTTTAATGCGCGGATAGATTTCAGTCAAACGTTTAGCCGCAAAACCTTCTAAGGTTAATGAATAACCAAGTATCGCAATGGGATGCTCGTTTTCAATGAGGTAAGAAAGCGTCTGATAGAAAAAAGAAGTGTGAGGCAATTCTTCAAACTGCTCTGGAGAAAAACCCAAATTTTTCAAATCTTGAAGAGCCAACAATTCGTGACGCTTCTCTTCTTTAGCTTCTTCTATAAAACGCCAGTGAAGGGAATCTTCAGTCATCGGTTTTGATTTTGCTGATGCCAATGCTAACTGACGAGTCGTCCACTGAACGTAGAAGAAGCTTTGTGCCAGCCAATTCGCGTAATGATTTTTATCTTCCCAAGGAAACTGATGTGCAGACTCTGCAATTTCATCAATGGCCGATAACATTTTTTCGTAAACTTGTTCACAACTGAGATTCTTCATTTAATTCTCCTTTAAGGAATTGGTTTTCATAAGCTTCAGATAGAGGGTCAGTAATTCTTTTTTCCCAGAGCCTGTCGATAACAGCAAACTGAGGGTGTTGCTTCAAAACCTCTAAACTTGAATGATCAAAATAAACAAAATCAGAGTCTTCGCCACGAACCAAGAGTCTTTCGCCAATGCATTTAGCCCCTAGGCGATAAGTGAGTTCATTAGTCTTCCGAGTATTCCGTGTGTAGGTGATCATAAAAGGATTGGACTCGCAGTTTATTTCTTTTACGGCCAACCCAAGAATGATATCGGCCAAGGCATAATTTTTTCGATATTCAGGATCAATTGCCAAATACCCAAATGTTCGAGTTATAACACCTCGAGAAACCTGCGCTAATTTCTCGACAATTAGCTCTGGATAATTTGAAAAGTAATTGTGCTTACGATGTATAGGGTTTGTCAGATCAAAACGGTCCACCAACGCAAGTCCAACGACTTTATCTCGATGGACAAGAACGATCGCTTTATCATGACGACAAAATTCCTCGCTAGTCGAACTCATTTGCAAGTTTATTTCCGTAAATGCCTTGTTCCAGTGGAAGTGCCAAAAAGAGAATGCCTGGTGGTAAATGCTTTTTAAGCGCTTTCCCCAGTATTTGCCCGGCAAAATGTACAAGGACAAGTCTTGGTACATCTCGAGTTGAGATTGCGAATATAAATGTGAATAATGCTCTTTGATAAAATGTCTCATTTTTGTAAATAAAGTATTATGATTTATTTTGAGACTTGTCTTGTTAAAAGATTTTGTTCTGTTAATAAAATTAAACTTTAGCTGGCCTTAAGTATTACCGAAAACTAGATCAGAATGATTTTAAACACGTTAATCTTCATCTTCGGCGTCGTTTTACTTCTGAGCACGGGCATGGCGTGTTTTCTGTGGATTGGATTTAAACATCGCCTTCTGAAAAAATTACTTCTATTTTGGGTGAGCGGAATTTTGGGTTTTATAGGACAGGGCCTGTTCCCTCAAACTGATCTATTTGGATTCCTGGCCTTTTCTGCGAACTGGATGACGGTTATCTACTTGCTAAAGATTTTAGCAGTCGCGACAGACACCCAGCTTCCATTCCGTTTCTATAACTACATATTAGGACTTAGTGTCCTCTGTGGGGCTGCTCTCCTTGCCCTTGGTAGCTCTTACACTACAGGCTCAGGAATTTTTTGCGCAGCCTGTGGAGTCATTCTATTTCACGGAGCATTTAAACATTTTAAAAGAAGCCAAAGCGATATCATCACGAATGGATATCGATTTCTATTGATCGTTGATGCCATCCACTTTTTTGATTACCCGTTTGTACGCCCCGTTCCTGAATACGCTATCGTTGGTTTTTCATTCACACTTATCTTTTTCTTTTGTTTTGCTGTGTATGTTCCTATCTTCATCCTACAAAAAATTTCACAAGATTATAACAAGGGCCTGGTCGATGAAGTTGCTATCCGAACCCTGCAATTGCGTGAATCTAATGCTCAATTAACTTTAGCTTTTGAAAACTTAAAGAAGAAAAACGATGATATTGATTCTATCCTCAAAGACAGTCAGTCTCGTTTGGCGGCCTTGGTTCATGATCTTACCAATCCACTGACCATTGTCTTTTATAACGTCAATCTCCTTATATCTGACCCCGAGAAATTCATGTCGCTGCTAGGAACTAAGGCTGAAAAAATTAAAAAGGCGATCAGTGCCGTGGACTCGATTCTAAAAGAAGCCCGAAATTCTTATGCTCAAAGATTAGGAAAAACAGACATTTCACTTCAACAAGTTTCCCTGGATATCATTATTAAAGATGTTATTGATCTTTACGAAGACAAGCTTCGGGAAAAAAATGTCACCGTTGATTTCGATCACAAGGATTTAAAAAACCAGCGTGTGATGGCTAACGACGCCTGGCTAAAAAACCATGTGCTGTCAAATATCATTTCCAATGCGATTAAATTCTCGCACAGTGGCGGGAGCATTTTGATTCGCACGACCCAACCCACACCCGGAAAGGTTTGTCTTTCGATTCAAGATTCTGGCGTCGGCATTGCTCGTGAAAAACGCAGCAAAATATTTGATTTGAATCACGCGACCACTTCCGTAGGCACTCAAGGCGAAAAAGGAACTGGCTTGGGCTTACCTATCGTTAAGCAGTACATAGAGCTTATGGGTGGCAATATTCGCATTGTAGACAGTACCGAACCCGGCACCTGCATCGAGCTCACTTTAAACTATGCTGCATAAAAAAAGAGGAACTGTTTCCAGTTCCTCTTTTCAATCTCACTTATTGATTCAAAATTTAAGGCATAGGCGCAGAAGACTCAGCGCTTTTTGAAGCTTTCACAGCAGCTTCAGCATTAACGATGCCCGCACCGTATTCGTTATTGCGATTCTCTGCGACCTGAGTCGCTGTTTTCTGAAGAATTTCTTTCACCTGCGTAGGAGTTAATCCTTTATTGGAGGATTTCATCAATGCAATAACTCCACTGACATGAGGAGCTGCCATCGATGTTCCATCAAAAGCAGAGTAATCGGTAACCTCAATTGCTACTCGGCTCGTCACCGTCTTTCCTTGTTGAAGAGCTTGCACTGCGGCTTCTCCAGCTGCTTTGTCGATCCCGAAAACAGGAACTGGCATTTCTGAGCCATCCTCACTCAACCCGCCACGAACAAGTCCGTCGACGTTGTTGAAAATAATAACTCCAGTCGCTCCATTATTGATCGCGTTCTGAGCCTTTTCAGAAAAACGGATCTCACCACGTTTGATCAAAGCAAATTTTCCTTGCACGTTCGCTTGAGCAAAATCTTCTTCTTTACCTAAGCCAACATAGACCAGTTGATTTTCCATAGCCTGAGTGATGGCGCGGGAACCAGGGAAAGCATTGCTGGTGACCAAAGCCATACGGCCATCAAGACCTAATTGAACTTTCGAAGCTCGTCCTGAACCTACTGGAACCGAAGACAAAACATCGACTCCTGGGCCCATGATCGCTAGCTCGGGACCGTACTGTGAAAACTCACCGCGCTTTCCTTGAATATCTGTTGCGCCGACTGCGATCACTTCGCTTAAAGCCGCAGGATAACTGACCTGAGGTTTTCCATCGTTCCCTGTAGCAGCCACCAAAGTGATTCCAGAAGCGAAAGCTTTCGTGATTGCATCCCGCTCTGAAGGCGTTGCGAATGGTCCACCTAATGACATACTGATGACATCAACTTTTTTCTCGATACCCCAGTTAATTCCTTCGGCGATGGCAATGTTCGAACAACCCTTTTCACCACAAACACGGCCCATCAGCAATTTAGCTTTTGGCGCAACACCAGAAAAACCTGTCGAGTCCAAGACTCCCGCGATGGTTCCTGAAACATGCGTTCCATGACCTTGAGTGTCTGCATAATCTTCAGCATTTATACTCATCTCGCCCGCAAAATTTCTTCCGGCTTCAAAATTTTCTTTAATTGAAGGATGATTTTTATCAATCCCCGTATCTAAAACAAGAACCCGAGATTTTTGTCCCATGTCCCCGACTTTCCATGCTTCTATAGCTTTAACAGCTTTAATCCCCCATGGAGTTCCTGACTGTTGAGCTTGCTCAACTCCTTCAGCCAAGGGAGTGTAGATGGTCCCTCTCATAGGACGCGGCGCTGGATGGAAAACTTCGACATCCACATAGCCTACATAAGGATTCTGACGAAGCTTTTCGATATCAGCTTCTGAATTAACAGTCGCCACCATAGCGTTCATGGTGTTCAAACTATTTTCATACTGCATGCGAACATTTGGGAAAACAGCTTCAATCGTTTTTTGATTAACTGAAACTCCACTTGCGCTGTTCTTACCATTGACTGTTTGTGGTGAAGCCTGCACCAGAGAATTAAAAATGGCTTGGTTCCTTATCTTGACTAATACCCTTTGCTCCTTGGCGTGAAGATCGAATGATCCTAGGGCCAGTGCTAAAACCACAGCGGTTTTAATGGTACTGATAGTTACTTTCATGGTTCCCCCTCTTTAAACTTCCTTGTCGAACATACGACGGAACATTTCCGTCGATAAAATTTCATTAAAATTTGGGGGAAAGTTCAAGGAACTAATTGAAATTTCTTATAAATGAAGCGTTCGCGCATAAGGCCTGCTTATGCATCGTCAAACGAAAATCGTTACAGATCTTTACAGATTTGCTGAACCTCAGTGATTGTCGAGCATTGAAGGACTCTCTCGACAAGAGCGCGACACTTAGAGGAATCAAGCTTTCCGATCGCTTCGCGTGTAGAAAGTACATGCTGAGAAGTCATGCTTAATTCTTCAACACCGCATCCTATGAAAAAAGGCATCAAAAGAGGGTGATGAGACAAGGAACCGCAGATTCCAGCGTGCACATTTTTTTCGCAGCAAGTCTTTAAGACATGATGAACTTGTCTGAGAAAACCAATGTTGAAGGGATTGTAAATAGATTTGAGCTCAGGATTCAATCGATCAGCAGCACAAGTGTACTGAAGTAAATCATTTGTGCCCAAGCTGACAAAATCCACATGAGGAGCAAAGATGTCGATCATCCAGGCTACAGAGGGAATTTCAACCATAATACCAATTTGGAATTTCTCACTGAAAGCGACGTTCTCTTTTTTAAGCTCTGCTTTCACTTCATCCAGCACGGATTTAGCTCGCAAAAGTTCTTCAAGTTGACTGACCATGGGAAACATCAAGCCCCATTCAGCATCATGACCAGCTCGCAACAAAGCTCGCAACTGAGTGCGAAAAATTTCGGGCCGTTGAAAACACAAGCGAAGAGCGCGAACACCCAGAAAAGGGTTCTCTTCTTTTTTCATTTTCAAATAGTCAGCAACTTTATCTCCGCCGATATCTAAAGTTCTGATCAGTATTCGCCGTCCTTTGAGCCCAGCGAAAACTTGGCGGTAAACTTCATACTGTTCTTCTTCACTGGGAGCTTGGACTCGATCAAGGAATAAAAATTCTGTGCGGTAAAGACCAACCGCTTCTGCATCATTTTTTTTCAAAGATTCTAAATCTTGTGGACCAGAGATATTCGCCGCAAGAGTGATCTCGACTCCATCTTTGGTCTTTGTCTTTTGGCCACGCAGCTGTTCCAGGGACTTTAGTTTTCCTTCATACTGCGAACGGCTTTGCAAAAAAGATTTTTTTTCGGCTTCATCAATATCCACCCATAATTTACCTTTTTCGCCATCCAGATAAACTTCATTCCCTGTTTTCAAAGATAAAACTTCGCCGGGCATTGCGGCTAGAGAAGGAATCTCTAATGATCGAGCAAGAATCGCTGTATGCGATGTTCCACTCCCCTCCACCGTCACCAAACCAAGAACATTTTTTCTTTCCATGGAAAGAATTTGGGACGGGGTCAAATCTTCAGCAAGAATGACCGTTGGCTCTTGAAGATTAAGATCAGGATAATTTTTAGTGGGATTTTGAATGTAAAAAAGAACTCGCTGACGAATATCTTGAAGATCCACGGCCCGTTGTTGCAGGTAGGGATCCTTCAGCTGCATAAACATTTTGCGAAATTCTTCAGTGACTTCAAAATAAGCTTTCTCTGCAGACTCACCCGAGGAAATTTTTTGTTGGCTTTGATCTTCAACTTCGGGATCAGCCAAGAGCATCAAATGGGCTTCAAGAATTTCACCGCTGGCTTTTCGGCCCAGCTCGAAGGATTTCTTTTTCATCGATTCCAGATCGACGGTCGCTTTCAACAGCGCTTGCTTAAGGACATCGAGCTCTTTTTGAACATCGTTATTTGTGTCTTTAGTAATTTTGAAATCCGCCTTTTTCAAAACTAATGCGGGACCCATGGCATAACCAATAGATACGGAATTTCCACTAAAAACTTTCACGACACATTCCTTTAAATTTGAAACTTCTGATCAACGACTTCAGATATTTTGGCCAAGGCTTGTTCAGCATCGGGACCATCGGCGCGAATTGCGATTTCACTGTCTTTGCTTAAACCCAAGGTCATTAAGCTCATTGAAGATTTTGCGTTGATAACACGACCGTTGTAAGCCACTTCAATTTTCGATTGAAACCCCGAGGCCACTTTAGCGAAGACCCCAGCAGGTCTTGCGTGCAAACCTTCTTCGTTCAAGATCTTTTTTTTAACTTCCATCTCTTACTCCTGTGATTTTTAAATTAGCCCAAAGCTAAGCCAACTCAATTTGCAAAACTGATTCCGGAGAATTTTTTTGCACTTGAAATTGAGCTACAGAATCCATGTTCGTAACAATCACTGGTGTTAAAGTTGATTTTGCTTTTTGACGAACCAATTCCAAATCGAATTCAATTAATTTTTGTCCCAAGCGAACTTTATCGCCCGTTTTCACGAAGGCCTTAAAGCCTTCACCCTTCATTTTTACCGTATCTATTCCGACGTGAATCAAAATCTCTAAGTTCTGGTCCGACTTCAAAGCCACAGCATGACCCGTCGGAAAGATATGCATCACTTCCCCATTGCAAGGTGAAGTTACGATTCCCTCAGAAGGCTCAACGGCAAAACCATCTCCCAAAATTTTTTGAGAAAAAGTTTCGTCGGGCACATCGGCAAGATCAACAATTTTTCCAGGGACTGGGGTTTTAAGCGAAGTTCGAGACTTAATGGGTTCCCGCTGCATTAGAAGTTTAATTTCTTCTTTAAGATGATCAGACTCAACTCCAAAGATGACTTGCATGTTTGGACCCGATTGCATGATACCGGCAGCGCCTAAAGACTTTAACTCATCCTTATTCACGATTTTAGGATCATTCAATTGCAGTCTCAGCCGAGTAATACAAGCTTCAAGATCTTTAATATTTGATCCGCCACCCAAAGCGACTAAAACTTTTTTCGCTTTTTCAGAGAGATTTCGGCTGCGGGAAGTTCCCGCTGGCGCTTGGGCCGCCTCTTCCCTGTTTTCGTTTCCTATTTCTCGACCTGGAGTGTTTAAATTAAACCAGCCAATCAGAGTATAGAAACTGCTAAAATAAAGCAAACCCATCAATGGCCCAATGAAGGCGGCTAAGGCCCAAGAATTTTTTTGATTAAAGAATCCTAAGCCCAAATCGATCAGTGAAGCCGAAAAGGTATAGCCCAAATGCACGTCAAAAAATGCAGTCAGTGATCCCGACAGAAAAGCCAAGGACACATGCAAGACATAAAGGACAGGAGCGACAAAGATAAAGGCAAACTCAATCGGTTCAGTAATTCCCGTGATGATCGAGGTCAATCCCGCAGACAACATCATCCCGCCAACAGCTTTGCGATTTTCTGGTCGTGCTCTTAGGTAAATAGCAAAGGCGGCCATCGGTAAACCAAACAGCATTAAAGGAAATTCCGAAGCCATGAATTTTCCTGCTGTGGGATCGCCCGCAAAATATCGAGCCGATTCTCCTTTTAAAACTTGCCCAGCGGCATTCACATATTCACCAAACTCAAACAGGAAAGGAGCGTAAAAAACATGGTGTAAACCCAGAGGAATTAAAAGTCTTTTTCCTGCGGCATAGATTGCAGGTCCAAATGAAGAGCTCATCACAGCCGTACCGAACGAGTGAATTCCCGATTGAATGGGCGGCCATACCACACCTAAAGCTAAACCTAAAACCAAAGCGGAAGCCGCAGCAAGGATAGGCACTAAGCGCTTTCCCGAAAAAAATCCCAAAACTTGAGGCAGTTGAGTTTTATGAAAGCGATTGTAAAGAGCTGCCGTCATCGCACCAATTAAAATTCCGCCGAAAACTCCGGTGTTGATAGCAGCGACATCGGGAGATAAAGAAGAAATAACTTTTAAGACATTGACCAAAGTAAAATAAGCAACGCCGGCCGCAAGAGCCGCAACACCAGCCCCTTGAGTAAAACCAACCGCGACTCCCATTGCGAAAACGACAGGAAGTTGTTCGAAAATAGCCAAGCCCCCCGAAAACATCACTTCCCCGGTTGTATGAATCCAACCCGATTCTGCTTGATCTTTAACCAGACGGCCCAATGCAACCAATAAACCTGCTGCGGGAAGTACCGAAACAGGGATCATCAGGGACTGACCCACCTTCTGGAGCAGAGAGAATGTCTTATGGAATACGCTCATCGTCGCCCTCGGTTAGATTTGCGAAGATCTGCAAAACTGTTGGCTCTATCTCGAGATAATTTCGCCGTGATAACACTGGCGTGACTCCAAGACAGATTAGTCGCTCCTTGCATAAAACCTGTGTGACGATTGATCTGCTCGGAAAGGGAGCCATCAGAATGAGAATGCAAAAGAACCCGTGAAAAATAACGATCAGCTTCGTTCATCATGTTTTGCAACATCTGGTTGTAGTCAGCTGTCCCACGCACCAAAGTTTTGCCAATTTGTAAGTTAGGTAGCTGTGCCGTCCTTGTGTAGAAATCGATATTGTATTGATTGATGGTCACGGAATTTCTCTGTCTGAGTTTCATAGCTAAGCGGTAAAGATATTCTGCCGCTCCTGCCGTGGTTAATACCCATGGATTACCAACGCTGTTGGTTTGGTATCCATCGTAAGTATCTTCAGGATAGCGACCCCAAGCTGGAGCTGCAGCCGTATTTTTATTGATTGGATAAATTGCGTTGAAAGAATCAGCTAACTTTTGAAATGTCGAAATTACGCGATCATCCGTAAATGAAAAAGCATCATCAGCGGTTTCTGAATGAAGAACCGCCAAAATAATTGCAGAATCCAGCTGAGATTTATTTAACACTTTGTTTGTGGGCCGAGCGTTCTTAGTAACAGGTTTAGAAACGGTTCCTGCATAGGACAAGGTTGCATAAATATAACCACGATTGGGATCCCAAAATCGATTCAGGTCTTGGCCAATACGTTGAGACTGCTGAAGATAATATTGAGCCGCATTGGGATCACCGAAAGCTTGCGCCACCTGAGAACCAACCAGGAGAGCTTTTCGTTGAGTCATCAAAGTGTAAAAGTGATGACCGTAAACTTCTTCCCAGAGATCGACATTGATGTCATGCCAGTGTTTTGTCACGTACTCGAGATCCATTTTAAGCATGGATTGGGCCGGCAGCTGAGATTGGTATAAAATCTTTTTCAATTCTTCCAATTGAGGCCAATTTTCACGAATTGCGATGGAAAGAACTCGAGTCAATGACGAAGATCGCAAGGCTGGTCCATCATTTTGAGGACGTCCCCAAGGCCCAGTGTAAACTTGGGCATCGACGAAAAACTTAGGCTCACCTAAGCCACCCGCATTGAGTGAATTCTGCTGAGCTTTTTGTGAAAACAGAACATGATCTAAAAAGAATTTCTGCAATCTTTGTTTTTGCGCCGAATTCACTCGACCCGATTCATAAAGATCGAGGCTGGTCTCGAGAACTAAGCCTGCATCGCGCACCCAGTGATAAAAGTATTCAGGGTTTTGTTTTGATGTGGCCGCAATGACGGCGCCAGGGGCGATGTCGTTGCGAAAAAGATTTTGCATAAGAAGGTCAGCCGAACGGCCGAACTGAGCATTGAGATCAAGGCTCCACGAACTGGTCGGAAAGCCAAAGGTGAAGACGAAGCTAAAAAACAAAATAGATTTGAAAATGCTGCTCATCTTAATGCTCCTATAGACCTTGTAAGGTCTGAGAATTGTCGCTCAGTAATTTTTTTGCCATTATTTTTCCCAGCTCGACGCCAGGTTGATCAAACGTATTAATATCTAAAGCTTCGCCTAAGGCCATAACCAAAAGCTGGAAGTACATCAGCATGAAAGCTAAATTGTCTTCGCGCAAACGAGGAATCTGCAAAGTTAAATTGGAAATCCCCACTTGCTCAAGAGCTTGCTGAGTGGCTTGGGCTTCTGCCGCCAGAAGCTGCCCTAGAGTTTTCCCCTTAAGGCTTTGTGTTTCTGACATCTGTGGATTTTTAAAAATTAACTCACCGGCTTCGGCCTGATCCACACGCAAGAATACAACCATCTTGTCCCGCGCGCCTTCCATCACTTGTTGAAGGATGCTGTGCTGATCTGTTGCACCGACCAAAGGAACTGGAGTGCTCGCCCGCTCGGCCGTTTGATTTTTTCGATTCATTTTTTTTGCTAAAGATTCGGCCCACAGTTGTTGCCACCAAGCTCCAAAGGATTTCAGACGAGAGCTGTAACTCCACAGTAAGGTGACCCACTCTTGACGTGAAAAACTGGCCAACACCTCTTCGGTGAGTGTGACTAAACTTTCACGCTCACCGTAAGCTTTTAAAGCGCCAGTTTTCAATTCTTGCACATTGAGATCCATCAAGATTGCCGGAATAATTCCAACCGTACTTAAAACAGAAAATCGTCCACCGACAGAAAGTGGAATTGGAAACATTGGAACATTTTTCTTTTTGGCCCAATTGAAAAGATCGCTGTTTTTTTCTTCGGTGATAACAAGAGTGTGAGCTTCGAGAGGGATTGATTTTTCTTGATAAAATTGCTGAACGAGTTCTAAGGCCGCCAAGGTCTCGATGGTTCGTCCACTTTTTGAAACAAATAGCCATCCCACTTTTTCTAAATTTTTGATTCCGCCCAATTGGGTTTCAAAGTGAAGTGCATCAACGTTATCAACGAAGTGAATATTTTTTTTCTGAAAAGCTTCTGCAAGAACTTGCACTCCTAAACTGCTGCCACCGATACCGACGAGAAAAAATTCGCTATGACGAGATTTAAAAGGCGCAAGTTGTTGTTCCCACTGAGTGGCCATTTCGAGTTGTGTTTCGATTTCAAGCAATCCACCAGGCTTTGTTTTTAAAACAAAATCGACACTTTTTTCAGCGCGATGAAATAGAGCTTCCGCATCTGAATTTGTATTTTTTCGAACCGATGAACTTTTTAAAATTTTCAGCATCACGAATGTTTATAAAAGCTTGATCAAAATGTCCAAGGAAGAAATGCAAAAAATGCATTTTTATTAAAATTTTCATAGGCTTGGGCAGAATTTGTATCCGGGCTTAAGATTCTGATTCTATTGCAGAAATGTTTATCTGCCAAAGAGACAAGCAACCCATGGTCTGTCAATTCTCCATGGGTCGAATTTTTCGTAGAAAATGCTAGGGTTTATAAATGGCTTCAGGAAGCTCCATTTGCTCGTCCCCTTCCCGCAGACCTACGGTGGGTTGGTTTTGCGGATACAAGATGAGTAAAGGTGCAATTCCTTGGCCTTTTTCCAAATTCAGGTGAACTTCGGAAAGGGCGCCGACAGTAACCAGCTCAGGTATTTGAAGGAAGGATTGAGCTTTTGGGTTCAAATCTAAGCTGAGCCACTTGTTGCCTAAAAAATCATCAGTTTCAAAATTCAAGTCTTCCGAAGTTGAAGTTGCAATCTTGATAGCAAACTCACCCGTTGGCTTAAGCTTAAGAACGGCAACGTCAACTTGAATCAGAGCGACCGATGACGAATTGTAAACTTTCATTGCATCCGTTGCCATCACCGCCGGAGTGTAATTAGGTGCCGCGGGACGCTTCGCGCCTGGAGTCGCCAAAGACGCATCTAATTCAGTTTCGTATTTTTTACGAATCTCGCGGGCTGAAGTTGCATTTAATAATAAAGTTACAAATTCTTTTCCTTGAAGGCCTGGCAGACGCTCGCTGGGCACTCCAGCAATTTCCTGCTCGGGTACCGAGTCCCCATTCGCATCAATGAGCACAGAAACTTCACACAGATGCCAGCTTGTTACTGAATCGTAAAGCTTAATGGCAATTTGTAATTTACCATTGATAATTCGGTAACCTGCAGTTTGTAAATCACAAGATCGACTTCCCAAAGGATTGTGAGAAGTATCGACTTTTCTTTCATCGGTGCCCAACAAATTGAACAACAACGCACCACCAGCTTGTCGACTGAAATTCTTGAGAGTCAAATCAACGGCACTGCCTGCAGATCCTAAAGATGAAGTTGATTTAACAACAAGCGAAGCTGCTTTCACTTGGGACACGGTGCTGGCTAAAGCTAAAACAGGAAATCGGAAAACTTCTTTGTCTCCGCTTTTGAGCTGCAAGATTCCACTCATTTCGCTAGGCCCTTCTTTGAGGCCATCCGCCTTAAGGCGAATCTCTACAGTGATATCTTTTTTTGAAAAGCCTTTGATTTCTATATTCTGTTCATCAATTTGAATTTGCGGTGAGCCTTGGAATGAAAGTTTCAGTTGCAGGTCTTCAGCGCTGGTATTTTTAAGATTTAAGGTTCTTCGAATTGTTTTTTGACCTTCCAGACTGACGATTCCCAATGAAATCCCTGTTGTTGAGCTGATCATTGGTGATTGAACAGCAGCTTCCACTTGCACGCGGCCTGCACCCATTCGACTGACAGGATAAATTGTTTTATCGCTGGCTTGAATGGATTTTGCTGTTCCCATCAGTAAGGATTTGATTTCTTTCACGCTCATTTGGGGATGTGATTGTTTTAATAAGGCAACGACGCCCGCGACATGGGGAGCCGACATCGAAGTTCCAGAAAGTTTAATCCCTTCTTTCCCTTTTCCCATAGCTGCCGAAATAATATTTTCACCCGGAGCAGAAATTTCTGGTTTAATTAAGGCATCTTCGAAGCGAGGCCCTTGTGAAGAAAAACCGGTAATGCTGTCGATCATCTCGGGTCGCTCGACGCGTTCATCCGTTTTAAACTGAATGCGCACTTTTCGATTGGCCGATAACTCTTGTTTAATTTTATCACCCAAACTTTTTGTGATCATGATTGCGGGGACTTCAATTGGCTTATCTTGAGGTCCACCTACTCCCATAGCGAAGGGAGGGCCATCTTGATTGTTGGCCAAGATGACACCAATGGCTCCGGCCTTTGCTGCTCGTGTGAGTTTTTCGATAAAAAACTTTCCACCCCGATCAACCAGCGCCACATGACCTTTTATTTTTTCGATCACTTCGGGAGTAAAATCTTCATTCGCTGTACCGACATAAACGATTTCACCTTGAACATCACCGGTTTCAGTAATTTTTTTGGAAGCTGGTCCTTCCACGGCTTCTGCTAATTCCGAAGCTGCAGATTCGTAATGGAAACGAACTGCCGCAAATTTCCAATTGTGTTCCATTCCGTCGATGGTTGCCGCAACACTGATTGCTTCTTCAGCAACACTGGGTGCGCCAACGATATTACGCTGAGGTCCCGAATTCCCCGCGGAAGCCACCACGATGGTTCCACCCTGAGTCAGATTTTCAATCGCTTCTGTGTACATCACATGGGCTGAACCGTACTCGCTTCCTAATGATAAATTCACAACATCAAGTTGATCTTTCAAATCTAAATTTTGATCCGGATCAGCGGCCCACTCCATGGCAGCAATGACGACTTCGTCGGTGGTAGAACCAACGGCACCAAAAACTTTGATAGCATAAAGACTGGCTTCGGGGGCGACACCAGAATAAGTGTTAATTCCATCACCAAGACCAGCCACAGTTCCTGCCACATGAGTTCCATGTCCTGCTTCATCAATGGGATTAGTATCGGGCATAGGAATTCGCTCGGCAGCTAGATCAGAAGCTCCGTTAAAATTTGTTCCGACCAAGTCGATTCCGTTCACAACTTTCGGGTTAGGAAAAACTTCGCTGGGTTTTGCAGGGTCGATGGCCTTGTAAGCTTCGATAGTTCCTGCTCCGCCAAACATGGCGTGAGTGTAGTCAATTCCTGTATCGATAATTCCGATTTTTTGTCCCTGACCTTTGAGACCACGCTGATGAACTTTATCGGCACCAATAAAATTGACCGAGTTTAACTCACCCAATTTTTGAGCAGCTTCTTTGATTTCCGTGAGATTCACTGAAGGCCGAGAAAAAATTTGCGATTTTTCCTGAGTGGCGACTCCGGGTAAAGCTTTAACTTTTTCAACCAAAGCTTCTGGAACCAGAATGCTCATGGCGTTCAACACTAAACGGTAACGAAATAACACTTTAATTTCGGGAGAGATCTTTTTTAAATTCTCGGTCAGTTCAGCTTGCTCGGCTTCGATCTTTTTGGCCTGTTCAACATCAATGGTTTTTTTATCATTTTCAATTTTAAGAGTTTTAAACAGCGGCAAAGTTTGAAGCTTCACCAGCAGCACAGCCTGCTGAACATTCTGAGGGCGATTGCTGAATATTTTGTCGCCGACCTCGCCACCAATCATTTCCCAATTGCGAGTGTTTTGAGATTTATTTTTTGAACAAGAAAAAATAAAAATGGAAAAACTTAAAAGACCGAGAATAGACAAAGTGCGAAGATGCAAAAACCTTTTCATAACTCCCCCTCAATTTTTCCAACTGTGCTGTTACCAGCGACAAATTGGCCCCGGGAAAAGCTAGCAATCAAAAGATGTGCCGGTCAAAAATATAACTTGCAAGCAACGCGTGTCGTCGCTTGAAGGATTAAGACTTTTACTAATGCCAGTTCTAAATTTTTCTTAGCTTCTTCGAGAGGAGATTCTTAAAACTGTCTAAACATTAGACAGTTGTCGAGCTGATTTTGTGGCGACTGTTTTTGTAAGATTCTCGAGCGACTGGCTTATTCTGATGTGGGTTACTCCTTGCAAAGGATTCTTCAAGTGAGAAGCTGCCGACTGGGATTTATTTTATGGCTGGTATTAGTTTGTGTTTTTGAGTCTGAAGCTCAAGAGCCCACTAACTTTTATCAACTGACAAAAGAGGCCTGCCGGTCCTACCCTGGCGATAATCCATCTCACTACATCTCGGATCTTTCTCGCCAGTATGAAAATCCTCTGGCCGCAACAGAGTTAGGACAAAGAGTTCTCAAAAACTCTTTCAGTTCGGGCTACAGCGAATACAGCTATCTCAATCAAGAGGAATTCTTAAGCCAGATTGTCAGATCCAAGGAATTTAAAAAAGCTCTCGATGAGTGTTATAAAGAGGTGGCTTTAGCTAAAAGCTTTTTTATTTTCTTCCTTCACCAACTGGATCTCCAGGGAAAGACATCGGCCTTCACTGTGGATACAGCGAGCTTCATCAGTGGAGGATTTTTGATCGCTAAAATCTCCAGCTTCGTCGTGCGACAGCTCGCCTGGACGGAAAAAGTTTTTAAGTGGGCTGGTCGAACAATGATTCTTACCATTGGTGCGACAATAACACTCGTAACGGGGCAGACGATTTACAAAATGGTTCGACAATACCAGGAATCCTTGAGTTCAAGTGAAAAACAGAACTTACGAAATAAGGCATTAACAAATCCCTATGAACAAGCCACTGAAGAGACCATCCAAAGCATCGATGCACAGATTCTTGAACTCAGAACTGATTTAAAAAATATAAAAATAGAGGATGAAAAAGTCGAGTTGACGAAACTTCTCCGTGAATTAGAAATTTTAGTCTCTCATCTGCGCCAACAAAAGCATGAACTTCAAAAAAAGTTAGCTCCGGCGCCTTAAAAAGCAGCTAAATTCAATTCCGTCCTGCATTAAGAGCTGTTCTCTGTACGAAACCAGCTTAGATTCCTGCAAATAAGCAGGAGAAAATATGATTTACGAAATGACCGTGCCCCAATTTACAAAAATGCTCAGCAATTTAACCCACATTTTAGATAAAGCCGAAGACTACGCTAAAACAAAAAAGTTTGATGTCGAGGTTTTACTGAATGCTCGTTTGGCTCCTGATCAGTTCAATTTCATTCGCCAGGTTCAAATCGCCTGCGACACAGCCAAACTGGGAGTCTCTCGTCTGACAGGTAAAGATGCTCCTCAGTGCCCTGACAACGAAAAAACTTTGCCTCAGTTGAAAGAGCGCATTGCCAATACAATTTCTTATCTTCGTGATTTTACCGAAAAGGACTTCGCCGAATCGAAAGAGCGCCGCATTTCCCAACCTCGCTGGGAAGGGCAGTATCTGACTGGGTTAGAGTTCCTTCAACAGCACGCTCTCCCTAACCTTTACTTCCACATCACCACGGCTTACGCGATTCTTCGGCACAATGGCGTGGACGTTGGGAAAAAGGATTACCTGGGTCCGATGCCCTTAAAAAAATGAGTTCGTTGAAGCTAACCCGCTTGCTGGAAGCTCAGGTGAAATTTACTTCTCCCCTGAGCTTAAGCAAAAACTTTGGTGATTCATACCTTGTAAAGCATAACCGGATTTTTGCAAAAATTCGCGAAAGCGTCGTGGCGAATGGCTATAGTTACAGCAATAAAGTGAATGAAGCTTACTTAGCTTTATCCCTCAGTCAGCTAGAAAATATTTTAGAATCAAAAACGCTTCCGTATCTGGATAATGTCAGTGTTCTCGAAAAAATTAATTCAAATGCTGAAATTTTTTGGGATGATATCTCGGACAACCTTCGAAAGAATTATGTTTTCCACGAGTCCTGCCATGCTATTGCTCGAAGCCTTGGCTCTGGATTTTTTAAGGATGTTCGACCCGAAGAAAAGCTTTTGCGGATTTTACTGGAAGAGTCCTTTGCCAATGCCTGCGAACTTGTAGCCGTTCGAGATGCGAAAGACCAACTTCACCGCATTTTTTATGAATGGAACTCTTACACCTTTCTCTTCGAAGAGTGCACCCACCTATCCAAAGCCATCGAAGACCTGGGTGCAAAATCGATTTTTAAATTTTTTATTTTAACTTATTTAAGAGCTAATTTTTTAGCCCCAGAAACGAATGAGAAAGATTTTTCCCGCACCTTAGCCCTAGCTTTTGGCGAAACGATCAGCGATCCGAAAAAAATTAAAACTTTGAGATATCTTTCCCGAATAGGCTTTACCTTGGACCAAAGATTCCGTGAAGTCACCACAGGTCTGCACTTGCGACTCTGTGGATTTCAGAAATCTCGAGAGGAATTACTTAACTTTGACTTTTTGAGCGTGATCGAAAAGAAAAATAACCTTCAAGATTTTATTTCATCCTTGACCTCGGCAGCAGTTCCCGAAAATTTTTAACCTTAAATTAAGAATCTTTACGAGACAGCTCGACCAATTTCTGAATGAGCATTTCTTTGTTGATGGGCTTAGACAGATAATCTGTGAAGCCTGCCGCTAAACTGCGATCTTTTTCTTCCTTCATCGCGTGGGCCGTCAGCGCCACGATAGGTCCGCGGTAGCCATTCTCGGTCGCCACGCGAAGGGCTTGGTAACCATCCATCACTGGCATTTGTATGTCCATCAGTACAACGTCG
The DNA here is from genome assembly GCA_021731025.1 of Pseudobdellovibrionaceae bacterium. GTDB lineage: Bacteria > Bdellovibrionota > Bdellovibrionia > Bdellovibrionales > Bdellovibrionaceae > UBA5009. The sequence continues at coordinate 20,576 of JAKFYD010000022.1, read as the reverse complement.
AACTTTCTTACTTTCATTTTTTCGACAGCTTCAAGACCGTTGTTCGCGATCTCGACCACGCCCGCATGTTTTCCAATAAAAAGTCGAATGATGCTTTGATTATCGGGAGAGTCATCCACCACAAGAATATTTTTACCTTTCAAAGCGCTGCCATTAAGCCGAGATGCAATGTCTTCTTTTTCAGTATGGTTTTTTTGAGACGACTTTCCCCGCTCCAGTTCAATGCGAATGAAAAAGGAACTTCCTTGACCCAATTGGCTTTGCTCGATGAATAAGTCACCGCCTAACAATCGCGCTAGTCTTCGGGAAAGAATAAGACCCAATCCCGTGCCCCCATATTTTCGGGTCACTGAGGTATCGGCTTGAATGAAAGGTTCAAAAATTTTCGCCTGCTGCTCTGGTGACATACCAATCCCCGTGTCTGTCACTTTGATTTGTAAAAATTCTTTTTTAGAAATTTTAATCGTTTCGAGTTCAACGTCCACCTTGCCGCGCTCGGTGAATTTCACGGCGTTACCGACAATATTGATCAAGATTTGTTTAAATCTCGTCTGATCCGAAGTGATATTTCGCGGAACATCGCCTTTTTTGTGCCATTCGAAGCCTATTCCCTTTTCTCGTGCGACCAAGCTGACTGTTGAAAACGCGTCATCCACAGCGCTGTATAAATCAAAATCTGATTTTTCAATTTCAAGCTTTTCAGCTTCGATTTTGGAAAGATCCAAAAGCTCATCCAAAAGTTTTCCTAATTGGCCGGCGTTTCTTAAGATGCGATCAAGCTGGAATTCCGCTTCTTTGTCTCCCGGCAGAGTTTTCCCTTTGAGAAGTTCACTGAATCCAAGGATCGCCGAAAGCGGAGTTCTGATTTCATGACTCATATTTGCCAAAAATCGAGTTTTTGATTCACTGGCAGCTTCAGCAGTACGGCGGGCTTGCTCAGCTTCCACTTTAGCTCGACTTAATTCTTGCTGATTTCTATATTCGTTGGTGATGTTTAAAGTAATTCCATCAAAGCGCAGGGGTTCGCCTTTTTCATTGTAATCGGTCCAACCAATGGCGCGAATCCAATTTAATTTTCTCGAGTCGTGGGGATCAATCGTGCGATAAACAATATCGTATGGAGCACGCTTATCGATGGAATGCTGAATGGCCTCTTGAGTCCCCTTGCGGTCGTCAGGATGGAGGTGAGCGTAAAAATCGTCCATAGTGACACGGGCATCAGGATTCATAAAAAAATGTCTTTTAACTTCTGAATTCCAAATTAATTCATCAAAAGGCAGATCGCAGTACCAGACACCGAGGTCTGTCGCAGCAGCAGAACGTTCGAAGCGTTCTCGCAGATCAAAGAGTTTTCCTTCGCTAGCCACTTGATCATGGATGTCGACAACAGTACCGATGTAACCCAAGAAATCATTTTCTTTTGATTGCAGAGGCATTCCTAAATCCATAGCCCAGCGGTAAGATCCATCTTTGTGCTCAAGGCGATACTTGAGATCGATTTTTTCCCGAGCTTGAAAACTTTCGAAAAAATTCTTTTTGGTATTCTCTTGATCGTCAGGATGTATATGTTCAAACCAACCAGCACCCAAATCGTGATCAGGAGTTCCACCGGTGATCTCGTACCATTGTTTACTGAGGTAAGTGCATTGGCCCTGCTTGTCGACGATCCACATCACAGCTGGAGAGTTATCTACTAAAGTTCTAAAATGCTCTTCACTCGAGCGGATAAGTTCGGTCGCTCGTTTCTGATCATGGATATCAAGACAGGCACCGATAAAACCCTCGAAGGTGCCGTCAGGACTGAATCTTGGAACACCGCGAGCCCCAATCCATCGGTAGGTTCCATCGTGATAACGAAGTCGATAATCCAACTGAAACGGAGTTTTCGTTTCAAAGTGTTGGTGATAAATTTCTAAGTAGCGTTCAAGGTCATCAGGGTGAATGCATTCGGTCCACTTAAAATCTAAAGAGTTCTCCATGATTCGACCTGTGAATTCCAACCACCCTTTATTCACCCAAGTCCTTTTTTTATCCACCCCAGCAATCCACACTAAAACAGGGGCTGTGTCGGCCATAACTTGAAAGCGGCCTTCACTTTCTTTTCTCATATTTTCGGCAATGACCTGACCGTGGATATCACTCCAAGTTCCGTAGTATTTCGTTAAAATTCCTTCTTCATCAAAATAAGGAACTGCTTCCATTTTTATCCAACGGTATTCAACATCTTTGCCGCAATAAATTCTAAAGCTGCAGCTCACGGGCAGAAAGTCTTTTCGTTTTTGCTCCCAAAGTTTGATCACCGATTTGCGATCGTGAGGATGAACAATCTCGACCCATCCGAAGCCAAGAATACGATCTAAAGACAGTTCGACAAATTCACAAAGTCTTTCGCTGGCGTAATCGATGGCACCATCCGGAGTCGCTCGCCAAATGTATTGAGGTATTGTTTCGATAATTGTTTTTAAAGCATGACCACTTTGCTCTAGAACATCGACTTTTTCTTTTTGATCTTGAATATCAATACAAGTTCCAAACCACTCAGTAACTCTTCCGGTTTCATCTCTGTGAGCAATGCCCGAAACCAAATGCCAACGGTAGACACCGTCATGCCGTCGTAAGCGATTTTCAATTTTGAAGTCTTTGCCTTCTTTTAATGAGGTTCTCCAAGCTCTATCAGTAATGGCGATATCTTCGGGATGCACCACACTTTGCCAGCCCCAACCTTCAGCTTTATTCGAGGATTGGCCTGTGTATTCGTACCATCGCGAATTGAAAAACTCGACCGCACCTTCGGCATTGGTTTTCCAGGCAATAACAGGCACAGAGTTGGCTAGCTTTAAAAATCTTCCTTCACTGCGACGAAGTTCTGTCACCTCGATAAAGGTAGCTACCAAACCTTCATTCTTATTTTCAGAGGTTTTATAAGGAAGGAGACGGCGCAGAAAAATTCGGCCTTCCGGAAGTAAAATTTCATTTTCCGGCGATGAGTCTTCGTGAATTTTTTCGACCGAAGGATAATCAGGCATTACAAGAGCGCGGCTGGTAAAGTCCGAAAGCGATCTTCCAAGGTCTCCAGGACGAATATTATAAATGTCTTTAATTGCCGGTGTAAAACCTTTGATATGATAGTCGTCATCCAAAAACAGAGTTGCAATTTGAGTACTGGCTAATAAATTTTCAAGATCCGAGTTTGCTCGTTGCAAGGCTTCGTTGGAATTTTGCACTTCTTCTTTTGAAGTTTCCAGTTCTTCATTCGCTGACTGCAGCTCTTCGTTCATTGAAAGCAATTCTTCATTCGAAGACTTCAGCTCTTCGTTCGAAGCTTCTAAATCCTGAACCGAGCGATCCAGCTCCTGACGTAAAGCGACGACTTCGCCTTCGAGTTGCTCCACCATAGCTGTGTCATAGCCCGTGTCTTTAAGATTTTTCCGATTCTTTTTCAAAGGAACAAGACCAAAATAATGAAAAGCCACCATGTACAATTCGGATTCATCCCCGAGTTGTGGCATGGGTTGAACGGTGATGCCTATTCTCACCGTCTCGTGATCAATTTCTGCTGTCGAATCTTGATGAACAACTTTTCTTTTTATCCTTTTCGATTCGGTAAAGGCACTTCTTAATCCCACACGCAGGCTTGGCTTCACCAAACGCAAAAGATTATTTTGGAAATTTCCTTCGGAAGGTTCAAGATACTGAGTGATTCCCGAAGAAACGGAAATGATCTGTCCATCTTCATTGACCACGATGTATTTGGGAGCCAACTCGTCCAAGAGAATTCTTTGACTGACTTGATGGATATCGGCTTCGTGATTCTTTGTTGTTCCATTCGACTGATGAACAAAAGCGTGGGGTATCGTGTTTGAAAATCCCGGAGGCCGAATCACTGTGCTTTTTCTTTGCGCGATTCTGTGTTTTGCACTGATGACCCGAAAAAGTTCTTTGTGCCCCGTCAATGATTCACTGGTGCCCAGAAATAAATGGCCTCCCGGCACAAGGGCATAATGAAACATGGAAAAAAGTTTTTTCTGCAGGTGGGAGCCCAAATAAATGAGAACGTTTCTGCAAGACAAAAGATCAATCTGTGAAAAGGTCGCATCACTGATGAAGTTGTGGGAGGAAAAAAGAACCATCTCACGCAGCTCGCGAGAGACCACATATTTGCTTCCCTTTTTTACAAAATATTTTTTAAGTCTTTGAGGAGAAACATGAGCGGCAATTGTACTGGGGTAAGTCCCTTTTCTAGCAATGGCCAGCGCATGCTCATCAATATCCGTGGCAATGATTTGAACTTCAGGTGCTTTCGCAATTTTGCTGATCACTTCTTGAGTTAAAATGGCCAGAGTGTAGACCTCTTCGCCGGTGGAACATCCCGCGATCCAAATTCGATACTTCTGATCTTTCTTTCGAGCCTTTAAGGCCTTTTCCAGAACTTCAGTTTTTAAAATTTCAAAAGCCTCTGGATCGCGAAAAAAACTTGTGACATTAATCAGGAGTTCTTTAAAAAGAGAATCAATCTCTTTTCGATCCCGGGAAAGCTGATTAACATATTCATCGACGGAAGCGATTTGCAGCACCTGCATTCGTCGCTGAATCCGACGAACTAAAGTGCTCGTCTTGTAATGTTTAAAGTCATGCTTTGTAGCTTTGAAAATGATTTCGCAAATTTCATTCTGAGCGGCAGCGATTTGCCGAGGCAAGCCCGCCGTTTTTTCTTCGTTAAAGAGATTCTTTATGTATTTACTGTAAGAGATTATGTGTTCGGGAATTTCCTCGGGAGAAAGAGTATGATCAACAGCTCCTGTCGCCAATGCATTCTGCGGCATCGAAGGAAATTCCGCAGTTTCAGGATCCTGCACAAGAGTCATTCCCCCAGCATCGCTAACAGCACGAAGCCCTAACGCTCCATCAGCGCCTTCACCTGACAACACGATAGCTACAGATTTTTTTGATTGATCACTGGCCAGAGACTTAAAAAAGGAATCGATGCCCGAGGTGGTCGTTTGATTCTTTTCTTTCAGGGTCTCAACTCGAAACACGCCCTCTTTCAAAGTGACATAGGAATGAGGAGGGGCATGAAAGATGGTGTTCGGTTTTAAAGAAAGCCCAGATTTGATTTCAACCACAGGAATCTTCGCCGCACCCTGCAGGAACTCCAAAGCCAACTCTTCAGATTTATCTCCCAGATGTTGCACAATAACTAAAGCGGCATCTTGAAGTTTATCTATTTTACCGAGCAGCTTGCGAAGAGGACTAACCCCACCCGACGAAGAACCAATACCGATAACGGCATAAGCTAATTTGCTGTGAGTTAGGCTGGATTTGCGGGCCAGAATATCTCCCTGCTGTGGTTGATTTGGTCCACGAGAACCTATACTCAGCAATTGGTTAGAGTTGGGAATGCAGTTGCAGAAATATAAATTAAAGCTCGGAAATTGGCAACTAAGGCCCCTGATAAAGCAAGATTGACATCACGCAATTGAGAACGATTTTCGATGAGCATGGCGTATTTCAGCGCAAATGTCTATTTTAGTGGCACTTCTGCTCCGACTGGAGTGCGAGATGAGATGGATTTTATTCCGGCTTGTTGGCGGTAGATATGATGATTGTGTTTCTGGCAGAGAACTCTGAGGTTTTCAATGTCATCCGCGCCTCCGGCCCACTTGGGTTTGATGTGATCGATGTGGAGATTCCATCTACTTCCACAAAGCCTTTGAGTATAAGGATCTTTGTACTGGCAACATTGATCTCTTTGCAAAACTTGTTTTTTTACTGCCACGGTGGCAGTGGATCCTTCTTTTTGTTTAATAAATTTTTCTGATAAGTATTTTATGAGTTTGGGTAAATCATTTGATTGCGTAGCATTTGAGGCTAGATCTCGTGCTTTTTGAAGGGATTCCCATTCTTCTTTTGTAAGAGTTATCTCAATTCTTACGCTTTCATCTTTTTGATGGGTTACTTTAGTAGTAGCTTTAACTTTAAGATCTAATTCTTTTGAAATTATAACTTGAGACTCAGCAACTGTTCTATCGCATATCTTTGCAACTAAGCTTCGCTTTTGTTCTGGGGTAACTGTTTGACTCTTCTCTCTGAAAGCTTTTTGTAAAAGGGTAGTCTGACTTAAATTAATTTCTCCAGATTCTATTTTAGCTTTAAGCTTTGGCTCAATGGCTAATAACCTTGCCGCATCAATTCTTCTTTGAGCGGAGCCTCCAGGATAACCGCATTCCTTAACTAGATAATCATAGAGATTTGCATAATTAAAATCCAAGTAAAGTTTTCTTCGGTCAGCTTCTTTAATATGCTCAATCACAATTGCCAAAAGTTTATTCTCGGCTCTGGCTAAAGATTTAATCTTTTGATCCAACTCTTTATTATTTAATTTTGAAATCATATTCACCTCACAGAACTTATAACATACAATTTAAAAGCCAATTTCAGAGGGAAATTAGAGGTTAAAGAGAAGAACAAACTCAATTAAAAAACGCCACTCAGACGCTCGAAAAAGCCCAACATTGGAAGCAAAATCTCGGAGCAAGAAGGACCGAGTCAACTAAACAAATTCCTAATTACACGGCCACTGCGAAGCTGAAATCCCAGTCAAGAAAATTCTCAAAAATATTCATCAACACCGCAGAAAAAGCAGAGCCACCCCTCTCACCATCCAAATCAGAAACCAACTGCCCCGAAAAGGCACTGCCAAAAAGTTTTACAGTTAAGCTCACCCATCTAAAAATAGACCAACGCGGAACTGACCTCCATTTTGCAAAGTAAGCCATCGAGGAGAAAACCATGCAAAAACAATTATCAAACAGAATCCTTTTCGTAGCCTTTAGCTTAATGATAACTTCAGCTCACGCTCAATCCACCACTCAACAGTCAGCATGCGAAGTTGATTTAACATCAGCGACCTGTCACCAAAAAGCTCAAGTTTGCGGAGAGAAAGTCGGCGTTATTGCGGGCTACGATGCCTGCAATCAAAAATCCTCACCTCCCCACCCCGATTTTGCTTTTCAAAAAGAAGTGAAATTCGCTCACTGCATGGGGCATCTCCCAATCATCACAACTTTAAATGACAATGACCTCCACAGAATTTTCACCGAGGCCTACAAGTCAAAAACTGAATTGGGTTACCGCACCGCTGGCTGCTTAGAGTAAGAAAATTATTTCGTCACTAGAGAGAGTGATAAAGTGCTAACAGTCTTATGCAAGAGTGGTCTTTTTAAAAAATTGTCTTTCAAAATATTTCTGAATGCTGAAAACTTTATTGAAAGAGTCACCTACAAAGCACGATACATACCTCAAGGTCTGCCCCTTCCAGGAATTTATTTCGGCGAGTTCGACTGTCGATTTTAATTAAGTTCCACCCATCAACCAGGAACTCGGTCCATAATGAAAACCAGTAGAGAAACCTAAGGTCCCTCCAAATAGCAACGCTAAAACAAACTGTGCGTTCATTTACATTTGGTCGATGAAAAACATTTTGACGATCAATTCTTTTGTCAAACTTTTAGACATATTAGAAAGTTTTCCGCAATCCTCTCTATACAAGGGCTTCAAATTAAAATTCATGGTACAGTTGCAAATCCTTTAGGAGTCTAAAATGAAACTTTCTTTTTCGATCTTAATTTTATTTCTTCAAGCATCGCTAGCTTACGCAGAACCTGGTGATGGTTTTGAAGCTTGTTACAAGACTACAGGGTGGAAACAAGATTGTTTGATGGCTGACCTTGGATACGAAGCTTGTTATAACACTACTGGTTGGAAACGCGATTGCATTGAAGCAAAATCTGGATATGAAGCTTGCTATAATGCTACCGGGTTCAAGCGTGATTGCATTAAAACAGAAGATGAACATGGATTTAATGCCTGCTATAAAGCCACTGGTTGGAGTCATGATTGTATTAAAGCAAAGTCAGGATTTGATGCTTGCAACAAGGTCACTGGCTGGACTCATGATTGTATTAAAGCAAAAGCTACTTTTGAAGTCTGTAACAAGCTTACCGGCGGCACCCATAGCTGTTTAAATAATTAATCGAATAATACAGTTATTCATCAGGTTTTCAAAATATGCTGGTTTTATACAAAAACTTCACTGCAATAGAAAACTACTAATGATTGTGTTAAGTAACCCTACCCGAGGTATTTATGAAAACATTAATTGTATTTGCTCTTTTGTTATCTTTTCGCGCACACGCTGATTTTTACTGTTCCACTCAAGACAATCAAGAAGGACTTCCACAGTCAGCAGAGATTATATTAAAAAAAGACACAGTCCGATTAATGACTATGAGCAGACCAATGCAATTTTTTGATTTTAAGTGCGACACTTCTTTTGATTATAATTCTGAACTCACTAAATACACTTGTTCCGGCGAAGGCGACGACCTTCAAATGTCTTTAGCAACTATCAAAGAATCCCGAATTGCCAGTATCATTTCAAAAAGTTTAAATATCCAATCTCAAAATCTTAAATGTACAAATACCAACTGATACAGCCCTTCTTAAGGGCAGCAAAAGCACCTGAACTTCAGGATTTCCAGGCACTTTTGCATCTCTAACAAAGTATAATTATTTTTTAAATTGTTGGCAGTGTTTTGCATAAGTGGAGTAAATCATTCCTGTGCTAAAAATTTTATCTCCGTTTTTTAACTTGATTAAAACACCACTTTTTTCTGACCAAAACGATTTACCTTTGTAAATTTTTTCGACATTTTCGGATTCTATGTGATCACCCAAAATATCTTTAATATTTTCAACAGGCAGTTCTTCTAAATTTGAAAATGTTCCAGAGTCACGGGTACTGAAGTCGTTCAATTGAAGCCGCTCAAAAAAGGAGAGCTCACGAAACATTTTTTTTTCGGGCTGTCCTATTACTCCGATATAGCGATCAAATGAAAGCGTACGATTATCAAGATTAAGCGTAATATCAGCCTTTTCCCAAATTTCAAACTCTTCACCATTTTTTGAAACAGTGCCAGGAATATGTCCGCAAACAACAAAAGATTCAACTTCAGAGGCAGGTGCTATCGTTGGATCACCTACGGACCCGATATCGCCAGTGCCAGCTTCAGAATTCAGACTCAAGACTGAAAATGCGCTCACTAAAATCACGATGTTCAAAAAACTTTTCATAAAGATCTCCTTTTTCTATTTTTGAGCACCGTGAATCTCGCGTTTTAATAAACGACGGTAAGCAGTAACTCTTATTTACGACCTAAGAATTCAAAAGAAGTGCCACAGCTGAATAGCGCGTATTAGCTAATATAAATAAAGACTGTAGAACTTTATAACAGTTAGGATGAGTTTTGCTCTTTGGACTTCAATGTGCTCCTGTTAGAGCACGCACTCTGGGCTATAAGGCAGTCACTGTTGACAGCTTAAACTTGGAGTGTTGAGCTTAATGGCATGGATGAAAACATAAAAAAACCTATCTTAGTCGATTACCTTCATGCGGCTACCTACTTGCATGACTATTTTAATTATAGAAAGAAAATAGCATCAGATTTTTCGTATGAAAAATGGTCCCAGGAGCTTGGCTTTCAAAGCCGATCTTATTTGCGCATGATTATTTTGCAGAAAAAGCGCATTACTCCGAATTTTATTTCTGCTTTCAGTGAAAAAAGTTTATTTTCACCTGCAGAGAAAGAATTTTTCTATTTTCTTGTCCAATATTCTCAAGCTAAAACTTCACGAGATCGTCAAGTTTTCGGAAAAAAGATTATTCAAATCATACAAACGTTAACTGGACAGAAAGAGATTGAAAACTATTTTGAATTTCTCTCAGATCCATTCTTACCGAAACTTCTTACTTTGCTCAGCTTTGAAGATATCACGCCAACGGCCGAGCGCCTTTCCCTGATCTTCGATTGCAACAAAGACAAAGTCCTGAAAAGTCTAAAAAAGCTTGAAGATCTTGGCTTAGCTCAAGCTTTTGAAATCGAGGGTGAATATCATTGGAAAACAAAAAATAAAAATTTTAAAGTCTCTGATAAGTTCGGCGATATAGCCATGAAGGTCTTCCATGAAAATAGCTTTCAAGACGCCATTAAATCCTTCCACAAGCCCAAAGATCTCAGAAGGTTCAGAAGTTTACTGCTGCCTATGAATACGGAAGAAAAAGAAGAGTTCCTAAAGTTGACTGAACAATTTGCGGCTGAACTCGTGACTCGATTTCGATCAGATCAATATCTGTCACGGCAGCTATTTCAAGTTAATATCAATTTCTTCCCCGTAGCTAAACCTGTGGAAGAAATCGAATCATTGAAGGAATCCGAAGGAAAATTGACTTGAATTCAGGTTGGGGCAGATCTCCACCGCCTCTTCGATGCGCTGTTAAAAAATCATAACATAAAATCAAACTTCCGAAGATGATGATTTGACTGAAGATAATGTAAAAAAACGGATCGATTCAATTCTAAATTGTATCTCAACAATCATTGTTTAGAATCCACTCTTTTAAATTTTAAATAAACAAACAATGATTTAAATACCTTGGGCAGCTGCATAAAGATTTATTGTTGCTAAAGTTTAAGAAAAGATTAAACATTTCGCCCATGTTGAAACTCAAAGGAAAAGCTGTCTTATTAGTTCCGCTCGCGATCATCATCATTGTGTCTTTGAACTTGTACATAACTTGGATCAGTATTGAAGACGATGTCGTTGATAATTACGTAGTTGATATGGCGGGACGACAAAGGATGCTTTCCAAAAAACTTTTTAATGAATTTCTTCTCAATCAATTTGGATTTAACTTTAATATCAAAGATTCAACAAATTTATTTATTGAACAGTCTTTAGCTTTGGAAATGGGTGGGAATATCAGCAAATTTTTGCACGCCGAGGGGGAAATTCTTATTCCTCCTGCGCCGACCCCAAACATTTCAGGCCTACTGGCTTCGCAAAGAAAAATATTTCATGATTTTATTGATTTGGCTTATCGATTGCCGAATTTAAGGCAGTTTGAGGGAAGCCATCAAGAACCCTATTCTCAAATTGTCGCCTTGAATGAAAGATTAACGGATCTGTCGAATGAAATTGTTCTGAATTACGATCGGTACTATCATCGCTCCTTAGAAAGAAGCATTCGTTTAAGATCCCTGTTGTCATTTTTAACAATTCTCATGGGACTGGCTTTAATTTACATTTTTTACCATAAAGATAAAATCACGCGAGAACTTGAACTGGCGAAAAAAACAATGATCGATGCTCTGCAAATGAAGTCAAACTTTTTTGCTAACGTCAGTCATGAAATCCGTAACCCTTTAAACGTCATCATTGGAATTCCGGATATTTTAGAATCCACCAAGCTGACTTCGGAACAGAGAAAATTCAACGAGATGCTCAAATACACAAGTCATCATTTGTTAACCTTAATAAATGATATTCTCGATTTTTCAAAAATCGAATCTGGTAACACTCGTTTTAATATCGAGAGTTTCGATCTTGAAGAATTTTTGAATTCTTTGATCGAGTTCAATTCATTTAAAGCTAAAGAAAAAAACATTTCAATCAAATGTATTTGGGATGAAAAAATAGATCCGCATGTGAAAGGTGATTCACATCGATTGAGACAAGTTTTGGACAATCTTATGGGCAATTCGATAAAATTTACCGACTATGGACATGTCGATCTTGTAGTTAAAAGAACAAGCCTTGTTGATGATGTTCAAACCATTGAATTTAAAATTACTGACACTGGTATTGGAATTTCTGAGTCCGATTTGCCGAAGATCTTTAATGCTTTTGTGCAAGCTGAAGGGGATCCGATTCGAAAGGGTGGAGGAACAGGATTAGGCTTGGCTATTGCAAAACAGCTTGTTGAATTGATGGGAGGAAAGATCAGTGTGAAGAGTCATTTGGGAGTTGGTACCGAGTTCACATTTTCTATTAAAATGGAATCTGCGCATACGGCTAAAAAGAAAGAAGAAAATTCAAAAGTGATTTCTTCAAATGAAATTTTTTTGAATCGGAAGCTTTCATTACTTATCGCTGATGATAGTCTTGATAACTTAGTTATTCTTAAGTCACTTCTAGAGCAAGATGGGCGCTTTTTAATCACAACTGTGAATGATGGCAATGAAGCGCTTGATTTATTTAAGGCACAAAAATTTGATATCATTCTGTTGGATATGCAAATGCCTCGCCTTGATGGAACACAAACAGCTCTAGCGATGCAAGTCTGGGAAGAAAAAGAAGGACTGCCGCACACCCCGGTCATTGTTTTAACAGCTGGGACATTGAGCGCAACTCCAAGTGGTTTTGACGACTTTGCATTAAAACCGGTTGATAAAGAAAATTTGATAGAAATAATTTTACGTAATTTGAATTCCATACAAAATTTGTCTCGAGAGCAAACTTTTGAAAGCCTAACATTGTAAAAAGTGTTTAGAGCCACCGAAAAACACCGGCGCGCCAAAGGCGCAAGGCAAACTCAATCCTGCTAACAGCAAAAGACATCCAATTTTCTCCCCCTAAAAATACAAGTTCGGATTTGGCGCGGGCTTGCTCAGCAAGCACGTGCCAAACCGCATGTCCGAAGGATTTTGAGGGGGAGAAAATTGGTGAAGGCTACGCCAAACTACTCGAAACAAGCGTTTTGAGCGTGGGAACGAATCATCACCTTGTTTGGAACAAAGATAAGATCGACCTTCAGGATCTGGCGATTAAAAGGTGGATTGATCGATGGAGTATGGACCGTATTACAGCTTATTACGGCTATGGTAGAACGACTATAGTTCGTAAGCTTGGAAGGCTTAGGCGAAATTCTGAGTTGATCTTAGATGGTCGTGCTAGGTCTCACGTTAGATCAAGAAAGCATAGATTTATGGGGCAGTCTTAAGCGAAGGCTTAGCTGACTGAGCCTTCTTGATGAGACTTTGTAACGGTAGGTAGTGATTTTGGATACGCCTTAAGATCAATTGCAAGCAATACTTTTTATCTCAAATTGACGACCATCATTATTCAAATAACATAGCGAGCCCTTCACTGGTCCATAAAAATTTAATTTATTGAGTGCCGCTGCTTTTGCATTATTTAAGTTAGCAGCCACGACTATTGAATACACCAAACCTTTTTCGCCCCGATCTCCAGTCTCGGGATCAATTTGCTGTACGTTTATTGAACATTGAAATTGTTTCAGATCACTATCCGAAAGGCCCGGAGCATTGCCGATACTTATTGCAGCAAAAGCTGATGATGAAAGGGTTATCAAAGAAATAAGGATTAAGAATTTTTTCATAGAACCTCCTAAATTTAGTTTAACTTCAGATTAATTTATTCTTCGAATTATTGCTTGTAGGGATTAGTGTTTGTTTAATATACGGCAATCCCTACCTTAAAAGTTTTCTTATCTTGGTTGGATGCTATTAGGACCACTTCTCAAGCCGTGGCATTGATTATCCAGGTCCACTGACCAATTGGATATTTGCCCTGTGGCGCTTTTTACGCTCAAATCACAATTCTCTCCCTTTGGTCTTCCATTGGAATAATAATCGCCATTAATCCATTGGCATGAATACATGTAGGTGCCTTTGACATTCATGTAGAACTGCAGATTCTTGTAAGCCTGAATAGCGCAGTAGTTCGGCTCCCCGGCAGCACCCATTTGCGATCCCAATAAAATTGCTGTCAATAAGGCAAAGAAATTTTTCATAGGTAATACTCCTTTTATTTGAAATTTCATTCCCAGTAAAAACTTTTAGAGACTTTCTCGAACTGCTGAACAAAATGCCTGTGCTCTTGAAGGTCCATAGACCTGACAGCCAGTTGTTACAGGATTACAGTTCTCGATACTGATAGTTGTGCAGGCATTTTCCATGTATTCAAAGCCAATACGTGCATGACATCCACCGGCTCGGGCAGGGATCATTTGCAACTGGCAAAAAGGAATTCGCTGACAGTTCCGTTGGTCATCGGAATACTTGTTGCAAATTTCTGACAGTGAATAGGTCGAGATTGCAAATGCTGTTTGTGTTATTCCACCAGAAATAAGGCAAACAATAACTAATAAATTCAGTTTCATAAATTCTCCTTAAGTTAATCTTAAATTCGAATCGGTTAATAGTGAAATTGGTAAACGACTAATCAAGAGTGAGCGAGTCTATTGTTTGGCCCATTGCAGTTTCATAAGGAAGTGCAAGAACTAAATTCCCATCAACTCTGCCATTATTATCTAATTCATTTTTTGATATGACTCTTGAATAGACGGGAAGTCGTGCATCTTCATAGATTTGAAAATGTATTCTCAGCGGTGACTCAACTTCTCTTTCGCTTTGATAAAAACCATATTCAATTACAACTGTACCATTTGATATTTCAACAGGAGAAGCCATTGATGCAACTTGAGAGTTGTCTGGGCTGGTTGATAGTTTCCCAGTCCAAGTAGATCTAAAGACAGATGAAGTTTTCATAAGTTTATCCTGCCAAGATCCAACATTTACAATTGCATGCGATTGGCCATCGAGGGCTTTTAATATCCACGAGTAAAAGTGGCCTGCTTTGATGTGAAACACATTGTTTACTTTTTTGATAAGGTCTACTCGAGCATCAGAAAATGCTTGGCCCACGAGTTTTCTCGTTTTGTCAGAGTCTTTTACTCCTGAGCTTGCTCGTTCTACTGCATACACGGCCTCGTGTAAGGCAAGAGCCGCCATATTAAGGGGTGATTTTCTAAAAATTCCATAAAGATCGCTATCGATGACAACAGCATTGTATCCATCGTTCCATTGCGCGATTTGTTTATAGCTACAGCCTTGATCCACAAAAACAATATGAGCGTCATTCAAAACATTAAAAGATTTTTTCGCCAGCATTTTTTTGCGACTCGTATAAAACTTAAGCTTATCTAAAACAGCGCCTGCATAGACCGGGTTAGCAGTATAAATTTTCATCATTGCGTCGTTTAAAAGTTCATTTGCGGTTTTGCCTGTGGAATTTACGAGGTTGTATCCATGGGCCACTCGAGCTTCATACAGATCGTAGAGCTCAGAAGTTCCACTTTTAATAATTTTATGGCCTTGTTTATCGAGTGAATAAGTTAGACAGCTATGTGTCCCTCCACCTCCACTGCCATCACCACCCAATAAATTTTCAGAAGGAATCGAAATGGCGTTTTCGCTGATGTCACCTTCGGCGAGCGCAAAAGAACTAGACAGATTGGCAATAAACGTCAGACCAAGGAATACTAGGTTTATTTTATGCGGTTTAAAATACATTTGTTTCTCCAGTGATTGTAAGAGCAAGATTTAATCCGATTTTTCGCGCTAAAAATTGATAGCCTTTGATTTAAAAAAGCTCTCAGTTAATTTCGCTAAAATAGGGTACCTTTCTCCGTTGTTAGGGTTTTAACCCGTTGCGTTAGTTATATAGCAAGTGCTCGGTAATAAAATAGAACAATTTTATTAATAATGATGATATACCTTCATTATTAATGAAATTAAGCCGATAACTAATTGAAATTATGAAAAAAGATATATTTTCGTATAAGAGTTATAAAAATTATCTAAACGAATATATTCATTCTCAGGTTAAGGGCGGCCGTGGATTAAGGATGGCTTTGGCCAAGCACATTTCTGTTCCGCTATCTCACATTTCACAGGTTCTCAACGGCAATTCACAGTTAAGTATG
Source organism: Pseudobdellovibrionaceae bacterium (assembly GCA_021731025.1). GTDB lineage: Bacteria > Bdellovibrionota > Bdellovibrionia > Bdellovibrionales > Bdellovibrionaceae > UBA5009. The sequence goes on along the minus strand of JAKFYD010000022.1, from coordinate 4,951 downwards.
GAACAAGCTGAGGGCACTAATGAATACCTAGGACATACGAATGAAGAGTCACAATTTTTTCTGTTACTTGTTCAACTTGAAAGGGCAGGTACAAAAGCTTTAAAAATAAGGCTTAAACAACATATTGATCAAGTTTTGGAAAGAAGGCTCATTTTAAAAGATAGGCTTGGTGTTAAACAAACCTTAACAAGAGAAGATCAAGCCATTTTTTACAGCTCGTGGCTGTATGGTGCGATTCATGTCATGTTAACAATTCCAGAGCTCCAATATAAAGAAGCACTCAGTGAATATTTGGGTATATCATTAAAACGAACTGCAGAAATTTTAGAGTTTCTCGTTTCAATCGGTTTAGCAATTCAGTCTGAAAATAACCGATTTCTAGTTGGGACAACCAGAATTCATTTGAGTTCCGATTCGCCAATGATTTCTAAATTCCATACGAACTGGAGAATGTTAGCTATTCGATCTTTAGAGAAAGAAAATCTTAACAATGACCTGCATTATTCTTCCGTAATTACTATTTCTAACGAAGACTTTATTAAGATAAAAAGCATGTTAGTAACCTGTATAGAAGAAGTGAAAATGATTATTAAAGACTCGCAAGCTGAAGGAGTTCATTCATTTAATTTAGATTTTTTTAAGATAACTGATAAAGTGTGAGCTGTTTTTGCGAGCCTTTTGATTAAGACCGCTTTCTTTTAAGACAAAATTTTTCTGCTACAGAAAGCTCAGTTCGAATTAAATCTCAGAGGGAAATCCCGATTTTTAAGTTACAAGGCTGAACAAAAGGGAATGGGCCTGTTGAAAAAGTCGATTTTAAACCGCAAATTTATGGATTTCGGTCCCAAAATTCCGATCAAAAAGATTCTGGATCAAAGTTCTTATAATTCCGTCAAGTTCTCCAATGGCAGAACCTGCTAGCCGCTTTAGGTTCTGCACGGTTGCAGTCAGATAAACTTGGATCTGCATTTTTGCTCGACCGCGGTACCTGGCCCGTCGCATACCATGATGAGATTTTGCCTCAGCAAAAACACCTTCCATCTTCCACATCCGCTCCCAAAGTTTTTTTCTAAATTCAGGCTCTTTTTGTTTTTCAGTAACTCTTTTAAAAAGCTTATGATGATCAGGAACAGCAAATCGCTTCCCTCTGACTTTATATTCATTGGCCGTCAAACATGTTAGCGCTCTAGGGCAGCTCATGCAGACACTTCTTTTCAATGTCCATAGTGATCTCTGTCCCGTTCGATCGTTACTGGAGAACTTCATCTCATGACTCTCGGGACAAAAAACTTTATTATTCTCAGTTTCAACTCTAAATCCAGCTTCGATCTCTCTAAAAAAGGCTTCTCCAACCTTTGAACTCCACAATGGGATATTGGATTTAATATCCTGCTTTTCTAATTCCTCCAGATTCTCTGCAGATCCATAGCCACGATCAGCAATGATCTCACCGATCTTTTTATTATGCTTTTCTTGAATGCGATTGATTCGTTCGATGAGCATTGTAACATCACTAACGGCGCCCGTTGTGACATGGCAATCAACGACCACGCGTGAGTCTGCATCAATAGCGTGATGAGTTTTGTAAGCCAGAGCTTTATTCTCACCAGCTTTACCAGATAAAGTAGCTTCTGGATCAGCTGGGTTAAAATGGGTTTTGTTGGAAATTTTTTTTCCACCGATCCCTTTTTTGCGAAGGTCATTTACACTTAAGCCGTCCTTTGAATGAGCAGGCCTCGAAGAAGGTGGGTCTTTGGGATCGTCATCTTTTTTTTCATCTCGTTCTTGCATTTTGTAAATCGAAGCATTTGCCTTAATCACAGATCCGTCGACCATGACTTGTTCAAGTTTAACGAGACCTGCTTTACGACATTGCTCGACAACTAATTCAAATATTTTTTCATAAACTTTCTCACCCAGTCGATCGCGAATGCGCGTAATCGAAGAGTGATCAGGAACTGCGTCTCTAAGCGAAAGCCTGCAAAACCAACGATACGCCAGGTTGTAACCAACTTCTTCGCAGAGCTGACGATCAGAATCGATATTATAGAGGTAGCTTAAAAGAACCATACGAATAAAAATCACTGGGTCAATCGAAGGTCGGCCTTGGGACTGAGAATAAAGTGATGCTGTCAACTCGGGCAAAAATGAAAGATCCAAAACTTGATCGATCTTTCGAAGCAAATGACCCTTGGGTATTAACTCTTCATAATTAATTTCGCTAAAAAGCTCTGGCTGGTACTGATGCTGTCCTTGCATGATGGCGTCCTCTTAAATCGAATAAAACCATCATCCAATTCCGCCGACAATATGCGCAGAGACTTTTTCAACAGGCCCGAATGTTTTTGGGCTTACCTTAATAGTGTTCTAAAGAGCCTTTTGGTCTTTATAAGTTTATTGGCCATGAATTCTGAGCTTTTCGAACCGTCGGGAGTGACGTCCTGGCGCATTTGTTTTCACTTACTTCTGTTACCTAAACTGAGCTTTTTAATCTTTAAGCGCTACCCTAAAAATCCCTGAACTCCTGCGGCTTCAAATAGCTCATTACGACGATATTGCGACTAGCAGAAAAAGATTGGGTTTATTTACAGGGTATCTTCCAATTGACAATCATTGTGGTAAATTTCAGCCCTGCAAGAGGACCTAAAATTATGAAATTATTATTGGTTTTATTAGTGTTTAGTTCTACCAAATTTGCGTTTGCCGGCATTTTGGAGAGAAAATACGTCGAAGGCGAAATCCTGAAATATCGAATTTTGAATTCTTATTACTCCAATGGAAACCCTACTGGTGGATACGAAGGAAACGCAATTTCCATAGTAAAAAAAGGTGCTGACGGTGTTTTCTTTGAAGAACTGCAGTGGAATAAAATCACAAAAAACGGGATTCAAATTGAAGTTCCATTAGAATTTCGTCAACATGTTTCTCATGATCCAAACTTTAAAATGGGACTCCCTCCAAAAGGTCTCGCAAACACAGCAGCTCTCCTAGATACTCTAAATTTTTACGCAAATTATTTTGTGGCAGCCAAATCAAAAGTAAGAAATATTAACGACCATGACTACGTCGACAATAAGGGTATTCCAGCTACCTGGACTGATGGAAATGTCGTTATATTTGGGGCCGACTGCATTGATTTTGAAATAACTTTGGTATCTGTAAAGGGAGACTACGCATCATTCAGAGTCGCAAACGTTCCTTCAAAAAATATTTGTAATTACTCTTATCCAACCGAATTAAAATGGTTAAATCGATTTATGAAAAATACTTCTAACAATTGGTTTAATGTGATTGATCTAAAAGATGGGTCATATGTAATACAATATGGTCTTGAGACAATTAATACGATAATCAATATCAATCTAAGCACCGGAAAAATCGTCTCTGCTTCTATGCACAACCCGGTGATCCACCAAACAGCCGTGTGTAAGGGACTAGCGGAGAATACTTGTGGAAAATTCAAGGAAGAAAGCCTCTCAAGGGAAGTTTTCTTTTTCCAGGAAAAGTAGTTGTCACTCATATCTGTTCACCAAAATCACTTCTTACAAAAGCATATGGCGCGCAGTTTTGCTGGCGCCAATTTTCACTTTAATAGGCAAAATTTTGTAAGATCAAGAAGGTTCATTCATGTAAACAGTGTTACCCAGAAAACAGTCTTTAGTAGCCAGTCGATCGATAGAATCTACTTTGAATTATTTGAGGATACATATTCGATTTTTAACTAAAAAATTTCTGCTTTAAACTTTAAGATTACGAATTCGCTACTTATTTCGCACCATCAGCGCCTTCCTCTGCTTTAGTTTTACTCGGTCTATTCATAGGCGCTTCGCACATTTCAAATAGGCGAATACTATATTTTAACGAATCAATACTAGACACTAAACTCTTCCAGCCCTCTGAATCTGCCGATTGCAAATAGGGTGGCTGCACAGAAAGGCGTCTTTGTAGGCTTTTATATTCACTAAGACGTTCGCGGTTAATTGGGCTATAGTTAAGATCACATCCTTTTTCGATGGCTTCACCTTTAGCAGATTTGAACTCCTCAATGAGTTCATCCATTTCGTTAGAACATCTTTCATTTATGCTACCCCCATCACTTATTGCTAAGCCTGTCAGTTTCCAATTGTCTGAAGGTGTTTTTTTAGGATCATAAATTAATTTTCGATGCTTCCCATTTATACTGACAGTCGGAAGAATAGGCGGAATACCAATAGAATATGTCGTGGCGGCTTTAACGCTACCACCACTAACAGAAAGCAAATTCTTTGCAGTTTGGTAAAGCAGCATGTCTCCAACACAGCCTTTTCCAACATTGCAGCCCATATATTCAATCTCTGCCTTTCTATCAAAGGCACATGCATATTTCTCTAGATTCTGAACCGTTTGGTAGTTTAAATCGCCTGCAACCTGGTTTCCCTCAATGCCATGGCCCGTAAAGCGTAGTTCTTTAATCGTTTTACAATCTGCGATGAGTTCATCTAGAGCTTTTGAAATATCGGCAGTAGTTTTAGCAATAATAATTTTCGTAAAATAGCCGCAAGATGTGAATACATCAGTTCTTGTCATCAAATTAGAATAGTATTCTGGTTCTGAAAAACAAATTGAAATGGGCTCTTTACCTTGAGGGCAGGCTTTAGTTGAGCATAGATCAGTCGCGATTAGATTTTTTGCGGAAAAGATAATATATAAAAAGATAAGCATACTACTTTTCATATTTAGAAATCCTTTCCTGCAATGAAGAAATTAGCTTTGTATCTTCTGGCGACTTTTCAGATTTTTGAAATGCGAATTGTGCCAAGTCAGTGGAAATGTCTACGAGAACATGGAATCCATAGAGCTTTTTTTGACATTCTATCATGTTGATTTTTTCTTGAGAGTTACAAGCTTTATCCCAATTAACATACTCGCTTTTGAGAACGTTATTTTTAATATTAAAGTTATAAATAACCAG
>JAKFYD010000025.1 GCA_021731025.1 Pseudobdellovibrionaceae bacterium | reverse complement strand
ACTCTTTTGTCTTCTATTCAAATTTAATAGAATTATAAATGGCATACTCTCTGCTTTAAAATCAATTTGAAAAATCTGTTCCGGTGTCATAACGGGGAATTCACCCCAACAACTTTGGAACGGTATCATGTTATTAATTCTAGGATTTTATAGTTTTAATGCTTCTGCAGCAGTTAATACTTCTCGAGCGCAAGGTATAATGACTTATGTTAATCAGCAAGCTCGTACTTTTAGAATATTAATTAGAGTCATTGATCAACTTGGACTGAATAGTCCCGTCATCACTCTTACTGAGCAAGACAAAAAGTTTTTGATCGAGACAAATCCAGCTATTTTAGGGAGTTTGTCTCGAGTCACTGATAGAACAAGGACGGAAGATTTATTCACCCAAGAAACTCGATACACAATTTCATCACCAGCTGACCGAGGGTTTCTGATATCTCAAATTTCAAATCATCTTCGAGTAAATTCACTGAACTATGCGGGAGCCAGCATTGTTTTGACCTATACCTTTGCAAATCCTGTAGATTGCTTGGGAGCGAATGCTCAATCGGCTGAGGAATACAATCAACTGAATCAACAGTACATTCGTCTTGATAAAGAAGCAAAAGATTTAAAAGAACTTTTAGAAGACAGAATCAATGCTCCTTATTTTAAAGATGCTGTGTTTAAAACGTTTGTGCCTTTGATTGGTTTAGTTCATGGCGCCTTAGGTATAAAAGCGTCATTCCAAGCGTCCGCAGCGATGCGAGATTTTGGTCGCTTACCAAACGTCAGTGCTGCTCTTTATAAAGAATTAGCAGAAACTGCAGGCTCTAGAATGTTGTCCGTTATAGTATGGCCAATTGTAACTTTGATTGGTGGAGTGATGCAGTATCGAGATTATAGCAACAACCTTGAGCGACAAGCTGAACTCGATCAATTTGCTAAAGATTTGTATTCGCAGACAGAAAATCTTTATAAGAGTTTTGGTTTAGACAACAAATGCATTTCTAGCGCTGTTTCAAATTAATCCTTAACTTCCGCTAGGTTTTTATAATTGTCGTAAACTTTTTGTTGTTTATCGATCTCTTTATTCCAGCGTGAGATTTCGCCTTCGTACCCGCGCTTTTTGTTTTTCCAATCATTTTCCTGGGTAGAAACGGTTTTGAATTTTTCGTTCACTTGTTTTTCTTGCTCTTTCAGAGCGTCAGCGCGGGTCGTCCAAACTTTTTTCTCTTCCTGCACTTGGGTCAGTTGAGTTTGGTAGTCGGCGATGTTTTTATTGCGAATCGTTTGGTTTTCTTTGATTTTAGCGATGCTGTCTTCGAGTTCTTTGATCTTCTTATCGTCTTGACTGAGCTTATTTTTTTCATCGGCGATCAACTGATTGAGCTCTTTGTCATTTTGTTCAATTTTTTTCATGGCGGTTTGGTTTTCTTTCATTTGGGCCGCAACCTGTTTCTTTTGATCTTCGACTTGAGTCCGCGATTTTGCGACTTCGGAAATATTTTTGTCAACGATGCCCAAATTCTTTTTGTAATCCTGAACATTGAGCTTTGAATTCTCGATATTTGCTTTAATTTTATCCAAACCTTCTTGGGCGGATTTTTTGGCAAACAGGCCGGGAGAATAGGCCAGCGAGAGAGCAAGAATCCCCATTCTCAGTTGTTTATTTGTTAAGTTTTTCATAAGGGCTCCTTCATTTAATTTCATTCTTAAGCTTAGCGTCCACCATCATCAGCAGGACATACGTTTTTCAGGGAAGAACGGAAGTGGCCGATTTCGTCTTCCCAAATTTCGCCTTTAAAGTTCCACTTCATGATTTTATCTTTTTCAGGTTTCGGGGTATCATTGACATTACGTTTTTGAGCTTCGCCACCTGAGGCTTGATAGCGGATATGCTCACCGGCGCCAGAGTAAATTTCGTACTGGAGCACTTCGCTTTGATCAAGCACGTTTTTCAGCGAAGCTAGCGCAACGCCGTAGCGAGATTTAAGAGCAACAGCGGCGCGATCACGGGCTTCGGCTTTCTCTTTGTCGATGCGGGCAAAACTTTTCTCGCGAATTTCTTTGATGCTGTTTCGGGCCTTGTTGACGGTTTGTGCTTGATACTTGTAGCTCGCTAAACGCTTTTGTTGAAGTGTCTCTTGGGTTTTTAACGTCGCAACATCGGCTTTAGGCTCATTCAGTTTTATGCGGACTTTATTGAGTTCTGAATTGGCCTCAGTTTGTTTCTTAATTAGGTCTTTCTCACGTTGCACTAATTTTAAAGTCACATTGTTGAAAGATGTGATTTCATCTTCGAAATTATTAATTTGCTTTTGAATCGCCACGAAAGAGGGATGACGAGCCAACTCGACAATGTAAGAGCGTGGTACGCCATCAACCTCGCGAAGATCAGGGCTTTTCAACCAAGTGCGAACAAGATCATAGTAATCTTTAGCCGCTTTTTTCTTTTCTTGGAAACCTGCCAGTCGACCATACATTGGAGCATAGCGCTGACCCATATTGTTGAGCACATTCATGCCGTCACCGAATTGACAGAGATTCAAATAACCCACTGTGCGCACAACGTAGCTTTCAGGATTGAAAGCGTTTTTAAAAAAATCCGTATGCAGCGAAAACATATTGCCGGCGGCGCCTTCAAAATCTTTCAAAAGAATTTGTGTCCAGGCTTGTTCGACCATAGCTTGCAGCCACAAAGGATGAGATTTATCCACTTGGCCATAAGCTAGAAAGGCTTCTTTATACATTGCTCGTTGAAAATAGATTCGCGCCAAAGTGATTGCTGAAACTGTGCGAACGGGGATTGATCGGTCTGCCTTATCGAGAAGCATATTTAAAGCATCAGCAGCAGCGTCGATTTTTCCTTGGCGGTACAGACTTAAACCCCGAATCAGTAAACTTTCATGGTAGTATTTTGACTTCTCGTCAATATTTTGGAGTGATTCTTCAACCGCAGTCAGATTTCCTTGCTCGAGGAAATATTTAGCACGGTAAAATTGGTAGGCGTCTTCTTTGTCAGTATCGACTTCGTACTTTTGTACATAGTTTTCGATATCTTTAACGTCGCTGACCTGCAATTTATCAATGTGTTTAACTAAGGACTTGGTGGCCTCAACTTGTAAATCGCGGCTGCGTTGATCTTTGGCGACTTTCAATAGGTTTGTGCGCATTTCTGTAGGCAATCCTAATTCGGCTGCAGCTAAGGAATAATGATAGGTGGCTTCATGACCGTAATCTTTATCTCCCAAAAGTTCTGAAAAGTGGGCCAGGGCCATTTCGTAATTTTGCAACATTTCGTAATAAATTTGTCCTTCGAGAATTTTATATTCTTGGGATTTGAAAGTAACCATTTCTTTCGTTTCCAGATTTGGCTCTTTCACAGTTGGATCAGTAACTTCTTTTAAAGCTTTGATCTCGGGAATCTGCGCTAAGGTTTTGCTGTTCGCAAAAGACTTTGCAGGGGGTGCAGTAGCGATAGGATTTTTTTTCTTTTCAAGCTCCACAACTTTGGGTGATTGTTTTTTCTGAATCTGAAATGCTTTTAGTTGGGGAGCTGTCGGAATATTCAAAGGAGTCACTTGGGATTCCAGAGTAGGTTCTTCACCGATATCCAGACGAGGAATTTGGGTCGTTGATTTATGAATTTCAAAAGTCGGAACTTTGCTGGTTTTGATTTTTAAGTTCGCCGCTGGTTTTTTTCCCGAGTTAGACGTTTTTAAAACTTGAGCTTCACTAATGCTTGCCGCCAAGTTGAAAATCAAAACTGGTGTTAATACGCGATGAAGTGAAATCATAAAATCCTCTGTCTAGTTATTTCCAGAACGTAAGACCGATTTGCAAAGCAGTGTCATTGATCATTTTGCTGCCGATACTTTCTGCTGTTCTAAAATTGAGTCGATCTTCATTAGTCCATCGATTCATAAAATCAACCCGTACGGCCCAACGATTCGAAATAAAAAACTGCTGAAAGACATTTACTGAATAGTGAAATGCAGATTTATTTACATCAACACTATCAAAGGTCGAAGTCGAACAAGTGCTGTTACACTTTTGTTGATAATAAGAAGTGTTGCCTAAACCCAATCCAAATCCCATATCGAAATAAATAATTTTTTTATCTACGAAACTCATCTTCGCATAGATAGGGACCCAATAAGCCATCAAGCTTGTTGCGCCAGCGTAGCGGTTTGCATCGGGCATTGTCCCATGTCGGGTTTTAAAAAACTCTACCGTGTCATTATCCTTATAGCTTGCTCGATTGTAATTTAATTCCAGACCCCAGCGTTCGTTGAAAAAATATCCTACATTGAGACCTAGAACATTTCCTACGGAATTGGGATCATTGAATGGAGCACCATAATTCATCGATAGGTACCAGCGTTTTTCCTTAGCGAAAGAACGATTCTGAATCACCGAGAAGTCATCATCCTTGGCTGACCAATATTTTTGCTCAAGCTTTTGGATATCCAGTTTGTCAGATTCCGCAGCCGCCGCTTCGGGTTTTTTCTCTTCAACTTTTGCAGATTTGCTTTGTGCATTCCCAGGCATAGACCAAAGCAGGCCTATGGCGATGAGGAAAATAAATTGTCGTTTCATGTTGTAGCCTCCGTCTTAGTTTGTACTTTTAAACAAGAATGGATAGGTGACATTCACCTTTGTTCCCCCTTGTGGCGCAGGGAATTTCCATTGGGCAACCTTGTTCAAAATACATCCTTCGACGGTTGCGTTCTTTAACGTTGTATCACCAATTTGTTGTGTTTCGACTTGGCCTGATGGACCAATTGTGAATCGCACAGCGACTTTCCCGAACAGATCTTTTTTTGCACTCAGTTGTCGTTCATAGCAGTAAAGAATTTGTCCTAACTGAGTTTTAATATAGCTAGCAATGATATCGCGATCTAAACCACCGACCACTTCGGATTCGTCTTCGATCAAACCGACCCCGGCTTGGCCGACTTTTCCGCCAGCCAGTTGACCAACGCCATTGATGGATTTTCCACCGCCAAGACCTGATGTTGAAATCGTTACCCCAGTTCCTTTAGCGTCAGAGCTCCAGTCTTTACCCGATTTATCCACGGGGCCAATTGCGGCAAGGGCGCGTCCACTGGGACCTGTGCCTGCGGCAACACCCTTAGAAATAATGGCATTTTTAGACTTTTGGGCTTGGGCTGAAATTTTTGAAAGTAAATTGCTTAAGCGGCCTGAGTTCAGACTCTTCAACATACCGGCGACTTTTCCTCCGGCAGGGGCGGTGGAAGGAGTAGTTGCAGGGGCCGCCTGCTTTTGGGCCACCGATTTTTCAGCCTGAGGTTTTTGTTGTTTGGTCTTTTTAAAGTCCGTGCGAACAATCAGTTTCGTCGCGCTTTGCGGAACAGCAACAACTTGATCGTGTTTAGGTTTAGGAGTCACTGCTGCAATCAGTGCGAAGATCAAGCAGCAAACTCCAACAATCGAAATATTCTTTAGGCTCTCGCGATCGGTGATTTGCGAGAGTTTAAATTTCGAAAGAGGAGAAGTGTCTTCAACATAGATAATACGTTGGCTGATTTCGTAGTTCCCATAATTTTTTCGGACCCATTCCTGCGAAGGCACGGGGTCGACGACAACTTTTTCAACAACAGAGGCCGGTCGGAATTTAACTTTTGGTTTTAAAGTTTTTGTTTCAATAACTCGACCATAATGGCGAACTACGAAAATATGGTGAGGTTTCGTATTTGCTTTAGGTTCTGACTTATTTTTTTCTAAGCTCTCAAAAATCTCGACGTCCTTAATCATAGGCGTAATGACAATCTGAGAGTTTTTAAAGCTGATGGTATGGGCTTTAGTTAGGGGAAGGGTAGGAGCTTTGTTTTGTAAAAAATTGTCTTTATTGAAATCAATGTAAACCCACTGATTGTTGCGAAATTCGAAGACGCCCTCATAGTTTTGAGTGTCTTGATCAATCGATATGAGGTCGGACACCCGGGAAGTTCCGAAAGTGTAGATAGCTTTCCCTGGATTAAGTTTCCAAGTTTTTTTGGTGCCGTTCGATGTTGTTTGTTGTACCAGCAACGTGAGCATTTTCTATCTTCCTTCTGATGGTTACCTTACGTAAAAACTAGCCTCGCGAATTCGTCCGTCCATATCTTTTTGCACATCATACAGAGGCAAAAATTTAAGCCCTTTCTTTTGGACTAAGAAAGCGCCGTCAGGATTGCGAATGGTTCCTTTGAGACTCATTTCCCCGAAATTGACCTCTTGAACCTTGCGCACAGTTTTTTTCTTATTCTGCGCCTGAGAGATTAAGGAAAAACAAATAAGGAGTACGACACAACTGATGTATTTCATTTTTCGCTCCGACCATTTTCATTGAGCCCCACTTTTTTATTTAAAGTCTTGAGGTAGTCAATTTTCTTTTCGATCCAATTCCGCATGTCTTCTTCTTTCGCGTACTTCAAAGCTTTTTGGTAACTGTCCATGGCTTCCATCGAAGAGTTTTTATACATCTCCAACAAGTGCGCTTGATGAACCAGCCCGTTTAATTGATCTGTTCCTTTGCGGTTCAAAAATTCACTGACCACTTTCAATGATTTACCTAAGTCTCCTTTTTGGGCGTAAGCTTCGCTTAACAAAAGTCCCACATTGAAATTATACAACTGATCTTTCGGAAATCCCGAGAAGATCTGTATAACAGTCTCAAAATTGTTCTCGGTGTAAGCCTTGATTCCACGGAAAGTTTCTATTTCTGTCGAAGTCATTGACGAGTTCAGGACCTCGCCGAACAGAGGGAGCGCCGCTGTCAATCCGTCAATTTTGTAAGTTAAGCGGGCCTTTTGAAATTGGGCAGGAGCATTGCTTGGATTTTCCTTAAGATACTTTTCAATGAGCCAGTAAGCTTTCAGGGGTTGGCCTTGGGCTTCCGCTACAAAGCTCAATAAGAAAAGACCGTGAGGTCTTTGCTCTTTGGTCATTGTCATATCAAGGGCTACTCTTTCCAGAGCTTTAAAGTCCTGAGCCGAGAAACAGCTTTCTGCGGTGTTTTGAACATTGGATACCGAAGAGGCATTCCATTTTTTAAGATCGCAAGAAGACTTGGTTTTAACTTCTACCTTTTTCCAATTCTCTTTACTCTCAACGAAATTCCGTGGGAAGAAGACTTGCAAGTGAGGGTAGTCAGGATATTTAATAACTGGTCGAGGCGTATTTTCCACGGCCATTTCAGCCCATACGATTTGATTTTCTTTCGAAAGAGCATTCTTAGCAATAGCTTGAATTTGTTTTAAATTGTCATTTCGTTTTTCTTCCATAGGGCCAACGATTTTCGCAATCTCGTTCAATAGTGTCTTTTGATCTTCTTCTGACAAAGTGCTCGGAGGAACAATGTTCTTTAAACTCACAATGTAGTTTTGATAACAGCGATCGATCCCTTGGAAAGCTTGCAGCTGGATTTTAGGATCAGAATTCATTTTAGTCGCTGAAAGATAAGCAGTTTGGGCTTTATCTAATTTTTCGGTCTTCATGGCTAGGACCATAGCCAATCGATCTTCTTTTGATGATTTGATACTTTGTGAAAACAATTCTTGTTCAAGGACTTCGGCCTGAACCAAGCGGGACTCCGCGCGAATTTCGGCGCTGGAATCGCGTGACATAATTTTTCGAGCGAGGTCAAAAGCTTCTTTATGCTTCTTTTGTCTGAGCAGTGAATTTGCTTTTTTAGTTAAAATCTGAGTGGCGTAGGGCTCGATGTTTTGGGTCAACAGTGTGCTTTCAACTTTTTGGTATTCAGGATCGTCTTGGCGATCATTAAAGCTGCTTAAGATTTTGTTGTACATGCGAGCGCGATCTTTTTTATCGACCTGAGTCAGCAAAGAGTTAAAAATTTTGCGCGCTTCGGCTGGTTTATTTTCCAGAGTGTAGAAATCTGCAGCCATTTCCAGGTGAGCAATTTTATTTTTTGGATCTTTTTCAGCAATTTCTGTTAATAACTGTGCTGATTTTAAAAGACGGCCAGATTCCGCAAAGGATTTTGCAGATTCCTTGAGAGCCTCGAGATTTTTTTCATCTTTAGGATATTTTTGAACATAATCTAAAACGAGCTCTGAAGCACGAACGCTTTGTCCTTGAGAAAACAGTAAGCTTAAAGCCTGCCAATGGGCGGTTTGTGACAATTTAGAATCAGGATGTGATTTGTAGAATTCAATCAGCTTGTCCGAAGCTTCCAATTGCGAAGCCGTTTTTGAAAAGTCTTGAATTTGAGAGTAGTGAGCCTCTTCGTTGATCTTTTTAAGATTTTTCTTGCGAGCTTCATCGGGACTTTTCTTCAAGAAGCCTTCGGCCAAACCTTTAAGACCAGCATAATCTTTTTTCAGGTTATAAATATCTAAGATGATATCTTCTGCTTTAACCATAAGTTCTTTATTGGTCTTGTTTTCAGCAATGGGCTTTAGCCATTTCATAGCTTCATCATAATTTTTTTCTTCATAAAAGATTAGACCGACCTTAAAACTGATAGGAAGAACGTACTGACCTTTAGGAAATTTTTTGATGTAATTTAAAGCTAAATCTTTGCGTTGGGCGTCTTTCAAAGAATTTTTTTCTTTTTCGTAACTTTTTTCTTTTGCGTAGAGCGCACCGTAAGTGGCGTCGTGGGCCATGGCCGACTCGGTGGCTTTGTCACCAACAACTTTATACTGATCGCTGGCCTCTTCATATTTAGCTAATTGAAATAATAATTCAGCCAAAGCGTAACGAGTTTTTAGATCGGGCTTGTCAGCTTCTTCATTGTCCAGAATTACCCGGAAAGCTTTTTCAGTCAGCTCCGAGAAAGCCACATGCTGTTTATTCTTAAGCCAAATGTCCCACCACTTCGAGGCAATTTCCAAACTGGTTTGGCGGAATTCCTTGATACAAACTTCGTTCAAGGTCGTTTCTTTTTGCTTTAAACGCCATGATGAACCCGTTTTACAATGGTCGCTGGCGATTTGCAGATGTTTGACAACCTTGTCGCGAGCACGCAGTGCTTCGTTGGCATCAACAAGCATCAAGTGCGCAGTAACAACATGACCACTGTCTTCTTGTTTTGAAATAAACTCATTCAGGAAAACATTTAGATCTTTATGCCGGCTGTGAGATTCGTACAATTTAGCGAGATCAATCATCGCTGTACCCAATTCGTCACCTTCGGTAATTTTTTTGAAAAAAGAATAAAGTTCAGTTGCAGTGTAGGAATCCCCAATGAAGATAGTTAAATCACGAAGTGCTTCCTTACGAAGGTAGTGCCCCTTGGTGAAATTTTCGCCTGCTTGCAATGGAGGATTAAGTTTCAAAACTTCTTTGAGCTTATGAACAGCCATTTCAGAATTTTTTAAATTGTAGAAAGTCCAAGCCATTTTATAAAGACCGTAGGAATAAACACGGCTTTCTTTGTAATTTTCTAATTTTTCAAAGTAATTTAAAGCCGCAGAAAAGCGGGCTTGATCGTAGAGAAGCTCGCTGAGGGCCAAAAGGGCATCAGGCATTAGTGGAGATTTTGGTTTTGTTTCAATCATGCGAATATAAAGATTTTCGGCCGCTTTCAATTGTCCAATTTGTTGAAGTGCGAAGGCATGATTGAATAAGACCGAATCCATATCACGGTAATTTTTGAATTGAGTTTCAATTTTGCTGTAAATGTCGATGGCTTTTTTTGTCCACTCGGAACTTTTTCCAACAACAGCTGGGACAGAACTTAAGCGCTTGGTTTTTTCGTTCGTGTAAAGGTCAAAGAAGCGGCCAGACTTTGAACGACGAGAATAAAGCTCGGCCAATCGATACCAAAGATCGGGTTCGTCGGGAGATCCTTTTTTTCGTTTAAGAATGCTTTGTAAAGATTCAATGGCCTTAGATTCAGCTTTGGTGATCAGTATTTCGGATTTAAGAGTGTTCTTTTCATTCACATCTTCGCTGCTCGTGTTCGAGCGAATTTCAGGCAATAGTCCGCGGTCATCCGTTTTGGCTTGGGAGTGAGTGCTTAAGGTGAAAATCAATGATGTTAAAACAAATTTCATTTTTTTATCCTTAATTTCCTACGGTCGTCACCATTTTAAGTTGGGGAAAACCTGCCATCGAAGCCGTGTACATAACCTTGCGTAAAGTCGAATAGGGAAGTCGGGCATCAGCTTGGAGAAGAATACGGCCTTCTTTAATTATTTTTTTATCTTTTTCGCTTTTCATAATTTTATCCAGCTCTCTGAAGAGTGGAAGGATGAAACTGGTGTCTTGAGGGTCCAAGTCTTTGTTGTCAATTTGGCTGTTAACGATTTTACCAATTTCTTCCTTATCAATTTTAATCGAATCCAAAGTGATGTTCACTTTGACTCCATCATTGGGATTCAGTGAAGTGTTCGAAGCGGGAAGGCGTAGGCCTTCTGTCATTTCAATTTGAACTTCCGATGTATTGTAGGATTGTAGTAAAAACACTAACAGTAAAGTAAACATATCTGTCATCGAAGTGATGTTCAGACTGAAAGTGGTCGATCTTTTGCCCGGAGGCTGATAGCGATGTCTTCGTGCCATAATTTATCCCTCGAACGTGTTTGCAAAAACAATTTCTGGAAACATGTATTCAGTTTCAACATTTTTACCGGACTGAGCATCGTAAACAGGAAATTTTTGCTGATCACGACTGCGGCGAGCTTCATCCATAATCTTGACTAAATCTTGATAAGAAACATCTTCATCAGGTTTCAAATCTATTTTGAAAATATCAGGATACAATTTTTTAACTTCTTTGAGTTTACCGTGAACTTGCACCCAATCGAATTTTCCGTCGACAAAGGGAACAACGTCGGTCTTATTTTGTCCTTTGTCTAAGATCACAATTTTAAGACCGGTCTTAGTGCTGACTTCCAAAGTGATCGAAGCCTTTTCGTTCTTTTGGTCTTCTTGACGTTGAATGGCTTCTTGAACCACTTGGGGAAGTTCAGTTTCAATAATCATCATTTGGACAAAGGCTGAAGAAATCAAAAGTACGGGAACAAGTTTTACCATGACGGCTAACAGAGGAGCTAAATCGAGCTCGAAATCAGTCGCATGTTCTATCTTAAATTTTCTTGTTCCCACAAATAACTCCTTTTTTCTTTCTTACTCTGCATTCACTTTTCAGGATGCTTTCGAGTTTGGATTCGGTGGGGTTGGTCCATTCGAATTGTGTCCTACGGGAGTGTCAGGAAACACCGTATTGCGAGTCAACTGAGGCATGTGTGAACTTGTTAATATCTCGGTCAGCTTCGAGCATTTTTCAGTCGCTTGCTCGATCAACTGATTTTGTCTTGCTGTCAGGAATGAAAAAAACACCATTGCCGGAATCGCCACCGCAAGACCCAATGCTGTCGTATACATCGAAACAGAAATCCCGTTCGCTAACAAATGTTGTTTCGCCGCAGGGTCGGCTTGCGCCACCGCTTCGAAGGAAAGAATCAAACCATGGATTGTTCCTAAGAGACCAAGCAAAGTTGCCACGTTGGCCAACATGGAAAGGTAATGCAAACGGCGAGTGTAAAGTGGCATCACTTCAGCCATTGCGATGTCATGACTTTGAAAAATAGTTTCATCGTCACGGTCTGCCTTTTCCAAAATAGTTTTAAAAGCTCGAGCCAATGGTTTTTTATCCATTTGTGAACAAAGAACCAAAGCTTCGTCCAATTTTTTTCCAAGAACCAAAGTTTGTATGCGGTTCATAAACTCGTCGACGTTTATACCGTATTCGAAGTATAGGGTTTTAGATCGTTCAGCGATCAAAACAATACCAGCTACTCCAGTCGCAAGGATAATCCATCCGACTACCCCTGAAGAGTTCATAAAATTGATAAATGTCATCATACTGCGTCCTTTCTGTACTCGTGATAATTCTTAATTAAAGTTTGAATTTCCTTTTTACCTGTCTCTTGCATTTCGGTGAAGCGAACTGCGTAATGCAAACCAGATTTCACGTTAAGTCTTTGTCTACTGAAATTCTTTCGGACAATCTGTGCGTAAACATTAAAGCTGTTTTCCGTGAATTCTGTCGATTTAAAGTGCAGTAGAATATTTTGACCGGGAAGAAGCAAAGGGTTGTTAAGCAATACCAGCGCGCCGTTGTCGCTGATTGAAACACAGTCTCCATCGAAAAAATGCTGATCGCTGTGAGCGAAGAGAGGAATTTTCACATCTGCGCGGTCGGCGCCCCTTTGCAGGAATGCATGGCTGATAGGATCCTTGCTTTGTATCAACAAAGCGAGACGATCTTTAGAGAATTCTTCGACTTCGCCGAGCATGGCCCAGTTCTCCATTCCCGTCGCCCATATGTAGTTGTAGTCGAAGAGTTCGGCTTTTTGGATCATGGCCAGCATGGCGCCATATTCAAAAGGACCGAACTTATTTTCACCCCTAAGAATATACCATTTAGATTCTTGTTTCTTGAAAGCTGCCGGTTTCATATCTCCTCTTTTTCATCGTTGTTGTCCTATTGCTTAATTGTTTTGGGATCAAAGGTGATTGAGATATTAGCATCTGCAGGTGGAACTGCAGCGCCACGAAATGAAATTGAATTTGTAGCGGAATCATAAGTCCAACCGTTGGTTGCATTTTGAGGAACGACCGTACCATTTACCGTAACTAAAATCGTTTCGGCTATAGGTTCGCGTCCCAATGGAAAGACTGAGGCTAAATCCAAAACAGTGTCAGAAATTAATTGCAGAGAATCAGCAAAATTTCCGCAGAGGGAAGCTTTTACCCCTCCGGTGAGCTCGGAAAGTTTAGGATAGCGTGTAGAGATTTTTTTCGCGAAGCCAGCTTGCAGTTGAGTTAAGCAGGCGGCATCAGGAATATAGATGGAGCTTACCGAGTAATTTCTAACGGTGCTTGTGCTCTCTGTGAGTGCATCCAGAAAGTTGACGTAGTTTTGCACAGGATACATTTTTGGGTCATTGTAATTTTCTGAAGGATAATAGCCACTGATGTCGTTGTGTGAAAAATCCTCTTCGTCACTCACGATAATAATTGCGAGATAAGACCCAGGGCGCTTAAATGCGGCATTCAATGGATTTTGCAAAGTGTGCTGCATGCTCATGAAGGCACGCTCGTCACCATTTCCAAAAATGCCTTGTTTGATATTTGTTAAAAAAGTAGCTTCAATATTAGGAGTGTCTCTGGTGATGAGAGTGACGCCAGAATCACTGTAGACAGTTGGGAATTCGCCAATCTGAGCGCCGCTTCGCAATTTGGAAAGATTGTTGTTATTGGAATAATAAGCCGTATAAGCGTCAGTTGTCGTAACGCCAATTTGGAAGTCATAATTTTTTTGCTGGAATTTTTCAATGAAAGAACGGAAATTATTGGCGATATTCGCTTGAGAATTTTCCATTGAGCCTGAGTTATCGATGACCCAAAGAATATCAATTTTTCGCGGAACAATTTCTGTGCTTTGTTTAAAAGTTGTTTGCTCTGACATGAGTGAAAAGGAATCATTAGATTTTTGGCAAGCACTTAAAAGTCCTGCAAGAAGTAAAAGAAGCAGATAAATCATTATTCCGTTCATGGGCACACGTACTTGGGTTTTCATTTTTCCTCCGGGCCTTTCATTTAGTCTAGTTGGACTCGAGCCCGATCGTAAGTTTTAGGCTAAGCTCCGGAAAGTATTTGTATTTCGGGGTGACTGTTTCACTATGGGGCGAACTAACCAATGGAAAGGATTGAGTTCTCAAGAAAAAGATAAGGTGCAAATTTATTTACGATGTAGAAAAGTTCGTCGAACTGACGAAGACAAAGGAATAATTAAAGATTTTTGTGCAAAAAACTTCGTCAAAATTTTCCAGAAGTTTACTTTTTATCGAACTCTTTGGCTTTTTTCCAGAAGGATTCTTTTTGAGAGTTCGACAGTGCTGACCACTCTGAATTCTCTTGTTGGGTCAATTCCATCATTTTCTCGAAACGAGATTCAAATTTATGGCAGCTTTTTCGCAGGCATTGCTCGGGCTCGAGATCCAAGTGTCGAGCTAATTGAGCTAAAGTGAACAAAACATCGCCGAGTTCTTCTTCGAGACGCGCAATTTGTCGAGGTGTAAATGATTTTTTTTCTTCCAAATGTGATTTGGGAATTTCAGCTAAGAGCTCATCCATCTCTTCATTGAATTTTTCTAAAACTCCGGCGGTGTTGGGCCAGTCGAATTTCAATTTTTCAGTTTTCACACCTATTTTAAAAGCTCTTTGCAAAGAGGGCAGATGCGCCGGCAACGAAGAAAATAAAGACGAGCGACTTTGCTGTTTCTCCTTGGCTTTAATTTGTTCCCAGTTGAGCCAAACTTCTTCTGAGTTTTTAACTTTCATATCCCCAAAAACGTGGGGATGTCGACGCACCATTTTTTCGATGAGAGTTTGAAAGATATCTTCGAAGGTGAAAGCCTTTCGTTCTTTGGCCATTTCAGCATGCAAGGCGATTTGAAACAAAACATCGCCTAATTCTTCTTTCAGTGCTTGATCATCTTCCTTTTCGAGGGCATCGACCATTTCGTAAATTTCTTCAATGGCATAGGGGGCCAAAGTGCGGGGAGTTTGTTCTTTGTCCCAAGGACAGCCTTCAGGACCGCGCAAGACCTCGACGAGCTCGACTAGACCTTGAAATTCTTTTGTTTTATTAGGAGCTTGTGGCATGTGACCTCGACATTGGATGGGCAAGTCCGGATTCCTAACACGGTTCATCGCAAGTTTCGACTAAAATTTTATTTCGGTATAATATTATTTCATTCTTGGAGTTGAAAGGGAATATGCCGTCGCGAAATGAAGATCCAAAAAAGGATACCGCCCATTCGCGGGTGAATTACGAAGATCCCAGTCTAAAATTTTTAGATTGGGCCGAGCACCTGGGTTTGGAAAAAACATTTTTTGGTCGCTGGTTAGTTTATCTGGAAGAAAGATACTCGGCCCGGCGAATTCTTTTCTTATTCATATTCTGTTTGGTTTTGTCCTACTTGATATTTTTCCAAATGGTTATTCCCCACAACATTCGCGTCAATCAAGTGGCCTCTGTGGATGTGCTTTCGCCATTCAGTTTTGAAATGACTGACGAGGTCACAACGGAAGAAAAACGTCTGCGTGCGGAATACGCCATTCCGGTTGTCTATGATTACGACACCGGCGTTTTTGAGCGAACTTCAAGTCACATTTACCGCGCCTTTCGATCAATGAGAAATTTAGCCCGAGATTTTCAGTGGCCAGTTCGGGGCTCACAGCGGGAAAAGCAAATTAAAGAGTTTTTCAATCATAAGAGTCAGTTCGAAAAAGATTTAGATGCTCATATTGATGACTATCTCTTCGAGTGGCTTATCGACAATCGATTTCATCAACGCATTGAAAACGCACTCGTCCGCAATCTTGATCTTTGGTATGATAAAAAAATCGCCGAATCGCCAGAGCGTTTCAGCTCCCAAGGGCTCCATGAAGTTACAGCGCGCGTCGTTCATAAAAATAATTCTGGTCGCGAATTTCTTCTGAATAAAAAAGAAATTGTCGATATGCAGGTCCCTGACAATTTTGTTTTGCTCGAAAGAGCCAGTCTCGAAAAAATGAACGAGAGTGATCGATCGAATTTGTTGTATTTGGCTCGCGCATTGATTGTACCGAATTTGACTCTGAACAAACAAGAAACTGCGAGCCGACGTCAGAAAGCCAGGGAAGCCGTCATCCCAGTCAACATCACCATCAAGCGCAATCAAAATGTTGTTGCTAAGGGCAGCGTGGTGCAGCCCTTTCAAATGGCGATTTTAAAGCAGATCGAAAGTTTGCAATCAGATCGTCGAAAAGATGTGATCGTTATTTCTTTGGCTTTATTAATGACATTGGTTCTTTTAGTTCAATTTTCTTATTTGCGAAGATTTTCGCTTCAAAGTATTAAGATTGAAACGAAAGACCTGGTGATGATGAAGCTCATTATTTTGGGCGTGGTCATCATGACAAAATTTTATCTTTACTTGGCCGATGCCGCTTTCGTCAGTCGTTTTGGGAATTCTTTGATTCATTCCGTTTTTCTTTATGCAGCACCTGTCGCTGCGGGACCGATGATGGTGGGCTTACTAATACCTTCCGGTGAAATTGTTTGGTTGTTCACCACCTTCTTGGCTTTAGTATTAGGAATCATGGAGGACTTTAATTACACTTTTTCTATTGTGTGCTTGGTCGGTGGAATCGCTGCCGCACGGGGAGTGTACAACTGTAAAAAGAGAAATGATATTTACCGAGCCGGTGTCAGAGCCGGTTTAATTACAGCGCTCACGATTGCATTTTTAATTGCGGTCCGTTTGATGGAGCAAGAAACCACTTCCAGTGAAATTTGGTGGGCAGTGCCTGCGGGTTTTTTGGGAGGAATCTTTAGTTCGATGTTTACGATGGTGGCTATTCCCTTTCTAGAAACGGCCTTCAATTACACCACTGATGTTAAATTACTTGAACTCAGCAATTTGAATCACCCTCTCCTGAAGGACATGCTCGTGAAATCGCCGGGCACTTATCATCACTCGATGATGGTGGGAAGCATGGTTGAAGCTGCCGCGGAAGAAATAGGCGCGAATCCTTTGCTGGGTAAAGTGATGAGCTACTACCACGATATTGGAAAGATGGAGCACGCCAACTATTTCATCGAGAATCAGCGTCCTGGTGTCAATCCACACGATCAGATTTCACCTTTCATGAGTCGTACCCTGTTGGTAGCTCACGTGAAGGATGGGGTCGAGATGGGCATGAAACACAAATTGGGAAAACCCATCATCGATGGAATTGTTCAGCATCACGGAACGACTTTAATTTCTTTTTTCTACAATAAAGCTTTGGATCAAAAGGGTGAAGAAGATCCTGACTTTTCTGAAGATGAATTTCGTTATCCAGGACCAAAACCGCAATTTCGCGAAGCAGCTCTGTGCATGCTTGCCGATAGCATTGAAGCGGCAGCCCGCTCGCTGGATGAACCGACACCGGCGCGTTTGCAAAATATTGTTAAGAACATCATCCAACGAAAGTTTGTCGATGGCCAATTGGATGAGTGCCAATTGACCTTGAAAGATATTTCCAAAGTCGAAGCAGCTTTCATCCGTATTCTTTTGGGAATTTACCATCAACGTGTGGATTATCCTCGCAGTGCCGGTGGGGGATTAGGTGATATCGCTTACAAATCAAACATTCAGAATTCAAAGGTCGTAAAATGAAAATGCTTATCGTCAATGATTCCGCAGAAGCTTGTCCCGAAGAATTTCTACACACCTGGGTGGAATCCTTTTCGAAGGAGCTGATCAAGCGGAAAGTTATTTCTGAAGAATTGAATAGCAAAGAACTTTCGGTGGTTTTTTTAGATGAGAAAGATGCAAAGCGAATCAATTGGCAATACCGCAGTAAAGATTATGCGACGGACGTTTTGAGTTTCGTCACTGATGACCCCGACGGTTTCGGTGAGCTTGTGATGTGCCCGCAGGTCTTAAAAAAGCAAGCTTTGGATAACAAACTCACTTATGAAAATGAAGTGACCCGTATGATCGTTCACGGAGTTCTGCACCTGTTGGGATATGATCACGAAAAAAGCCCCGAAGATGATAAGAAGATGATGATCCTGCAAGAGCAAATCTTGACGGCGCTTGAAACTCCTTCGGAGAAGAAACGTCACCTGAAAGTTGTTCCTAGTAATGGGGAAAAGAAAAAGGCTGTGGTGAAAGCAAAGAAACCTTCGGTGGTTCCAGCGAAGAAAGCTAAAGTTGTGAAGGCGAAGCCTTCGCGTGCGGTGAAGGCTAAGAAGAAGTAAATAATTAGCCTAAATGTCTTTAATTTTACATCTTTACATTGCTAAATTAAAATATCTGGACTTTCTAAATAGATGTTTTCCAAGTAAATATAAGTAGAATCGTATGCTTATAAAAAAGTACATATACTTTTAAATGTACATCTTATTTACTTTTATAGCTTTATAAGTGTACAATTTAGGTAGCTGTATAGCCTTATAAGTATACAGAAAGGCAGCTATGAAAGCGGATAAGAAAAGACATGAGAATCAAAAAAGAATCATACAGCAAAAATTAAATCTTTTTTCTAAGGTCAATGAGCCTATGCCTCCTTCTGGATGGGTTAAGGCGATCAGAGGTTCACTTGGGCTAACAATTAGGCAATTAGCCGAACAAGTAGGTGTGGGTCCTAGCTCCATTGCGCAACTTGAAAAAAGGGAACCTAAAAAGAAAGTTACGATTGAATCTTTAGAGAATGCTGCACGAGCAATGGATTGCAAAGTTGTTTACGCTATTGTTCCGATTGAATCGGGTAATACATTGGATGACATTATAAAAAATAAAGCTCATGAAGCCGCTCGTAAACTTCTGAAGGATGTTGTCCATACAATGAGACTTGAAAAACAAGGAACATCTGAAAAGCAAATTCAGAAAGAAATAGAGAGAGTTGCACAAGAACTCATGGAATCTAAGGATGCAAGAATTTGGGAAACGAATAATAAAAAACTAAAAGTTAAGAAAAATGTCTAAATTCAAAATTTCATATCCAAGTGGTGCAACTGCTATCGATCCAGATGAACTTAAAGATTTAATTCCGGATTATATTTCCACCATGGGAGAGCTTAACCAACTGGAGCAATCCAATATCGCGGATGGTTTCATTTGGGCAGGAAAACAAAATTTGGATGATTTGCTGTCAGTATCCTTTCTTCTTAAGCTCCACGAAAATACGTTTAATCAAGTTTGGAAGTGGGCAGGGAAGGTTCGCAGATCCAATAAGAATATTGGCGTCATGAAGGAAAATATCATGACGGATCTGGCGATCCTCATTGGTAACACAAAATTTTGGATAGAAAATAAAACTTTCAGTCGAGATGAGATGGTAGTTAGATTTCATCATCGATTGGTGCAGATTCATGTGTTTTCAAATGGGAATGGACGCCATGCTCGTTTGATGACAGATTTACTTTTGCAAAGGCTCGGCGAGAATAAGTTCACTTGGGGGAAGCTGGGCGCGCATACACCTCTTGAGGCAGAAGGTAAAACTAGATCTGCTTACATTGCTGCGCTAAAGAAAGCAGACAAAGATGAGTTTGAAGATTTAATTAAGTTTGTGAGAAGCTAAGCAAGTACTTCGGCCAATAGCAGAAAGTATCCTAACTCTAAATTACATGCAATATCCCGAAGCATCGATAGAAAAATAGTTAACATACCCGCCATCATCGCCTGCAGGAGTGCAACTCAAGATTCGATATTGGGCTAAGCGCATTTTCATCGCGGCACATTGTCGCTCCAAATCGGCCATAATTAACGAATCACCTTCATTACAGCTAAAGGGCGCGAACTGTGTGGACGAGACCTGAGAGGGTGACGTCACATTCTTAGAAGCTTTATTTGAGGTTTTAACTTCTGTAGCACTTACATATTGCCCCTGAGTATTTCTTTTAAGTTTATAGATTCGAGTTATGGCCGTAATATTTATGGGACCATAAATATGTGGGAAAAAATCTCGATAAGAGCTCACGTAATCGAATCTCAGAGGATAAGAAAGCTTTCTCTGGTCAATTTCGATAAGAAGTATATCTTTACCTTTTAAATAATATTTATTCGCAATTTGTAAGATTTGGTTTTTCTTTACACAGTGGGTAAATCCTTCTTTTTTTAAGCTCGGATTAATCACGTAACCGGTTCTGTAAGCCTCGTTAAGACTAGTCGATTCTAGCATATGGTAGACGGAAGCGTATAGGCTGGTGCTTTTAAGAAGTGCCAAAGTGACTATTGCTATTTTCAAATTAAAACTATTCATAAAATT
The DNA here is from genome assembly GCA_021731025.1 of Pseudobdellovibrionaceae bacterium. Lineage (GTDB taxonomy): Bacteria > Bdellovibrionota > Bdellovibrionia > Bdellovibrionales > Bdellovibrionaceae > UBA5009. The sequence goes on along the minus strand of JAKFYD010000025.1, from coordinate 31,435 downwards.
TTCCCTTGTCTTGTGTTCGCGGACTATTTAACAAAGTCTGTTGGTAAATAAAAGTGACAAAAAAATATCATTATAGTAATGTATGATTACTATGAAATGGACGGACCTAAACTTAAGTAATATAAAATATTTTGTTGATGCAATAAGACTGCATAGTCTTACTCAATCTGCAGTAATTAATCATGTTTCCCGTCCAGCTGTAAGTCAGGCTATACGACGCTTAGAGCACCATTTGGGTTATTCCATCATTACTCACAAGAAGCGTGAGTTGGAATTAACGAAACAGGGTAAAACTTTTTTCGAGAAAGCCAGTATAGCCTTAGAGCAATTAAGCAGCACACTTGATGAAGTTTCCGCTGCAAATAAGTCTTTTAAGATTGCGTGCTCAGCCACAATTGCAGAGCACTTAATAATCCCATGGTTGAAAAAAATTAACTTAATCAATTTCGGTCGGTTTGAAATGAAAATAGGAACGTCAGCAAAAGTTCGGCAACTGGTCGAAGACGGGGAGTGCACTGTTGGGCTTTTGATTGATGATAGAAAAACATATGGATTTGAATCTGTAGTTTTAAGTAAAGGGAACTTTGAGTTTTTGTCGAAGAATGGTCGACTCAGTCATTTGCTTATCACTACTGAAAATCGTCCTGAAGTTATTGAAGGCCTTAAGTTCATCGGCAAAAAAAATAAGGCAAAAGATATTATACACGTCCAAGTAGAAAGCTGGAGTCTATCGAAAAAAATGGCCGAAGCAGTATCAGGTACCTGTTTGGTTCCAGATATTATTCCTCGCAAACCATTGAAAAAAGTACTTGGAATTGAATTTAAGTTTCCCTACGAGGTTTTGGCAATTGGTAAAAATAGGAATCTTCTTTTAGATTTTGTAAACTCATATAGGGAAAGCACCAAAGCCTAAGAAGAAATGGAAGTTACTGCCAGATTGGCAGTAACTTGTTGGATTAAAAATTCCGGATAAGTGCAGCTAGGGTCTTAATCCTAAACATCATTTTTTCAATTCGGAGTAAACACAATATCTTTGAAGTAATTGGAATTATTCCATGAGCTTGTTGGGCGTGAGCCTACGGGGCCGAAGACTCCATTACTTCCCACAACAGATCGGAGATTTCCATTTGATACTTGTGATACAAGTCCATTCACAGTTGTGACATAGTACCTATTTCCTGTGGTCACTGAAACTGTGTACTGAGTGTTTGCAGTAATATTTAAAGGAGTAGCGAGGTTCATTTGCTGCCATCCAGACGCTGTTTCTCCAGTAAATGTTACTGACGCGAGCAGTGCTCCGCTTGAAGAGTAAATCTTTCCAACGTGAGTTCCTGATTCTGAAGCTGATTTATAAAACCTAATTGCTGAAATCTTTCCTGCCACAGTGGCAGTAAACTTCATACCTAATTCATAGTTTACACCGTCTGTATTTGATGGCTGACTAGGAACTTGGTTTGTAAAAAGCTTCTGTGAAGCTACCGCTACAGTCACTGTTACGTTTCTTTAAAATAATTTAAAAGTTAAATTTAAACCATGTTGTGAACGTAATTAAAATTAGAAGCGTTAGCTATAAAAAGCGAACGTTACTTTCTGCCCAGGTGAATATAGGTTTGGGACTTTGTAAATGATAGGTTTTAATTTGGATAATTTAGAACGAGATCTTGTTACTGCCACCTGGCAGTAATTTTTTGAATCAACGATTTTATTCAAAAACTCTTTTAATTTTAAAGTTATTATCCTCAAAAAATCCTAGCTTTTGTCTCAAGCGAAGTATCCATCGAAATGGGTCTATTCGGACCCCAATAATACATTTTACATAAAGCCTCTGGACCCGCTGTAGAGATGGTTTTCATAGAAATTCCGTGAGACAAAAGGGCGTTTCTGGTACGAACTGAAAGAGACGGTTCTGCAGGCTTTCTAAAAAGGAAATTCATGCTAGTGGTGGATTCAGGCGTATCAAGTGATTCCATAACAAGAGTACGGCTCGCGTCGAATTTCTCTACAGCCATTGAATACTGCTAGAAATATCAACACATAAATAATCTGGTGCATATTCATGTCTTAGCCTGGAAAGAATATGATTAACAAGAGCACTCCAATAAAATTATCTCTTTTTAATTGAACTAGCTTACGTTACTAACCGTTAAAAGTTGACTTTCCCCCCACACACAGCGATTTTTAAAAGCTCTTCATTAAAGGACGGACTCATGTCATTGGTTGCTGAGATTTCAGACGTTAAAAGAAAGATCACCGAGCTCGATCAGTTCTCGCAGGAGCTTCGGGGGTATCTTTGACCTTGATAAAAAGAAAAAGCGCCTCAACGAATTAGCCTTGGCGGCGGAAAACCCAGCGATCTGGGAAAAGCCCACCGAGATGCAAAAAATCAATAAAGAAAAAAGTTTGCTCGAAAAAGCCGTTGAAGAATGGGATTCCTTTCATCGTCGGCTTGATGACGCCAAAGTTCTCCTCGAAATGGCAGAGGAAGCTCAAGATGAAGCCACTTTCAAAGATGTGAAATCAGAGTTGGCCTTTGTCGAAAAAATCGGCCAAGAGCTCGAGCTGAAACGCGTGCTCAATGGAGAACTTGATTCCAACAGCACTTACTTGCAAATCAATGCCGGTGCGGGAGGCACGGAATCCTGTGACTGGGCGGGAATGCTTTTGCGCATGTACACTCGCTATGCTGACAAGCACGGCTATCGCAGTGAAATTCTCGAGATGAGTGAAGGGGAAGAAGCCGGCATTAAATCTTGCACTCTCTTGATCGAAGGACCTTACGCCTACGGATACTTAAAAGCTGAAAGTGGAGTGCATCGCTTGGTGCGAATATCACCTTTTGATTCAAACGCTCGTCGCCACACTTCTTTTGCCAGCGTGTTTGCTTGGGCGGAAGTTGATGACGACATCAACATTGAAATTCGTCCCGAAGATTTGAAAGTAGAAACTTTTCGTTCGAGCGGAGCCGGCGGTCAGCACGTGAATAAAACAGATTCTGCCGTTCGCATGTACCATTTGCCTTCGGGGATCATCGTTCAATGCCAAACTCAACGCAGTCAAATTCAGAACCGAGAAAAAGCATTGAAAATGTTGAAAGCGGCTCTGTACGAAAAGGAAATCGAAAAACGCAATAAAGCCAAAGATGAAATGAACTCTTCTAAAAAAGCCAACGAGTGGGGCTCGCAGATACGATCTTACGTTATGCATCCTTATCAATTGGTGAAAGATCACCGAACGGATTGCGAAACAAACCAGGTGCACGACGTGATGGATGGTGACTTGGATGATTTTATCATGGCCTACTTGAAATCGAATCTCAGCACTCAACAAGAACCAAAGGCGAAATGAAAATTAAGCTTAAGGACCTGAAGGTCAATTCTCTCGAGTTTTGGTTAGCCTGGAAAATGCTTTTCAGTCGTCGAGCTCTTTTTGGAGGATCAGCGCCTTTGGCCTTGGGCGGTTTAGCTTTGGGAGTAGCTTGTCTTTTTGTTTCAATGGCGGTGATGAGTGGTTTTGAATCCACTTTGCGCCAAGCGATGGCCGATGTGACTGGTCATGTGCGCGTTGTGAAGACCAATCGTACTCCTGATTCTTGGATGGAGCTCGAAGAAAAAATTCGCAAAGCTGAACCGACTTTAGTTTCATCGACGCGTTTCACTTCGGTCGAAGCTATCTTTGCTTCTCGCGGCCTGATCAGTGGAGTGATGATTCAAGGAGTGGATGAGAATCGCTACGCTCAGGTGTTGAATTTGAGCTCACGTTTAATTACTGGAAAAATCGAGCTAGCTCCAGCCCAGGGCGAACAGAAAGCCTTGGCTTTAATTGGCCGTGGCTTAGCCGATAAACTTGGTCTTAAACCCGGTGATACTTTTCGGATTGTCGTTCCCATCAGTGACTCGATCAATCCGGGAGTTTTTCGACGACGAGTCGGCGAATTTCAAGTCAGCGGAGTTTTAGATTTAGGGAAGAACGATTGGAACCAACGTTTTATCATGACAGATCTTAAGTCGACTCAAGATTTAGCTGAGGTTGGCGACAAATACACGGGACTGATTTTGCGTTTTCAAGATATCGAAGAGGCTCGCAATTCAGGATTTAGATTGAACCATGTGCTCGGCAGAGATTATTGGATTCGCGATTGGCGGGATTCCAATGAAAATCTTTTTGATGCGATTAAAATTGAAAGACCAACGATTTTTTTCGTCGTTTTTATTATTGTGATGGTGGCGGCCTTTAACGTGTCGAGTACACTCTACGTGAATGTGGTGCAAAGATATGGAGATATCTCTTTGCTGAAATCTTTGGGCATTCGCTCACTCAATATTTTAAAAATTTTTAGTTTACAGGGTTTGTTGATTGGTGGAGTCGGTTTGACTTTAGGAAGCCTACTGGGTCTTATTTTGTGTTGGTTCTTTGCTTGGGGACAGTCCAATTTAGGTTTAATACCGGGTTCCGTTTACAAGATAGACAATATCGATGTTGAGATTCGGTGGGTTGATTTCCTCAGTATTTCCGTTGCTACTTTTTTGATTTGTTTTGTCGCCACCTTGGCCCCAGCCCTGAGGGGTGCACGGCTTTCTCCTGTTGAGGGATTAAAATATGGCTAAGAAAATTTTGTTATCAGCATCCAATATTCATAAAAGTTATTCGCAGGGAATTGGCGAGCTGCAAATTTTGAAAGGAATAAATCTTCAGCTGTACGAAGGGGAAGCTCTCGGTATCGTCGGGACTTCGGGTTCGGGTAAAAGCACTTTGTTGCAGATTTTAGGAACCTTGGATCGTCCTCAAGCCGGTGAGCTGATCTATGAAGATAAAAATTTATTAGCAATGCCGGAAGAAGATTTGGCTTCTTTCCGCAACGAGACGATGGGTTTCGTTTTTCAGTTTCATCATCTGATGTCAGAATTAACAGCACTTGAAAATGTGATGTTGCCTTGTCGCATTGGTGGAGTGCCTAAAGATGAAGCTGAAGCCCAAGCTCATGACCTGCTCAATTTATTAGGTCTGAACGAGCGACTTTCACATTATCCCAGTCAGATGTCAGGAGGAGAACTTCAGCGTGTGGCTATTGCGCGAGCTTTAGTGCGCAAACCAAAAATTCTATTCGCTGATGAGCCCACGGGAAATTTAGATTCGACCAATAGCGGCAAAATTCAGGAAATTTTTTTTCTGCTTAAAGAAAAATTTAATCTCTCTCTGATCGTTGTCACTCATGATGTCTCTTTTGCGCAACGGTTTCCGCGGCTTTTGCGCATGAAAGATGGGCAGTGGTTCTCTTGACAGTTCCTAGACCCCAGGCTAGGCTTTGAACACACGAGGGAAAACCAGCATTGATCTATCTGAGCCAAATCATTAAGTTCTTTCTATTCCATTGCTGGACAGGCTTCCTGGCTGTGATTCTTTTGTGCTCACCGTTGAGTTTCGCTCAAAGCACGAATTCTCCGACAGTCCCTGCGCGCCAAAGAACTTCAGCGCCGGTTAAACCAAAAAAGCGTTTTGTGCGTCCTGCAAAGACTGTCAAAAATGTTTCTTCTGACGTTAAAGTTTCTGAAATAAAAATCTCCGGGCAAAAGAAAATTGAAAAAGACGCTATTATCGCCCGTTTAAAAACGAAAGTTGGCGAATCTTACGAAGATGAAAAGATTCGCGAAGATATCCAAAATCTTTTTAAACTAGGATTTTTCTACGACGTTGAAGTTTTAAGAACTGTTTCCAGTCAAGGTGTGCAGCTGGAATATCGAGTTCAGGAAAAACCTTCGATGGTGGAAATCACTTACGAAGGAATTTCCGAACTTAAGCTGGAAGACGTCACTGGGGCCAGTGGGTTAAAGGCTTACGAAATTTTGAACATGGCTAAGATCAAAGAGGCCCAAGAAAAAATTCAAAAACTCTATGAAGATAAAGGCTTTTTTCTAGCTAAAATTGACGTTAAAACGGAAGACGTCGTTAAGGATGAAACCGTAAAAGTCATTTTTAAAATTAAAGAAAATGAAAAAGTAAAAGTTAAAAAAATTACTTTTTTGGGAAATAAAAAATTATCGGATAACGCTTTAAAGTCCAAATTGATGACCAGCGAAGAAGGTTATTTTACGGGACTCAGTGGCTCGGGTGCCTACAAGCAAGAAGTCTTCGAACGGGACACTCAAATTGTTCGATTCATTTACTACAATCAAGGTTATATCCAAGCGAAAGTCGATCGCCCTCATGTGACGGTGACCCCAGATAAAAAAGGGATCTACATTACCTTTCATGTCGAAGAGGGTGAACAATTCGAAGTGGGTGATTTGGACTTTGCCGGCGACGTTCTATTTTCTCGGCAAGAGCTTTTTGATGTGATCAAATTGGATGAAAATAAAATTTTCGCTTATGATGTTTTGCAAAAGGATCTGAGTGATTTGCAGGCAAAATATGGTGACCTTGGCTATGCCTACACGAACGTGATTCCGCGATGGAATATTCGCGAGAAAGATCGCAAAGTCGATTTGGTTTTCGACTTTGATAAAGGTAATAAAGTTTACTTTAATCAAATCAATGTTGTTGGTAATTCCAAAACTCGTGATAAAGTTCTTCGTCGTGAATTGAAAATCAAAGAGGGCGAACTTTACAATGAAACTCGCCGTCGTCAGTCACTCGAAAATGTTCAGCGCTTAGGTTTTTTTGAAGAAGTTAATTTTAAAACATCTTCAGTGCCTGATCATCCAGATCTTATGAATATCGATATCGTGGTTAAGGAACGGGGAACAGGGCAAATCCAATTCGGTGCTGGTTACGGAACAAGTCAGGGATTTACGCTGCAGGGCTCAGTTCAGCAGACAAACTTTTTGGGTAAAGGACAAAACCTAGGGGTTTCTTTACAGCATTCCAGTAACACCACTTTATTTGATTTGAGTTTCACCGAACCTTATTACAAAGACACCTTGTGGTCCTTAGGTTTCCGCGCTTTCCGCAGCGTTGATTCGGGCCGACTGGATTTCAATCAAAGTAAAACGGGTGGCTCTATTTTTGTGGGTCATCCTATCGGTGATTACACTCGGGTTAATTTCAGTTACACCTATTCCCGCACTGAACTTTTTGAAGTCATTGATTCCGTCACTCAACAATCCATCACCGATCCCGATTTATTCCCTTTGAAAACAGCGGATGGGGATACAGGATTATTGGGTGCTAGTATCGATTACGACACTCGTAATGATCGGTTCCGGCCCAGCAAGGGAATCTACGCCCGCGCTGGATATTCGTTGGCGGGACCGGTCGGTGGTAATCACCGTTACTACAAAGCCAACGGTGACTTCCGCTTTTTCAAAAATTTATTTTGGGATGTGATTTTCCGAAATTCATTTTCCTACGCTCGCATTGAATCGACCGATCCTAATCGTATGGTGCCATTCAATGAATTGTACCTCTTAGGTGGGCCATATTCTTTACGCGGTTATCGTTACGCTCGCGTTGGGAAAAAAGTGAAATCACAGCACATTAAAAATCAGTTGATGGGCCCGCCCACTTCGCTTCCTGCGGCTGAAGCTGATTTGCGTTCTTACCGTTACTTTGGTGGAACTCAACAGTTGATGTATCAAGGAGAGTTATTGTTCCCACTGATCAATGAGGCTTCAATGTACGGTGTTGCCTTCTATGATGTGGGGCAAGCTGATGACGTGATTACAGATGATAAATTTTTTAGTGATATAGGTTTTGGAATTCGTTGGTTTTCACCGATTGGCCCATTGCGTTTCGAATGGGGCTTCCCTTTGAACCGCGAACTGGAACATGAGAGTGTGGTCTTTGAGTTTTCAATTGGAACGCCGTTTTAGGCTATTGAAAGGAATGTGTATGAGATTATCAAACATTGCAAAGTTGACGACGATTTTTGTTTTTTTACTAACGACAACTTCAGCTCATGCCGAGTTTAAAATTGCTGTAGTTAATATGCAAAAAGCTATTCAAGGCTCTGCGGCAGGCAAAAAAGCTAAAGCTGAACTTGAAGGAGATTTTGAAAAGAAAAAGAAGGAGCTTCAAAAGAAAGAAGCTGATTTAAAAAAAATGAGCGAAGATCTCGAGCGTAAAAAATCAGTGATGTCTGAAGAAGCCTTCCAACAAAAACAAGCTGGTTTCCAGGAAGAGATGATGAAGTTCCGTCAAACTGTCGGCGCTAATCAAATGGAAATCCAAAAGAAAGAACAAGACCTAACGGCGCCAATCATCGATAAAATGCGCAAAGTGATTTCTAAAATTGCTAAAGACAAAGGTTACAGCATGGTTTTAGAAAACACCGCTATGGTTCTTCACGCTGAAAGCGGTCTTGATATTACTGATGAAGTTCTGAAAGCTTTTGAAAAAGAAAAGTAAATATGAAGATTCATCCCACCAGTGTTTTGTCTCCTGATGTCGAGCTAGGACCTGATGTTGAAATTGGTCCCTACTGTTTGATCCAGGGAAAAGTTAAAATTGGAAAAGGGACCTTTATCGAAGGTCACGCGACGGTGGGATGCCGTTCAGGAATTCTTGAAATTGGCGAAAACAACCACATTTGCCCTGGAGCCGTGATCGGTGGACCGCCACAAGATATTTCCTACAAAGGCGAACCGACAAAATTGATCATTGGAAATAATAATGTCTTTAGGGAATTTGCGACCGCAAATATCGCTACCAGCAAAGCGGATGGCAAAACCGTTATTGGGAATAACAGTTACTTCATGGCTTACACTCACATTGGTCACGATTGTCGCTTAGGAAATAGCATCATCATGGCCAACGACACTCATTTGGGTGGACATTGTGAAATTGAAGACAACGTGGTGATTGGTGGGGTTTGTGCTTTCAATCAATTCACTAAAGTCGGAAAAAATTCTTTTGTTGCTGGAAGCAGTGTCATTAATAAAGACATTCTTCCATTTTCTCGAGCTCAGGGAAATTACGCCATTTGCCGAGCTACAAATAAAGTGGGCCTCCTCAGAAAAGGTTTTTCCAAAGAAGAAGTGCAAAATATTCATAAGGCCATTCGTATCGTCATTATGGGAACCAGTACTGTGGATGAAGCCGTTGCACGCATTCAGCACGAGTGCAGCCCTTCAGAAAATATTGATTACTTTGTTCATTTCATTCGCAGTTCTAAAAGGGGCATCGCAATTGCTCGGGGTGAGCGCCGAACCACTGAACTTGAAGAATAAAAGTCGAGAGGTTTGATGGCAAACATTCCTGAATCTCAAAAGAAACCGAATGCCGCTTTAAGAACCGCAGTCATTGGGGTCGGGTATCTTGGTCACTTTCATGCTCAAAAGCATAAAGCTAATCCCTTAATTGATTTAGTTGGTGTCTGTGATTTCAGCCCTTCCCAAGCTAACAAAGTTGCCGTCGAACTTGGAACGAAAGCTTTTAACACTCCAAAGGATCTGTTATCAAAAGTTGATGCCGTCAGTATCGCGGCGACAACGAGCGCCCATTATGAAATCGCAAAACTTTTTTTGAATGCTGGCATACATGTCTTCGTTGAAAAGCCAATTGCCGCAACTGTGGCTCAGGCGGAAGAGCTTGTTAACCTGGCGGAACAAAAAAAAATAAAGTTAGCCGTGGGACATATTGAACGATTTAATCCTTCGATCGTGGAATTCAAAAAGCATCTCAAAAATCCAGTGAGCTTAGAATTTATTCGTCAGGGTCCTTTTAAAACCCGCGGCTCAGATGTCAGTGTTTTGCACGATTTGATGATTCACGATTTGGATTTGCTCTTATGGCTAAGCGGATCAGAGATTTCTTCCTTCGAAGCTACAGGCACAACACTTTTATCCAAAACAACGGATGTCGCTACGGCTTACATTAAAATGAAGAATGGGCTTGAAAGTTTTATCTCGGTCAGTCGGGCTGCTCCGACAGGGCAAAGATCAATTCGTGCTCTCGAGCTGCAGCAAGTTCTCTTCGCCAATACGGGAACGATGGAACTGCAAAAGGTTGAAAAGGGTAGTGAAGCTGAACCCATGAAAGTGACTTCATGGACGGTCGATAGAAAAGATGCACTTCAGTTAGAGACGGAAGCTTTTGTGAACTGTGTTCTTAAGGATGAAAAACCACAGGTCACCGGTGAAGATGGTTTGAAAGCTTTGGCTTGGATCGAAAAAATTCACCAAAAAATAGGTTCAGCTTAATGGACTCTGTGCTCATTGTTGCTGCGGAAGCTTCAAGCGTGACCTACGCGCAAAAATTAATTGAGCATTGGAAAAAAGGTGGTCGTCAAATTCAAAGCTTTGGTGTCGGAAGTCCCGAGATGGAAGCTTTAGGTTTCGAACGGCTCGGTAAGTCCGAAGAAATGGCCGTCGTCGGCGCTGCAGAAATTATTAATCATTTCAGTTTATTGAAATCCGTCTTTGATAATTTGGTTCGCGAAGCCGAAATTCGCAAACCCAAAGTCGCCATCGTTATGGATTATCCCGAGTTTAATTTGATGCTCGCGAAGAAACTTCATCAACGGGGCATACCGGTGGTGTATTATATTTCCCCGCAGGTTTGGGCTTGGCGTAAAGGCCGAGTGAAAACCATAAAAAAATACTGCAAAAAAGTTTTTCTTCTTTTTCCCTTCGAGGTTCCTTTTTATCAAGCTCACCAAGTCGAAAACCAATTTGTGGGTCATCCTATTTTGGACGAGCTTGATGATAAATATTTTGATCCCGAGTGGGTCAGTACGGAAAGACAACGCTGTGGGATTTCAACCGACGAAGTTGTCTTAGGCTTAATGCCGGGCAGTCGTCGGCTCGAGCTCGCTCAACATTTTGAAATGCAGCTTGAAGTGGCCCGTCGGTTAAAACTTAAAATTCCTAAACTGAAAATTTTGATTCTTGTTGCGCCAACCTTCGAGCGGGAAAAATTATATCCTTACCTAGAAAATTTTTCTTGTCCTTACGTGATCATGAAAAGAAATCCTTTCGACATGATTGCCATGACAGATTATGTTTTGGTCGCATCAGGAACGGCGACCCTGATGGTGGGATTACTGCAAAAACCTATGGTCATTATGTACCGCATGAAACCTTTGACGGGATGGATTGCAAAGATTTTTGTGCGAGGAACTCGATACTTTGGCTTGGTGAATTTAATTTTGGGCAAGGAAGTGGCACCCGAAAGATTTCAGTCTCTGGCAAATCCCGATGAACTGACGCGACTGATGGAAGAATTGATGCTTCAACCCCAAAAAGCAGAAGAGCAGAAAGCGGAATTGCGAAAGCTGATTCACACCCTGGGCGAAAAAGGTGTAACTCAAAGAGTGGCCGCGGGTTTAGAGGAGTTTTTTTCATCATGAATTTTTTCTTGGCTCTATTGAGCTCCATCTACGGAGTTTTGTCGGGATTAAAGAATTGGATTTATGATAAGAAACTCATTCGTCCCACTCAATTGAGTATACCTGTTATTAGCGTTGGGAATTTAACTTTGGGTGGAACGGGGAAGACCCCCTTTACAAATTTTTTAATTTCCCGCTGTCTTCATAAAGCGCAAAGGGTTGGAGTTGTTAGCCGGGCTTACAAAGCTCAAGCTAAAGCACCGGTGCGTGTGGATCCAGCATTACCCCAAGCTAGCGCTTTGTTCGGTGACGAACCCACATTGATTGCATTAACTCACCCCGAAGTTTGTGTTTATGTTGGTCAGAAAAAGTACGAAATTGCTCGAGCCCTGGTTCGCAAAGAAAAAGTGGATGTGATCATTGTTGACGATGGTTTTCAGCATCGACGTTTAGGGCGCAATCTTGACTTTGTGCTTTTGGATGCCACCGAGCCCGAAGCGAATTACCGGTTGTTTCCTTTGGGAAGAGCTCGTGAAACTTGGAAGAATTTGAAGCGGGCAGATGCTCTTGTGGTCACCAAATTCAATTTAGGCCCTGGGGCTTTGGTGACTCGTTTTCGTCAGCGTTACCCCGAGAAAAAAATGTTTTGTTTTGATTCCGTGATTGAATCTCTTGTGTCCTTACATGATGGGACCGAAATTAAATTAGAAAATTTGCCCAAGCGCGTTTTTATTTTTTGCGGTTTGGCTCGTCCTGAGTCATTTCGACTGTTATTGCAGCATTACCGCAAAGACCTCCAAATTGACTTTAAGTTTTTTCCGGACCACCATCAGTACACCGCAAATGATATTAAGCTTTTGTTAGAGCTAAAAACTTTAAGGCAATCCGTGTTTATCACAACCGAAAAAGATGCAGTGAAAATAAAAAACCTGTGGCCTAAAGAGATACCGATTGCCGTTCTTAAACTAGGGATGCAAATGAAAAACCCCGAGGAAGAGTTTGATGACTACGTTTTACAAAAGTTGTCTTAATTTTTTCAGCTTTTTACTTGGGCTGATTCCTCGGCAGATCCTGCGATCCCTTGGGGCCTTTTTGGGCGTTTTGTGGTTTGATATTTTCCGTTTCCGTCGTCGCGTGATTTTGCAAAATTTGGATATTGCCTTCCCTGAAAAGTCCCAGGCCGAAAAAATTAAAATCGGGCGGCAAAGCGTTTATGGAATGGGATCTAACTTCTTGGAATTTTTTACTTTGCCCCAACTGGATCAGAAGTGGGCTCAGAAGCATGCTGTTTACGAAGGGACTGAAAATATTCGCGAAGCCCTTTCTCAAGGAAAAGGCGTTTATATTTTGAGTCTGCATCTGGGCCATGGGGATATGGGCGCAAGTTTGATAACCTTGTTGGGGATTGAAATCTATCTTATCTCCAAGTTCTTCAAGACCAGATGGTTCAATGATTTTTGGTTTTACATTCGTAAGGGGCGGGGTGTTAAATTCATTGAGCCCCATGGAAGGCAAGCTCCTTTTGAAATACTTAAAGCCATTAAGAATAAAGCCTGCGTTATATTTGTGCTTGATCAGTTCATGGGTAAGCCTTACGGGGTTGAAACGGAATTTTTTAGAAAAAAAACGGGAACGGCCTATGGGTTGGCACTATTTCATTTGAAAACAGGCTCTCCGGTAGTTCCTGTTTATACTTATGAAGGTCATGATGGAAAAATTCACTTGGTTTTCGAGCCAGAATTGAAACTCTCTCATCTTGTTTCCGATGACAAAGACAAAACAATTGCAGATCTCACCCAATATTTTACTGATCAAATTGAAAAGATTGTGAGAAGATACCCCGAGCAATGGATGTGGCTGCACCGACGATGGAAGGTCTTTGAATGAAATGGTTCTTCATTATCAGCCTTAGTTTCCTTTTAGTTTCCTGCAGGTCTTCCTATCTTAAATACGACAAGATCGAACAATTAAATAAAAATGAAGAATTCGAGAAGCGGGTGAAAATCAGCAATATTGCTGAAGCTCCAGCGCCAGAAGTTAAAGAAGGTGCTGAAGTAAAACCAGCTGAACCGGCGCCGCCCTCAAAGAAAAAAACCAGTAAACGCATAGCCGTCGAAAAAGGTAAAAAGAAAAAAACAGATGGCAAAAAGCCTGTCGAAGAAAAAAAGCCCACAGCCCGAGAGCCAGATATTGAAGATAGAGAAGGTTTTGGCATTGATCGTCGGCCCAACACAGATCCTTTTCGGGTCGGTGAAGAGGTTATCCATAATGTGCATTATTTTAAAGTTTCAGCCGGAGAGTTAGCTTTAAAAGTTGAGCCCTTTGTTGAAGTGAATGGAAAAAAAGCCTATGCTTTCGCGACTGAAATTCGCAGCAGCAGTGTCTTTTCAAGTTTTTACAGCGTTGATGATCGAGTCGTCACTTTAATGGATTATGAACAATTGGTTCCCCGAGTTTTCACAATGGATGTGAAAGAATCAGGCCAGCTTCGCCAAGCAAGATCTTTCTTTGATTTTGAAAAATTAAAAGCCACTTATTGGGAAAAAAAAGTCACGAAAAAATCCGGCGAGGAAGAAAAAAAGCTCGAGTGGGATATCGTCAATTATTCCCAGAATGTTTTCAGTATGGTTTTTTACATGAGAATTTTTAAATGGGAAATAGGGAAGACCTACAGTTTTCATGTGGCTCATGACGGCGAAAATTTAGTTTTCAAAGGAACTGCGCTAAGAAAAGAAAAATTAGACACCGACATTGGTGTGCTTCCGGCGATTGTCGTTAAACCAGAAATTACGGTAAAGGGCCTTTTCCGACCGGTCGGTGATATTTACATTTGGCTTTCTGATGATGATCGCAAACACGTACTGCGTATCGAGTCCAGTATCAAGATCGGGACTATAGTCTCAGAAGTTATTCGAATAAATCCCGGCAAGCCGTGACCTTCGGCTGAATTTTTTTCGCTGCATTCGTGTTTCTAAATTCTTCGCTATAAAATAAGAACATGCCCATCACTCACTGTAAGCATTTCACAGGTTACAAACCTTGTGGACTTAATGAAGTTTGCGATTCTTTGTGCCCATCTTTAAAACCGGTGCATCAGCGTATCTTGCTGATTCATTTGGGCGCATTGGGTGCGGTCGTCCGATCGACCGCTTTACTTAAAGCTATCCATGAAAAACATCCTCATTGTCATTTGACCTGGGTCACGCAAAACCCAGCTCAACAGCTTTTGGTTTATAATAACCTCATCGATCGAGTGCTGACGACCGAAAGTAAAGATCTGCTCAAGTTGAAAGCTCTTGAATTTGATATAGCCTATATCGTCGATAAATCTTTGGAAGCGTCTGGCGTATTGTCCTACACAAAAGCTCGTCAAGTCCTTGGCTTTATCGTTGATTCTGTAACGGGGGCCGTGCAGGCTGCAACTCCTGCAGCTCGTGAGCTTTGGAATATTGGCCTGAACAACGATTTAAAATTTTATAAAAATAAAAAAAGCGAACTGCAGTTAACACAAGAAGCTTTAGAGCTTCCAACGCTAAAACAGAATGAAGGTTACCACCTTCCATTGACCGAAGGTGAAAAGGAAGTTTCCCTTGAGCGAAAGTGGCAATGGAGCAATCAAGGTCATAAAAAAATTCTTGGGATCAATACCGGCTGCAGCGAAGTTTTGGCCGCAAAAAAATTAAGTGTTGAAGGACATCGGGAGTTGATTAAAAAACTTCTTCCCTTTAAGGACATTCAAATTGTGCTGTTGGGAGGTCCGGAAGACCGTGAACGTAATCGCAGCATCGCTGCAAATTTTCCCATTATCAGCAGTGAAACAAACTTGGGTCTGCGAGATGGTTTAGTCAGCGTGGCAGCCTGTGATGTTGTTTTTACCGGAGATAGTCTCGGAATGCATATGTCGCTTTCGCAAAGGATATACACTTTGGCTTGGTTTGGCCCCAGTTGCGCTCACGAGATTGATTTTTTTGGACATGGTGAAGCGATACTGACGACGGCGGAATGCAGTCCTTGCTGGAACAGATCTTGTCAAAAGGCGACGATGTGTTACGATCTAGTTGATCTTGATGATGTTTTTCGACGATTGATTCGGAGATTGTCGTGCCAAATCCCACAGCCCAATTTACAGAATCCCCTCGATCACTTTTAGTCGTGCAAACGGCCTTTTTGGGCGATTTGTTACTAGGAATCCCTTTCTATCAGCGTCTTCGTGAACTTTGGCCCCAGCATCGCTTGATTTTGCTGTGCCGAAAGGGACTGGGAGATTTTTTTTTAAAGACGCTCTTATTTGATGAAGTGATCGAGATCAAAAAAGGGGATAGAGCAAGTTACACCAAAGCTCAAGAACAGCTGCAGTCAAAAAATCTAGAATATATTTTTTCTCCGCACGAATCATTGCGAACGGCTTTTTTCTGTTCGAGTCTTAAATCCAAACATAAAATCTCTTTTCGAAAGTTTTGGAATTCAATTTTTTTTACAAAGAGCATCGAAAAGCAAAAACAATGGCCCGAGCCTTTAAGGCAAATGAGTTTGCTCTTTCCTTGGGACAGTGAAACTCAAAAAAAAGCTTTCGCCTTGGCTTCGGAAAATATTTTTTACCAAAAAGACTCATCAGGAAAACTGTCTGCAGTGCCAGGCTGGTGTAGCCTGAGTTTAAGAGAACAATTGAATAAAGATACTTTTACATTTCAACGTTTGGTTGAAACCTTCAAATTAAAATCCTACCAAGATAACAAATGGATTTTTCTTTTCCCGGGCAGTGTTTGGGCGACTAAAATGTGGACCGAACAAGGCTTCATTGAAGTCGGGCGTTACTTTCAGGAAAAAGAATATCAGGTTTTTATAATGGGAGGCCCGGGCGAAGAAGCCCTGACCGAGCGGATTCAATCACGGATTCCTGGCAGCCTCAATCTCACCGGGAAAACAAGCATCTACGAATCTGCAGTTTTACTTTCCAAGGGAGTTTTAGTGGTTGGTAACGACAGCGCTTCAACACATTTGGCTTGTTGTGCTGATGTTCCCACAGTGACCGTTTTTGGACCGACCATTATTGAATTTGGCTTTCGCCCTTGGTCGAGCCGATCTTATCTTGTTGAGAAATCTCACCTGGTTTGTCGTCCCTGTGGTCCTCATGGTCATCGACATTGTCCTTTAGGAACTCACGAGTGCATGAAAACGATTTCGTCAGCAGCGGTCATTCGCTGCTGCGAAAAAGCTATTCCATAAGATCTTTGACGACAATTCCGTATTTTTTAATTTTCCTTAAAAGAGTATTTTTAGGAATATTGGCCTGAGCCACGGTTTGATTGATACGGCCATTGTTAGCTTTAAGGGCATTGATGATAAAATCTTTTTCCATACCTTCTTTGAAGGCATCGAAGTCCAAGGCCCCAGAATATCCTAAGGTGGTCGTTTTCTCATTCTCGGAGCTTGGAGCTCGTAGGGGGCTAACTTTTGCCTTCATGGAATCCGGTAAACTTTGCGCCATGATTTGATTTGAAGTTTCAACAATGAAAGCGCGCTCGACAGCATTTTCAAGTTCACGAATATTTCCTGGCCAATTGTATTTCTTCATCAGCTCTAAAGCTTCGGCAGAAATGGAATTGATGGTGCTGTTGTGCTGCTTAGAAAACTTTTTAATGAAGTGGCTGACAAGTGCAGGAATATCTTCCACGCGTTCACGCAGCGGCGGAAGAAAAATAGGCATGACATTCAAGCGGTAAAAAAGATCTTCGCGAAATTGTCCATCTTCCATCATTTTTTCTAAATTGCGATTCGTGGCCGCAATGATTCGAGCATTAGATTTAACTTCGCGTGTACTTCCGACAGGAGTGAATTTTTTCTCTTGCAAAACGCGCAAGAGTTTAACCTGCATGTCGGGTTTCAGCTCTCCAATTTCATCCAGAAAGAGGGTGCCATTATTAGCCGCTTGAAATTTTCCAATTTTACGTTCGATAGCTCCTGTAAAGGCACCTTTTTCATGACCAAACAATTCGCTTTCCATCAGAGCTTCAGGAATAGCCCCGCAGTTGATGGCGATAAAAGATCCGCTCTTTCGCGGAGAGTTCGAGTGAATTGCATGAGCAACAAGTTCTTTGCCCGTGCCGTTTTCCCCGCGGATCAAAACGGTGGTGTCGACTTTGCAAAGTTTAAAGATCAGATGGAAAACTTCCCGCATTTTTTGGGTATTGCCAACAAAGTCTGATTCAATGTCATCATCGAAGATAGGACTGGAAAGAGCCAATTTAGAAACCATCTCGCGAGCGTCAAAGGCTGCCCTTACAATTTCAACCAGACGTTCCGCTTTAACTGGTTTTTCGACATAGTCATAAGCGCCCTCTTTAATTGCAAGAATGGCATCATTCAAATTACTGTGCGCCGTCATGATAACAACAAAAGTGCGAGGATCATGTTCTTTGATTGCCGTTAATGCATCTAATCCATTCATTTCGGGCATTTTAACATCCATCAAAACAACATCGAAGGATTGGGCTTTGACTTTATCCAAGGCCTCTTTGCCATCAGCGGCTTCCTCCATTTGAAATTCAATTTCAGGCACAGAAGAGCGCAGAATCGAAGCTACGGATTTTCTTAATTCAGCTTCGTCATCAACAATAAGGGCATTCAATACTTTTTTCATGAAACTCCTTCCAGGGAGGTCTTATCATCACTGACCGGTAAGGTAAAGGAGACAGTCGTGCCCTTTCCTTCTTGGCTTTCCATAGAGACTTGGCCTCCGTGAAGCTCCACAAAATATTTAACCAAGTAAAGACCCAAGCCTGTGCCTTTAGTCTTTAAATCCTGGTTTTTACCTCGAGTGAATTTTTCCCAAACTTTTTCGATTTCTTCAGCGGAAATTCCTTGGCCATGGTCAACGATTGAAACATGGACAAAATTTTGATCCTCCCAGGATTTAACCAAAATTTCTTGTCCTGGAGAAGAGTACTTAATGGCATTTTCGACGAGATTAATAATAACTTCTTTCATCAAAGTGATATCAAACTCGACAGAAAAAATCGGTTCCAACGATGTGGTCAGCTGAATATTTTTTTCTGCAGCTAAAGGCCGCAGTTGGCGAAGAGCCGCATCAATAATCTCATTGATGTCGGCGACTTCAATAATCAACTGAAATTCCCTCGATTCGATCCGCAAAACTTGCAGGATCGACTGGATGTAGCGATTCAATTCGTCGCCATAAGATCTGAGCGCTAAAAAATCATTCTTCAGTTCGTTTTGAGTGTCCTGAGTCAGCAGGCGATCCACCACCGCCTGAATTTTTGCAATCGGCGTTTTCAGATCATGACTGATTAAGCTCACAAAATTATTTTTAAGCTGTTCAAGTTCGTGAAGGTATTTTTGCTCTTGCTCAAGGACAAAGTTTTTGCGTTCAATCTTGGATGCTTGATAGCCGACAAAGATGATCCAAATGCTGGCCAATAGAATCGATGTCGACACCGCCGGCAGCCAAACGTAAAATGAATCAAAAATCCACGCGCTCATGGCGGCGACCAAGGTTCCAATCCAAATAAAAAAGACCAAACTCACGCTCTGTGGAAAGTGGGTAATGATAAAAGCGGCAAGCAAAGCAATTAAAAATAAAAAAGCTGCATAGACCCCCATGGAATAGCGAATGACCCATCGGCTGTGCAGAAGATTGTCGACGACTTGAGCTAAAATATGGACACGATGAAGAGGTCCAAAGGGAGTTTGGTAATTCGGAGTCAAATTCGTTTCCGCTCCGATAAGGATAATTTTATTTTCTAAAAATCGGGGTGGCAGTTCATTGTTCATGATCTCATGCCAGCTCACCTTGGTGAACAGAGTGTCGTCCCCTCGATAATTGATCAGCCAGCGAGAATTATTTTTTGGTAATCGCAAGTCGGTTAACTTTTCGACCAGCAGTGGATGCTCTGAAGTGGAAGGAAAAATGCGACGAACAACTCCGTCGTCGTCGCGACGCAATTCATTGCTACCGACATTGCTTTGGCGACGATTGGTGAAAGCGGGGAGAAGTGACCGATCCATGTGATTGACCGAAGTTGACCAAAAAATTTTCGGATCATAAAAAATTCGTTTTTCTTCGGGAGTTAGAGTGATTTTTTCGACGTTGTCTCCGAAATAGAGATTAACCCCAATTGAACGTGGTTTTTGTTTTAATAACTGGGTTAAAAATTCTTTCCACAAGGTTTGATCCCAGAAGGTGCTATCGCTGATCGTGGTTGGTTCATTAATGTCGATCATCGTACTCATTTGAATGCTTCCAGTTTTGCGAAAATCACTGAGCTTTAAAAGGATGACGACAACTTCGTTGCCCACTTTTTGTGGACCACGCAATTGAAAGCGCTGATCATAGCTTGTAACTTCATCGTACCGCAGAACAAGGATCGCAAACATCCAGCACAGGAAAAGACGCAGAAAGAAGCCGCCGCGACGGCGCAGCCATCGCGAAAGATAGCTCAAGCGAAGTTGAATCAGTGTTAGATATCGACGGGGTCTCACGCAACGCAACATAGCGGAATCTCAATAGAATTTCAACGATGAAATCGGTTTCGGGGCTTGCTACTATGAATTTGAAAAGAATAGGGAGATTTTACAAAAATGCAGGTGATCAATTCCTTGGAGCAAGTGCAACCGCTTGTGAAAAGCACTGTAGTGACACTCGGTAATTTTGATGGCGTGCATCTGGGGCACGAGGCTTTGTTGCGTCGGCTGGTCCAGCAGGCTCACGAGCAAAAATCTTCCTCGCTGGTGGTTACTTTTGATCCTCATCCTTTGCAGGTTTTGTATCCCGAACGCGAATTTCAGAGAATTTTTCCAGTGGAGGATCAAATTGAGCAAATGAAAAAGATCGGCGTGGACATTTTTGTTCGCCATCCATTTAATCTGGAATTTTCACGGTTAACGCCGGAAGAATTTTTAAAACAGTTAATTTTTAAGCATCTCAAGCCACAAAAAGTTATCGTGGGTTATGATTTCGCTTTTGGTTCTGGGCGCCAAGGAACCTTAAAACTTCTGCAGGACATCTGTCAAAAAAACGCTATCGGTGTTGAAATTATCCCTCCTTTTGAAAAAAGTGGGATGATTGTATCTTCTTCGAAGATTCGTGAATTCATTCGGCGGGGAGAAATCGTCCAAGCCCAAGAATTTTTAGGAAGACCTTTTTACTTGCAGGGAAAAGTTATACCGGGAGATCGCCGGGGACGAACGATTGGTTTTCCTACAGCCAATTTGGATGTGCCTTGGAGTCTGAAGCCAAGAGTTGGAGTCTACCTGACTCGGTTCAAAGTTGGTGGAAATATTCATCCCTCAATGACCAATGTTGGATGGAACCCGACGGTGGCGCAGAGTTTTGACCAGGTTAAAATTGAAACTCACATCCTTAATTTTGACGAACAGATTTATGATCAAGAAGTCACTTTGGAATTTGTTAAATTTCTGCGCGAAGAAAAAAAATTCGGTTCTTTGCAAGAGTTAAAGCAACAGTTGGAAAATGATCGCAAACAGGCAAAGGAATATTTTAATGTCTCTGGTTAAAATTGCGGAAATCAGTGAGCAGCCATCCTCTTCCTTTTTGCACATTGAAAAATTTCTTAAAGAAAAAAATGTCGCCATTGAAAGAATTAATTTTCCTGCAGAGCAAGCGAAAGATCTGCTCGTCGAGTCTCGCGAGAAAAAATTTGATGCCTATCGTTTAAGTTATGAAATGTCTCAGTTGATACTGGAAAAATGGCAAACTCAACCGGCGCAGGTGCAGCTGTTGGGCTGTTGTGATACTTTTCTCTACGAAGAAAAAAATTATTGGCCCCGAGTTATGCTTTACGAAAGCCTTCGTGAGGCCATTGTTTCGCGGATCACTGGCTACGATATCAAAGAGGCGAGCTACGTAATTTGTGACGATTTGAAGGGTCGAGTGTTAGTTTCTTTGCTTTTAAGTTTAGGACATCGTCGCGTTTATTTGGTCGGTGAAGATGAAGACTTTGTTCAAGCCGAGGTCAATTTTTTAAAACGTTTTCATGTGGGGACTGAAATTCTCGCCTTGTCCAGTCACCAATTGACTTTGCAAACCACCAAAGCCGCAATCATGATCAGCACTATTAAATACGCGGACGAGCATCCCATTTTGGACGACTTGGTTTATTTTAATTTTATGAAAGCCGGTGGAGTCGTGCTGGATCTCAATTTTGAAAAACCAAAGAGTTTGCTTCTCGAAGAGGCCGAGCGGGCCTCTTTACAGACTTTGCCACCGACTTATCTGTCAGCTTTTTACGACTTTAGTTTGATTCAAAAAATTAAAACGGGAATGAGTTTCGGTTTCGCCGAGTTCGAGCAGAGCTGGAATCAGTTTCTGGCGGAAAAAGTTCAAAACTCACCCTAGGTCTAGTAACGCATGATCGCGGTTAAAGATATGATATTTCAAGTTCTTTTCAGAGAGGAAAATCATGTCTTTGAAGGCCGGAGAAATTCTTGTCAAACAAGGATTATTACGACCAGAGCAACTGAATGCTGCACTTGAAGATCAAAAGAAAAACAAAGTCTATAACGTACTTCAAAGCGTCGTTTCTTTAGGTTTTCTTAAAGAGAATCAAATTCTTCGTGCTTTAGAAAAGCACTACCAAGTTCCTGGAGTTGAACTTGGTAGTTTTGAAATTGATCCCACCGTTGTGCAACTTTTAGGTCGCGATATTTGTGAAAAATACCTGTTAATGCCCTTACAAAAGGCAGGACAAACTTTGGTGGTCGCATTTTCAGATCCAAGCAATCTGATGGTGCGCGAGGATTTGCGTTACCTCACAAAGATGAAAAGCATCCAGCCTGTTGTTGCAACGCCCATCGCTGTGCAAGCCGCAATTGATAAGTACTACGGGGCAAATATCCAAAAAAGTTTGGATCAAATGCGCGACGAAGAGATGGTCAGTTCGGTCAGCGAAAGCAGCAGTAATTCTGTGGAAATGATCGACCAGGATCTGTTGGGCGAAGATTCTCCTGTGGTGAAATTTGTAAACGCAACTTTGGCTGATGCTATGAAGCGCCGAGTGTCTGATATTCATTTCGAGCCCTATGAAAAAAAATTCCGTGTTCGTTACCGCATCGATGGTACATTGCTGGAAGCAACCTCGCCACCGCAAGGTTCGGGCTCGGCCATTGCGGCGCGATTGAAAATTATGTCCAAATTGGATATCGCCGAACGACGTCGACCCCAAGACGGTCGTCTTAAAGTTCGCACAAAATCTAAAGAAATGGATTTTCGTGTCAGCGTTTTGCCAACACTTTGGGGTGAAAAAGTTGTTTTGCGTTTACTGGATAAATCGAACTTGCAATTGGACATGACTAAGCTGGGTTTTGAAGAAGATGATTTAAAACTTTTTAAAGATAATATCAATCAGCCCCAGGGAATGGTTTTGATTACAGGTCCAACAGGAAGTGGAAAAACCACGACCATTTATTCGGCCTTGTCAGAGCTTAACAAAGCCGATGTCAACATCAGCACCGCAGAAGATCCTGTCGAGTTCAATCTCGAAGGCATTAATCAAGTGCAAATGAATCCTGATATCAGTTTAACTTTCGCATCGGCTTTAAAAACATTTTTACGACAAGATCCTGACATTGTTATGGTGGGAGAGATTCGGGATCAAGAGACCGCAGAGATTTCATTTAAGGCGGCTTCAACAGGTCACATGGTCGTAAGCACTTTGCATACGAACGATGCCCCATCAACAATTATTCGTTTAACCGAAATCGGAGTTGCTCCTTACATCATCACTTCCACTCTAAATCTCATCGTCGCACAACGTCTGGTGGGTCGTATTTGTGATACCTGCAAAGCGCCCATCGAAATTCCCGCACAGGTGCTTCTTGGTTTAGGGGTCGATGCTGATGAAGTCTCAAACTATAAAACTTTTAAAGGCCGTGGTTGTCGCGATTGTAATAACAGCGGCATCAAGGGCAGGGCCGCAATTTACGAATTATTTCCTATGACCGAAAAGATTAAGGACGCCATCCTCAGGGGCGCCAACACCAGTCAGCTGCGAATATTAGCGCGAGAACTGGGTCTGCGCACCTTAAGACGAAGTGCTTTGCTTAAATTGAGATTAGGAATCACCACCGTTGAAGAAGTTGTGAACTCTTCTGTAAAGGACGTTTAACTATGGCGAAAGCGAATGCAGTTCTCGATGTGCCCGTTCCTCAAGTTCTGGTTGATAATTTTCAACGAGAGCAAGGGCTCATCCTGATGGCGGGAAATCGGCATTCAGCCTTGGATAAAACTTTAGATTTCTTATTCCATCGGTATAAAAAACAGAATGGGCCTGGAGTCTACATTTCGCGAGATAGTGATCCCGTTGAAGGACTTCAAAATAGTTTTCATGTTTGTACTTACGAAAATAAAAATTCCGTTGAACAGCGTAAAATGATCAAAAGTTCTTCCGTGGTGGTTTTCGAAAATGTGCAACAAAAGGACGAATTAGTTGCAGCCGTTAATCTCTATGAAGAGGGAAGGTTAGTCATTTTGCAAATGGCCTCTCCGTCTTTATTGTGTTCGTTACACCGGATTTTTGGATTAGCTTTGCAAACTCAAAATTCTCATCTGTTGTGGAGAGCGATTGATGGTTTGGTGCTGCTTTTTGGTCAAACACGAATTGTGCCACCGACAGGGGAATCTCTTTTTGCTCACGAAGTGATTTTGGCTTCTTCTGAAGTTAAAAGATGCCTCTGGGATGGAAGTCTTAAAGACTTCGAGGACCTGACTCGAAATGCCGGTGAGCACTCGGGCATCGTGACTTTGAACCAATCCCTTTTACAATTGTTAATTCGACGAAGAATCGAAATCAAAACGGCATTTGAAGTCAGTCGTGATCCTGTAGATCTTGATCATCTGTTGAAAAAGGTAGGTGTGTAATGGCCCGCTATGTTTACCAAGCCAAAAATTTAACCGGGCAGGTCATGCAAGGTGAAGTGGAAGCTAAATCTGAAAGTGAAGTCCGAGTAAAACTTCAACAGATGAATATGCAAACTTTAAGAGTTATACCGAAAAGCCAAGTCGGTATTCGCAAATCAGCTTCGGCATCGCCATCACTTTTTTCTAAGAAAGTTAACTCGAAAGATATGCAAATCTTTACACGCCAATTTGCAACTTTGATTAACGCCGGGATTCCCGTGGTGGATGCTTTAAAAATTTTGGGCGAAGGTTTGCGGCCGGGCTTACTGAAGGATTCAGCATTGAAAGTGAAGCAATCAATTGAAACGGGACGACGTTTAGCTGATTCAATGGCCATGATTCCCACTGTTTTTGATCGACTGTATTGCAATATGATCCAAGCTGGGGAAGAGGCCGGGATTCTGGATGGAATTCTGAATCGTCTAGCGATTTACATGGAAAAATCACAAAAAATTAAATCGCAAGTTAAGGGAGCAATGATTTATCCCGCAGTCATTATTGCTGTGGCCATCCTTGTCATCTCGGGGATTCTTGTATTTATCATTCCCAAATTTCAGGAATTTTTTGCGGCGAATGGAAAAGCTCCACCCATGTTAACTCAGATGGTAGTTAAGCTCAGCCAAGCCATGATTCACAATTGGTACATTTATGTGGGTGCATTGATCGCTGGCCCGTTTTTATTTATGAATTACATTAAAACCGAGGAAGGGCGAACTCGCTTTGAGACTTTTTGTTTTAGAGCGCCGATCCTTGGAGAATTAGTTTCTAAACAAAGTTTTGCGCGGCTGACGCACACATTGTCGACACTTTTATCTTCAGGTGTTGGCTTGATCGAAGCTATCGACATTGCTTCTAAAACTTCGGGAAACATCGTTATCGAAAAAGCTTTAACTCGATGTAAGGATTCTGTAATGCAAGGTAAACCATTAGCTTTACCTCTCTCGAAAGATAAAGTGTTTCCAACTATGGTCGTGCAAATGATCAGCATTGGTGAGCAGTCAGGAACCTTGGACGTGATGTTAGGAAAGATAGCTGACTTCTATGAAGATGAAGTTGAAAATGCAGTGAAAGCTCTCACATCCTTAATTGAACCCTTGCTGATGGTTGTCCTTGGGGGCATCATCGCTGTGCTTGTTGTTGCCATGTACTTGCCAGTCTTCAATATGGCCGATGTCGTTGGTGGTTGATGACCTGGATTAAAGTTGAGAAAAATAGACTCATCGTTGAATCGCTCAGGGTGGGTCTTCTCTTTTTAATTCTCATCTTCAGTGTTGCGACGTTCGTGTTTCAAGGACAGTTCATTGATTGGGGCTACCTCTCCTTTTTCTATTTTATTTTGCTGACAGGACTTAGTCTGCATCTGGGGCTGTTGATTAAAATCAATTGGTTTTACGAAAATATTCATTGGCTTTTAGTTACCTTCGTTTTGGATCTGCTCTTGGTTTCCTTGTTGGTTCATCAGAGTGGACTTAATCAAACTTTTTTCCTGTTTGTTTTTATGATCCTGATTACACTGGGCGGATTTGTCTTTCGAGGGGAAGGTGCGCTGACTTTGGCTCTCTGTTCAAGCATCTTTTTTAGCATTGCCAGCCTGTGGAGTGTCGAAGTACGACAGATGCAGCATATTCTGATTTTAGCGATTAATAATGTCGCTTTCTTTGTCATTGCGGGCTTATCTGGCTATTTATCCGAGCAACTTTTCCGAACCGACAAAGAACTGCAGCGAACCGGACTTAGCTTAATTGCGGTCGAAAAACTGAATGCTCTATTGATTGAAAATATTCCCTCAGGGCTAATCACTTTTGACGATCAAGGAAAAATCCTTCAAGCTAATCGATCTTCTTCGCAAATTCTAGAAGAGCCCATTCTGATCGGGCAAAGAATTCAGGATTATTTTTCAAACGTCTTGACGTCCCTGCAGGATAATTTTGATTTGAAATTCGAAAGTAAAACTCAAAAACAAAAGATTTTAGGTTTTCGTAAATCGCGATTTACCGAAGCCAATTCTGGAAAAGAAATGGATCTGGTGCTCTTTGATGATTTGACGAAGATTCGCGAATTGGAATCACGTCTCCGGCAAAATGAAAAGCTTGCGGCCATTGGGCAATTGGCCGCTGGAATTGCTCACGAAATTAGAAATCCCTTGGCGGGCATCAGCGGCAGTGTTGAGATGCTCTCACAAACCACGGCCAATGAAGATGACCGAAAGCTAATGAGAATTATTTTGCGTGAGATTGACCGATTAAATTCTTTAATCACCGAGTTTTTAGATTATTCGCGGCCTTTTGCCGAGCCAACGGACTATGTTAACTTGAGCTTAATTCTTAATGAAGTCAGTGAATCTTTAAAGACAAATAAAACTTTGCGAAGTGATGTTGAGGTCATTAAAAATTTTGAAACTGTGCCTCAGGTGTTGGGCCATGTTGATAAGTTGAGACAAGTCTTTTTAAATCTTATGGTGAATGCCTATCAGGCTATGACTGATTCGCCCGGAGCTGTCCTGACTTTAACTTTAAAATACGATGAATCTCGAAAAGCAGTCGTGGTTAAAATTTCTGATTCAGGAATGGGAATGACAGATCCCGTAAAGAAGAGATTGTTCGAACCTTTCCATACGACAAAACCAAAAGGGACGGGCTTAGGTCTAGCTGTGACTCATAAGATATTAGAAAGTCATAAAGTTGAGGTCGTGGTGAACAGTGAAGTAGGTCAGGGGACTGAATTCACTCTGGTTTTTCCTTGCGCGAAGTCTTAAGACACCTCAAAATTTAAATATAAGATATTGAGGTTGTATGAAAGCAAAGATACTTGTTGTCGATGATGAAGAATCGATCCGCGAATTCCTAGAGATCATGCTCAAAAAAGAGGGCTATGAAATCACCTTAGCCGAAGATGGCCAGAAGGCGAAAGATCTCTTAAGCAAAAAATCCTTCGATATGATCATCTCTGATTTGCAGATGCCCCACGTGACGGGAATAGAGCTTTTAAAACATGTTCGTGATTCCTATCCAGATATTGTTTTCATGATGATCACCGCTTTTGGAACGACTGAAACCGCAGTTGAAGCGATGAAGATGGGCGCTTACGATTATTTAACAAAGCCTTTTAAAATCGACGAAGTTCGGTTGAACATTCAGAACGCTCTTCGCAGTAAAAATCTCGAAGTTGAAAATCGATCACTGAAAAAAGAATTAACTCGTGAGTACAGTTTTCAGAATGTCATTGGAAATTCAGCGGCGATGCATCAGATTTTTGATCTGGTCAAAAGAGTATCGGTTGCACCAACGAATGTTTTGATCACCGGAGAATCAGGAACTGGAAAAGAAGTTGTCGCAAAAGCAATTCACTACAATGGTCCTTTAAAAGATAAACCTTTTATCACCGTGAACTGCGGTGCCATTCCTGAGAATCTGATGGAATCAGAAATGTTCGGTCACAAAAAAGGTTCTTTCACTGGCGCTGTCAGTGATAAGTCAGGTCTTTTCGAAGTTGCTGACGGCGGAACATTATTTCTCGACGAAGTCGGTGAGCTACCCTTAGCTATCCAAGTTAAACTTTTACGAGCGATTCAAGAACGTATCATCCGTCGCGTGGGTGGTACTGAGGATATGAAAATTGAAGTGCGCATCATCGCAGCCACCAATCGCAATTTGGAAGACATGGTTGCTAAAGGTTCGTTCCGACAAGATTTGTACTATCGTTTGAATGTGATCAATATTAAAACGCCGTCTTTGCGTGAAAGAAAAGACGACATTCCCTTGCTCGCGAATCACTTCTTGAAAAAGTACAACGAACGATTGAATAAAAACATTGGAGCCATCAGTGCCGAGGTCATGGAGATCATACAAAAGTACGACTATCCTGGAAACGTGCGTGAGCTCGAGAATCTGATTGAAAGAACTGTAGCCCTGGAAGGGGGAGCCACCATCCTTCCCGAGAGCTTACCACCTATGGTGAACACCAACACCGGTCGCAAACTAGCTTCCAGCAGTGAGATCGAAGTTGGCCCTGAAGGAATCGATTTGGATAAGGTCATGGGACAGATCGAGAAGGAATTGCTGGTTAAAGCGATTCACGCTGCAGGCGGGGTCAAGAAGAAGGCTTCTAAGTTATTGCACATCACCTTTCGCTCTATGCGCTATCGCATCGAAAAGTACAATCTGGGTACTGTCGGTGACGATGAGCTTGACGACGAAGAGGCCTAGATTTATCTCTAAGGGCCTTTGCATTTCGCGAGAGACCTCATAGCTCAAATGGATAGAGCTACCGTTTCCTAAACGGTAGATCCAGGTTCAATTCCTGGTGAGGTCACCAAACTTGCAGATAAGCAATTTTGAATCTTCAGTTTAGAATCGATTTTTCCAGTTCCCAAAGTCCGAAAAGGAAGCATCTTAGTAGTGTTTTTCTGTTCCGTCAAAAGTCCTGCCGGTGTCATTCCTTCTGAAAATGCGTTTGAATAATAGAAAATGTCGATGCCTTGTGGGCCAACAAAAAGTTGGTGTATAAGATGTCGCAGGGTTCTCTTCTGTTGGGCGGCGGATAACTTGCTCCAACCTTTAGAGACCAGACGAACCCTATTTTCTAAATCTTTCCGAACGTTAGATAGGGAAGTGATACTTGGTTTTGATGCTTCGAGTTCTAAAATACCTTTTTCAAGAGCGCTCTTTCGTTTTCCCAGTTCATCGAGTTTAGTCATAAGAAATTTCTCTGATTCTGCTCCCTTTTTTGCACTTACTTGGAATTTAAATGCCGCTTCCATTTCTTCTTCAGCGCCTTGGAGTTCCTTCTGAAGATGTTTCATTTGATCTTTTGATGTAGCATCTAACTCTTTCGCCTGAGAAACGATTCTATCAGCTACTGAATCAAGATACTGACCATCTGCTAAAATCTTGGAAATATGCTTCGATAAGGATACTTCTACATCTTCGGCTCTGATTCTTCTTATAGAGCAAGTGATTGTATCACCTTTGGAATAAGAATGGACATAGTAGCGATGCACATTTACTCGCCCATGAGCTGACTGACCAATAAGAGGCCTACCGCAATCTGCGCATCTAACAATCCCAGAGGCAAAGAAAACTCGTTTCTCTGCACTAGCTAAGCGACGGCGCTCGCTTTTCTTGTTTTCATCAAGGCTGAATTGGACAGATTCAAAAAGATCTTTTTCAATTATTCCAGGCCAGCTCGCTTTGACTAGCTGATACTTTTGGTGAGGTTTTAAAGTTCTTTGTTCTTTAAATTTATATTTACGATTTACTTCACGCATTCCAATGTAAGCAGGATTTCGGAGCAAACTTCCCAACGTCTGATGTGTCCAGTACCCACGTTCAACAAGTCGTTCTTTTCTATTCTGTTTTACTTTCGGTCGAATGCCAATTTCTTCCAAAGCTGCAATAGTGCGGTTTAAGGAACCTTGCTCAAGGAATTTTTTAAATATAGTCCTGACAATTTCAATTTCATGTTCATTGATGACATAAGTGTTCTTCTGTTCCGGCACTTTGCTGTAGCCAAGAATCTCTTGTCCTCCATTTAATAGTCCTCTCATTGCACGCGAATGACAGCCAAGGGCTACTCGTTCTGCAGTTTGCTCTCGCTCGAATTGAGCTAAATTTATCATATTATAGAGCATCATCTTTCCTGCTGGAGTACTAGTGTCGAATTGCTCTTTGATAGATAAGAATGATGAGTTGGACTGTTTTAGTAGCTCTAAAATTCCACAAAAATCAGAAATGCTTCGAGATAACCTCGACAAATCTGGTACTAAAATTAAATTAATCTTTCCTTGCTTAAGATCAGTCATCATCTTCTGAAACGCAGGTCTGCGGGTGTCCTTAGCGGAATAGCCGTCATCAATATAAAATTCTACGACATTGCCCCAGTTAGGTTCTTGTATATTTTTGACTTCTACAAATGCCTTTATTCGATATTTTTGATTATCTAAAGAGCCATCGACAAGACTAGCTTGTTCTTCTGTCGAAACCCTAATATACCCACCAATTTTAAGCTGCTGCATTGAAATCCTCCTTGTCCGCTTTAGGTACAGGGCCTTTCTTGGTCGCAAGAAAAATCATTTTAATTACAAGATCTAAGACTTCAGACGTACGCTTCTTGGAATTTAAGGACATGTCTTGTATTGGAATTAGATTTATCTTCACGGTACTCAGATCAATCTTTAAAGACTCTATGTATTCGCGACGCTTCCTCATTAGCGAGAGCCTCTCGATTCCTTGATTTGCTGCTTGGAAATTTCCAAGAGTAGGTTTCTGAGTTCTATTGATCGTTTTTCTGGAAGCCTCACAAAGACATGCATTATTGCAGCGATTAAGCGACTTGGGTTCCTGAAACCTATTTCGATATTGCTGACAGCCTTCTTCCCAGAAAGACCCAAAACTAAAGCGAGCTGGTCTTGAGAAAAACCAAGCTTTTCCCTGATCCTTTTGAATTCTTGTCCCGTCATAAAACACCTTCATGGTTATTGAGTCCATCATTGATGGACTTCTTAGTCAATGCTTTTTTCCTTTTTGGAGTTTCAGCATCATCTTGAAATTGTTTTCGTAAAGCATCTCTAAGGAAATCAGGTATTTCGCCTGTTTCTTTCGCACGTCGATAAATGGATTCAAGCATTAGCGCATCAGTGTACTGGCTTTGCCTGATTAAATTAACATCGTGATCAGTATAGGACTTTAAAAATTGAGCAATGATCCAAGAGGCAACATCTTGTCGATGCACTCGACCCACATCGAACTCACTATTGACCTTTTCTACCAAATCATTCAAGTTATCGACAATTGCTTTCGAGACTGTAATCTTCACTGAGCTATCACTTTCGTTTTTGTTCCCGAATTTTATTTCTTTTAATTCATTTGTCATAATGGCACCTCCTTTATGGTGAGAATTGTTGTTTTTGAAAAAAATGAAGCATGTTGCAGTTTGTGTTGAGTCCATTCAAACGGAGGGCGCGCGGTACGTCGACCTCATCATACGGACCAAGGAGAAATTTATCTGGTAAGCTCAACGTAAAACTTTGTTCAATGTCATGTAAATCAAACGGCAATAAATTTTCAAACGAAAGACTCTTGATCTCGCTGCCTACCTGATAAAATTCTCTTTGCTTCGTTTTGTATTTTATATTTTTCTTTTTATTATTATTTCTTTTTGTATCTCCTGTCCTCCACCCAGGCCCGTCCCCCGGTTCCTGACCACCTTCAACCAACATCGTTGGGTGGGGGTGGTCAGGAAAA
>JAKFYD010000023.1 GCA_021731025.1 Pseudobdellovibrionaceae bacterium | reverse complement strand
CTTGGTTCAACAAGTTCCGTAGACTGTTGGTGCGATGGGAAAAGAAGGCAGCCAATTACGAGGCCTGCCTCCACCTTGTGTCTGCAGTCATTGCTTTTAAAGCAGCCGGTGTTTTCGGATAGGCTCTAAGAGAGGAGAGCGGTAATTCTTGCTTGATAAAACTTAGCAAAGGTAAAAGATGTGGGCTTGCTAGGGGCTCGCCTCCGCAAAGGATTACCCATGGGCGATATCGCATTTTTTGAATCAATGCTTTATACTGAATAAGAATTTCTTTCCATTGGTCTAAGGAAGAAGCGCCATTATTATTGTGATGAGGATGATAGCAGTGAATGCATTTAAGATTACAAGCATTGGTTATATCAAGTTGGATTGGTAAATACCGATCAACGTTGATTGTTTTCAGTAAAAAAGATTCAATTGCTGCTAATGCCGCTTTCACGGTGTGCTCGATTCTTTTTGCGAGACCACCATAGTATCCAGTTGTTCAACAATACTTTTTAATTTTTTTAAAACTTCTTCTTGAAGCATTAACCCGTCTGTTTGCTCCCCAGATTTCATGCATTCAAGAGCTATTGCCAGAGGCATAATTAGTCCCCGTAAATCATGTCTGAGTAATCGAATATCGAAAGTCGTACTATCAACAGAAGAATCACTCATAAAATTTGTTCCTTCGATGAAATGTACTGCTTTTTGCGTGAGAGAACTGTATTCGGAGAAACCTTTAGCACCTTTGCAGCTTGATCAAGACTTAACCCCTTTGCATGGACCTCTTCCAAAACTCTTCTCTCTAGGATTTGGTTTAACTCCCACAAGCCAGGAAAATTTTTATCAAGAAAATTGGTTTTTGCATTCATCAATTGTTCAATATTAAGTATTGACGGTTTACGTGTCGAACTTTGCAGTCCATGGCCTAGCGCCCGTTTCCAAAATTTAAGTTGAGGATTAAAAAATTCATCGTAGGGAATGTGAGCGACAAGCCGCTCGATATCATTTTCAATACCGCGAATGTTGCCAGGAATCTCGTCCCGCAGAAAATAGTTAATAAGGTCATCAGGGAAATCATCTACGCAAATTCTTTTCTTTTTTGAAGCTGAGCAAGCTGCATCTAAGAAACCTTGAATGATCGAAGGAATATCTTCTTTACGATCCGTAAGAGAGGGAAGTGTTTCTTCAAACACGGAAATACGCATGTAAAAATCTTCACGGAATTTGCCTTCTATAATGAGTGAGCCCAAATCTCTATTGGTGGCAAAAATAAAACGTGCATTTGTTTTAATAGATTTATTTCCGCCAACTCGATAGTATTCTTTTTCTTCAATCACTTTTAGCAATTTGAGTTGAAGATCAAGTGAGGCATCTCCGATTTCATCTAAAAATATATCCCCATCACGGGCAACATCAAACAGCCCTGGTTTTGTATGCTTTGAGGCATCAGTGAATGCACCTGGCTCTGTCCCAAAAAGTATTGACTCAACTAAATTTTTCTCTGTAGCGGCGATATTAATTTGTACAAACTCGCGATGAGTTTGTTTTTGTTCAATACGGCGAAGTTCATTAATTCTTCGAGCGACGGCTCCTTTTCCAAGACCTGTTGGTCCGAGAAGCAAAACAGGTCTTGGGCTTTCGCTAAAAGCCACAAGTTTATTTTCAAGACGCTGCATTGCTGGCGATATAAAAATGTAATTCGAGTACAATCCATGTTTTAATGGTGCAGTCATTTTAGCTTTTGTTAGTTGTTCAGCGTAATGCTCAAATGATCTTTGAATAACTTCAATGCGTGTTTGCTGATGCTCGGTTTCATGACTTTTAAATAAGTAATCAAAAGCGCCGCTTCTCATGGCGCGCGTTACATCTTTTACGGAAATGTCTGCAGTCAACATAATGATCTGACATAAAGGTTGGATGGACTTAAACTCTGAAATGTAGTCAACGCCATTGATTTTTTCACAAGACTCTTTTTTGCCAAGATCTTTATCAAGGAGAAATAAATGAATCTGATTGTCCATTAGAATTTCTTTTGCCTCTTCAAGTGTAGAAGCAATAAAAAATTTTGGAGAAATTTTTTGGATATCTTTTCCGTTTGGAATGATCGAATTTAAAACGTCGATACACATTTTTTGAGTTGTGGTTTGCCACATTTTCTCATCATCTAAGATGAGAATTTGGATTTTCGCTGAATTCATTTTCATTTAAAACCGCCCCAATTAGTAAACGTGAACCTATTGGATTGCTTTAAATAAAGAAATTCAAATTTTCAAGTTTTGAAAATATTCCACTGCAGACTTTGAATTCAAAACTTCAAGTTTTGCGGTGGTAAAATCATTTTTTTTAGTGTCCAGTTAAAACCAAAATTGATCATTTAAATAAATAAAATCAAATATGTAGGATATTTCAAGTGGGATTAACAAACTGCTTGGCATGAAATTTGTCTATTTAACCTTTTTGTGAGTCGCTACAAATGACGGCCAATCAATTAGGGGGCAAAAGAATGGACAGCAAATCTAATCGGGAAACGAGGGGCAGGGAAGAAATTCAGGACTTACACTTTACTAAGTGTAAAGGCTGCGGAAGCAAAAATCTTTTCAAAGTTGATGTCGATACTTTCTGCGTGGACTGTGATTGGAATTCAATTCTTATGGATGTTGACTGCGGTAATTTTGAAAAACGGATTGCTATTATGAACCGCAAGCGCAAGCAAAGCAAAAGCCATATTCAGGATTCACGAGAAGAAGTGTGCCAGGAAATTGCTATTTAGAACGGAGGTGAATGATGGGCTTAAAGTTACTTAACACATCGGCTGGGATCCAAGAGAGTTCACCTTCTGACGATTTGATCAGAATCATCTCGAAATTCTGGAACAGAAATCAATGGGAACTTTATCTTAAACAATTTGAAAATCCGCAATCAAAGGAGGAAATGTATGTTGGAACTGCAAATGATCTCGAAAAATTCGTCGCAAAAAAATCAGTTTTTGGATCAGCACCATTCGCAACTGTCGATGGTGGTATCAAATTCAAAGGCGAAGAAAGCAAACCTAATCTCAAGAGGCATTTCGATCGTTAGGACTGCAATCTTTCGTATGATGGTTTTCATGCGCGAAGACAGTGCGAAAGCCGACCGGGCCGAGAGATTTTTGTACGAAGCAAAGGCCAAGGCTTTTAACTATCGAATCTATTAAGAGCCGCTTTATTTTCGATGTCTAACAGCAAAAGGGGGACAAGATGAACAAATCGCAAATCAATGCGCGATTTCATATTTATACTGGATACCGAGAAGGCGGAAAAATTTTGAACGAGCTCCAAGCTGGCGAAGCCTACGGAGTAGAAGGTTCTAAGCGATCGTACTACGTCATCAAGATGTGGGCTTTCCCTAAAGAGGTTTTCTTTTTATGCCCCAACAAGAACGACGATGGAAGCTTCACGCTATTCGCGAAGAAAATTGGTGAAGAAGTTGATCCGACATTCCGCCGTCCAGTGGGTTTTGGTTTCGTATCGAAAGATCTGAAGCAACATCTGGAAATCCAGTTCACATTTCCGCGCCAGCGCGTATTCATGAGCTTATTTCCAGACAAGGTGACTTTCGACAGCCTGTTCGGCGCTGACGGTGGGGTGGCGTAGTGAGCGTGAAAACACATGCGCCAGTAACGGTGCTTTATCAAGCTGATCTTCGTGATACGGCAATTTTGGTTGGATTGGTACAGAAACAAATTCCAATCGGAGTTATCGCCTATACTGGCGAACTAGACTGTAAAACACTGGACTACATTACGGTTGTGAATAAATGGCTTAAAGAAAAACGCCAGCCGATTGTTTCTATCCACCCTCATCTGAACATGGACCAACTTGAGAGGATTGTGGTGGATCCACTTTCATCTTGGGGATGGGGTGAAGACGAATGCAAAGCTGTTTTAGCATTAAACGGAATTGCTCGCCCAACGCAGAAAATTGAATGAGTGCTTCAAAATTAATTTGCCAGCTTCTGCAACTGAAGAACCAGAGTTTTGATATCTGGTTTAACTGGCAGTAATTTCTTAATCATCCTTAATTTAAATTCTTCTTCTTTTGTGTTGGAACCGAGATTTTTCAATTTTTTCCAATTCGCAACTTTGAATTTACTGTCGCCCAGAGGACCTTCGATTTTAACAGAATAACCACTTAAAATTGGGTGACTGTAACGATGTCTAAGAAAGCCAAGTACGAACAAGTCATCATCAGAACACAGCTCTCGAATTTTTGCAGAAGTTCGGTTCGAATCCCACAGTAACTGAAAGCGATTTTTAATTATATCATCGGTACTTGTCGCAATGAAAGCATTTGCGGCGTCATCGTCCGTAATGTCGAACCTTGAGAATATCTTCGCCTTATCTTTTAGAAACTTCGGTATCTCATCTAATAGGCCATGAAGATTCACAAAGATGATTGAATTCGATGATTGGGTCGAATCCGCGATTAGATCCCACGAAGTCGCACACCAAGCTGCAGCTGAACGATAATTTTCAGATTCCCAATATGACGAACTCGAACCTAATAGATCAAGTTCTTCGTCCGTCGTCTTAGGCCGTTTATTTTTCATCGAATTTCGGAAATTTCGATTCCACTCATCATCACTTATCATACTAGCCCCTCGCTCTATACAATTTTAGTCGAAAGACTACCAAGCGATCAACTGCCCATGCACACAGACCTATGCGCGGCAAAATTTCGCTTTATTAAGACCCTCAAAACTATTTCGAAAGGAAGTACTCTATGAAGTTGTCAAAGACGGCGATGTTTTCTGTTTTTCTCATTTCAATGCTGTTGGTCCCAGCCGTGGGCTATTGCAGTGTTGAATCCACACTTGGTGCGATTCAATCTAAGTTAATGAACGTCATTTTGCCTTTAGCAGCGGTGTTGGGATTGATCTTTTCAGCATTCAGTTTTTTTACCGGAAACCCGAATGCGCGCAGCCACTTGTGGCTCGCGATCATCGGGGCATGTATCGGATTCGGTTCATCCAGTATAGTTGCATTCATCCGCGGCCTCGTAAATTAGAGGATCGCTCTTTTCATAAGACACGTCATCACTTCCGTTGGATGTGACGATGCCACTCAAATCTGAACCAACCAGTCAAAGTTTGGAAAAGAAACTTCTGATTTTTGGATATGAAGTTCCTGATGTTCTCGCGATTTTCCTGCTACTTTCAATTCTGAATTTCTTGTTCGGGCAAACCAACCAGAAGCTTCTGCTTGTTTGGCTGCCAGTTATTGTCATCGCGCTTGTTCTTAGAATTGGTAAGCGCGGGAAACCCGACAACTACCTCGTGCATCTCGCCAAATTTCACCTGCGACCAAAATACTTTTCCGCTTTTCAATCGCCAACCAATGATGTCGCACCTCCGCGACGAAAGAAGTCTTTATGAATCACGCACTAGCAGATCAGTTACAAATTTGGGGATTTGAAGGCGACATGATCATCTTCTCTGATGGTTCGCTGGGGTTCGGACTTGAGTGCGTGCCGGTCGACTTGAACTGTTGGAGCGATGATCGCATCAATTCCTATTCGGAGCGAGTGGGCCAGTTTTTCAACAGCTTGCCTGACAAGATCGACATTCAGTTCGTCCAAGAAATTGATTCCGGCAACTACACTGTCATTAAAAACCATCATCGTCTTGGCGATGGCTCAAAAAATCCAATCGCAAAAGCGCTTTGTTCTGCGAGGGTTGAAAGACTCATGGCTGAAGATGGATCTGGGCATCTTCCATATCATGGTCTGAAGGTTTTTGTGCGCAGGCCTTTTTCACAAGTATTGCTGGATAAACCTAAACTCTTTTCTAAAGAGAAGCAGTTTTCAACAATTTCAGAAGAGCGTCTCGAACGTGAAATTCAGCTTACAGAGCGGCTTCGAGAAAATATCGCTCAAGGACTCTCAGTGCTTGATATTCGCGTGAGCCCAATGACCTCGGATCAAGTTGCGAAGGCTCTCTACCATCAGTGGAATCCGTCACGACGAGTTCCGTTTCAAAGTTACGATCCTGAAGAAGTTCGGCAAAGCCTTCTGTATTCCGATGTCGGAGTGACCCTCAAGGGTTTCGTGATTGGAACAACTCACTTTCGAGTTCTGTCCCTTAAAACTTTACCTGACCAAACCTATGCTTGTATGGCTGCAAGCCTCCGAGAATTTCCTTTTAAGTCGAAGCTGTTCGTTACGGTCCACGTTCCTGAACAGATGAAGGAAATCGAAACGCTGCAAACTCAGCGGCGAATTGCGTTTTCAATGGCCGTTGGAAAACGAACAGGAGTTTCTGACATCGAGAGTACGGCAAAGCTGCAAGACCTCGAGACGCTGCTTGAGCAGATGATCGCTCAGGGTCAAAAAGTCTTTCACGTTTCAATCTCAGTTCTTCTTCAAAGTGAAAATGAGGAAGATCTAGAAAATCAGGTCGACATCACACTTTCGAAGTTTCGCGAGATAAGCGGAGCTGAAGCCATGGTCGAGACTCTGGCTGCGTTTGATATTTTCAGCCAGACGGCATTGCCAAATTCTCGTTGCAAGGAGCGGCTTAAGAAGATCAAGACCGCCAACTTGTGTGATCTTGTTCCCTTGTATGGACCTTGGCCAGGTCACGATAACCCAAGCATTCTGCTACGGTCGCGACAAGGAAGTCTTTTTAGTTTTTCGCCGTTTGATGTTTCGCTAACGAACGGAAATCAGCTTATCAGCGGTGGATCTGGTGCCGGAAAATCTTATCTAACCAACATTTTGCTTCTCCAAATGCTAAAGGAAGATCCAAAAGTCTTCTTCATTGACATTGGTGGCTCCTACAAGAAACTCACCGAAAACTTGTCGGGCCAGTACGTCGAACTAGGAGTGAATGACTCTCTTTCGGTTAATCCGTTCGACTTAGCGCCGGGCGAGACGAAGCCCTCATCTCATAAAATCAAATTCATCGTAGGCCTCGTTGAGCTTATGACCAAAGAAGATAGTGATACCCGGATTCCGAAGCTGGCCCGTGCTGAAATCGAAGCGGCCATTCAAAAAGTCTATGAAACTTCGGCAACGCCGAGACTCTCAGATTTAAGGGAACTTCTTCTTCAACACCCGGAAAGCGAAATCAAAAATTACGGAAAGATTCTTGGTCCTTGGTGTGGAAGCACGCCTTATGGAAAATTTCTTGATCGACCGACAACCATTGAATTTCAAAGGGACATTGTAACCTTCGATCTTAAGGGACTCGAAACCTATCCTGACCTTCAGGCTGTTTGCCTCTACATCATTGCCGATCTTGTGTGGCGTGAAGTGCAACGTGATCGCTCAAGAATGAAGTTTATAATTTTCGACGAGTGCTGGCGTTTATTGAAAGATAAAACCGGTCTTGGTGCCTCGTTTATAGAGGAAATTTTTAGAACAGTGAGAAAGTATTTTTGTTCGGCGATCGCCATAAGCCAAGCGCTGGATGATTTTTTGAACTCTGGGATTTCGTCGGCGCTGCTTCCCAACTGTTCAATCAAATGGGTTCTTATGCAAAACCAGAGCGACTTCACGAAGATGAAAGAAGCGTTGGGCCTAAACGATAACGAAGTCGCCTTGATCAGCTCGCTTCGTCAGAACAAAGGCAAATTTTCAGAGGCGTTTTTAGTTCTAAGCCAAGAGCGAAGAACTGTTGCGGTGATTGAATCGACTCCGCTTGAGTTGTGGATCGCAACAACGGATCCCAGAGATTTATCGGCCATTGAAGCAGCCAAAAAAGAAAACCCCGAGCTTTCACAGTTTGAGATTTTAACTCTGCTCTCGCAGAAATACCCAAATGGAATCGCTGCCTAAAAGTAAGGAGCAATATGAAAAAGCTAATGGCATTGGTCCTTTCATTATCTCTCTTCTTCGCTCAGCCCGCGAGAGCGGATATTTTTGGCGGTGACGTGGCTGTACTGATGCAAATCCTTGCGAATGCGCTTCAGCAGTTGGCGCAGCTTCGAAGTATTCTTCAAAACGGCCAGGATAGTCTTAACCTAATTCGAGACATCAATCACGGCATCAATGACTCTCTAAGCCTGATTCGCACCATCAGTCCTAATACTGATCCAGGTCTCTATCGCGACTGGCAAAAAGTAACGGATGCCTTGGCTCAAATCGAGTCCGTCTACGGTATTGTTGTGGAATCGCAGGATTCAAAAGCGCAAAGAGATACCGATCAAACTGCTGCCGAGGCGATCGCCCTCAATAACTCAATCTACAAGTACACGAAGACGATTGATGAGATCGGTGAAATGATCAAAGACGAAAGTCATCGTGTATCACCCGGAGGCGCTAGCAAATTAACAGCGCAGTCATTGGGTGTGATGTTGAATCTCCAAAACGAAATGCTTCGAACCCAGGCGACAGGTCTAAAACTTCAAGCTCAAAGCATGATGGTTCAAAATCGAAAAGATAAAGAACGCACACGTCAAATGGTGGATAGCGCCGACAAACTTAACGCGGCACTGGCATCGCAATCGCCGAAGTTTCAACTTCCAAGGTTTGAATAATGGATATTGGATTCATTTCGGCAGAAGCAAAAACGCTGCATACATTCTTCGTTTCAGTTTTCTATACGCTTTCAACGATTCTACTTCTGATCGGTGTACTGCTCGAGTATTTCAAAATGCCGATTGGTGGATCTTTAGGATTTCCACAGCTTGTTGGCCGAACGCTTATCGCCGCAATTCTTCTGGCAGCTTATCCTGAAATCTCAAATATGGTCGCAGCCGTCGCAGATGCCGTGGCCGATAAGGTTGGAGATCTCAATAGCTTTCATCACTTGCTCGAAAGTGCGGGGGCCGCGCTAAAAGAGCATTCGTGGTCGTGGACATCTGTTGGCGATACACTGCTTTCTGTCGTATCGTATGCGGTCTATGGTATTCTCTATCTGACAGTGTTCTTCTTTGATGCTGCCATCGTTTATTGCCTTGTTTTGCTCTACATTTTTTCGCCGTTGATGATTACCTTCTATATTCTCCCAGCAACGGCTGGCATGACGGCTGGCCTTTTTAGAACTCTTTTTGAGATCGCAAGCTGGAAGATTGTTTGGTCTGTCTTAGGAACTCTGTTATGGAGTACAGCCCTCAATAATTTTAAAAATCCTGGTCAGGGAAATTTCATATCACTGCTAGCTCTGACTTTAATGTTGGCGCTTTCAATTCTTCTGACACCAATGGTGGTCAAAAATTTAATTTCTGGAGCTCTTTCGGGAATTGCAGGTCAAACAGCAGGGCTTGCAGCTATGGGATTGTCAGCCGGATTTCTTTCTCCAGCGGTTGTCGCTGCTAAAACGAAAATGGTGACGGCGAAAACTGGTGGTT
The DNA here is from genome assembly GCA_021731025.1 of Pseudobdellovibrionaceae bacterium. Classification (GTDB taxonomy): domain Bacteria; phylum Bdellovibrionota; class Bdellovibrionia; order Bdellovibrionales; family Bdellovibrionaceae; genus UBA5009. Next base: position 44,782 of record JAKFYD010000023.1, on the reverse strand, counting down.
GGGCATTGAAGACCACAGGTAGAGGGATCTCAAAATCTTGGAACACCACTAAGAGCGCGAGCTCTCAGATCCGGAAGACTTTCTCAAGCCCATCGTCTGCGTCTTTACCTATTAATGTTATTCAATTTCCTAAACGAGACTCGGATTCCAAGAAAAAGGAATAATAAATGCGATTTTCAACTGCGTGGGCAAAAACAGCCGCCCAAAATGTCACGCTTAAAACGGCGGCGGCTCTTCTTGCCTTTGTTTGCTTGTTTCAGCTTTCCGTCATAGCGGGTCTTTCGATGAAGGATCCCCTTGTAATTGAGCGGACCTGCTTTTCGAAAGCACTACCATTGAAAAATTCTAAGCCGACTGAAGACGAAATTTCGTCTTTTCTGAAGGAAGCCATTCCGCTGCGCTTTAACTCAGATCAGAATCTGAAGGACGGATTTCTCGCTATTGAGGAAACCCTCTTGCGCGAAAAGGAAATGGCAACGCTCAAGCAGCGGCAAATGTTGCAGCGGGTTTTGATCACCGAAGTGAAAGTCAGTGGCGATGAGGTGCAGGTCTTCACAGATCGCCTGATCTCGATTGGCAAAGTGAAGTCAGTTCTTCCTTTAAATCTTAAAGTGACCATTCTGCAAACGAATCGAACTGAGTCCAATCCCTATGGACTGATCATTGGCTCAATCGCTCAGATTGTAGAGAAGGAGAAAAAAGAATGATGACAAATTTGATTCTGCTGTTTCTCTCTTTTGCCCCAGTAGTTCGAGCAGAAGTCGGAAAAACGATTAAACTTTGCGAGAACAATGTTGCTACGGTCTCCATCTCGACAAGGGGAACGGCACTTGAGTTTCCGATGGAGCCAGAAAAAGTAGTTCTTGGAACTCGAAGCACTTTCGGAATTGCGTACATCAAAAATGATCTGACTATTTCTCCGGCCACGGTGAATGCGAGATCCAATCTGTTCGTTTATCTTCAAGGTCGACGATTTGTTTTGGATCTTGTGACATCGCCAGCAGGTGCTGGCCTGTATTTCATTAAAGACTGCGAAACAGATCGAATAAAACCGGAGTCGAAAAATGGGCGACGAAAATAAGTCGGTTGAAATCACATCAGAGCCAAAAATTGAAAGTCGCTTTGGCTTTCAGAGTAAAGAAAAAGGTCTTCCCAAGCAAACAGTTAAGATTTTGATGATTGGAGCGGTTCTTTGTCTTGGCTCTATCATGTGGATGCGTGCGCCAGAAAAGCCCGAGACCTCTTCTTCGGGTGTAGATGCTCCGGAGACATCTCAGGTCGGAGCCCAGCAAGCTGTTTCCTTCGAAACGTATTCCGCTCAAGCCGAAAAAGATCGGATAACCGAGAGGAACCGGAAGTCTTTAAAGCGAATCGTCGTGAAATTGCCTGGGCTTCAGAAGATAGACCGAACTCGAGCCAGTCAGATTCCACCTGGGAGTGAAGTGCGTGCGAAACTATTGACTGGAGCATCCAACGGTCTTGTTCGTGCTGTACTGTTAGAATCTCTTCGAGTTCAAGGAGAAAACTACTTGAAGGCCGGTGAAACAGTTGTGGGTCATGGGCAATCCACTGAAGACCGACTTTTTATTCGGTTCACTCATGTCGTCCACAAAGAGGGATCGGTCAAAGCTGTTCAAGGACAAGCTGTTGATACGGAAGATAAAACTGCTGGTCTACCAGGTTCAAAGTTCAAGCGATATGCACTGAGGTATGGCACGGCTGTCGGTCTCTACTTTGCCGGTGGAATGACTGAAGGTATGCAAGAACGAACAATTATCGGACAACAGGTTGTAACAAATTCGGATCCTAAAAATGCACTTCTGAATGGTGCAAGCCGAGCTGCTGTTGAAATGGCGAACGACCAGATGTCCAACCTGAGAAACCAACCAGCACCAATTTCAATTCCTGCCGGAGAAGAAATCCTGATCATCTTCGAGACGGCTCAGTAGTCACGACATTCACCAAGACACAAAAGAAATTCTAGTGAGGTTTGTTATGAACAAACAGACTCCTCAATTTGATCGGCTCAATAGAGCTATTCGTAATTTTCGTTTGCTTTTGAGTCCCGTTGGAGAATTGATTCACGGGTTTCAATCTCAAACCATTCCTTGGCATTATTGCGCTGGCTGGATGCTTTTTGCGACAGCGCTGCTGACTTTTAAAATTGATCATTACTTGCTTTCTAAGACGGGGCTAAATGCGCTGTACCCTTACTATCAACCTTTGTATCGGCTGTATGCCTTTTCATTTTCGACTCTTGGTTTTTGGGTTTGGGCTTGGTTGCAAGTAAAGAAGAAAAGAGAAAAGCTTGCAACTCTAACTGCCGCATTCAAAAACGCTGGACTTGAATCAAAGATTGGCCGATTACCGAATCTCATCTCTGATTTTCCCATTGATTCGACAAATCGAAAACTGCGAGTCACGAATGCTGGCTTTCCGCTCTCTAAATTCAATGAGCAGAAAAAGTACTTAGAGTCAGAACTTGGAATCTACGTTGATGTCATCAAAGAAGATCGAGAACTTCGCGCAGTTGACTTCATCTATTCCCATATACCGATGGCAGATAATGTTGTCTACAACTCCGAACAAAAAACTCCTTCATTTGGCTTTCTTGTCGGTCGAACTCGGGCTCATCAGCTCATTGGCACATTCAAGCAAACACCTCATCTTTTGATCGCCGGTCAAACCGGAGGTGGTAAGTCGACCTTTCTTCGTCAGTTGATTGTGCATATGCATCTTCATCAAAAGGCGACCAAATTTCTGCTGATCGACTTGAAAGGTGGTCTTGAGTTTTCGCTTTTCGAAAATAGACGGCAATTCCGTGTAGTTCCTAATGTTGTCGCAGCAATTGAGGAACTTAAGCTCGTGAGTTTCGTTCTTGATGAACGAATGACTTTGCTCAAGACACATAACTGCAAAGACATTGATGCCTACTTGACGAAGAAAAATCTACCGGGACGGACTTCACTGAACCGACATGTCATTGTAGTTGATGAAGCTGCGGAGATGTTTCTTGCGGGGAATCACGCGAACTCAAAGGAAATCCAAGCAGCTCGTGGTATTTTGAGCCGCGTCGCTCGGTTGGGCCGTGCTGTTGGTGTTCATCTGGTTGTTGCGACTCAGCGTCCAGATACTCGAGCGCTTGATTCACAAGTTAAAGCTAATCTCACTGGTGTCATCTGCTTTCAAATGATGAACGATGCCTCCAGTATTTCTGTTCTCGGTAACGGAAGGGCGTCAGATCTTCCGCGAGTACCGGGCCGTGCAATCTGGAAAAACGGAATGGATATGCTTGAAGTTCAAACTCCATTTTTGGATGCAGAGGAAGCTGAGATCTTACTTGGGCCGCCAGACTATATCGAAAAAGTTAAACCTGTTGTTGAAATCGTCGGTGAACTGGAAAGCTCGAAGGTCATCCCGAAAACTAAAGAAGATTATAGAGTTCAAAAAGACTAGCTGCAGATTAGTTTGAAAGGTTTTAAATGGTGGACGAGAAAACAAAACGAAAATTAAATCGACTGGATGTCACTGATCGCGACTTTAAGATTTTGAAATTTCTCTGGAAGTGGAAAATAGTTTCCACTGCTGCCGTAGGATTAAGATTTTTTCCGAAAGCTTCCGTACATACTGCCTATCGAAGGCTCTTAGCTCTTGCTCAATTCGGCTATGTCACGTTTGTTCAGACAGATCACACTACTGGTCAAGGATGGACACTCACTGTAAAAGGTTACAAAGTCATTCGACACCTTCTTGGAGAACTCTGCGTTGATGGATTCAAGTCGGAATATCCGCACCATGATCGGTTGGTCGCAGCCTTGCACTTGGGCAACTGGCTCACGAATCAACCAGAGTACACTCAGACTTTTACAGAGCAGCAGCTTCGCCGTATTCCTGTTGATCTTTGGGATGACTGGGTTCCTAAATCGACAACTCATAGGCCTGACGGTTATTCGCTTTTGTTTCGCGGCGATCGTAAACTGGTTGTCGCATTCGAAGTAGAGTTGTGGTTGAAGTCGAAGAACCGATACGAACCACTTGTGGCTTTTTATGATATCCAACAATCCATCGACTTAGTCATTTGGTTGGTTAATTCGAAAGTAACTTTGAATTCTATCAAGCGAACTTTCGAGCATTTCAATGTGCGCGAAATGCAGAAACATCACTTCATATTACTCTCAGACTTCCAAGCTCGCGGCTGGTATGCTCCGTTCGTATCAGGCAAATTTGCTTGCAAAACTCCGGCAGATATTCTTTTGCACTCGCCCCTTCCTAGGCCCTTCCCAGAGCCTTCCTACGGAGCGGCTTTAGCGCTTCTTGAAAATTCAAAAAAGCTACTGGATTAAGTCTTTTATCAAATTTCATCAAAACGCTAAAACCGCTGACAGACCCCCATGCAGCCTACGTCTGCATGGCCCCCACCGGCTTCGCTTCAGTCTCCTCCTTCGGCTTACGCCTCCGTCGTCAACTTCGCTTTACCGCCTCCCCCGAAACGGGGAAGGTTTTTAAGTCACTCACTACAAAATAGAAAGGAGATGAATATATGGATTTACTAATAAAGGCCGCTTTGCTTTCTTTATTGTTGCTCTTGAATGGCTGCTCAACAGTTGGAAAGTCAGTCATGTTGGGCGCGACAGTTGGTGGAATTGCTGGGGACGCGATGGGAAATAACCAAAATCTGCAAGGAGGCGGCGGTTTTGGAATGGTCATCGGCGCAGGCATTGGAGGCTTAATTAGCTATCTTGCTTTCAAAGAAAAAGAAAAGAAATCGACCAGCGACAAATTAAATCCAATTTCGAAGTCAGTGGAAGATGAATTTCCGTTTCTGACGAAGCCGAAGATTCGATCGGTCATCATTCCCGACACGATCGAAGGGAACAAGTTTATTAAATCACACAAGGTCTTTATCTTGGAAGATGCCGGGTCTTGGTCAAAAGACTAAACGCTAAGAGCCCGTAGTCTTCCACTTTCAAGAGACACGAAAAACTCTTTTAAAGGGTTCATCGTGAATCATCATATCTTCAACGGCGACTCGCTCGAAGTTCTTCAAACCTTCCCGGAAAATTCATTCGATTCTATCGTCACGGACCCGCCAGCAGGAATCGGTCTGCTGGGTTTTGATTGGGACAAAGACAAAGGTGGCCGTGATCAATGGATTCGCTGGCTCTCAAGCATCATGAAAGAATGCTATCGAACCTTGAAACCGGGCGCTCATGGATTCGTCTGGGCATTGCCGCGAACTTCTCATTGGACCGCAATGGCAATCGAGGATTCAGGGTTTTTGGTCAAAGATGTCGTTGTTCATATCTTTGGAAGCGGATTTCCCAAAAATATAGCCATCGACAAAGCACTTGATCGCGCAAAATACGTGGACACGGATCTCATCTACAAAGTTACGGGATGGATTCGTGCTCGCCGAGACGAACTCGGTATTACGAACCGCGAGATTGATGAAATCACCGGAGTAAAAGGCGGAGCATCTCATTGGACAGCTGGACCTGACCACAAGCAACCGCACATTCCGACAAAAGAACGATGGGAAAAGCTCGAACCGATCTTTGGTGCTCCACCTGAATGGATGATGCCGCTTATTCGCCCATCGCATGAGCTGGGTGAAAACTGGAAGGACCGTCAGGTCGTTGGAGCCTACACTCGAGATGCAGGCGGTCTTCACGGTGCGACCTTCAAGAGTCAGGATCGAGAGATTTCGGAACCAACTCATAAGGATTCATTGAAATGGCGCGGCTGGGGGACGGCGCTCAAGCCTGCAAGTGAGCACTGGATTCTGATTCAAAAGCCAATTTCAGAACACAACATTGCTGCTAACGTGAAGAAATACTCAACAGGAGCCATCAACATCGACGGCATTCGTACTCCCGTTAAAGGTGAGAAAATTCCATCGACATCCAATTTGAAATTCAATGGAGGCGACTCAGCCATGTGGGACTTCGCAAAACGCAGTGAAGCATCAACGTACATCCAACATCCCAAAGGTCGGTTTCCCACGAATGTATTGCTGAGCAAGAACGAGCAAATTTCTAAACTGCTCAATCGACAGAGCGGAAGAAAATCCTCGGACGTGTCGACATATTTCTTCAACGTCGAAATGGATTCGCCATTTCTGTACTGCAAAAAGCCATCTTCTGCCGAGCGCGGAATTGGCAACCATCATCCAACGGTCAAGCCAATCAATCTGATGCGCTATCTAGCTCGAACAGTCACTCCACCTTCAGGGAGTGTTCTCGATCCTTTCATGGGCTCCGGCAGCATCGGCTTGGCAGCACTCCTTGAGGGATTCCAATTTCTGGGGATCGAAAAGTCTGAAGAGTATTTCCAAATCGCAAACCAAAGACTAAAAGGAGTCGAGAATGTCTGAAGAATTAACTGAGCAGAAAGCAAAGAAACAAGTGGAACATATCGCGCTTTCTGAAACGTCTTCAAAAAAAATCACAAATTGGATAGACCAAATTCAGACCAAAAAGAAAGGAGTTCGTATCACTCGAAAGGACTTTTTGAACTGGCGATTTGACGAAGATCCGGACATTCTCAGCAGCAAAGATATAAGTACGCTGATCGAGCGATTTTATGATGAAGAGAGTTTTTTGCGACAACTGCTTCGAGACGTAAAGAAGGCGAAAAAAAATGGTCAGACTGAACCCACATTAGATCTTGTTGTTAAAACTAAAAAATCTGGACAAAAAAGTGAACCTCAAGAAGAGCCTGGAAGTGATGGAGTAACTATTTAAGAACTAGTTTGATTTCTTTGGAGAAGATTCTTCTTGAGTTGTTTGCTCAAGAAATTCATGAATTCTTCCAAGACGTTTTGAAATTCTCATGAGTAAAAGGCTCACGCCATAAAGCTCGCTTGCACTAAAATCGCAACTGTTGAGATTTCGAAATAAGGCTGCGTATCCTGCGATTTCTATATGAATTTCCCAGATATAATTTTGGCATTCATTAACAAAATTTTCTGCGCCAGGAGGAAGTGTCCACTTAGTTCCCAAAGTGTCGATAGTCTCATTTACTTTCTTTTTTGTCCTCATTAAGGCCTCCGATCTCAATAGGAACGCTCCAATTTTTAGTTATGTCCACTCGAAACCTATGTGCAGCTGCACATAGGTTTTTTCTTTAAATTTTAATATGCACTGGACTCTGCAAATCGTGGAGCTAAGTTTTGAATAACGATGCATGCGCGCTAGCTTTAAAGTTTTGCCCTGGTTGTAGTACCGAAAAAAATCTCTCTGATTTTTATAGTAAGGGTGAAAGAAAAGAATCTTTTTGTAAGTCATGCAGCAATGCGAAGAAAAAAAAGAAAAGAGACGAAAAAAATAAAAGAGAAAAAAGAAAGCGAGTCAAGAATCACACGCTGGTCATGAACTCATATGAGATTATTGGAGATTTGGATTCGGAAATTATCGAAAATTTTAGCCGTGTTTACGGGAATTTAATTCAGGAGGTTTTTAATGAGGATCATTGAAAAAAAATTAACTAGAGAAGAAAAAAAAGCGCTCATTGCAAAGATCGTCAGCGAGTGTAAAGAGATTGCCGAAAGGCATATTGACGAGTGGAAGCCTTTAGATCCAACATGGCCAACCATTGAAGGTTGCGCTTACTTGCGGTTGTCGACCGATAAGCAAGTTATGGTAGAAAAAGGTTCTCTAGAACAGCAAGTTCACATCACGGCCTCTGAAGCTGAAATAAAATCGAGAGAGAATAAAATCAATTACCGGATTATTCGGTTTTTTATTGAGCCTGGTATCACTGGAAAAAGTGATAAAAGGCCAGAGTTTAATGCATTAAAAGATGGAATCGATCGAAGCCTTTACAAATTTGTTATTGCTAAAGAATTGTCGAGAATTACGAGAGATGATCTCACCTGGCACATATTTATGGATAGATGTGTAGAGCGAGACTGCGAGTTCGTTGTTCGTGGATTGAGACTCAATCCTCGCGATCCAATTCAAAGGCACATTCTCAATCAACTTGCGGGCGCAGCCTCATTGGAATCATCCGTCACTTCAAAAAGACAAATGGAAAGTAACCACACACGCCTAACAATCTCGAAACGGTTGAACTCAACTCGTCCAATTCTAGGTCTTGATCAGAAGATTGAGCATGGAAATCCTGTTACGGGTGCCTATCAGATTAATTCTGCGGAAGCAAAAACTGCCAACTGGATTTTTGAAACTTTCGTTTCTACCGAATCAGAAGCTGTAACTTTGAGGGAAATTAAAGGCAAAGGTGTTAAAAATAAATTTGGTCATGAATTCAATTCGAAAACGCTGCACAAGTATTTAACTAATCTCAAATTAACTGGAAAAGTTGAGCGGAATCATAAAAATAAGAATAAAGATGATCGTTTTTTGTTGCCTTATGAACGATATGAAGTCGTAGAACTTGATTATGAACCGGTGATTTCAGTAGATTTGTGGAATAAAGCGCAAGCTATCATTACCAGAAATTCAGAGCATCTTCGTAAAAATACAAAGCTTAAAAAAGTTTATCTTCTTCATGGCCTGATTAAGTTGCCTGACGGTTCGACTTTTCATGGGACCGGTGCTAATGGTAACGGTGGTAGAAAGAACTATTACTTTAGCAAAGCTAAAAAGCTTCGTATTGATGCTGATGAAGCCGAGCTTGGAGCTTCAAAAGCTGTCGTTCAGATAATCAAAGATTCAGAAAAACTGCTTAAGGCTGTTAAACGCCATTCCCAGTCAGAAACTCGCCAAAGCTTGCTTAAAAGTGAAAAGCAAAGATTCTTGGATATGATTGAAGGACTTAAGGCAGAAAAAAAACGCGCTGAACTTCGATTTGAAGCCTTATTAGCGGATGGTTCTCGTGAAAAGCGCGGCCAGTATACAAAAGAATTTGAAACTTCAGTTGACAGAATCAATACAGAGACTTCGAAACTTCAAGCGCAATTTGATACGTTGGAAAGAAAACAGGCTGTCGTAACCGATAATTTTTACGACCAATTTAAAGACAGATTGGAAATAGCTCAAAAAATTCAAAATCTGATTTCCAAAAAAGCAGACCCAGTCCATATCAAAGGAGCGTATGCTAAGCTTTTCAATGCGGTAATTGCGGAACCTTGCCAAGAAACTGGAACATATAAACTTCAATTTGTTATAGGGAAAGGGGAAGCGGAAAAACCTGTACCTAATGGAGGACAGGGTAGTGTTACGAGAACACTGGTGCGCGGGAAAGGACTTGAACCTTCACAGGATTGCTCCCACAGGCTTCTGAGACCTGCGTGTCTACCAATTCCACCACCCGCGCATCATTGGAATTCAATATTCTGAGGACGAAATCTAGCATCAAAAAAGAAGGCCGTCCAGTGTTAACAAAGATCGAGGAATCTGCTGGATGCTTAACGCCAATAAGGCTTTTCCACGCACAGCCAAGTGGCTTCGTGTTTATTGTGAAGCAAATGAATCACCCGTGAGCCCGGAATTTTCTGGAATTTCTCGATCATCGAAAAATCCGTTTTGCCTTTGAACTTAATGGTGCAGACGAAGTTTTTCACTCGGCCCGAGGCTCTCCAAGACTGAACCAACTCGAATAATCTTTCAGGAGTGCAGATAATATCGCTGAAAAGCCAATCCAGTGGGGGAACCTCATCCGGTTTTAAAGCGAAGGCATCTTTTTTTAAAAATTGAATGCGCGGAAGGGACGCAATTTTTTTATCTAAGGGAGCCTTGTCGACGCTTGAAATCTGACAGCCCAAGGTTTGCAATACCCAGGTCCATCCCCCAGGACAACTGCCTAAATCCATCACTTGGGCTAATTTTTCAGGTGGGTGCAGATGAAAAGTGAAAGTTTCCCAAAGCTTCAAATAAGCTCGGGTCGGAGGAAATTGGCGATTTTCCATAAATTGAAATTCACCCAGTGGGGCAACTCCCAAAGGTTTGGTGCAAGCTAAAATCCAATCTTTTTCCAACAGAGTCCAAGCTCCAAATGTTTTTTTATCAAAATCTTGTAAAAATTTAATTTCACCTAGGGCCCAAGTTTTTAATTTTTCTTGGATCAGCTGAGCACGGCGATGATTTTCGTAAGAATACAAAGCCCATCGTGGTGATAAAGATTTTAAAGAAGAGGCCCCCTGTGTGATGGAAGGGCAGGGAAGGAGTAAAGTCTCTGGCCATAGATTTTGACACCAAACTAAATTTTGTTTAATCGATGCTGAGGGTGCAACAAAGAGCCTTCCAAATTGCAGAGCTTCTGGTCCCATTTCTTCAGCCAGTTCAGCTTCTCGTTTTTCAAAAGCAAGAGCCGCTATCAGCGGCCCTTTTAGATTTTGAATTTGGGTAGCCAAGCTCACGACTAGGCGGCTTTATCGGCAGGGCTCAGAAGTCCTCTTTGATCGAGGGTCTTAGTCAAATCTTGCCAGAATTTTTCTTTGAGTTTTGTTTCGTTAGGGCTCATTTTGATTTTAGGGAAAGTGCCTTTATCAAAATGATCACAAAAAATAGCTTCTGGACAGTTGCGGACTATTTTCATCATTAAACTGAAATGAACATCGGTTAAACCTTTAGGATCAACCAAAATTTTTCTTAAGCCTTGTTCTGGAGTGTGAAGTAAAAACTGATAAACACTGGGAAGATTATATTGACTCATATCGTATCGCCCACCTTTCTGGATATGCTTATCCATCGGAATATTGGGCTGATGACTTGAGGGATTCTGTCCTTTAGTTCAGTTGACTGTCTTTTTGAATTTCAATTCTCAGCTTATTTAAAACTTTTTGCAGCAGAGTCGCTTCGGCTGGATCTAAGGTCAGAAAGATTCTCTCGATTTTTTTACAGAACTCGGGCTGTAATTGAGTGAAAACCTCTTGGCCTTTGTCGGTCAGGCGAATGACAAAAGCTCGGCCGTCTTGATGGTGAGGTTGTCGTTCAACAATTTGATTTTTTTCCAAGCCGCTCAATAGTCCTGAAATAGTGGCTTGGGTGACTCCGCAAAAGTTTGCAATCTCTGACGGCATTAAGCCTGTTTGGGATTTTGATAAGAGCATAAGAATATTAAACTTTCCGAAGGACAGAGAGTATTTTGAAAAAAGGGATTCCAATGAAGAGCCGATTTCGGTTGAAAATTGGCGGCACAGGAGGAATGTCTCGAGCCCTTGAATATTTAAATCAAAGTGCGAATGTCCTAATGAGGAGTCTGCAGCCGAGGATGGATTAGTCACTCGATCAAACAGTTTAGTCATTGTTCCTCCAAAAAATAAAGTAAGAAGATTTAGTTTTATCCGACAAAATGGGCAAATGTAAAATAAAGTTTATACTTTTTTTAAGGATTCTGCGGGCAAGCCTTACAATTTTGCTCGGTTCCGTCCCAATCAGCCCAGTTAAATTCCTTCTCGAAAGTCTCTTGGACGGCGGGAGAGAACTCGTCTTTAAAGAAATCAATGCCCGTCGCCTTTTCAACTTCCCTAATACTTACAGCCCTTTCGCGATAAGGATCTTTGTCATCTGTTTGATTGTAAATAAAGGCGATTCCTTTGTATTTACCATCCTTGTAAGAGACCGCTATTTTGTAAAATTGTTCAGGGACCGAAACACAGGATTTAAGTCGATTCAATCCCGGCTTCAGCACCGGTCCAGTATAAACACGCAGTTCCCCGTGACCGCAGGCCCAAAGGCGCAAGCGATCCTCTAAGTTATTCCATGCACGTTGGTTTAGGCTCACTGTTTGCGGAGCCATATTCGTCATGAAAAAACTTTCTTTGTTTATATCATTGTCCCAAGCGAAATCAGCTGATGGAGCCATATGTCCACGATCAAATCCCGTGACGCTTCCCTGGTAATCTTTTTCTGATACCGCAGGCAGGTTAGCTTTTGTGAGCTCGGGATCGGCTTTGAATTTATCCTGCCTTTTCGAGCAACTGTTTTTTAAATTTTCCCGACTTAAACGGTGATACACCCAATTCGCTACGCGATGGTGGAAATTGTAGCTCAAGGTGTAAGCCCGATGGGAAATGAAATGATCATTGGGTAAGCTCTCGACCTCTTTAGCACAGCCGGTAGCTAATTCGCTTTGATTCGGAGGAAGTACAACGGGGCGATCTTTTGTCGCTGCCGTCGTCCTTTTAGCAACTCCAGTGCAAGAAATAAGAGCCGAGAACAAACTGACTAACACAATTCGAGAATGCATAGGATCCTCCGTGATCTATGATAAAGAATTTGTGAACAACATCTCTCTGTATTTTGGTAACGGCCAGAGCTCATCTGCAACCAATTTCTCGGCAGCATCACAAGCTTCACGCAATTTGTAGCTTAAAGGCTGAACCTCACTAGCTAATTTTTTCATGCGTTGACCTTCGTCATGCAGACCTTGTACTTGGTCGACAAGTTTCATGAGCTCTTCTTGGCGAGTCAGAATGTCTTCAAAAGTTTTCTGAAGGTTGGCAATCCGAACCATATGCTTCGTTTTTAAAGAAGGCAAAGTCATGGCTTGGTGGGATTGATGAAGTTTGGTCAATTGTTTTTCAACGGTTGGGATCACGTAAGTTTGCACAAGTTCTAAAAGAGTATCGATTTCGATATCAATGGTCTTAATGTAACGTTCGACCATGATGTGATAGCGGCTAGTGATTTCTTCACTGGAAAGAACGTTCTCTTTCGTCAAGAAATCGGTCGCTTTCGGCTGTTTAAAAATTTCAAGAGCTTCGGCCGTGCTGTTCAAAACAGGAAGTCCACGCCGAGCTGCTTCGTCCCGCCATTCTTGAGAATAGCCATTGCCATCGTAACGAACATTTTTCGATTCAATCGCGAATTCGCGAACCAATTCCATAACGGCTTCGTCCCGAGTGCCTTTTTGTTTAATAAGGCCTTTCAATCTTTCAGAAGCTTCGCGGAAAGTGGCTGCAACCGCCGTATTTAAAAACGTCATGGGAATTGAAACAATTGTCGAAGAACCAACAGCGCGGAATTCAAATTTGTTGCCGGTAAATGCAAAAGGACTGGTGCGGTTACGATCGGTGTAGTCTTTTGAAATATTCGGAATTTTTCCCACGCCCAAGTCGATGATTTGCGCATCGGTGGCCTGTGAAGATTTTCCCTGCTCAATGTCATTGAAAACTTTTTCAAGCATGCTGCCTAAGAAAACTGAAATGATAGCTGGTGGAGCTTCATTAGCACCTAAACGATGATCATTGCCCGGACTCGCTATGGAGGCGCGGAGAACTGCTGAGTGATCATAAACAGCTTTGATAACCACAGCCATCACGGCTAAGAAACGCAAATTTTGATGGGGAGTAGTTCCTGGCTCGAGAAGATTTTCACCTTTGTCGTTGGAAATGCTCCAGTTGTTGTGTTTGCCGCTTCCGTTAATTCCTGCGAAAGGCTTTTCGTGCATTAAACAAACAAAGTTGTGTTTAAGGGCCACTTTCTTTAAGATTTCCATCGTTAAAGTGTTGTGGTCAGCGGCTACGTTCGCGTCTTCAAAGATAGGAGCTAATTCAAATTGGCTAGGTGCAACTTCATTGTGACGAGTTTTCGCAGGGATGCCCAATTTGAAAAGTTCAAATTCAGCTTCTTGCATGAATTTTTTAACACGACTAGGGATGGCTCCGAAATAGTGATCTTCCAATTGTTGTCCACGGGGGGAAGAAGATCCCAGTAAAGTTCGACCTGTCATAATTAAGTCAGGTCTCAGGGCAACAAAGTTACGATCAATTAAAAAATATTCTTGCTCGACACCCAAAGTGACATTGACCCGTTTTACATCAACATCGCCGATCAGTTTTAAAAAGTCGCAGGCCTGATGGTTGATGGCTTCAATCGAGCGGAGCAGAGGAGTTTTGCAGTCTAAGGCTTGACCATGGTATCCAAAGTAGACTGTGGGAATGCACAGTGTTTTTCCCGCTTCGTCTTCAATGATAAACATCGGAGAAGATGGATCCCAAGTGGTGTAACCGCGGGCTTCGAAGGTGGAGCGCATGCCTCCGCTGGGGAAGCTTGAAGCGTCGGGTTCACCTTGAATTAATTGTGAGCCAGTGAATCTTTCAATGACTCGTATTTCAGAATGATAAGAAGATTGAATTGTGATGAAGGCATCGTGCTTTTCAGCAGTAAGACCTGTCATCGGTTGAAACCAGTGGCAAAAATGAGTAACGCCTTTATTGACGGACCATTCTTTAACGGCCGAGGCAATGGCTTCGGCTGTTTCTTTAGGAAGTTTTTTTCCCTGCTCTAAAGTTTTTAATAAATTTTGGTAAGCATCCCGAGGAAGTTTTTCGCGCATTTGCGCTAGACCAAAAGTTAAATTTCCAAAATATTCAGAGACCGGGGTGTTGATGCCTGTTGGCTTTTCAACTTTTCTTTCGGGGAAGTGCAGAGCTGATTTGAGAGTTTGAAAGCGCATAGAGGTGCCAAGCTCGCTGTTGAGCATAATTGTAACTCCTTTTGTCTTTCAGGAACATTGCCAGTGCAAGCTCATGAAAAAAATTGTTGGTTGCGCATCTCACGAAGAACGCTCCTAGGGAGGCTCTTGGAAATGCTTCTTCCAAGGCTAACCTTGGCCGCGATGCAATTGCAAGCGAAGTTTTTTATTTTGATTTTTTTGGGTTTAAAAGATCGGCAAAAGTTCCGAAGCTTTTATTTGCAGCCTGGGTGTGGGATTTCCAGGACTCATCAACGGCTTCCCCAGGAATTCCCAAGGAAATTCGCCGCTCTTCCAGCCTCAGTTCATCGATCTGAACTTGCAGGATATCGCCGCGCTTCTTGTTTTCATATTGGCTGCCTTCGACGGCGTCCCGCCATTTTGATTTAGGCAATAAGCCTGTGATTCCACCAGCAATATTGACAAAAAGGCCATAGGATTCTTTTTTTTCCACGGTTCCTTGATGGACGCTGCCTACGGGAAATTTTTGCATGATCGTTGTCCACGGATCGCTTTCGCCACCGCCCTGCTTCAGGGAAAAGGACATACGTAAGCGATTGCCTTCGTCTTCAATTTTTAGAAGTTTCACTTTGACTGTCATTCCGACATTAACGACGTCTTCAGTTTTTACTCCCCGAGACCAAGAAAGTTCAGAGACAGGAATAAGCCCTTCCAAACCATTTTCCAAGCGCACAAAGGCGCCAAATTTTTCCAAACGGGTGATGGTTCCATCGTACAGATCGCCCACTTGGGCTTTTTCCAACATTTCGCCTTCGACTTCGGCTTGGTTCAGTTCAAGAATTTTCCGTCGGGAAACAACGATGTTTCGTCCCTTGTTTTCATAAGCGGTTACAATGAAATCTAATTTTTTCCCAACATAAGTTTCCGGTTCGCTCGGAGTGCGTAATTCAATTTGGCTCAAGGGACAAAAGGCTTTTTCAGTGCCAATCCCGATGCGGTAGCCGCCTTTAACCAGTTCTAAAACTTTTCCTTCGACGGGAAGTTCCATATCAAATGCATCTTCCAGATTTTCAACATCTTGAGATGAACCCTTTGCATTTTTTGCTCGTAGTAAAACTTCACCTTCACGAACTTTTAAGACAACGACATCGATGATATCGCCGACTTTATGTTTGGGATTTTTTTGGTCATCCCAAATTTCGCGAACGGGAAGGTGACCGTCGGCCGCAGTGCCCGTTGAAACGTAGACAAACTCTTTATTAATGGTCAGAATTTCGCCTTTTAAACTGTCACCTGGTTTAAGGCCTTTGGTATTTAGACTTTGTTCTAAAAGCGAACCAAAATCATTTTCTTTGGATAAAACTTCATCACCAAAAATATCTTTTTTACTCATGAGCAGCTCCGTCGAAGTTTTATAATATTGAAATTAAGTCTCTGGCAAGGCTATTGTCAGAGCAAGGATTTCATCTCTGTTCAAGGTAAAAGAGGATTATGAAAAAAGCCATTCTTGTCAGTGTGCAACTGCCCAGAGTCACCAAGGAAGAAAACGAAGCTTCGCTGCAAGAGCTCTCTCGCTTAGTCCACACCTTGGGTTACCAAGTTATTGGGCAGATGAGCCAAAAGCGCTCCTCGACGGGCAGCGCGACTGTTCTAGGAGAAGGCCGTCTTAAAACTTTGGCTGAGTGGTCAGGAGGCACAGGTCTCGTGGCCTCGGCGGTCATCCATAAAAAATCCAAAGCCGCTTTGAAATTTGAAAAAAACCAAACGCCCGAAGAAGAGTCTGAATCCAACAGCGAAGAAGCAGAACATCCTGAAGAAGAAAGCAGTGACCAAGCGCCTAAAGAACTTGCTGAAGTGATCATCTTTGATTGTGATTTATCTCCTTCACAACTGCGGAATCTGGAAAGTGCAACAGGAGCAACAGTTTTAGATCGAACCGGTGTGATCATCGAAATTTTTAGCAGACATGCGCGAACAAAAGCCGCACGCTTGCAAGTGGAAATCGCTCGATTGACCTACATCGCGCCCCGTTTGCGTGAAACCGGTGGCGGTGAAGACCGTCAAGGCGGTGGTGTTGGGGGAAAAGGCGCCGGTGAAACTAGTTTGGAATTGGATCGTCGGCATATTCGTGACCGGATCAAAGAGTTAAAGCAAGAATTGTCTTCGATCGAAAATGAACACTTAGTGCGTCGGTCCCGAAGAAGCAAAGAAATTACGGTAGCTCTTGTTGGTTACACGAATGCGGGGAAATCCTCGTTGATGAGAGCCATGACTGGCAGTGAAGTTTTAGTCGCTGATAAATTATTCGCAACCTTAGACACAACGGTCAGGCCTGTATTCCCCGAAACTCAGCCAAAAATTCTGTTGTCAGACACGGTTGGGTTTATCAAAAAATTACCTCACGACTTGGTGGCCTCTTTCAAATCAACTTTGGATGAGGCTTTACATGCTTCACTCTTACTTTTCGTTGTTGATGCTTCGGATGTAACTTTTCGTCAACAGTTGGAAGTGACCCAAAGCGTGCTCGGTGAGGTGGGAGCGACGGAAGTTCCTCGTTTACTCATTCTCAATAAAAGCGACAGATTAACTGCGGAACAAATTGAAAGTTTAAAGGCGGAATTCCCCGAGGGCTTTTTACTTTCGACTCGCAATAAAGAAGATCTAAAACGTCTGAGAGAAAAACTGATTTCATTTTTCGAGTCCGATATGGTTGAAGACGAGATCTTTATTCCCTTTACGCAAAAAGGAGCGATTGGGGAAATGCGCCATCAGATGCGAGTCCTTGAAGAAACCTACAATGAGCAAGGCACTCGCTTTAAGGTGCGCAGTTCCGCCGAGAATTTAGCTCGCTTAAAAAAGAAATTTTCTCTGTAGCTTAGGGCAATAATTTCAAAGTTTTTAACAGGGCCCCAGATTCACTTTTTGTATCATTTGAATCATGTTGTAAGGTGATCGCGATAACTTCGAGGTCATTGACATTCAACTGTGGGAAAGCGGCTTGTAAATCAGCCGCGAAGTTTCGGGAGACCTGCACTTCTTGATTTATTTTTTTGGGGTCCTCAAGTAAAATTTGTTTAGCTTCAGGCAGAGTTACCGCAACATAATTCTTGTTCGAATAGTAATTTTCGAAGATCTGGCCGGTTTGCTTTTCAAAACCCGAGGTCGGAGTTCCCCAATAATAGCCAAAGAGAATGGTTTTATCTTTTGAAGGATCAACCAGGCTACGATCTTTCGTTGCGTTGCCAACACGTAATACAAACCAGGCTTGAAATGCAGAATCGTCTTTTCCAGTTCCGCCTTTAATCACCTGGGCATCGGCGACCGGTTTAGTGACCATCAGACGTGTATAAAATTTCGGAAAGTCCACGGGGCGAAAGCGGTAGGACATCGTCGTCATGCGTACCGAAGTTCCTTTCGAATTCATGATCAGCCAAGGGTCGTTATTATTTCGATTAACGATATCGTAACCATTTTTGTCGTTGTCATCAGCGCCCAAGGGAGCCGTGCTTTCATAATTGAACTGATGGTCCATGCGGAACTGCACCATGTTTTGATGGTTAATATCAAAATTAATTCCCGATGGAAATTCTTTTGGACTTAATGGGATGACTTTCGCCTTTCCCAAAATATCGCTCATATTTTTTAGAACCAAAGTGTTGTACGGGTCATAGCGCAGTTGATTTTCAGGGAGCTTAACTTTGGGGATATAGGAAGCCGATGGATCAATCGATGGAGGGAAAATTAAACGGTTAGCCTCGTAAGTGTTCGTGACGTTCGAAAACAATTTGCTTCTGAGTATCAGATTTTTTGTCCGGTAAAATGTCAGGCCCTGATTTGTTTCTGTCAGGGAAATTCGTCCATCGTTACTTTTCTTATTAGCTTGTCGAACCATTTGGTGAAGATTCCATTTAAGATTTTCTTTTTCGTCATCAATTCCAAGTTCTGCCATCGTCGTTATCAAAGCCTGAAAAAATGACTTCTGATCAAAACGTGAAGAAAGTACACCTGCCAGATGATCAGCGGTGATTTTTCCAAGATCAACGGCCCCTAAACTCTCGGGGAAACGAGACGAAGAAATGGTGACAACACCGTCGTTGTCCTCGTCGAATTGAGCAATTAATTTTGTTGCTTTCATAAACAAGTGGCTTTCTTCCATTTCGCTGACAAAAGAAACCGACAGGTAACGAGTAAGCCCAATCAATGACTGTCCATACTGACGCCAAAAGCTAGCAACAGCAGCGGGAGTCACTGATTTTCCAGCTACAGCTTCCTTGCGGCAAGCTTCGGGAGCTTTGCTCGAAGAGAGAGCTTCAACCAAATCAAAAGGAAGGTCAGTACGAGTTAAAATTGAAGATCCATGCAGTGGGGCGGCAACTGATAAAAGCGCAACAATATTTTTTGAAACGAAGTCAGGATAAGTTGCAAAACCCGCGAGACTGTCCACTGCACCTTTTGAGTAACCAATAACTAAATATTTTGTATTAATTCCTAATTTTTCACGGCGCTGAATTAAGTCCTGATTCAAAAATCTCATTAGAATTTCGCCATTGTATTTTGTCGAACAAGTGCTTTCCGTGGGCGCTTGTAATACTCGTAAGCCAAAGTCTTCTTCGATTTTTTTCAAACCTAAACTGAAAATTTCTTTATCAAAGATGCTGTTATAGATTCCAGGGACGTAAACGATGGTTAGGTTCTTAAGTTGACGATTATAAATTCGCGGCAATGGTGTTGGGAAAATGCGATCTTCTAAAGTGGCTTCTTTAAGAGTTTCGTTAAAAAGTCTTTCAACAACCGTTTTGTTTTGTGAAGCGAAAGCAAGTTTCTCCGGCGAACCGATAAGACGCGAGCGGCTTCTTGTCCAAGACTGGGCAAATTGAAGGTCTCTTGTTTCGGGCAGGTGGGTTCTTTCTTGGAGTGATAGGGCTTTTTCAAGCAAAGGTGGGATTTGGAAAACCTTCATTGCGAGACGTTTCGAATGAACTCCATTTCCACCGGCTTCAGGGTAAGGGTTGGAAGTGTTCGTATCAACACTGTAGCCTGTTTGTTTCTGAACACGTCGAAGAATGGATTTCACGTCAGGATCATTTTTAAAATTCGGAAGGTCAGGATTTTTAAGTACGGCATCAGTTAAGGCACCAATATCTTCGGGCTTAAGAAGAGTTTTAAAATCAAAACGGCTAGGGTCAAATTTTGGGAGAGAATGTCTTGGCTTATGGTTTTCTCCAAATAATGTTTTAAAGGCTGCCACGAGCTCATTAATTTCATCCACCAAAAAGAATGGACGTGTATCCGCAATAAAACGAGTGATGTGGCGGAAAATATTTTTCGTTGAAAGATCGCGGGCGTTTGTCGCTACGCCCGTCTTAACGTTGGCTTTCAAAAGCTCTATGGTTTCATTTGGTTTTGCGATATGAGCCATATAAGTTTTTTGGTAAAGAGACTCGGCCTTAATCCCAAAATACTCGAGGATATTTTGAGAACGCAATCTTTCCGGAACATGCCTAAAGTTCGAAGCCACAAGGCCCAAAGTTGATCCTTCAGAAAGTGAACCATGAGTGCGGTACATCTTTGTGAATTGGGATAAACTGTGATCAAAGCAGTAGCCATCTTTAGAGGTAAGAAGAATATCTGGAAAATTAAAATCTTTGCTAAGGGCCGAACGAACAAGACGATAAAATGCATCGGGATAATTTGATTTTACCGCTAGGCGAGTGGTTTGTCCTTCAGTCAAGTTTGTAAAAGAATCAATATTAAGCGTTTTCCCAGAAATATTTTTCCACGTGTAGCGATTTTCAACTTTGTTAAAAGTTAACTCGGCCTCGGTTTGTTTACCAATCACACGAAGGGTGATATTCGACGGATCATGTTTAACAATAAAAACTCCAAGATCAAACCACGCTTCTTGAGAAAACTTTTTTAAAAGTTCTTGGCGTCGACTTTGATTTTTCATATAGACCGGCGCCCACGAACCCAATGCGAGCATAGGAACAGCGACATCTTCATCTTTTTCTAAAGTGCCGACAAAGCGGAAACCATAATTTTTAACAGCAGCAGCTAAAGGAATTTTAATTAATTCAACTTCATTACTGCCTTCGGCGAAACGACCAATATTTCCATGATCAGAGATCATAAGGATTTGTGGAGCTAATCCCTTCTTTCGCAGACCTTCTTCAAGACGTTTTAATTCTTGATCGAGCAAGGTTAAGATTGGATACAGTTTACCTTGTTGGGTATGCGCCATCGAATCAGGTCCCGCAATGAAAGCCGTGATAACCGGTTTTTCGGGAGACTCTAAGATTTCATTAATGACGTTGGTAATTTCTAACTTAGGAATTTCTTTTGTTGGGAAATACATTAATCCTTCGGTATAAGGATTAAAAAAGATATCGAATCCACCCATGTAATATTTTGGATTAGCTAATCGACGATAAAAATCGCGAACATCTCCGCCAAGACTCTTCGTTGATTCATCAAAGTAAACGGCCTCAGCACTTTTTAAGCGCCCTTGTTCGCCAAAGATCTCGGTGGTTTTCATGACAGAGTTCCAAGAGACGTCAGACATTGAAGGGAATGGAGCAACGTGAGCTCCAAATTGAAAGTTTTTAAAGAGTCCCTTCTTTTGAGCCGTAATCATGGCTTGATAACTGAAACCATCAACACCTAGAAGAATCAATTGTGGCTTTAGTTCGTTGGCATTGCTGGTGTTCGTCAGAAGACTGAACACAAGGAATAAAAGCGCAAAAAGCATTCGAGTTGTTAAATGAGTGTAAGGCATAGTGAATAGAAGCGTACCAATTAATATGCCATAAAAATGACGTTGAATTTCAATGGCTTAATTAGAGTTAAGCTCAAGGTGGTTTTGACAGTTGTCAAAGACATAGACAGTTAGGTTTTTTCCGGGGGTGGTTGTTCTTTACGAATTTCAGGATGGCGAATTTCTCCACCCAAATTTGCGATGCGAATCATTGCGGTCACATTAAAAAGCGCTACTAGCAAAAGAACTTTAATGAGCTTCAAGGCATGACTTGGTTTTTTGTTGAATAAGAAAATTCCCAGTAAACTCAGAGCCGCCATGGCCTCCGTGAGAATCAAACCATAGAGCGCGGCATCCTCGTGGGCTTCGATCAGAGCTTCACTCACTCCAGCCATGTGTTCAATATGTTCTTCAGCGGGTTCTCCCGTTAGAAAAGCAGGAATAGTTAGAAGGCCAACTAGGATGAGCCATTGAAAAGTAAACTTCACAAAGCTTTCATCCTTTTTCCAAAGGGCATAAATCAAAAAAAGCAGCGAGGAAAAGGCACCCAAGACTGGGATGTGATTTAAGATTAAGTGCGCATGAGCAGGATTCATGGAGACATCTTTTAATAGAATAGAAAGAATGGCAAGGGTAAAATTGCCTCAATTCATTTATGGGCACAGCTGTTGCTACATTTCTAATTAAGTTTAAACAAATATCAAGGAGGATATATGGGAACTCAACTCTATCAAGATAGCGATGTTAACGTTCATTACGAGCTGATTCGCTACACCTTTGCGAAAAGGTACATCATGCTGCGTTTTCACGCGCGTAAAATCGTTTTCGATCTCGTTGGAACAATTTGGGGATGTTATTTTTTGTGGATGAACAACGGGGTCGCGGCGCTTCTTTCTGTAGTGATCTTCTCGGGTTTCGGTTTATTTATGGTTCGCAAGGTTGATCCACATTTTATCGCGCAGACCACATTGGGCAAATTAGCCTTGATCCACTTCCATCCCTTTAATTTAGGTCTACAAATTTTAGGAATGCTTCCCCTGATTTATGGTTTATGGCTGCATGTGCCTGAAGCTATTCTGATTGGTGTTAGCTTAGTCATTGCTGGACACTTTTACGGGTGGTCACAGATTAATGATAATTTTTGATATGAAATTAGAAAAGGAAAAGCCCCTAGTGACGAGGCTTTTTCTTTTAATTGAGAATTTATCGGTCTATACAACGAGAAGCTTCAATAGAACTCTGAAGATTGCACGATGTTTTGTAACTCAATTTAAAATCTTCTAAATCGATCTCCCCGCTTTGAACAAGGTTTGTAATTCGAAAAGCTTCATTGCGTGATAAAGTAGCGCAAGACAAAGATCTTGTGTAGAGAAGAAGCCCGGTAAAGATCTGTGTTTGACCTGGATAAGAAGCCGCTTTAATTGAATCGTTATAATCACAGGTTACTTTATACGCATATTTAAAATTGTCGTATGATGTACGGCCTGAAAGTACGAGGTCAGCAATATTCAAGGCTTCGTTATTAGACAAAGTGGCGCAGGGTAAACTTCTTGTATATTTAAGAGTATCGACAACAATTTCAGATTTTCCACGTGATATCGATCACGGCGACGTTTGGGTTACGATACTGATTGCATTGTTAATGGGTCCTTATGGATGCCGGATTCAATGCATGTAACGAATGGCAATAATCTTTACTTCGACATGAAATCGATTGATCCCAATGAGCCCGCAAAAATTTGAATGGGGCTTCGCAAAATAAAAGTAATGCATCGGAGAAATGACCCGCCCTCGTTCGCACTAAGTCCATAAAAATAACTTCATATTCCTTTAGTTGACATTGTATATACATGTATATACAATGTCGTTATGTTCATCCTGGAAGTGACTCAGGCATTTCATGATAATCAGGTGCCCTACGTTGTTGTTGGGGGGTATGCTTTAGCCTTTCACAATATCGTTCGTGCCACAGTCGATGTTGATCTCATTATTCGACTTAAAATAGAAGATTTTGAAAAGTGTGAAATGGTTCTCAACAAGTTGGGGTTAACCTCTCGAATTCCGGTTAAGGCCAAAGATATTTTTAAATTCAGAAAAGAGTATATCGAAAATAGGAATTTAATAGCTTGGTCTTTCGTTGATTATAAAAATCCTTCAAGAGCCGTTGATATTCTTATTAATCACGACCTGAAAGAAATAAGAATAAAGAAAATAAGTCTTCATGGACACAAAATTAATGTGGCCTCGCTAGAAGATTTGTTATTGTTAAAAGAAGAAGCGAATCGTCCTCAAGATCAAATTGATATTGTTAAAATTAAAGAAAAGTTAAATGAAAAAAAGAACAGCTAAAAAGAAAACTTTAGTCCGTAAAAAGCCAATGGAAAAAACTCGTGATCTGACGCCCGAAGAGGCCATGGATTTCCTAGAATCCTTTCGGAAAATTATTGGTCATCAGGATGAGTCCACCCAACTCATCAGTCTTAGAGTACCCGCGAATATCATTCGCGCATTTAAAGTCAAAGCTAAGGCTGATGGTAAAAAGTATCAATCAATGATTGTTCAGGCTTTAAGAGATTTTCTTAGACAACAAAGTTAAACATCTACACTTCTTTTCTCTCTTTAGGAAAGGCTGTCACAATATGGCCACTGGGGTTGGAGTTGTTCTTGTTCAATTTGCAAACCCCTCGAACAGATCCAAATGTATTCGTCTTGAAGTTTGGGAATTTGTTTATACGGTCCTAAATATTTATCCCGCTTTTGCTGGAGATCTGGGTTGTCGTGAATGGTTTTGAAGCTCATATACAAAGGCTCTAGGTCAGGCATAAAATTACAAAGATAAGCAAAGATTTCATAGCCTTCTTTATCGATATCACCCCAATAAAAAACAGGACCTGGTAAACTCTTTGAAATGCTCCGTAGACTTGCCGCCTTCCAACCTGCGCCCCATAATATTAAAGTCTTTTTCGAATGTCGGGCAGCCACATAAAAGGACTCGTAATTTTCAATAATGAGTGTTCCGTTAAGATTTGAAAAATTATAATCTTTAAAAAAATCACGAGACAGCAATCCGTGATAATTTTTTAAATTTTGATTTTGCAACAAACATTCAGGGGCAAAAATGCGAAATTCTGCAGGTTTATCCAGCAAGCCGAAATAGTTATAAAAATCGCTCCAGCGGGACGATTGATCCCGCCAACATGAAAACATCTTAAGAAGGAGGGGCTCCTTTCCTATCAGTTTGGTCGATTGGCCGTGAGAAATTTCGCGTGGCAGAAGGCCGATGCAGATTTCAGGATGAGAAATTAAGTAATTCAGCACCTCTGCACAACTGTACGTCAGCGCCAGGTTTTCCATAGAATCGCGAAAATACGTTTTAGCAAATAATAATAAATTGATCTTTGGGTATCGTTCGCCCCAGAAGCCCATTTCAGATTTTAAGAGTTTAAGATGGCTTCTTTGGGTAAGTAGAGTGTCAAGATCAATACTGACCGCTGATGGACGAGAAATTTTGGCGTACTTTTCTTTAACTAACCTGAGATCATGTATTTTTAAAATATTTTGCTTTTGAAGTTCTGATTCCAATCGAGAATAAAAGTCATCATCGTGGGCTTTTCGTCGGATCGTAAAAACAAAATGAACTTTGTTTTCAAAAAGATATTCTCTTTCGGCGCGATCCAAAAATTCATTAATGTTTAAAATTTTGCTCATGATTCAAGCCTGATTTAAGCAGTTCCTCGTAGTCACGTTTGGAAGTCAATTGATAGGAATGAACTTTTGATTGTGTTGCTGAAACTTTGTGAACCAATACTAAATGACTGATGCTTTCAGCGAGCAAATCGGCTTTCGACATAGGGCTAACAAGAACGGATTGAAAGCCCATCTGATCAAGAAGTTTCAGTATTTCCCGCGGCTTTTCATTGTCAAACTTTCCGCCGAATTCATCTAAGATCAACAGGCGTGGAGTCTCTTGTCCAGCCACAGGGTCATGAAATTTAAACCGATAGGCTAAGCATGAGGCTAGCAGTGTATACGCAAGTTGGGTAGTCTGAGCAGAGCTCTTCGCATCACGACGGGCTCCTGAAAAGATCTCAACAATTTGATCTTGTTCGCCATTTTTACTGCGACTTAAAGAGTGTACTTCAAAAGAAAAATGCTGACGAACATCCGTTACAAAATTCCGATAAAGCGTATCATTTTGTAACTCGTCAACGAAGGGAACTAGAACTTCCATAACTTGCTGACTTTGGGTTTCGACCTGTGATCTGACAGTAGGACCCAAGATCTTTTCAATGTCTGTCATTTTTTTTCTAAATTTACGGACACGGTCATCATGTGAAGACTGAATGTGGATTTTGAGATATCTCTTCTCATCAGGTAAATCCTCAAAATTAGTCAATCTTAGAACTTCGTTAATTGACGAAATATTATTTTGAATCTCGTGAAGTTTTGATTTTATCTCATTAATCGTGTCCTTAACTGAATCCACGAGGATTTGATCAAAGAATTTTTTCCATTTTTCTTGAGCCTGAGGCAATTCGGTATTCTGCAGACGGTCAGAAAGCTGAGACCACTCCTCAACAAATTGTGATAAATTTTTATTTTCAGGAAGTAGAAATGGCATATTAGTGTCATCATACGTTTGTTTATAATTTTCCAATGCGGAAGCAGCCGTATTTCGTGTCTTGTCCATCTGGGTTGATATTTTAAATACTTCTTCTTGCAAGTAAGACTCAAAATTCAGACGAGTTGTTTTTTTCTTTTGCAAATCGATTTCAACCGCTTGCAAAGCTTCAATAAGCATGGCTTCACTTTTCATCTCGAAGACCAGCCGCATATATAAACTCGAGTTTTTAATTTCAGCCTCTTTGCTTGGAATTAATGCTGAAATGACTTTAATTGATTTTTCAAGTTGGCTTGCTTCCGCCTCTAACTGGCTTTCTCGTTTTTGAGATTGTTTCAGTTGTATTGTTATAGCTTCGAAGGATTCTTTTAACTTTAAATAATCCGGATTATTAGAGTGAATCAGTTTCAATTTCATCTTTAAGTCATCTAAGCTTTTCTTTTTTTCAGTAAAATCGGAAAATTCGCAAATGCGGCTTGAAAGTTCTGTGCAAAATCGTTTTCTTTCTAAAATTTCGGTATGACTGCTAACTGCTGTTTGAAGAGACTCTTTCAGCTGAAGATGTAATGTGTTCAGCTGTTGCAATTGCCGGGCAATCAGCTCGATGGTTTCACGGTTATCCCAACCTAAGCTGGATGGGAAATTATTCTTTAATTTACGCATCGTTCGTGTGTCAGTCTTTACAAGCCCTTCGCGTGTAACCAATTTTCCATGCTGAGTGCGAAATTCTTTTAATTCAACCAGTTGATAATCAAACGTATCGTGGAGCCAAGCCCATAGGTATCTAAAAAAGGGGTTTTGACTTTCTGGAAGTAATTCAATCATTGAGAGAATTTGTTGTTTAGCGCTAAACCTCTTATCGCCGCCAGCTGGAGTAAAACTGTCAATTCCATTTTTACCATCTAATTCTTCGATGGAAATTCGTTTAGCTGTGACATCGGATTTTAGGCCGCGAGCATCTAGCCACTTGGTGAAATCATTCAAATAGTCAGGATGGCATAAGATATTTCGGGATATAGGAAATAAAACCGACTCAATTGCCTTTCGATTCTCTCGTTCAGAATCTTTGACTTTAATGAGCTCGCCGACAAATACCAGTGAACTGGGCGGAATTTCAAGATCTGCAATGGCCTCTTCTTTTATCGAGTAAAGGTCTTTTGATATAACGGTTTTTGATTTTGTTAAATGCTCAAATTCTTCTCGACGTTCTTTGGTTTGACGTTCCACCTCAAAAGATTCGGATCTTAACCTTTCACTTTCAGCATCGAGAATGCTAAGCCGGTGTTCGTAATCAGTATTTTTCGCATCTATCGTCTGAATTAAGTCTGAAATATTTATTTTTTCATAGGAGATCTTAATGCCATAGTTTTTAGCCTTGGCGTACAGGTCATCCCAATTTGTTTGCAGACGAAGGACTTCCTTTTCTAAAAATTCGATCTGCAGGCTTAGGTTTTGCAGCTGATGATTCAAATCATGATGAGCAAGTTGGGATTGAATTTGGTCCTGCTCAATTTCGAATTCTTTCCTTATGTGCTGAAGGCCTGGAAGTTGGCCGAGAAGCGCGGAGAGCTCTGCTGATTTTTTTTCCAAGTCCACTTTGAATTCTTGGAGCTCGTGCCAATCTTTATGAAGAGTCAAAACCCTCAGTTTCAGTTCTTTTTCAGCTTTTTGTAGGGATAATTGATTGAGTTGCTCGAGATCTTTAACAATTTTTCGAATATAAGCAATTTTTGTTTCGCAAGTATTGATGGCGGTTGCAATTTCTCGTCCGTTTTTGACATTTTCTAGCATCCGAGAAAGGTGGGGACTGTCTTGCTCAATCAGCATATTGTCCCTGATAAACTGATCTATATTCGATATTGATTTAACATAAAAGGCTCTATTTAAAATTTTTAAATCATCACGCGAAATTTGCCCCAGGCTGCCACTCAGTGCAGTGAAGTAAGACTGCATAGTTTCAAAAAGTTGAACATGGGGCTGGTTCATCTTCATATGTTGTCGAAAGTCTTTTGCTGTGCGCGGTGTTTTAGAATCATGACAGAGCTGTGAGATATTGGCTTTATCATAAGATATAAATGCGATCTGAGTGTCACTGACCGTTTGATTCTGATACCACCACAATCTTCCAAGACTTAAAAATTTATTAGGGCTTCGATTGTGTTTGAACTGTAAGCAGACCATAGAGCATCCTTGATTGCGTCCATAGGCACTTGAAACTATTTTTTCATTTTGACTGTTTGTGGCTGAATGTTTTCCCAAAACATAATCTCTAATTGTTCTTCCCCCTGATGAGCCGGATTCGACATCGTTTGTTACTCCAAGTTTTAGTGAGTTTTCAAAGGGAAGTAGAGTGATCATCAGAGCATCAATCAGTGTTGATTTTCCAGAACCATTGACGCCAAGAATGGCGCTTGCAGAAGGTGGTGCCAACATGCCGGGCAACGCATCTTCAGATCGAAGATCAAATTTTTGATAACCATGAAAATTGCCCCAATTCAAAACTTCGACGCGAAGTAAGCTATAACCTTGCTCAAGCATGAGGAGCCCCTTCTTCGGAATGAGTTGAAAAGGACTTAAAGTATTCGGTCATTTTATCGTAAATATTAGAAATATTATCCTGTGATAAAAGGAGTTCGCACAAGGGTGTAATTTCGTAAATTCCAGAATCATTTTTTGTCTCGATAAGTATCTGCAGGTCTACGAGTTCTGAGAGGGCTTTGCGAAAACTTCTTTCAAATTGACTGTCTAGGGTGTTCGTATTGAACTTTTCTAGATACTCTCGCAAGTTCATGAGTTCAATCAATGGCATTGGGTCAGAGGTGGGGTGAAGAAAATACTGTAATCTTTGATGGCGAAGATAAATGATGAGTGCCGATGCCAATGAACTTAATTGTTTTTTTCGACCCAATTGGTAATCTAAGGCCTCTTCTACTTCCGCAGTGCTAGGTCGAAGATAAGCAACTCTTAACGATTCATTGATTTCAAGTCGAGCCGCCATGGTATCAAATATTTTTTGCAGTTCTTTTCTGCGATCAAGTATCAGTTCAAACCATTTTTCATTTTGTGAGCGCAGAATAAATCTTGATTTAAGTAGTCGTCGGATGCAACCCGCCAGCTCGAGATCAGATTTATTAAATTCAAATGGTTTTTCATTATTCGATGGCATCGTCATGGAAACCCCCGTCAGTCAGTGAAAATTTAAATACCGGAACTTGCCGAAGTATAAATTCGCCATACTTTGTTGAAATGGGAAGGTCCTTTTGACCTGTCGGCGTTTTGATAATTCTTTTTTCGAACAAATCTGCTTCGCAAAGAACATAATATTCCGCGAGACCGTGCTCAATTCTGTAATTTTCCAGTTCAATCGATGTGTGTTGGTAAATATGCTCTAAAAGTCGCTTAAGAATTTGCTGTAAAGTTGTTTCTTCAGCTTGCATAAGAGCAAGAAATAAGGCCTTTTGTTCCTCAAATTCTAAAGTATGATTAGAAAGTTGAACGGAATCTGGTTCAACAGGAATATCAAATTCAAAAAGTTGCACTTGGCCAATATCAAACTCTGCAGCTACCGAGATTTCAATGGGATGTTTTTCAAAAAAGTCTATGACATGAGATTTGTTCGATAACAGACTTGAAACGCTGTCGTGAAGTAATTTTTGTAGGCCACGAATGTCAGTGTTGATGGCATATAAGACTTGCTGCTGTAAAAGTTTAATTTGTGATTTTATTTTTTCTTGTATGCTGTGATCTGCATATGAAAACTGATTCATGAAGCCGCGGAGTTGTGATCTGTTAATCTCCTGCTCAGATATCAGTTCCCCTTCACGAATTTTATGTAAAAGATGACCCACGTTTTTAATTGAAAACCTGGCGGTATAACCTTCAAGATAAGAAAGTAGTCTTTTTGCCTGGATGTAGCTGGCGTACTCGGGAGAAAGAAAAAGTAATTCGTAAAATTCAGCGACAGCATGAAGGCTTTGTCCTGCTGATTTATGGCCCTCAAAGTAGTGCGCGGCAAGCTCTTGCCGCTGTTTTTCTATAGCTGTTTTAACGTCTTCTATGGATGAAAGAATATGTATGGCAGCTTCTTCTGCTTGGCTAAAGAGAGCTTCATTAGAATGAGGAATGGGAAGTAATTCTGCGTGATCTAAGCCTTTTTCCTGAATTCTCTGGATGTCCTTTTGGTAAGACTTAATTTTTTCGCGATGATGCGAGAGTGCTTCTTCCTTGGTGATTTGTTGACGACTGGTAAGGATATCATTGAGCGATCCTAGTAAGGCTTCGGCCCCTGTACCTGAGTAGCGAGTTCGCTGAGAGAGCAGGGATTCGATCAACTGCATGAGGTGACGTCCCCAGCGTGTCGTTTCAATGAATCTATTGCCAAATTGATCGTGAGAATCTTGCAAAACACGGAGTTCGGCAATTGCCATTGAAAAAAATTGTCCAATTTTTCCTTCCACGCTTGAAAGCTGTCGAGGGGCATAAAACTTAAGAACTATAGTGCGCACAGCTTCAAACGGAAGTCGGATATTATCATCTTCCAGAAGATCGTAAATTTCGGCAAATAGGACTAGATATTCTCGCCAGTCTTCTTTTTGAAAAAGAAAAAGGTAAGGATGGTGAGAGGTAATTCCCTCCAGTCTTTCAGTGGTAAATAATTCTGTTCTTTTTGGCACGTCGTATTCCTACGCAGTCTCAAGACCGATCTCAAGCAGTTTTTGCGAATGCAAGAAGCAGGCGAGGCTCAGATTCAATTGTATAAGCTTTAGCCCGACTGTTTGGCAGCCCTTCGTCAAGTAACCATTACAAAATCTATTTTTCAACAATCTCTTCGAGCTTATCTACGACAAACTTATTTAAACTTTTATATGTCCCTCGACCGCTTCATGAGCCCTTTCTAAGGCTTCCACGGTAGAATGTCCGTGAGTCATGTAACACCGTTTTTTGTCCTCCATGTGAAATTCAAGTAATTACACATATTAAGAGAATTTCACTCCTTTGAGTGCCGAGTTTCCTCCAGCAAAAATACTGCGCAGAGAAGCATGGTCACAAGGGATTATTCCTAAAATTTTAAAGCGCTCTTTCCGCCGAATTCAAACCATTTTGCACCAAAGCTTCTAATTTATTTTTGGCAGAACCTCACATTTTAGTGTAAAAATGTGAGGTTCTGCCGTACCATAAAGAAGTGAACAAACAACAGGAATCAAAACTCAAAAAACTGGGCATCTTCACGCTCACTCAGGCTAAAGTAATTGGATTTAGTCACCAAAGGCTTTCCCGTCTGGTGCAAGAAGAAAAACTGATCCGTGTCGGTCGCGGCTTATATGTTCATCCCGAGAGCGGGCTGAGCCGAAACATCGACTATCAAGTGGCCTGTAAGAAGTTTGGACCTAAATCCGTTATTGGAGGTCTCACAGCCCTGTTTCACTACAATCTTATTGAACAAATCCCAGGACAAGTTTGGGTCCTCGTTCTACCTGCGCAAACGACACATGCTCAGCTTTACCGACTGATTCGCTCAAAGATAAAATTGAATCGTGGGATCATCAGCGAAAACGGTTATCGTATCGTCACCATTGAGCGAGCTGTTCTTGAGGGACTGAAAATGGCCACTAAAATTGGTGAAAGAACGGCGGTGCAAGCGGCCCGAGCTGCGCTCTCTACTCGACAAACAACAGAAGAAAAACTTAGTAGAACCGCAAAAGAGCTTGGTCTTGAATCTGTACTAACGAAATATTTTGAGGTGATCACGACATGACGACAAGATCTAAAGATGAGCCAGTTCGGGCGAAATTGATTGCTCTTGCCAACAAGCTTGGTGTTCCCCATCGAAGTCTCGAAACAGTTTTTCTAATTGAAAGGTTGGTCGCTCGATTGGTCTCAGATAAAAACCTCTGCAGCAGCTTAGTTTTTAAGGGAGGCTTCGTCGGTCTCAGAGTTTATGGATCACCTCGATACACAATCGATCTTGATGCTCTCCTTGTAAAAACCGATGCTGATTCCACACTGGAACTTGCGAAGCAAAGAGCAGAATCAGATGTCGATGACGGTATTTGGATCCGCTTTGAAAGCCAAGTCGATCTTGCGACTCAAGGTGAGTATGGTGGAGTCCGACAAATTTATCGTGCCGGGATCGGTCAAGTTCTATCGAACATCAAAAAAGCGCAGATTATTAATTTTGATATGGGAATTGGTGATCCAGTCACACCTGCGCCGCAAAAAACGGAAACGCCGTCTTATTTTTCGCAGAATGAAGATATCAGTTGGTCAGTTTATCCAGTTGAAACCATCATCGCGGAAAAACTCCAAGCTTTGATCAGTCTTGGCGATGCTAATTCTCGATCAAAGGATGTTCACGATCTCGCGGTATTTCTTCCCAAAGCCAATGCCGCGATTTTAAGTAAAGCATTGAAGCGCAGTTTTAAATTCAGAGGAACGGAATTACCAAAGAATTTTTCAAAGACAATTGCTGATATCAATACAAT
This sequence comes from Pseudobdellovibrionaceae bacterium, assembly GCA_021731025.1. Taxonomy (GTDB): domain Bacteria; phylum Bdellovibrionota; class Bdellovibrionia; order Bdellovibrionales; family Bdellovibrionaceae; genus UBA5009. Next base: position 12,585 of record JAKFYD010000023.1, on the reverse strand, counting down.
CAGACTTGAACAAGGTTGGGCGAACGCCATATCCTCGGTTCCCAATGCGTCTTCTTTTAAAGAGGCATTTGCCTTGCTTACTCGGTACATAGCGGAGATGGAGAAGGAGTTCGACTGAACCATCTATTTAAAATCGAAAGAAATCATTGTGCGAAAAATAAATAGAAAAATTAAATCCGAAAAAACGAATAAAAAGACGCATCCTTCTATTCACTCTTTGATGGCGACTGCATTACATTAGAATGCGATCGAGGTAAAGGGCCTTGCCAAGCAAAATGATGCAAAATATTTGCAAATGTGTAATGAAAATAAATCGACGGAAATTTTCGGAAGAAGTTAAATCTGTCTCCAATGGAGGAAAAGGTAGTATTATATCAGAAGTGGTACACCAATCCACCTGTAACACTGTTTTTTGTCCTCCAGGTGAAATTAGAGTGATTACGCATATTAAGAGAATTTCACTCCTTAAGGTGCCGAGTTTCCTCCACCAAAAATACTGCACGGAAAAGCTCACGATCAATCAAATTGCGGCTCTGACTTTGTCCTCCAGATCAACCGTTATTAAGTATTTAGATAAGGCAAAAATTCCGATTCGGGCAGAGGAACATCGCCTGGGTAGGGCCGGTTACGGCTTAAGAAAGCTTAACGGACGCTTTGTTGCTAATCAAAAAGAGCTCGAGCTTTTAAGTAAAATTAAGATGTTAAAGAACCAGGGACTTAACTTCCAGCAGATTGCAGATGTTTTACAAGGGTTAGATCTGCCGACAAAAAACGGAGGTAAATGGTCACGAGGGATTATTCATAAAATTTTAAAGCGCTCTTTTAAGCAAAGTTAAATTCTTTTACGCCGAGGACATACGTTACTTCTTGTCTTTAAAGACGCATGGGTTGTGAACTAGTTCTGTGTCAATTTTTTAGTCGTATTGTGTGTTAAAAAATATGTTCTATAAAAGAGTTTGTGAGAAACTATATAGGATGATTATTCTATATTCCGAACTTAGAAAAAATGTTCCTTGTTTAGAAATGATGGGGTCAAAACCTAATATTTTTTTAAGATTTTTTCTTAATCTATGGACTGTGACGTTGACATTGTTGGCGTCAGAGATGGGGTTGTAATTTGATCTCTCTAAGACCTGAGTAACTATCATTTCTTTAGTTAGCGGCTGACTGCTGGAACATTTAGCCAGTATGTTCAATAAATTCCATTGCATAGGGAAATCTTGTAATTCGCTATGAACCTGATTGCGATAAATAAGTGACTGACTTTCTAAATCTATAAATAGATTGTCATCGGAAAGTGTTTGAGCAATAAATTCCATTAAAGAGATCTGTTCGACTTTATTTTCTTTAAGTAAGTTAATTTTAACGTTGAAATTAAGTGCTTTTGAAAAAGCATCTAACCGATTTTTTTGCCATGGTTCAAAGCGGCTAAAAATGTCGGTATATTTTTTTTGTAAACTGATGACCTCTGGAAATCTGTTACAGATGTGCATTTGTGTCAGTAAGCATTTAGCAGTAAGTAAATCATCTTTACGGATTTTTGCCAGAAGTAATGCCGAGTTAAAAGAAGTATAGGAATTAAATTTTTGCTCTAAAAAATTAAAGCAGAGTGCCTTCAGCAGTAAGGCCTCGATATGCTGAATAGGATACAAGCTATAATCCATTTTATTAATTAGAGTTAAAGCTTCGTGATGTGAATTTACACTCACATGTTTCGTAGCGATAACTAAAGAGCATTCGAGAGCCTCAAATTCAAATCCAAAATCATTCAGTTTGCTCATTTCTATTTTTGCCAACTCGGGATCATTCGTAATGCAGGATTTTTTTCCCAAAACAAAACTAAGGCTAATTTCGTCCTTTACCTCAATACACAGGGACTGGATGTGGCTAAATTTTTCTTCGGCTTGCTGTAAAGAGCCTTCAAAATTTAAAATTTGATAACTCACTAAATTTAAGAATATCTGTGCAAATTTGTCTTGAGTAGCCAATAACATCGCTTGATCGACAATGGATTTTGATTTTTCTAAATTTCCCATGCTCATATGGCACTCGGCCAGATAGCGAAGACGATCAAGATTTAAATACTGTGATGTGGGTTTAACATTTTCCAGCACCGAAATGGCTTTGCGATAATAACCAAGCTGCTTCATGACGTAGCCTAAAAAAACTTTACATCTAAAGTATTCTTCAGAGCGGTTAGAGTTAATCAATTTTTCAGCCATTTTTAAATATTTATAAGCTAGGTGAAGTTTCCCATTTTGCATGAGCTGAAAACCATAGTTAACGAAAAATTTGGTGCAAAATCTTGGATACCGTTTTTCATCAATCTTACTAATTAATTTTACCGCAATAGTATAAATACGGTTGGATTTATGAATTTCTCCTTTGGAATTGTAGCACACGGCAAGATGGGACAAAGTCATCAGTTTTCTAATAGAATTTGTATCAACTTTAAATGATTCATAAGCCTTTTCTAAACAAGCAATCGCTTTTTCGTAATCGCGCAGGTGAGAATAAATGACCCCACTGTAATAATAGTACACAGGTCCAATAGATTCATTTTTAAGAACTGATAAGGCTTCACTCAGTTTATTTGTAACGATCAGTATTTCGCAAAGCAAATAAGTATCATGAGCTTGCTTTGCAAGCTCAGTCGCTTTCTCATAGTCTCCTGTTAAATAGCTTAAACGTGCTGAAAGAGTAATATCGTCGAGGCTCATTTTATCATATAAAACTTTTCCAAGGTTCGCATTTCCATTAAGAGCTTCAAAAAGAACTAAGTTTTCACTTAACGCTTCTTCGGCAGTTAGAATATTTGAAACAGCTTTACTCATGGGCCACCTTCATTCCGAGGTCGTGGGCTACCCGTGGAAAGTTCGTTAATTCCGTTCATTCGTAAAGGGACGTGTTGGCTAAAATCGAGCAAGTAACCGTAATCTTGAGAAAGCGATGTAGCAACGGCTTTAATTATTCTTTGAGCCACGTCGTAATTGTATTCAATTTGTTTCATGTCTATATTTTTAGGTAACGAATATAATAATCGAGCAACAATCGTACTTTGATCCTGCTCATTTTGTGGTTTCTGCAATTCATCTTTAAAAAGATCAAGTAGAACTTCATCGAAGGGTATTCCGCCCATAACAGTTTTAATGTTCATTCTTCCCGAGGAATCAATATTTAAAAAATCGGTGTCTTTTGCGCTATTGAAGAGAAATTTGTTTTTATCTGGTTGAGTAAAAAAACGAACACGGGAGTAATACCCTAACTTAGACCAATCGATAGCTATATCTTGTCCTGCAGTTCGGATGAGAAATTCTTCATGGAATTTTGAGAATGAATAGTTGTCCTTAGGGACCATCTTTTGACGTTCGATATACACTCTTAATTCAAAAGCAAGAGCACGTGCTTCTTGTAAAAAGAGGTCTATTGGCGTAGGATTTTTTTTAAAATTAGGATCAAACAGATGATAGAGTTCATGCAAAAGCGTATAAAAAATCTCATCTTTTTTTTGAAAGGCGTTTAATCCAATAGTCGCTTTGTTATTCTCCGAAACTGTAAAACCAAAGTGCGTGTGTGCTTGAGGTTCAAGCCTCTCTAGAGTGAGCATATTAGAAAATAAGTTTTCAGATCGTTCGAGATGATAAAATATTTTAATTCTGATATCGTTTTTATTTTTAGAATAAAGTTGGATCAGTTGTTGACCAGTTGGGGTTTTTGAAAGCTCTTTTTCAAAGTCAATTTCCGCTAGAGCGGACTTTTCAAATTTTGAGAAAAATCCATTCCTTAAATTATTTCCGGGGATGGCCAGCATGATTTCTTTTTGATCAGGTTTAAGTGGCCGGCCGCTGTTCATCAGACATTGAAAAATATCTTGGCCATCTGTTTCTTTATCATTGCGACAAAACTGTAATAGAAAAGTTTCTCGCATCTCGAGCTCAAAATGAGACAATCCTGAAGAGCCTACGATATCTTTAAAGTTAAAATCATCGGCTAGGCTATTGCTGTTGAAATAGAAGATTATAAACAATGGAAAGATGTACTTTTTCAATAACTTCATAGAGTTCACAGAGTGCGATTAATATGCCGTCAGGCTACGCTATGAAGCACTTATTGAAGATTAAAGGTGATCAAACTTTTGACACTTTAGCGCTTTTTGTCGTTTAAGGAGCAGTCAAACCATTAGCTTGTAATTGCTTCTTATGGAGTTCCGAAAGGATTTGTATGTTCTCATAAGCAAACTTTAACTCTTCAGCTTGAGTTGCATTTGTCAAAGCCACAACATTTTCAATCTTTTTGGCTATCTCGGGGCGTAGAATATTAAAATGTTCTAGACCAGGAAAAACTTGCGTCTGCTCAACCATGGGTTCAACTCCATAGCCTTGGATGCTTACTTTTTTAATTTGCTTTGCCGCTGTTATTCTATCCAAGTCATGCTTAATTTCTGTCATCTCCTCGACTGAAAGGTATTTTTCAAAGTCTTCAACTCTTTCAATAAGCATGGCAGCTAGAAAATAGTTCTCGATGAAATGGTCCATGGTGATAAACAAAAAGGCTCCTGATTCTAAAGTTAAAAAATCCCGCAGAACAGATTTGTAAAAATCAACAGGGTATTTTTCATAGCTATTCTTTAAAGAAAGAATGAAATCCCGGCGTTCCTTCGATGTGAATTTTTTTGTGTATTCCTGCATAGTGCTTGCTTTTGTAAAGTCCGTAAATGCCATAAATTTCCAAAAATCTGAAGCTAACAAAGGTTGCCATTTTTCTGTTTGAAGTTTCCTCTTCAATCCTTCTGAAGCTGTAAAAAGAACATGATAAAGAGCCTTGTGCGTAGTTTCTTTTCCGTAAGTAAGACCTGCTTTTTGAAGTCCCTCTCTCATTCCTACAGGAGTGAAGTCATTTAATTGTTCAATAGCTTCTCCACGAAGAACAGACTTCAGTAAATCTTCTGTTTCGGATTTACAATTGTTGGTGAAGAACTGATATGATCCTTCGTAGCCAGCTTGAATTTCGAGCACACGGTCCAAGAGATCTCGTTTTTCAACTTCGGAAAGTTTGAGTGGAGTACTTATCACGTCGCGGAAATCATAGTTGTTATATTCGTTTAAGATCACGGATTGGGTCATCAAAAACATTTTTGAAGGGTAGGATCCCTTTAATCCTAAGCCTTTCAAAAAGTATTCAATTTTACCATATAACCCATTTAGAAAACTAAAAATGCCGTCTGTTTTTTCTTTAGATTTATCGACCAAATTGGCACGAAAGCTAACGATAATGTGATTGCGTGAATCACTCACGCAATTTTCACCCAGAGCTACGCCGGGAGGGCAAAACACTAAGCGAAGCATACTGTGACCGAATGCGCTGACTGCGGATGAGCCTCTAGCTGCAAGGAAATAATCAGCGCGGTAAAATCTCTCTAGATCTAGAGGCCTAGTTTCTTTGGAAAATCCATCAACAGTCACAAAACGATTGGGTTTGCAGGCATTTTTTTTAAAAGGTCTAAACTCGAGTTTTTCAACAAAGTAATTATTAAGTGCTGGACGACGGCATTGAAACTCTGGGTCTAAAAGGAAATAACTTAAATTTACAGCAAACGCTTCTGCCGGTGACGACAGGTCATAAGGGTCTGGGCTGCCGTTGGTAATTTTATTTTTTTGTGACATGAAAAAAAGGTATTTCTTATTGAAAGTGGTTAAGTGTAAAAATCTGCGTTCGGAAGAAAAATTGGTTTTTTCGTCAAAAATATGAGCTAATTCGTGAAGCAGAGTAGACAGAGCTAAGCGGTAAGTGTTTTTAAGGCCGCAATTATAGGTGGTGCTCGCTTTTGAACCCTTCAGTATTTCTGGCCAAAAAAGTTTATTCAAAGAAATAAGCGACTTGCCTGAGGAGCTCATTTTCAAACTTCCAGCCTTTTGATTTTCGTACCAATTCATAGACTTGTCTTTAAATGTGCTTTCGCCAGAGCAATCGATGGGATGAAGGAAGAAATTTTGTGTTGAGTGTTCGGAAGACCAATCAACAAAAGTGAGATCGATTTCACTCTTCAAGAAGGGCTTCATGACGGGAGGAATAAGTGATTCAACATCATTAAGAAATGTTTTCAGTCGAGAAAACTCCCAGTCATTCACAGGAAAATTCGGTAAGGTGAATTCAAACCGGTCGTTGGCAAAAACTGGATTTACAATCAAAGTCAAAAGCAATAATAAAATACGACTTGTAAAACGACTCATAATTATTCCTCATAGGACTTAGTTAAGAGCTCGTTCATTTTGTTGAACGAGCCTCTAAAAATTAAAACGCAGGAGAGCTTTCAATGATTTTATCAACTGCTTGAGCAAGCGTAAGTTCCGGATTGTCCAAAGAAACTAAGTAAATCGCAGTGGCGACATTTTGATCGCGTAGGATTTCAAGTTTTTCTTCATTAGATAAGTTGTGATCCAATAAAGCGACTGACCCAGCACGAGCCTGATTCATGATATAAGCTTTTTCAGTAGCTGATAAATCTGTTAGACGCGTAGAGGTGCTTCCAAGAACATCAGCGACTGTAGATACAAGACAAGACACTGTACTTATTGGAGAGGAAGTAGATATCATCCCATCTGATTTTCCCGATCCTGATTTAGAGAATGGGCATTCATCTAAAAGATTTCCCTTCTTTATAGCAGGTAGGGTTATCTCAGCAAGATCATTGCTGAAGGCTGTACAACAATATAAAAAGCTGATCGCAAGAACAAATTTTAACGTTTTCATAAGAATACTCCTTTAAAAATTTTAGTTTTTTCTGAAATAAAAAATAATATTAAGTCAAAACTGACATTGAATTTTTACTTTTGCCCAGGCGTGCCCCTCATTGTAATCGGACTCAATGTCATCATAAATACATCTATAAGTGCCACTCAAGCTTGTGCATTTGTTCATTGCTCTGTTTTTTGCTGCATTGACTGCACTGCTCACTCGACAAGATAAACTTCTCCCACATCTGATTCTGGTTGATAGTCCTATCGCAATACTGGCTTCGCCAACCATGTCCTTTATCTCATGATACTTCCCTCCAGAGTCGGAAGGGAGTTCTTCACAATAATAATCTTCTGCGGAGGCGCTGCTCAAACAGAGAAGCATTCCAAAGCATAAAATAAATAGTTTTTTCATATTCACTCTCATTAAATACCACCTTTCAAAATTTTTAAATTTTCTGAAATGAAGAGTAATAATTTTGAGAAGTTATTGCCAATTACTTACAATTACTTCTTGTTTAGAGATTCAGAGACCGTGAAATAATTTTGTGTCAATTTTTTAGCCAGAATACTGATCCTTACGGATTGTAAATTCATGTGAGAAGATAAGTGGATGGGGGTCTTGCTAGGACACAGGCACTTATAATGTGAGTTTTATAATTTGTGATGAAGAACTGAACCATCCTGTCACCAATAGATGAAAAGGCAGTGTTGTATCAGAAGTGGTACCCGAGACAGGACTTGAACCTGCACACCTTTCGGCACTAGATCCTAAGTCTAGCGTGTCTGCCATTCCACCACTCGGGCCCGAGACAAGAGCAACAGACCATTGCTCTCTTTTAAATTTATTTTTCAGCGATCAATTTTTTGTAGTCTGGAGCGCGCATCAAATTTGCTAATTCTTTTTCAGTGTCCATCTCGATGCGAATCATCCAGCCTTCATTCATTGTATCATCATTCAGTACTGCGGGGTCATCCGTTAAGGAAGTATTCACTTCGATCACGGTTCCAGAAACAGGAGCGTATAAATCACTAGCAGCTTTTACGCTTTCAACAACGCCGAAGGGTTGATTCTGAGTTACCTTTTGTCCTTCTTCAGGAAGTTCAACGTAAACAATTTCACCCAATTGTTCTTGAGCAAATTCAGTGATCCCAACAGTCACGATGTTTTCGTCGACTTGAGCCCACTCGTGATCTTTGCTGTAATAATATTCTTCGGGGACGTGAAAGGCCATACTTGCTCCTTAAAATTCACTCAAAATTCAGTTCAAGATCCTGCACTGACAAAAGGTGTTTTGCAAACCTTTGCTTTAACTTTTCGTCCACGAATATCGACAAAAAATTCTGAGCCTTCCTTTGCGAATTCCGATGAAATATAAGCGATTCCAATGGGTTCATCCAAAGTCGGTGAGTGCGTCCCACTAGTTACCTTGCCGATTTCTTTGTTGTCAAAAGAAAACAGAAGATAGTTCGAGCGAGGAATCCCTCGATCCAACATTTTAAAGCCGATCAAATTTTGCCCAAGGCCTTTTTCTTTAGCAGCCACTAGCGCCGATCGGTTTATAAAGTCTTTGTTCTGAGGTTTAATCACCCATCCCAAGCCAGCGGCGTAGGGATTAGTGGTGTCATTGATTTCATTTCCATACAGAGAGTATTTCATTTCAGTGCGTAAAGTATCCCGAGCTCCTAATCCAATAGGTTTTACGGAATACTTTTGCCCCTTTTCGAGCAGGCTTTGCCACAAAGCTGGTGCTCCCGCATTTTCAATAAAGACTTCGCAGCCCTTTTCACCCGTATAGCCCGTCGTCGCGATCATGATTTTATGTCCTTGAAAGACGCCGGGTTGAATGCGATTTCGGGGAATGGCGCTTACCTTAAGGCCGAAGACCTCGTCGCACAGTGCGGGAGCTTTAGGCCCTTGAATCGCAACCTGGGACCAAATCCCGCTCTCGTCGGTGATGTCGGCGCCTTTGTTGTGATCCAACATCCAGCGAAAATCTTTGTCTTTGTTCGAAGCATTCACACAAACCAGATAGTCTTCATTTTTTTTCAAGCAATAGACGAAGATATCATCGACCAATCCCCCTTGATCATTCGGTAATAGGCTGTAGTGAGCCTCGCCTTCGTTCAGTTTGGCGACCTCATTGGTGGTGAGCCATTCCAAACTTTCTAAAGCGCGGGGACCCTTAACGCGAACTTCACCCATGTGGGAGACATCGAAGAGCCCAACATTTTTACGAACATTGTCATGCTCTTCTCGAAGTGCGCTGTATTGGATGGGCATCCACCAGCCTGCAAATTCGACCATTTTAGCACCCAATTTTTCATGCTCAGCGCAAAGGACGGTTTTTTGAACCACGGGGATCCTCCCAATTAATGCTGCTACAATCGAAAATTGTCTTCTCAAAGTCAAATTGCATTTTGCCGAATTACCGAGGAAATAGAGGGAATGAAATTATCCCTTCGTTTATCTACGGCTCTCGAAAACGCCTGTCCACAGCAGCCCTTATGGGATATCTGCTGCGATCATGGTCTTTTAGGAATTCAGGCTTTGCGCAGTCAGAATTTTCCGCAAGTTCACTTTGTGGATCAGGTTCCCCATTTGATTTCGAAGTTGCAGGAAAAAATTAAGTTGAAAATTAAAGAGGCTTCGAAAGAGTTGCCGGCTTTTTTCTACTCGACGCCCGCCGAATCTTTGCAGGTTGAACTGACGGGAAATGTTTGTATTCTCGGTATTGGTGCACAAAAAATTGAAATCTTCCTGCGAGCTTGGGAGGACGCAGGACTTTTGCAGGCAGACCGCTTAATCTTGGGTCCTCATAAAGACGAGCAATGGTTTTTAGATGTGGTGATACCAAATTTACAAAATTATGAATTACAGAAACAGGTTGCAGTTAATGAACGTGGCCGAGATCGACTTCTTTTTGTTTTAAATCGAAGGCCATGAAATGCCATTTAACCCTTTGACTGGATTCCCGAATTTCGTTAAATCATCGCAACTTTAATTTATATTAGGAGAATTCATGAAATCGATACTAATGGTTATTGTTTTATTAACTGCAGGACTTTCATTTGCTGCTAGCGAAAATGTTTCGTCGTTGAAAATGGATTCTGACAGCGAAGTTAGTGCAAATATTTTAAAAGGTCACATGCAGGTTGGAGGCGGTTTTAATTACCGACAAAGTTCACCAAGTAATGGTGAATTAAACTCCAATTATGGGATTTACCCTCAAGTTGAATATTTTGTGATTGATCATTTATCTTTAGGTGGAACACTCAACTTTTTTGGGCAAAATGGCAGTACCACCTACACAGGATATGGAATCGGGCCTTCTTTAAGCTATTATTTTTATCAACGGAACTCGATTGCGACTTATGTTGGCTAAAAAATAATCTTTAGTAAGTTTTCTGATGACTCAAGAACTTATTCCAGTGGAGAAACTTCTCTCGGGGTGAATTACTTTGTTGTTCCCGAAGTTGCTTTCGGAGTTGCTCTATCCACTAACTACAAACTCGATGATCGACCTTACTCAACGAACACGACAGAGTTAAATGGAAATTTTTCTTTCTTTTACTAATACTTTTTAAATACGAAAAGCCAACATTAAGGCAAATGACCCACAATTTAGAAAAATTGTGGGTTTTTAGTTTTTGAAACTATCGAGCAGGCTGAAAGCTTGAGCGAAGATTCTTCGCCCAAAACTGAGCCACATTGTGAGTCTGTGACATCAGATACAATAAAGCCGAGCGATTTTGTTTATAGTAATAATCAACCTTCGAGTAGCTCGGCCACTTCTCGTTGGAAAGTTCCACGGTGAATTGAACATCACGACGGTAGTAAGTGGACCAATCCTGCATGCCTCCGTTGACCTCGTACCAGTCGTAACCGTTGGTGATGCCATTTTTAAAAGTGGTCGAAGCGAAAATGTAAGGAGCTAATTTCGCGTAACCCAATGATAAAGATTGCAACCATTGCAACTGAGGATGTTTCTCTCCCGTTGTGTCCCAAAGATAATTCACCACTTCCGCGCCGCCATGAAAATTCGCAGAAAGCGCAAACTTCCGAGTCGCTTGCCAATTCATCACGGCTTGAGTTTCAACCGCGCGACCATCGGGGCGATCTTGATTGTCGTTCGTTGAAAAATCGGGAAAGTTACGATTCAAATCCACCGAATTTCCATTGCCTCGAGTCCCTGCAGCGGCGCCATCGGGATTCATCGAAGGCATAATGTAGATTTGCGTGCTATCGAGCAATTTCGTAACGAATTCGTCTTTACCGTAATTTGAAACCAAATCTTTGATCAATAAAACCATCAGCTCGCGGCCAACGATTTCATCACCATGCATGTTCGCGATGAATTTAAATTCAGGTCGATTGTCATCTTGTTCAACTTTGGAAGCGATTTTCATGACCCACAGATCGCGGCCTTTGACGGATTTTCCAATGCTGAAAAGACGAGTCAGTTGTGGCGCCGTTTGCGCAATTCCTTTGAGCTCTTGAGAAATTTCTTCCGGAGAGGGATAATCTCCGGCACCTTTTGTATTTACTGGAGAAAGTGGAGCTGAACGAATTTTATTTCGCTGCAACCATTGTCCTAAACCTCGAGGTCCCCAGACTTCGAATCCCTGAGCCGAGACATGATCAATGCTTAATCCCGGAGTACTGCCGATCATTTTTTGCAAACTGCGGTCGTAAACGAAGTAGCCCTCTTGAGCTAAACTTCCGTTTCTGACGGGAGCGGCTTCAGAAATTCCAAAACCAAATACATTAATAATAAAAGAAAACGCCAATAAGATATTTTTGTGTTTTTGCATAACAAACGCTAACAAGAATTCCGCCCGGGAAAAACAAAATGTCGGTAAAGTAAGCATTTTCCGCTACGCATCAATATCTGGTTGCTCGATTAAATGCATTTCACTTTTGGGACGAATTTCATTCGATTTAATTTCGTCTTTTCCCCAATGAACTAAACTTCCTCGAGGCAGTTCAGGAGCTGCCCCTTCCTTATTGAGCCAAGCAAAAAATTGGCGTTGATCATCTTTGCACAACAACTGCCGAGTCTTTCCTTTTTCAAATAAAGTATCGCCGATAACTCGAGCTTGGTGAGAAAAAGATTTTCCCTTCCAAACTGGAGGAGTTTTTCGAGCTAGAAGATAACTAAAAGTTAAAGATTTATTTTCCCAGGCCAAATGACTTTCGATTCTTTCGAGCCATTCCGGTCGTTGCAGCAGCAGGCGATCATGACACCAGTCTCTTTGAGAATGTTTCAGCAAAGGACATTCTTTTTCGTGCATACAGGGTCCCCACAACGAGAATCCTTTTTCTGTAAGCGTGGGCCGTAAGGACTGTAATCGACGCCCGTCATCTTGAGTGGAGGGCTCGAGAATTAAAATCGCTTCACATTTTTCAGCCCAATCGGGAAAAGTTTTTAGCTCTGTCAATGAGTAAGAAAAAACAGCCAATGTTTTTTTGAAATCAGAATTAGAAAAATCAATATCATGATAAGAATCTGCGACAATTGGTGTTGATGAAAACTCTTTGGCGTAGAAGGAAGCGTATAGAGGAGCTAAAGGTGAACTTTCAATCCAATAAAAATTTTGCACGGCTGACGATAAAGAATTCGGGCCTCGCTTTTGTTCGACGTTTTTCAGGGCCCAAGAAGAAGGGCCAAAGCCGGAACCAAACTCTATGATGTTATCTAGCCCCTGCAAAAATCTCAAACGTTCTGCTTCCTGAAAAACCTTAAGGTTACGCATATAATTCAGTGGGAAAAAGTAAATCAACGAAGCAATTTCGACCCAGGAATTTGATTGAAGATCTTCTGGGCTCGAATAGGGTGTTCTGGAAGAA
>JAKFYD010000014.1 GCA_021731025.1 Pseudobdellovibrionaceae bacterium | reverse complement strand
CGAGTGTTGTTTTCCCGTGATCGACGTGGGCAATGATCGCGATATTGCGAATTTTATTAGGGTCCATCATGTAACGAATCTCCAGTGCTTTATTATTAATCTGTTCAAACTAAAAAATTATCCGTGCCCACCCATTAAAAACTCTTCATGACTTGTGTCTTGTTGAGCATTCACGGAAACAGTCTCGAAGAATTGGAAGGCAAGTTCCATCGTTTCTTCATGGCTTTTGCTTTGAAAAATCTGTTTTCGAAACTGCGAAGCCCCAGGGTACCCGGAAGAGAACCAAGCGGCAAACTTTTTCATCTGTATCCCAATCAAATTGGGAGGGGTATATTTTTCTAAGCACTGATGAAGTCCTGACAAAACCTCAAGATAAGGTAGTTCAGCCAAGGTCTCGGCACCTGGATTTTTCCATTGATGCAGGGCCTGGCGGAAAATGGTGGGATTTTTAAGACAGCCTCGACCAATCATGACCCCATCGCAGCCAGATTGTTTTAAACGCGCGACCGCTTTTTTCGCAGAGGTCAAATCTCCATTCCCAAGAATAGGTATATTCACTTGGGATTTAACTTCAGCAATGTAATCCCAGTCTGCAAGACCAGCATAACCTTGAGCTCGAGTGCGCCCGTGGATAGCAACCCAAGTGATGCCTTCCCCTTCGGCGATTCGACAGACCTCGATGGCATTTCTGAGTGAAGCATCCCATCCTGTGCGGATTTTAATCGTCACGGGGATTTTGACTGCGCCCTTAACGCCCGCGAGAACCTTTTTCATTGCAGGTAAATCTTTCAGCATCGCCGAACCCGCCCCTTTTTTAACAACTTTAGGAACAGGGCAACCAAAGTTTAAATCGACGAAATCGGCGCCTCTTTGCTCGGCAACTTGAGCGGCTCTTCCCAGGATTTCTGGATCTTCTCCGAAGAGTTGGATCCCAACAGGGCGTTGAGTTTCGTCAAAATTCATCAATTGCAGAGTGCGTTCGCTGGCGTATTCGATACCGTGAGCGCTGACAAGTTCGGTAACCACAACGCTGGCATCGAGAGCTTTCATAAAAGTGCGAAAAGCATGATCAGTGATTCCCGCCATGGGAGCGAGAACAAAGGGATTTTGCTGAAGAGCTTCAAGGGGATGCATGATTAAGTTTTTAGCAGGTTGCGCTGCGAGTGGTCAAGCTCGCAGCAATTTAATAACTTTGTGATTAAGAGCAATTATTTAATAAAATAGGCTTTTGTAACGCCAGGGCCTCCGCCCATAATCAGAATATTTCCACGATTTCCATCTGCTCCTCGAGTAGCAGATAAATTGAGCATGATGCTGTAATTTTCGGTAACCATCGCCTGTGAAAATCCATCTGCAGGGCCAAATTTGATTTTATCTTGAAACTCAATTTCACCGTTTTGCTTAGTGATTTTAAATAGGCCGTTTTCAACACACACACTTCGATCCTGTTTATCAATTTTATTTGAAGTCGAATCTACTAAAGCATTTGATTGCAAACATTCAGCATTTGCAGAAGCAACAAATCCCGAAAAAGAGGCCACTAAAACCAAAAGATTTAACACTTTCATAAAAATTTCCTTTTAAGAAGTTAGAATTGATCTATTTGACGAATTCTAATGCAGCAATAATGCCCTTGAAATGACTCAGGTTTTTTAATTTTGATGTGTCGAACAGCCATTTTAGCGACTTTATTTGTCACCAAGCCAATGAAGTCTTCCCTCTGTCTGCCTTGGAGCTTTAGGAGGCTGATGATCGGGATACCCCATAACAATTGCGCAAAGTAATTCGAGCTCACCTTTTTTATATTCTTCCAGCTCAGTTACACCTAAAAATTCATTCACTTCGTTTTTAATTTCTAAGGGAGCACCCATGGTGCAACAACCAAGACCCTCAACTAAACAAGCGAGATTCATGTTTTCCACAGCCATATACACACTGCCGATGCTGGTGTGATAGCGCTCTTCGCTTGAGTTGTGCGAGTAAGCAAAAATAATTACAGGAGCATCGCCCAAAGTGTAAAAAAATCTTTCAGTAAAATCATAAAGAGAAGGTTTCAACTTTTTTTGCAGAATATCTTTAATACCCAACCAGGATTTTTGCGAAAGTTTCAGGTATTCATCGCGCTTTTCCCCCTGCACGATAAAAAATCGCCAATTCTGACGATTCTTTCCAGAAGGTGCTTCCATTCCTGCTGACAAAATTCTTTCGATGACTTCGCGCGGAGGAATATCTTTTTTGTACTTCCTAATCGACTTGCGGCTTTTTAAAAGTTCGTAAAAATCATCTCTGTTGATCATGGGGTAAATTATGGCATGATTTGAAAATGAAAAAGAAATTATTTATCGGAGTTTTGGTTTTCGCCGCAGTGTCTCTGGTCACAATTTCTTCAATTCCCCCATGGCGACATGCTGTGCGTGGTCTTTTTCTTTCTAATGAGCGGGAAATTTTAGCAACAGTGACGACTCAACTGACAATGAAGGAAGAGACCTACACAGTTTTAAAGATCAAACAACGCAATCAGATCTTTGTCGAAGTTTATAAACAAACTGATCCTCAGGCCGAATCTGTTTTTTTGACTCGAATTAATTTATCTGAAAGCCGCGATGCCTTTTTTACATTTCGGGGCCAAGCCACAAATTTGGCCGTAAGTGACGTCGATCAAGATGGAGTACAAGAAATTTTAATTCCTGCTTATGACCAGAATATGACGGCGAGATTGAATATTTATAAGTATGATGTGAAGACGGGAGTGTTCAATCGGATGGCTTCGAATGAATTTTGATTGGGAGTGGAGCCAAAAGCAAAGCACCTTTGAAAGAAAATTTTAATTTCTGTTGGCTAAGTGCTCATATTTTTCAAATTATGAGCATGAACACAACAAAATTTAAGACCAGAGAGTTAAACTTTCCGCTCTGATTCTAATTTATTTTGTTCGTGGCACTAGTTTCTCAGGCACAACTTTTACTGGTGCAGCTTTTTCAGGAACCGCGCTCTTCTCACCCGGCGCTTTCTTCAAATCCCGCCATGATTTTCCTTCGCGGGCCTTGGCATTCATCTGCAAGCGCACGACGGCTTTCTGATGTTCTTCGTAGGTTTCGGAAAATAAAGACGTCCCGTCATTCTTGCTCACAAAATAAAGATACTTCGTTGCAGGCGGGCGCGAACTCACCTCGAGGGATTCTCGACCGGGATTAGAAATGGGCCCTGGAGGTAAAGCTGCAATGACGTAAGTGTTGTAGGGATTTTTATCATTTTGTAAATCATCGCGGGTGATGCTCATCGAGAGCTTTCCGCTCATCACGGCTTTTCCATATAAAATCGTCGGATCGGTTTGTAACATCATCCTTTTTTGCAAACGATTTGCGAAAACTCCGGCAATCAAAGGACGTTCGGCGCTAGAGCCTGTTTCTTTTTCGACAAGGCTAGCTAGAATAACGAGCTGTCGTGCAGTCATCATTTGCAGAGGATACTTTTCGATAACTTCTTTAAATACAGATTGGAAACGTCGAACCATGGCGGTCAACAATTCCTTTGTCGTTGTGTACTTCGTGATTTGATAAGTTTCAGGATAAAGGTAGCCTTCAAGACTGGAGTATTTTTCCTTCAATAAACTTTCAACGAACTTTTCATCCGTCGCTAGTTTTAAAAATTCCTCCCGCTTTCCGAAGCCTCGCTGCTCGTACAGATCTGCAATTTCAAACATATTTAAACCTTCAGAAACTGTGAACTGTCGAGCTACACTGCGACCAGAAGTTATCGCGTCTAAAACTTCTGAAGGCTTCATGCTGGTATTCAACGCGTACTCGCCGACCTTGATGCGTGAGCGTTGCCCCGTGAATTTCGCTAATAAAGTAAAAACTTGAGCGTTCTTAACCACACCTTTTTCTTGAAGATCCTTAGCAATCGTCGCGAACGAGACCGAAGGCGGAATCTCATAAACAATATCTTGTTTATTTGAGCTCGCTGGAGAATTAATGAAGCTGTAGGCTAAAAAAGTGACCGCAACCCCAACAGCAATGATAAGGGCTAAAGCCCCAAACGAAAAAACTTTAATATTTTTTTCCATTAACTTTTTCCATAGTTCATTCCAGGTAAAATTTTGGTTGCATCAAAGGGCGTGTGATCTTCTAAACTTGCAATGGGTATCGAGCAGTATTGAACCGCATAGTGCGCTGAAGGTCGATCGTTGCCTGATTTACCCATGCCTCCAAAAGGTAAGCGCGAGCTTGCGCCGTTGGTGGTGCGATTCCAATTCAGAAGCCCCACGCGGGCCTCAAGCAAGGCTTTTTTGTAAAGGCTCTCATCTTTGGTGAATAAAGCCATCACTAAACCGTAGCCCGTAGAATTAACGATTTTCATGGATTCATCAAAATCAGAACTTTTATAAATAGCCACATTTGGACCAAAGATTTCACTTTTTTGGTAAACAGAATTGGGATCAAATTTTTTCACCAAATGTATACTCGGAGTCACATAGTACCCTTTCTGTTTTAGGTCCATGGATTTTCCACGCATTAAGCTTTCGCAGTTTTCACGATTAGCGATCTCTTGGAAGCGAATGTACTTTTCTACAGCGGCGCTGTTGATCAGTGGTCCCATAAAAGGATTCTCTGACCAGTGACCAATCGATAATTTTTTTGCAGCTTGATAGAATCGTTCTGTAAATTCTTCAGCAATTTTTTCACCAAGAATAATTCGGCTGGTGCCCGAGCAACGTTGACCCGAAGACATGTAGGCGCCAATCAGGGTTTCATAAATGGCTTTATCCATATCCGCATCGTCACAAACCACCGTTGCATTTTTACCTCCCATTTCGAGAGCTAAAATTTTCCAGTAGTGAGATAAAGTTTCTTGTTTAATTTTCAAACCAACTTCGTAAGAGCCCGTGAATAAAATCCCATCGACTTCGTCGCTGGTTGTAAGACGTCGACCAGCTTCGCCGTCCCCTTGGACCATATTGAAAACTCCAGCAGGAAATTGAGCTTTATCAATCATCTCTGCGTACAGTTGACCAACGGCTGCGGTTTGCTCGGAAGGTTTAAAGACGACTGTATTTCCCACCATCAGTGCCGGAATAATATGACCGTTCGGAAGATGAGCCGGAAAATTGAAAGGACCCACAACAGCCATAACCCCTCGAGCTTTGTGGCGAATGACACCATCAACATTGGGTAAGGCATTGGTTACTCTTTCTTCAGCAATTAATTTTGAAGAAAAATTGAGAGTGATATCGATTTTGCTAGCTAAGGCTTTAGCTTCTGTTGTCGCATCCCACAGTGGTTTTCCCGTGTCTCGAGAAATTGCTTGGGCCATCTGTGCTTCGTGAGTTACAAAAATTTCTTTAAGTCGATTTAAAGCTTCCCGTCTTTTCTCTTCAGGAAGAGCGGCCCACGCGGGAAAAGCTTTACGAGCGGCTTTGCAAGCCTCGTCCATATGTTCATGTTTATACGGGACAGACATAATGTGATCATTCAGATCACCTGGACTCACATCTTTAATTTCTCCATGTCCCTTTTCAGCGGGAATGAAACGCGAATTGATGTAATCACCTTTGTATTTCATCTCAAAGATTTGGCTCATGTTTGTTCCTTCTGCTTATCATATTCAAATGGGGCAACAAAAATTTCATCACCCATTTTTATTTTTAAAAGTTCAATAACCCGAGCGGGCAATCCAATTTGATCACCCCGAATATCTGCCGGAGATACCGTTGCCCGAAATTCTTTGTTCGTTGTCCCCATCAAATGTCTTCCCTTAAAAGAAGTTTCTTTGAAGTCGGTCAGTTTCAAACGACGCCCCATTTTCAGCGGTAGAACATCTTTGGTATTAACACCATAATGTGGTCCACCATCAAAAGGGTCAACCTCATCCAAATATTCGAAGCCAATGCTCTCTAATAAATGTTGAGCAGGTTTCGTCGCCTCTCCCACACGGCCAAGAACTAATCGTGCCTTCGCATCCAATAAACACAGATAAATATCTTCCTGAGGAAACAAGCTTTCAATAAATTCTTTGTGCGACTGACTGAGCAAATCGGCCTCTTGGTAGGGTAATCCGGTAAAACGACGGCCCAGTGCTTCCCAAAATTCACTTCGCCCCTCTTCGGTCAAGGGCGGGGTCAACTCACATAAAATGCGATCCTGAAAATTATCCAGGTGAAGAGCGATGTAAATAAATCGCGCCAGGCTGATTTGTTTACCCAGTTTCTCGGGACGTCGGCGGTAGTTTTTATCAACTAACAATCCACCAATTTCGGTTGGACCATCGATATCCAATTGAAAACGTAAAACCTGATGGATAAATCCAATTCCCAAATCCTGACTAAAGTGATCCTTCTTTAAAACTCTGAAAAAAGAATGGGGAGTTTCTTCCGATCCATGCTTTGCGATGATCAATGAACTCCCAACAATGATTTTTTCTTCGGTATCTTCAAGGACAAAAAGGTATTCTGCTTTTTCCTTTGGTAATTTTCCGGCAAAAGAAAGTTTACTCTTAGAAATTTTTTCTGCGATAATTTTTTTCTCGCCAGGCAAATTGAGCAAAGTGAATTGTTTGGCCAAGTCCACCAGCTGTGAAAGATCGTCGGCATGAACAGCGCGAATGACAAAACTCATAGACAAAACCTTTCGATCATTTTTTCGTAGAATCGGGTCGCCTGGTGCAAATCATCAATAGCAACATGCTCATTAGGAGTATGAATATTTCCTTCGCGCTGACCGGGGCCGAAACACACGCAGTCGATACCGATTCGGGAAAATAAACTGGCCTCATTTGTCGACGACTGCGCTAGGCAGCTCTCGTCCAAATTCATATTTTTCAGTTCGTCCCGACAGGCGCGAACTAAATTTGAATTCATATCCGTGCGATGGGGTTTCTTGTAATCCGTCACTCGAAACGAGCCATTTATTTTTTCACATTCTGTTTTCAGAAACGCCATCCATCCTTCGTAAATGTCATGAGTAATTATCGGAGGTATACGACAACAGCCCCCCATCAAAATATGATCATCATGAGTACGAATCATCCCAATATTCAGGGTCGGCGTCGGCGGAGTAAATTCCCGATCTGCATGATCAAAAAATTCTTTTTCTAACTTTTGAATTGCTTGATAAACGTGAGTGATTTTAGGAACCACAGAAGTGCGAATCGGTGTTAAATCCAATTCAATCATCGCGTGACTGGGTACCGTGTTGTAGTTTGTGCCCCCATCAATTTCCATCAAAATAACACTCTCAGGAAGCATGGCTAAGTAATCGAGCATTTTAATGATCGCGCTTTCACCCAAGTGTGGCATCGAAGAGTGAGCTGACTTTCCATTAAAGATTCGGCTTTGGGTTGAGGTGCTTTCCCGAAGATTGTGGTCCTGGCGATAACGAATTTCTTCTTCAGAAAGGGGAATGCGTATTTCTACGGTCGCAAAACCTTTTGCCGCATTCATCAAACGAAGATTGGTGGGCTCACCAATCAGAGCCATCTTTGCTGAAATTTTATTTTTGCGAATCAGTTTCAAAGCTCCGGTCATTCCAGACTCTTCGCCGTAGGTTCCCACCAAAACAGGTGGTAATTTCCAAGAAGTTTTATCTTTGTACTTGGCTAGAGCTTCTAACTTGCACAAAAAATCCAATTTGACGTCGGCTGCACCCAAACCATAAATTTTTCCATCGAGGATAGCGGCATCAAAAGGGTTCTGACCTGTTTTTGTCCACATTTGGTAGGGGCCTGGGTCAACAGTGTCTAAATGAGTCTGCAATAAAAACTCGTTGCTGGGACGATCTTTGACAGCGCGAGCAATGACATTAATCTCTTCAGTATCACCGCGAAATTCATTTTGCACTTCGACCTGTAAGCCACGATCGCGACAAAATTGCGCTGCTTTTTCAGCAATAAGCTTACTGCCCACCGCCGGAGTGCTATCAATAGAAATAAACTCTCTGCAGGCCTGAATAAAATCCAATCACACACCTTCAATAATGGTTTTTTCAATAATCTCTAAAGCCAAATCAATATCTTGATCTTGTATAATGGCTGGAACTAAAAATCGCGCCCGCAAAGGATCTTTTCCACAAGGGAAGGCAATCACACCGTTGACGAAAAGTTTTTTCAAAAAGGCATCAACCTGTTCTTTCTTTCCTTCAAAAGGAGTAAAGGCAATCATAAGACCCATCCCACCAGCATCCTGAACTTTTCCTTTACAGCTGGTTTCGTTCAAGCGGTTTAAGCCATCAACAAATCTTCGGTGAATTTTTTGGATTCGCCCTTGAGGACCCAAATAATTTTCATTTTTTAAAATATCGAGCATTTCCATACCAGCGCGCATAGCCACTGTTGTTCCGGAAAAAGTTCCCGCAATCAAGCCTGGCTTAGGATTATATTCTTCAGTGTAAAAAGTAGCTCCAACCTGAGCTGTTTTAGCAATGGTCACCAAATCCAAATACTGACCAAGATCCAAGGTTTCAAAAGCAAAGAGCTCCCCGGTACGAGTAAAGGTTTGCACTTCATCAGCCCATAGAGCGATTTTTTTTGATTTACAAAACTCAAGCAGGGGAACAAAAAATTCACGAGGCGCCGGCTGATAGCCTCCCTCACCCAACATGGGTTCGAAAACAAAACAGCAAATATTATTTTCATGTTTAGCAACATGTTCTTTAAGTTCATTCAAAGTATTTTCTGCACTTCGCGGATTTCTTTTGTCGTAAAAGCTAATTCGCAAAACTTCATTGTATTCGGGAAGACCGACGCGGTAAGCAGGGTTGTCAGTGACTTCAGCCATCATTGTCGAACGTCCCGCAAAAGCATTTTTAAAACCGATTACGAAACGCGCTGGTGAATTTTTTTGCCGGGCAATTTTAAGGGCTGTTTCATTGGCCATGGTCCCACAAGTCGAGAACCAAACATGCTTAAGACGACTTTTCTCTCCGGCCCAGCGAGCTAATTTTTCCGAAAATTCAATGTACTCTCGATTCGGCTCGAGATTTCCTTGCATGATTACATCAGAAAGTGCACCCCTTAAAGCAGCGGCAATCACTTTGGGATGACTATGACCAAACAGATGAATACCAATCCCATTTATTAAATCCAATTTAATGCTGCCGTCTTCAAGTTCAACGAAAGGTCCACGACCTGCTCCTGAACCAATGTAAGGATAGTGCAAAGGTCGCCCCCGAAGGACCGCAATTTGATCCATCATTTTTTGAGAGCGCTCTTTGTGTTCGGGGCTCTGACCTTGAATTCCCTTGATTTGCTGATTCACTTTTCCAACTTCAGTCACCAAGTTGTCGATGAGTGTTTTGATTTGCGGATTTTCATTGATAAGCTGACCCAACAGATGCGCCATGAACCTGACCTTCCTTAAAAGAAAAATTTCATTCAGTTTACTCTCCGCATAAGAGCAAGACAAGACACGACATGGACAGATATCGTGGAGTTTATGGTCTTGATTTTTTCTTTACTTATTGGGTGGACCAACGTCGCTTTGGGCCAATCGTCCCCCACCACTGCCGTATCCATGAATTTCGAAGAGAATTTTCAGCAAGGGGTCAAACTTTATCAGAATAAGGATTTTAAGGCCGCACACTCGAACTTTGAAGAAGCCTTAAAACAACAACCTCACAATATTTCGGTTTTAACGAACCTAGGTCTGGTTACTTTCGATATGGGAAAAAAAGGTTTAGCCCTGGGCTATTTGCGTCGCGCCCTGGAATTAGAGCCTGACTTTAGACCGGCAGAGCAAGCTTACGATTATGTTTGGTCCCAATTGGAAGTGAAGGAACTTCCCCATCGCATCGAAACCTACGAAACTTTTCGCCAGTATTTTCTGAAAGAAGTCAGTTTATCTTCTTACCTTCTTTTAGGAGGACTGTGCTTTCTTATTTCAGGTTGGTTATTGATTCGTTACTTTGGCGTACGAAAAAAAGCTATGCAACAAGAGCTCCCCCTGCCCCCCGTTCCTGGTGTTGGATTTACTGTCGGCTTTTTCTTTATTGCTCTTTTCATCCTTTCGCTCTTTAAACTTTATGATCTCAGTATCCAGCGTGGAACTATCATCTTGGAAAAAGTCTCTATGCACACGGCCCCCAGTGAAAGTGAAGCCAGCTTGTTTGAACTGACTCAAGGCTTAGAAGTTGTGGCGCGTAAGACTGAAGGCGATTGGGTGCAAGTGACTTATCCCGGTGGACCCACAGGTTGGATTAAAAAATCAGAGTTGATGATGACAACGTTAGGAAGCTTTTAAATGGTCGATTATTTCTGGGAAAATATTTTTAAGGGCGATCGCAAAGAAAAAACGCTCATGAATGCTCTTAAAAACAATATTTTATTTACTGACCTCAATACTCGTGAATTACAAATGGTGCAAAATATCGTGAACTTACGGAATTACCAAAAGGGTGAAGTCGTCTTTCGATACGGTGAAGCCGGCGTGGGAATGTATATCATTATCTCGGGCTCGGTGGATATTTCGCTGAATGGAAAATTCATTACAAAGTTGAAAGAAGGGGACTTCTTCGGCGAGATCGCCCTGGTCGAAGAAAGCGGTCGTCGCACCGCCGACACCACCAGCGCTGAAGAATCGGTGATGATTGGATTTTTCAAACCAGATCTGATGGAAATCACAAATCGCAATCCTACCGCAGGTGTTAAAATCCTTTTTCGTTTGGCTCAAGTTCTTGGGATGCGTCTGCATGAAACCACGACCTTAATCAGCACCATGAGGCGAGATGCAAAACTCAACGATCAAAAAAATCCATAGACGAAAACTTATATTTTTCCTGGGTTTACTGTTTTTTTTCATTCTTAGTCTTCTCTTTATTAAAAATCTATTAGTCTCATTTCTGTTGGCTTTTGTTGGATTTTTTCTACTTAACCCTGTGGTCGATCTCTTGGAACGAAGAGGTTTGTCGCGAACATGGTCTGCGGTTGTTCCCTTTTTTGTTTTTTGCCTTATTTGCTGGATTTCCGTGCAACTCTTTTTACCTCTTCTGGTCGCTCAATTCGAAAGCTTAAAGACGGAATATCCCAGATATTTAAGTGGGTTTGAAAAAGTCCTCGTTGATTTTAAATCCTGGGTTTCCCGCCTGACTGATTCTACTTATGCAGAACATATAGCTGCTCACATTCAACAGTATTTGCAATCGGCAGCTCAAAACACCTTTCGTGATCTGCCCGAAGTGATTTCGAATTCACTAACGATTCTGCTGTTAGCTCCCTTTTTAACCTTCTTTATGCTTATTGATGGAAGAAAATGGGTGCGCACCATTCTTTCCCTCGTCCCGAATAGCTTTTTCGAACTGGCTCTCAATTTAAATTACCAAATTATTACTCAGATGGGGGGCTTTGTTCGCGCTCGTCTGTTAGAAACTTTTATTGTGGGATTCGTCATTTGGGTGGGCTTAGTGCTCATTAATTTTCCCTATGCCCTGATTCTTTCAGTCATTGCCGGATTGCTGAACTTAATTCCCTACATTGGGCCTTTTATTGGAGCCGCACCAGCATTTTTGATCGCGATGGCTAGCCCCGACAGATCCACGAATTTTGCGCTTTTGAGCTTAGTCTATATATCTGCTCAAATTATAGATATCGCCATCATCGTACCTTTGGTCGTCGCTAAAATCGTCGATTTGCATCCCGTGACCGTTGTCCTTTCTGTCATTGTGGGCTCCCAATTAATGGGCGTTTTAGGAATGATCATTTCCATTCCCGTGGCCAGCGTCATGAAAGTCACCTTTCAATCCCTTTATGCTCATTTAACTGAATTTCGTAAGTGAGAACCTGTTGACTTTTTACGCAGCCGACAACTAAAGTTTCCCTATGAAATACTCGATCTTGATTAAGTTCTTTCTTTTACTTTTCGTCCTCCAAAACTTAACAGCTTGTTCTTCCGATGAAAAAAAAGCAGATACTCCTGAAGGTTTATTCGCTATCGCGCAAGAGTATGAAAAAGACGAACGTTACGAAGATGCCGTTCGCAAATACACCGACGTGAAAAATAAATTTCCTTACAGCGCTGTTGCCACCAAAGCTGAGCTGGCAATTGCCGATGTTCAATATAAAGAAGAGTCTTACGGAGAAGCCCAACTGAGCTACATCACATTTCGCGAACTGCATCCAAAGCATCCCCAAATTGATTACGTTATTTTCCGCACAGGGATGAGCTATTTTAAGCAACTCCCAGAAACTATTGATCGAGATCTCACTTTAGCCCATGAGGCGATCAACTATTTTAATGAATTGATAAAAAATTATCCCACGTCGAGCCATTTGGCCGAAGCTACAGAAAAAAGAAATGAAGCTACAAAAAAATTGGCTGAAAAAGAAGATTACATTGCAGACTTTTATTTTAAACGAGAGCACTGTGAAAGCGCTATTCCCCGCTATGAAAACATCTTAAAGAAATTTCCAAATCAAGGCTTTGAGTCCCGCGCCTTGGGCCGAATCGTGATCTGTTCAAAAAAAATCAGCGACACCGCTAAAGCTCAAAAATACTTTGAAATCTTAAAAAGCAAATATTCTGAAAGCAGTGATTTTGCCGAAGCCAGAAAGGTGATGAACTGATGGATTACGGAAAAGAAGAAGTTCTTAACGAGGCCCGATCCCATTTTATCAACGGCAATTATAAAATGGCCGAAAGCCTTTTGAATCAGCTGCTTCTTTCCCCACAACGAAATCCAGAAATTTATCAAATGCTAGCTACAATCTATTACGATCAAGGCCAGTTCAGCCGCGCGATCAAAACGTTTAAGCGCGCTCTCGAGATTGATCCAACTTACACCGATGCCAGCGTTGGACTTTCAATTATTTTGAACGATTTAGGCAAATACGAAGAAGGTAAAAAAGTTTTTCAAGAAGCCCAAAAACTTTTAGACATGAAATCGGGCCGAAATGATCCTTATATTGATGAAAAGATCGCTTCGAAACATGAAGAACTTGCTGACCTCTACTTCCAATACAAAAAATATTCAGAATCTTTAGAACAACTTTTGAAAGCGCAAAAATTATCTTCGCGAAAAGCTGAAATCACTTTGCGGATCGCTGAATGTTATATCAAATTAGGTCTTGGTGAGCGCGCCATTAGGGATTTGCGAAATTTAATTTTTGAATATCCTTCCTTTTTACCAGCTCGACTTAAATTGGGAGTTATCTACTACAATTCGCATATGATTGCCGAGGCTACGGAGCAGTGGGAGACTGTGCTGATGCGTGATCCCCATCATCCTGAAGCCAATCGCTATTTGAAAATGGCCCAAGCCGCAGGAATTACTCAAATCGATCTTTAAACTAAGGACCCGACGATGACAAAACACAAAGAGACCATGGTGCCTTTCCTGACTGCCGAAGAAATCCAATTTTTGGTGCGCAAATTGGCGAAACAAATTGAAATGGATTATCGCGGTAAAGAAGTTGTTTTTATTTGTCCTTTGCGAGGATCTGTTCATTTCGCTGCCGATATGATGAGATTGGTGAATTTGACCCAGCAAATTGATTTTGTCTTTGTGCGTGCTTCCAGCCGTGGTGGAGCTATCAGTATCATTAAAGATATCTCTTTAGATATTTCAGGAAAAGACGTGTTGATCCTTGAAGAGATCATCGACACAGGACGGACATTGAGCTTTTTGAAGAACCGCTTGCTCGCCGCAAATCCTGCATCCTTAAAAATCGTCACCTTGCTCGACAAACCAGCTCGACGTGAACTGCCTTTGCGTGCTGATTACATTGGGAAAACCATCGACGATCGCTACGTCGTTGGTTACGGAATGGATATTGATGAAGTGGGCCGAAATTATCCGGATATCTACAATCTTAAAAACTAGACTTTAACGAATTAGCTCACCCAAACATTGACCGCAAAAAGAATCACCACACAAATCGCATACAGAATAATAATTTGTTTTTTCATAGTACAAAGCTCCTCCACTGTCTAAGTTACAGACAGTCCTTTTGTCCGTCAAATATTTGTCTGACTAAAGTCTAAACATTTTTTTTGCGAAAATCTCAAAACGAAACACTAGTTTTGAAAAATTCGCTCTCGAAAAATGGGACTTTCGCCGATAATGGAATTGTGGGAGGACACTATGAAAAAGCTAACGAAAAAAAGAAAAAGTTTATTAAGTAATAAAAAGGGCCAAGGAATGGTGGAATACATTCTTTTGTTAGTTGTTGTTATCGGGCTTGTTACCATTTTTAAAGGTAGAATTATTCAAGCCATCACTGGAAAAACAGACCAAATTGGCACTCAGATGGACAGCTTCACGCCAGATGGGCAATAAACTTTTATGACGATTGAATACGTTCTTCTGATGATTTGCATTTTTGGTATTGGGCTCAAATTTTTTGCGAGCGCACCCATGGATGCCTTTAAGGAAGCTGGTCCTAGGCTTGGAGCACGGGTCGAAGTGCATCTCGCAACTGGCACTGGTTTTAAACATCAGGGAAAATCTCATCGTTGGGACGAAGCTCAATGAGAAAATCTTTTTCGCCGCTGCAAAATCGCCATGGCCAATTTGTTATCGAAGCAGTCCTGCTTGTCACTTTAAGCATTGGCCTTTTCATGGCGGGAACAAAGTATCTGCGCGAAAAAAAAGTGATCGAAAAAGCCGTACAGGGACCATGGTCCCGTGTGGCGACAATGACCGAAGCAGGAATATGGGCCGAAAACACGCCCGAACAGCTTAAGCGTCATGCAAATACGGCGCACAATCGAGGCGTGACTCTGCTCGATTTCCAATAACAAAAAAGGAAATCACTTATGGATAGGGTGATTCACAAAATTCAAAAAAGAAGTTCTTGTTTAAATAACAATGGCGGATTTTTATCTGCAGATTTTTTATTCTCATTAATTTTGGGCATTACAGTTTCCATGATGCTTTTTGCTCTCTGCTTCACTTTCAGCACGATTGAAATCGCTCAGTATATAGCCTTTTCAGTTTCGCGAGCCCATATGGCTGGCCATGAAGATTCCGACAAACAAATTATGCTCGCCAACAATAAATATGATTATCTGACAAAAAAAACGATCCTAGGTTTGCTCTTTCGCCCAGGAAGTTGGTTTGAATTAAAAGCACCCGACATTCGCAATGGTATCAATGGCAATGATTTTCAAAGTGATTATCAATATAATGAAAACCGCGTCCCTCAAACGGGGGTTAGACTTGAATTCACAGCAAAAATTTTAAATTTCAAAGTCGCCTTCTTGGGAAAGAGCAGTGAAGATGATAAACCCTTTACTGCCAGGGTAACGGGTTTACTTTTCCGCGAGCCCACGTCCAAAGAATGTCGCGAACAGTTTAAAAATATTAATCGCTATGGCGCAATTTTAAATTTAGATCGTCGTTTCAGCGTCCTTGATCCTTCCCGCGGGAATAATCCTGCCTATTTTCCCATGGAGGACAACGGATGTTGAAATCACGTGGAATGAAATTGGGAAATTCGGGAATGGCCGTGATGGAGATGATTCCAATTCTGATCATCATCGCCTTGTTACTTAACTTTAGTCTGGGATTTTTCGGCGTCATCCAAACTGGATTACTGAATTCAATTTCAGCTCGCAATTATGCTTTTGAAACTTTTCGACATCGAAGTAATTTGAATTACTTTCTTCGGGAAGGAACTTCAGATACACAAATTTCAAATTACACCAGATATGGATTTCGGTTTCACGGGATAGCCTCGGAAAATCGTCCAGGAAGTTCTAACAATTGGATCGCAACTTCTCGAAGTATTGCCTTCGTCAAGCCCTTTGGCGGGGTTGATAATGATGATAAGGTCCTGGCTCTGCAAAGAAACATGCGAAATACAGAATCAGACCTACATAATAATAAAATTTTTACGATAAGGGATGATGGGAACAGAACCTTGATCGGTGCAGCTCCAGTTTGGGTGCGACCCATTTATGGAATTTGTATCAAGGCCAGTTGCCAACCTTAATCGTGTGAGGTTTTTATGGGGTCCTCGGAAGGACGAAATTTATGGTTGTCTTTGATCGCCGGTGTTTTTGCGGCTTTCTTACTGTATAGCTATTCTCAAGAAAATAAAGATGCTCTGATGAAAAAGTATGGTTCAACGAAAGTGATCGTTGTAGCCAAGGAAGACATTCCCGAAATGTCGACCATTTACGAAACCATGTTGGAAACTCGCAGTGTTCCTAAAGATTTTATGGCACCCAATTCAATTGATAATCCTGAAGATGTTGTGGGCAATGTGACCGCAATTCCCATTAAAAAAGATCAACCGATTTTACGAAATTTTCTTTACACTCCCGGAGCCGATACAGGAATTTCGATGCAAGTGGCTCCAACCAAAAGAGCTGTTGCTATTCCCGTCGACGAAGTTCGCGGAGTTGCTAAGCTGATTCGTCCTGGTGATCGCGTCGATATCATTGCTGCCTTGGATTCTGGAAAAGGTGTCAACCAACGACGAGAAGCCTTCTATCTTATGCAAGACGTAGTGGTTTTAGCGACGGGTGTCTCAATTGTAAACAATCTTCCCCGCCTGATGGAATTAGATTCATCTGGGAAAAATGTCATTCAAACCCCTCTGACGGGTGATACAAAATATAGTACAATTACAGTGGAAGCCGATCTGAAACAGGCGCAGGATTTGGTGTATATTTTATCAACGTCCCCTGGGAATCTTTATTTCACGTTACGAAATCCCAATGACCGACAGCAACCGTTGCGACTTCCGACTTCAACGTCGGATTCGGTTTTGGGAAGACCCGTAGTTGATCTTAATGCACCACCCGCAGCTGCACCAGCGATGCCGCAGTTGCCAGTGCGACCTCAGATTCCGCAGCCACCACAGCGAAAAGCAGGTGGGTTTCAAAGATTATGATCACCTTAGGGGGAAAAATGAAGAGACTTAATATGAAATTATCGAGTCTAATGATAGTGACAAGCTTGTTATCATTTCATTTTGCTCATGCTGAAAATGAAAGTTTAGTAGCTCCTGCAACGGATTCTTCTGAAGAGTCTGCTGGTGAATCGAATAATTCTAATTTCCGCAGTAAAAAGTATATTAATTTAACCGTTGGTTTCGAAGAAACAATTAAATTGCCAAAACTTCCACCGAATGTCGTTTTCAAAGGAACTTTCCGTAATATTGTTAATGCTGAACGCAATGTAGAACTTAATATTTTAAAGTTAACGCCAAAAGCAGAAGGCTTTGCGACTTTAACTATTCACGATAAAAATAAAGACCGTGTTATCGCTGAATACCGTATCGACGTGAAAAAAAGCAAATTGGATAAAGTTGTTCGCGAAATGCGAGCCCTGTTGGTCGACATCGAAGGCATCACTATTAAGGTAGCCAACGATAAAGTGGTTGTCGATGGTCAGGTTCTTTTACCCAAAGATCTCAGTCGTATTTTGAATGTTGTGGCTCACTACCCTGATCAAGCCACTTCAATGGTCACTATCAGCCCTATTGCCCAAAAGAAGATTGCTGAATTTATCTCTCGGGATATTAACAATCCTGAAATCACTGTTCGCACCATTGATAATAAAATTATTTTAGAAGGATTTGCTAACAATGAAGAGGAAATGAAAAAAGCGGAAATTATCGCGAAACTTTATTTGCCTCCTGTAGTTGTGGATGCCGTTGGTTCTGAAAAAGGAATTAAATATCAAAAGCCCGTGAATGATGGCGTCGTGAATTTGATTGTTGTTAAAGAAGCCCCAGCAGCACCTCCCGCAAAGATGGTGCAATTGGTGGTTCACTATGTTGAATTGAAAAAAGATTACTCGAAGGCTTTCCGCTTCCAATTTACTCCGACTCTTGAAGATAATTCTTCAATGACAATCACTTCGGGTGGTTCAGGTGGAGGAGTTATCACTCAGCTGACAGGAATCGTTTCCGGTCTATTGCCAAAATTAAATTCTGCGAAACAACATGGTCATGCTCGCGTGCTCGAGAGCACAAGCCTTATCGTCGAAGACGGCAAAAAGGGCGAAATCTCTCAGGTGACTCAGCAACCTTATTCTGTGATTGGCCGTGACGGCGTTCAAGGAACTGCCTTTACTGACGTTGGTATTCAAGCGGGTATCACTCCGGTGATTCTGGGTGAAAAGTCTGGCAGTGTGGCTATGGACATGAGCTTCTCTATTTCTTCGATGTTAGGAACTGCCGCAAACGGAGCACCGATCACATCGAAAAATACCATTAACTCTCGAGTGACTGTGCGGGATCGTCAAAGCGCAGCTATTGGGGGATTGATTAAGAACTCGACTTCAACGGGTTACAATCGAAATCCTGCAGCGAAAAATCCTATCATTAGCTTGTATGCATCTAAAGAATTTCAACGCGACCAAAGTCAGTTCGTTGTCTTCGTAACTCCTATCATTAAAACGTCGGCCAGCGCAGGTTCCGAGCAAGTGAAGAAAAAATTCCGTCTTCGCGAATAAATTGAACCCTCTTCATCACGTCAGTGACCAAAGTCTATTCACTTTTCGGTGAAATTTACCGATGATGTGATTGGAGGATTCTTTGGCATTAAATCCTAATTGTACATTGATCGGTGTTATTGGTGGTAAAGGTGGAGTCGGCAAAAGTATTTTTGCGGCGAACTTTGCTTGTGCCTTAATGACTGAACTTCGATCCTCTGTTTTGCTGATTGATGGTGATTCAAAAAGTGTCGGCGATCAAAATGTGATCATGGGTTTAAAGCCCATTAAAACTTTGCGCGAGATTGCTACTCAAACTGCTTCCTTGAATGCAACGAACATCAATCAGATTGTAACTATGCACGCTTCAGGCTTAGCCTACATTGGCGCGGTTCGTGGA
This sequence comes from Pseudobdellovibrionaceae bacterium, assembly GCA_021731025.1. Classification (GTDB taxonomy): domain Bacteria; phylum Bdellovibrionota; class Bdellovibrionia; order Bdellovibrionales; family Bdellovibrionaceae; genus UBA5009. Next base: position 38,580 of record JAKFYD010000014.1, on the reverse strand, counting down.
CCCGAAGAGAAATTAGATGTGAGTCCCGATTTAGCTCTTAAACAATTGGAATTTTTCAGTCGGACTTTTCGATTTATTGTAATCGATCTGGGAAATGACATTGGACCCTTACAACAAGCCATTCTTATGGAGTCGACAGGAGCTTTCATTGTTAGCTCACCCGAACTTCTGGTTGTGACCCAAACTCAAAGACTGATCAATGAATTGCTATCAGCAACTTTTCCCAAAGATATGTTTCAACTAATTATTAATAAGGCTTCGCCGTCAGGCTTAGCTCCTCAAGCCATTTCCAATCAATTGATGATGCCCGTACTTGGAGTTATTCCCCAAGACGATGTAACGACAACAGCAGCATTGCAAAAATTCACTCCTTTTGTTTTGTCATCGACCAAAGCTCCGATCACGGCAGCTTATTACGATGTCGTTCGCAAATTAACAGGTGGAGTTCTTCAAAGATTAAAATCTCTACAGAAACCAAAGCCAGCACCTGTGACAACATCGGCCTCTGCTACGGCTAATAGTGCTGCATCCAATGCCAACTCAAAAGATCTCGATCCGCGAACTCAATTAAAGCTTCGCGTTCACTCGGAGTTGATCAGGACTGCTGATCTCAATAAGCTTTTAACTGAAACTCGTGGTGATGAATCCAAACAAGTTGAACTGCGTGAAAAAACTAAAAAAGAAATCACTGTGGTTATCGATCGCGAATCCCCAAATATGCAAAGGGAAGAACGGGCGAAAGTTATCAAGGAAGTCTTAGAAGAATCTTTGGGTCTAGGCCCCTTAGAAGATCTTCTGGCTGACCCGCAAGTTTCCGAGATCATGGTCAACGGAGCCAAAAAAATCTTCGTGGAAAAAGGCGGAAAAGTTCAACAAAGTCCTGTGACTTTCACTTCCAATGATCACCTTCGACGTATCATTGAAAGGATCGTAACCCCGTTGGGCCGACAAATTAATACTTCATCTCCTTACGTGGATGCTCGTTTGAAAGATGGCAGCCGGGTTAATGCCGTTATTGAACCACTAGCGATCGACGGTCCTGCAGTGACCATTCGAAAATTTAAAAAAGGTGGAGTGCAACCCGAAAAATACATCGAGTACGGTTCCATGAGCAAACAGATGATCGATTTCCTGCGCATCTGTGTAGAAAATGGTCTGAACATTGTGATCAGTGGTGGTACTGGTTCAGGTAAAACGACTTTGCTGAATATGATGTCTTCATTCATTCCATCCAATGAACGTATTATCACTGTGGAAGACGCGGCCGAATTACAAATGCAACAAGATCACGTGGTGCGACTTGAAACTCGTCCTCCTTCAATGGAAGGAACCAATGCTGTCACAATTCGAGATTTAATTAAAAATGCTCTGCGAATGCGGCCTGACCGAATCGTTGTCGGAGAGTGCCGCGACGGAGCTGCCCTCGATATGCTTCAAGCTATGAACACAGGTCATGATGGATCAATGACGACAACTCATGCGAACAATCCCCGTGAATGCATTGCTCGTATCGAAACTCTTTGCATGATGGCTGGAATGGATTTGCCTGTCCGAGCTATTCGTGAACAGGTAGCTTCGGCAGTCCATTTGATCGTACAAATTTCTCGACTCTCTGATGGAAGTCGAAAAGTTTTAAGTGTCACTGAAGTTGGGGGCATGCAAGGCGATGTCGTCACACTGGCAGAAATTTTTAGATTTAAAGAAACTGGATACGACAAGAATCGTCGTATTCAAGGGATTTTCCAAGCGACAGGAACTATACCGAGCTTTATCCAAAAGCTCAGTGATAAAGGTGTCGTTATCCCCAGAGAAATTTTTTCAACGGAAACTAAAGCACCGGCTCCAGATGCGGCTGCATTGAAAAAAACCAGTTAAGGAGTAGACTGTGTCCATATTATCGAATCCAGTAATACTAGCCCTTTTATTTGGGATCTGTGTTGCTGTTGTCATTTATTTTTCTGCAGATCGTTTTTCAGCGCTGGTCCAAAAAAAGGGTTTAAATCAAAAGCAAGAAATTTTACGTCTGCTGAAACTGATGCATGTCGAAGCTAATGAAAAACGAATTAATATTTTAATGATGGTCATGAGCTTCGGTCTTGGTGGAGCGGTTTTCCTTCTGTTCTTACCAAACATCGTCATCAGTTTAATTTTCGGAGTAGTTGTGACCCTCTTAGGTTGGTCTTTGCCTTTAATTCTTGTGAAGAAACTTTACGAGCAACGCTGCACTCGTTTCACTAACCAGATGGTCGATGCCTTAACCATTATGGCCAACGGGATCAAGAGCGGATCCAACGCAACTCAGTCTATGGAAAGAGTTGTGGAAATCATGGGTAACCCCATCAGCCAAGAATTTAAAACAGTGATTACCCAACATCAATTCGGTCAAAGTTTCGAAGAGGCTTTGTTGGACCTTGGTCAACGCATTCCTCGACCTGATGTGCAGATGTTCGTGACGGCCATTAATATTTTAAAATCCACAGGTGGAAATTTAGGCGAAACTTTCGAAACCATCGTTTCTACAATTCGTGAACGACAAAAGGTCGAAAAGAAGATCGAAGCACTCACCGCTCAAGGAGTAACTCAAGGAATGATCGTCTCGATGATCCCCTTTGTTTTGATGGGAGTTTTCTTCCTGATCGACCCGGCATTTATTGCCCCTATGTTCAACACGACCTTGGGCTTAATACTTCTTTTCATTATGACGGGCATGGTGGTTATTGGTGGAATAGTTATTAGAAAAGTTGTTACAATAAAAGTGTGATCTGCATCCAGATTAGCATCAATCGAATCTGAACGAGAGGTTATGAAAAATGAAAATGAATTACGGTCTTTTTATTTTATTATTTTCACTCAAATCCTTTGCTGTTGTTGATATGAAGAATGCGAACTACTCGAACACGTGGACAGATATGAAAGTCAACGGCGCTGGTTACGATTTGAAGTTAGAAAGAACTTACAACAGCAGAACTTTGTTCAACGGAATGTTTGGTTTCGGCTGGTGTTCGAACTTTGAAACTTCTTTGGATATCACCGCCGAAGGAAATTTAAAGGTTAAAGAGTGTGGAGCAGGTTCGGAAGTTTTATTTTCTGCCCGTGAAGTGAACCGCAAGGATGTAGAACAAACAGTTGAAAAAATCATCGCAAAAATGCGAGCAGATAAAACCCAACCTCGCACTGAAGAATACTATAAAAAGGTCAGAGTAGAGCTGATCGAGTACGATGACATGCGAAGCAATCTTGCTGGCAAGATGGGTATTAAAGTTCCGATTAAAGAAGGAACCAAATTTTTTGCCAACGGTAAAGAAGTTGAAAATATTATTTACACAAAAAATTACTACGAGCGAACTCTTCCTGATGGAACGAAACAAAGATTTTCTCTTCAAGGTCAGTTAACGGCGGCTTACGATAAGAACAGCAATGTGCTTAAACTTGAATATGATAAAAATCTTCTTAAAGAAGTGAGCGATAATAATGGTCGACGCTTAAGCTTTAAATATTTTCCTAACAAAAAAGTGAAAGAAGTTGTTGGACCTAATGGTCTTAAAACAGAATACAAATTTGCAAACATAGATGATTTATCATTTTCGAAAGATGCATTAGGTTTAACAAACACTTACGATTATGACGATCTTCACAATCTGACCAAAGTGACCTTCCACGACAAAACAACAATCCAAATTAAGTATAATCAAAAAGAAGACTGGGTTATTGGCTTCACTGATCGCGACAAATGTGTCGAGTCTTACACTTATGAAGTTGCTCCGAAGGATGCTGGTCATTTCTGGTCAACAGCGAAGAAAGTCTGCGGTAAAGAAACTACAGCTGATAATCGCTATGAATTTTGGCATCGGCAAACTCCTAACGGAGATTACGCTCTTCAACGTGTTCTGACTAAAGAAGGCGAAAATACCATCGATATCACTTACCATGAAACTTTCGGTCGACCTATTTCGATTCGCCGAAACACTGAACGTATCTCTTACGACTATTTCCCTAATGGTCTAGTTAAATTAAAAGCTTCAGCTTTAGCAAAAATGCTTTTTGAATACGAAAATGAATTTAAAAAAGTCAGCAAAGTGATTCTGCAAGCCTTTAACGAAAAAGGTAAAATGCTCGGCACGAAGACGACGCAGTTTCAGTATGATAAAAAGGCGAACCTCACTTTCGCTTCAAATTCTGACGGTCAAAAGATAAATATCACTTATGATAACCACGGTCGTATGGCCACTATCACTGACCAAGCTAAAAAAGTTGTCAAAATAGAATATGAAGAACGCCACGGAAAACCAGCTTTAGTGACAAGACCAGGGCTTGGCACTATAAAGGTCAGTTATAAGCCCACTGGTGAGATCAGCGAAGTGAAAAGTCCTGAAGGACCTACAGTCGCTACACAGGTTGCAAGTACGTTTAATAATTTGTTAGATATTATAGCTCCGGCCACAGCCGAGCTTTATTTATAGGAGTCGAACATGAAGTTAGCAATTCTCTTTATAACTCTGCTATTAGGGTTTTCTTTGAACCTGATGGCCGAAGATGGCGGAGAAACCGGGAAAAGGCCTACTGAAGTCATTAGTCCTGCAGAATGTCTTAACAATTGTCCAAACAATAGAGCTCCAGGAATGGCATCACAAAACAAAAAAGAATTGGCTCTATGTAAAAGCCCGGTGGGTGGGATCGACAAACCTGGAGGCGCGGCAGAGTTTCACGCGGAATCATGCTCACCTGAACATGAAACCGAAGGTTCTAATGGTAAGACCAAAGGAAACAAATAAAGTCACTTTGTCTCAATATGACCTATTCGGCTTAACAAGCGTCTAATTATTAGACGCTTTTGTTTTTTCACCCAAAGATAAACCGCTAATATTACAAGGTAAATTCCCTGTCTCAAATTGAATGTCTCATGGCATGTCTCTAGCTAAGACATTCAATATGAGACAAAGGAGTTTACGATGAGACACTTACACTTATTATTAATGGCTTTCTTTTTTATGTTCGCGGTTCAAGGCCACGCTGCCAAAAATACAAAGAAGACAATTAAACCACGTTCTTCGGTTTCCGCCGGAGATGATGAGATGACACTTAATATGAAGCGTATGAAGAATAAGAAGTCTGCCCAAGGCCGATCTGATAAGACCACAAGCTATCAAATTTATACAGCTCCCCCTAAAGCAAATACTGGGGACACATCTTGCCCGCATAAAAATGCAGCATTCAGCCCCTTTTCTCGTGAGGGAAAGCTTACACAAGCTAAACGTACATCACCAGTAACAGCAGAGAATCTTCGCGCAACGGCGATTAACTAATTACTTCGATGCGCGCTCAGAAGAAGAAGATCTTTGGGATGACACTTTGTCATTCCAAAGGCTTTGAACTTTGTTCTTCATTTGGGTTGTGCTTTCTTCGATAAATAAAGCAGCACCGGCTGCAGCAACCCGGGACTGACGGCTGATTTCAGATGACTTAATCCACTGATCAAACCGGGATTCTAAAGTGACTCCACCAACCTTCATTTGCATTAAATAAACTAAAGCCATGGTCATTAAAAAGCTTTTTAAGATGAATAAAACGTCGCTCATCGAGTGGCCTCTTTCGTTTGTGGGAAAAAGTTTTTCATAACGTTTTCTAAATCATTTTTTGTAAATGGTTTAACAATAAAAGCCTGGCAGCCTTCATCTAAAGACTTTTGCAACAATGGCTCGTGGTCCAGTGAAGTGCAGGCAATGATAATCGGTTTATCAGAGATCTCTTTCATCTCTCGTACCGCTTCAATTCCATTCTTTAGGGGCATCACTAGGTCCAGGATAACTAAATCAGGTAAGGTCATGCGATAAAGCTCAATCGCTTCCAGGCCGTCTTCGGCTTCACCAACGCAAACGCAGCCAAAGCTTTGAAATGCACTCTTCAAAAGTTCCCTTACAAAAGGCGCGTCATCTGCAATTATGAATTTTATCGACATGTATTTAGTATATTTGAAATAGTTCAAGACTGAATCTGATTTTCACCGAACTGGACAAAAGGAACAATTTGACCTTCAGAATTCTTCCGAGCAAACTGTGGAAATGACACGGATTTGTCTTTTTTTATTTTCAATAATTTTTTCTGTGACCTTGCTCGCACAAAACAAAAGTCCAGCAGTCTATCAGAGCGAAGATGATTCTGTGCTGACGATAAAAAAAGTATTTATTGCTCCTTTTTATGACAATCAAAATTCCATCTATGCGCCGGTGATGACCGAGCATATTAAAAATAAAATCACTGAAGAAAATCAGTGGGCGGTTGAATCTGCCAGTGGCGAAAATAAAAAAATCAGTGATCAGTTGGATTCAAGTTCCAGTGAACGAATTTCATTGATGAAAAAAACAGGTGTTCAGGCTCTGTTAACCTCGAAAATCATCAAGGGCCCCAAAGGTCTTTCTTTGCGAATGACTTTATACACTGGGCCTAAAGCTTTACCTCTCGTTCAAGAAAATATTGATCAATTACAAAATTTCGAAACCGAGGAAATAAAAAAAAATTACGAACTGCTTTGGACTCGCGTTAAAAAACGCATGCCCTACAATGGTGTCCTTCTAAGTCGTCGCGGTTCAGATGTGACTTTGAATCTAGGAACTAAAAATGGGCTTACCCCCCGCGCGGAAGTTCGCGCCATTCTTATTCTGAAGCTACAACGTCATCCAAAATTGGAATACATGACTTCCGTTGAAAAAGAAATTCTTGGTAAAATTGAAATCACAAAATTGGATGACTACCTCAGTTTCGGCACCATCACTTATGAAAAAGAACCCAATCTTCTTGTTGCTGGGACAAAAATTCAAATGGACGAGATGACGATTGTTTCTTCTCCGAAATCCACACCCACGGACAAAGTGGCTTTCGGCGAAAAACCCAAAGAATGGGTTCCTCTGAATCCACCTCAATATGGCCTTCTTGGAATTTCTTTAGGAATTAATCAGTACAATCAAAATGCGAACTTAACCACAGTGGGAACTTTATCTGCAGTTAACAACTTTGCACCCACTCTTAAATTGAGTGGTGAATTTTGGTTGAATGAAGAATGGTTCTTTGCTTTAAGTCTTCGCCAATCTGCTTTGGCTGTTTCGAACGGTTTAGCTGGCTCTTCCCCAGAGAAACTAAATATGTCTTTAAGCCAGCAAGCTATTTCTTTGGGTTACACTCTGCTCGTGACCAATCAATTTTTTGGACCGAAGTTTCAATTCACTTTAGGTATGACTCAATTTCATGCGCAAATCGATCCCAGCACTCCCCCCGCTTTCACAACCATGAATTATGGCGGAATGACCTTGGGCTTTTCAGGTTCATTCCCTATTTCCGAAGATCTCCCATGGGATTTGGGTGCCCAATTTAAATATTTTTGGTCCCCTTCAACTTCAGAATCCGGGGGCACCTCAGGAAGCGTGACTTCATCAAAGATCAACGACTTTGGAATCTTCACTCGCTATCACCGCAGTCAAAATTTTAATTACATTGCCGAGTTGGGCTTCGAATACTACTCGACAGATTTCAATCCCGCCGGCGCCACAAGAACGAATCCCGCCACGAACATCTCTCACAAGATCACAAATTTACTTGTGGGCCTTGAATATTTATTCTGATACTTAAGCCTCCTTTTTGCATTCTTAAAGCCTAGAATCAGTCTCGTGACTGAATTCGTATAGATTGTTTAAGGATTGTGAAAATGAAAAAATTTGCTGCCATTTTTTGTTTACTGACTACAAGTTTAACAGCCTCTGCTGAGGCTAACTTATTAGCTGAATTTAATCGGCGTACCGAGCAGAACTACATCCAGTCCATTTATAATATTGTCAATTTCGTTGGTCGATTGCCCAGAGTCAGTCAGCTGCCTTTTGAAGGAATACCAACTGTATTACCAAAAGGTTCGGAATACTTGGCTCTAGTGCCCCTTCGAAATAATGACTTGTGCGGAATTAAAGAAGAAATCACGACCCTTGGATCGCGAGCGTTTTCGATAGTGTGTTTTGATAAAAACGGACGCGAAATTTTCCGTGAATACAGTAACGAAGCAAAAAAATCCACTTTCGAATTTAGAAAATAAAAAAGGCAGCCTTGTGAGCTGCCTTTTCCTGTGATCAAGTTTGCTCGATGTGCCCTTAGGCTTACATCATATCGCCCATGCCACCCATTCCACCCATTCCGCCCATTCCTGGAGCGCCACCAGCAGATTTTTCTTCGCGTTTAGGAGCTTCCGCGATCATAGTTTCAGTTGTTAACATTAAAGAAGAAACTGATGCTGCGTTCTCGATAGCACAACGAACAACTTTCATTGGATCGATAACACCATCTTTAATAAGATCAGCATATTCGTCACTGTAAGCGTTGTAGCCCCATGCTGCAGATTTGTTTGCAAGCACGCGGTCTAAAACGATCGCGCCATCTAAACCAGCATTGCCAGCGATTTGACGTAAAGGCTCTTCGCAAGCACGTTTGATGATAGTTGCGCCGAAAGCTTCATCTTCAGAGAATTTTGTTTTATCGATTTTTTGAGCAGCACGAACTAAAGCCGTTCCACCACCAGCAACGATACCTTCTTCAACCGCAGCGCGAGTTGCATTCAATGCATCTTCAACGCGGGCTTTTTTCTCTTTCATTTCAACTTCAGAAGGAGCACCAACGTGAATAACTGCAACACCACCAGACAATTTAGCCAAACGCTCTTTCAATTTTTCTTTGTCATAGTCAGAAGTAGTTTCTTCGATTTGAGCTTTGATTTGAGCTACGCGAGCTTGGATATCAGATTTTTTACCAGCACCATCGATAACAGTTGTGTTGTCTTTATCGATAACGATACGTTTTGCAACACCCAAGTCAGCAACAGTTGCTTGCTCTAATTTGCGGCCCATGTCTTCACTGATCACTTTAGCGTTAGTCAATACAGCGATGTCTTCCAACATAGCTTTACGACGATCACCAAAGCCAGGAGCTTTAACAGCAGCTACGTGTAAAGTTCCACGCAATTTATTAACAACTAAAGTTGCTAATGCTTCACCATCAACATCTTCAGCGATGATCAACATTTGACGACCTTGTTTCGCAACGCCTTCAAGAATTGAAATCATGTCTTTCATTGAAGAGATTTTTTTATCGTAAACAAGAACGTAAGCGTTCTCGAGAACAGTTTCCATTCTTTCAGCATTTGTTACGAAGTAAGGAGATAAATAACCACGGTCGAATTGCATGCCTTCAACAACAGTTACTTCTGTTTTTGCAGTTTTAGATTCTTCGATAGTGATAACGCCTTCTTTACCAACTTGATCCATAGCATCGGCCAACATTTGACCGATTTCTTTGTCGTTATTAGCAGAGATAGTTCCAACTTGAGCCACTTCGTTTGAACCTTTTACGGGTTTAGCCATTGCTCGAAGTTCTTCAACAACGATATTAACAGCTTTGTCGATACCGCGTTTTACTGACATTGGATTGTGACCAGCAGAAACGATTTTTGCGCCTTCGCGGTAAATTGCTTGAGCTAAAACTGTAGCGGTTGTTGTTCCGTCTCCAGCTTCATCATTGGTTTTAGAAGCAACTTCTTTAACCATTTGAGCGCCCATATTTTCGAATTTATTTTCAAGTTCGATTTCTTTAGCAACGGTAACACCGTCTTTAGTGATTAGTGGTGAACCGAAAGATTTTTCGATAACAACATTACGGCCTTTAGGTCCAAGGGTAACTTTAACGGCATTAGCTAAAGTGTTTACCCCACGCAAGATCAGTGTTCTTGCATCTTCTGAAAAGCGAAGTTCTTTACTCATTTTTTATTCTCCTTAAAGATTTTATTCTTAATTAATTTTTCAGTTAAATACGCCTAAGATATCTTCTTCACGCATCATCAAGTACTCGTGGCCATCCAATTTCAATTCTGTTCCTGCGTATTTGCTGAAAAGAACTTTGTCGCCATTCTTAACTTCTAAAGGAAGAACTTTACCGTCTTCGGTGACTCGACCTTTACCTGTCGCCATGATTTCACCTTTTTGAGGCTTTTCTTTTGCGGTATCGGGAATGAACAGACCGCCTGCGGTTTTTTCTTCTTCAGCCATTCGACGAACTAAAATTCGATCGTGCAATGGGCGAACACCAAGTTCTGACTTAGCCATGGATTACCTCCTGAATATTGATTCTGATGGTTTGGAAAAACCACCATGATTGTTTTTTTAGTTATAAAACCCTGAGGTAATATGAAGTGGCGCAGAATTCTGTCAAGGTCTGCGGTGAAAAATAACTTTTCTTGCTACGCGTTAAAAAGCGGGAAAGGCTTACTTACTGGCTTCTTTATCGGTCTGCTTAAGAGCACTTTTTGGAGCGTCCAAAGAGCTCCGACCAAAAATAGATTGAGCATAAGCGGTCATCAATTCGGCCACTTCTTCAGCCGACATTTTTGCTGCGATATCGTTAATAAATTCTTTCTTTTCTTGGATCTTATTTACATAGCCCACAAAGTAATCAGTCACCGTGAGATCTTTTGCCATCTCAATAGACATCAAATCTAAACGCATTTGAGTCTCGAGCTGGCTTAGGCCGACTTCAACTCCACTGCTAGCTTCAGTTTTGTTATTTCCATGAGCCTGAGCCAACTTACGGCTGTCCAGATGGGCTCGAGTTAGATTCAGCTTACCGATAGCCAACTGAATTTTTTCATTTTTCCACTGACGGTAGCTCTTATATTCAGAAAATTTGGGGGCCATCACGATCTGAACGGGCCGGCTTTTACTGTCTTTTGAGGTTAAAAGACTGAGTTTCGTAGGAACACCTTGAGCTGATCCTAAAAATGCTAACAATACCAATATAGAAACAAAAAGTTTATTCAATGTGTCCTCCGGGCTACGTACCTTCGGTGGCTTGTATTACAAGATTTGCGCCGATGATCAGCCTCGCTAGACTAGCTTTATTCCCCTTTAATTGGGTTTGAGAGTCTAAAGTTTAGTCAACTGTACTCAAAATGTCATTTTGAGGTCTAGTGGCCGTCAGCCTAGACCTCAAATGCCTTTAGTCCCGATGACCTTGGCCGATAAGACCTTCGGAGGGTGTTATGAGCTCAAAAAGTATATTCACGGCGTGGTTTTTGATCTTTGCTCTAATGATGACTTCGGCTTTACAAGTCCAAGCCAAAACAAAAGGTTCTGGAAAAAAATCCCAAGTTTCTCACGCAAGCAAAAAGAAGAAAAAGGTTATCGCTAAATCCGAAAAAAACAAAAAAAGAGAAATTGCTAGCCTTAAAAAATCTAAAATTAAAAAAAAACTCGCTAGTAAATCAAAGAAAAAGAAAAGTTCAAAAAAGAACAAAGCTAATAAGCACGTTTAATTGTTAAGAACTTAAAACCGAAGTGGACTTACAATCTGCTTTTCGATTTCCATCGAAAACTTAGAAACCTCGAAAGGTTTCCTAATAAATCCATCAGCGCCGATTTCTTTGCTTACGGCTATGATTTTATCGACACCTGAAACAAGAATGACTTTAATATTTTGAAACTCAGCCGTCATTTTGAGCTTAATCATAAACTCAGATCCATTCATATCGCTCAGGTTCATATCCAATAAAATAATGTGCGGAATAAGGCCCGCATTGAGAATCTCGAAAGCCTCGCGAGCTGAACCAGCCGTTTTAACTTGGTAATTACTTTTTCTTAATGCCAGTCGAATGAGTTCACGCATATCAATATTGTCTTCGACCGCAAGTACAACTTTTTGCTCCATAATTTTCTCCGGACTAATAAGCTAGAGAGAATTTTTTAAGCCGTCCACAGCTCAATTGTGAATATTTTTTAATGATGGGACACGATATAAACGGCTTATTATTTATTCAGAAACCGAAGCAGTTTAGAGATAAATTAAATCACTGACGTGATGCATGAGAAATTTCATTCTATTGATGGTCTTTCGAACCCTGTTATGGTCTTAAGGCCTTAAGTTTTATTTAAGTCGAGCGGAGAGATTATGAAGACAATTTTAAAAAATCTTTTACTAACCCCAATCCTAGGAGTCCTAATGTTATCGACAAATACAGAAGCTGCTGATCTAAAAGTTAACGACCAAGCCCCCGTGTTTAAATCTAAGACCCATACGGGAAGCGATTTCGATTTAAGCCAACGCAAAGGCCAATGGACCGTTTTGTACTTTTATCCCAAAGCAGAAACTCCGGGCTGTACAAAACAAGCTTGTGCATTTCGGGACGGCATTCAAAAAATTCGCGATCAAGGCGGAGATGTGTACGGAGTAAGTTCCGACACGGTTGAAGATCAAGCTAAGTTTCACAAAAACCATCAGTTGAATTTTACTCTGCTGGCGGATGCCGATTTAAATATTATCAAACTTTACGGAACAAAAATGGCCGATAAAAATCTATCACAACGTTGGACCTACGTGATTGATCCAAAACTTAAAGTGCGCGCCATCGATAAAAATGTCGATCCTGTTAAAGACGCCGACAAAGTGGCTGATCTTATTAAAAAATTTAAAACTGAGAATTGATTAAAAGATGCAGAGGGAGTGGTTAGCTTTAAAAGCGAATCATTCTCTTTGCTTTTGTTGGAACCCATTTAATTCCAAGGTCCTCACTCTTAATAACAAAAAGAAGCATGTCTTGCCAATATTATCGGTAAAACCCAACAGACAGTTTTGCAACCGTGTTTCCGTCATCGACCTGTTCGCTGGTCACGAAATCAAACAAAAGTTGTTCAAGTTTATTTTTTAATTCCGCTAAACGATATTTTTCGACAGAAAATGCCGAATGAAAAATAAGGGTTTCAGGATCATTTTTTTTGCGATCTGCTGTTAAAGCCAATTGTTCCAGCGAAGCTTTGAAAATTGAAAGAAAACCCTGATTTTCACCAAGGGCTTCGATATCGAAATGTACAAGTGTTGCAAAATATCGTGCCCGTGAGAAACGGACGCAGCCTTGCTCTCTTAGAATATCCAGAGTCGACAGGATTGTATTATCGCTAAGACCCGTGCGCTCCGAAATTTCCGCTAGGCTGGCTCCTTTTTCCTGGGAACCTAAAGCGGCATACACTGTAAACACATGCTTGGTCGAAAAAAGCTTCTGTGATTTTGAACGCGGATTATTCGTGATCGATTTTTGCTGTAAGCGTATTCGCAGAGCCTGCAATTTTTGTTGAAGGCTTGCTTCCTTATAACTTTTTGGACGCAACTCTGGCTCTTCTAAAAAAACCAGAGTTTCAAAGAAACTGCGCAAATCTCCCTTGAGCTTTAAAGCCTGCACAACTTTTGGAAATGAGCGCACGGTTAAATGCTTTCTTCCGCCAAGAACATCAACAATAAAACTGCGTGAAGCAAAGCCAGCCCTCCTGGAAAATTCAGCGAGGTTTGGCTTTCCATTTTTATTGAACTGACTCTCCAGAGCCAGTTTCAAAAATTGTCGATAGTTTTCTACGGAAGAAATATTCTGCATTTTTAAAGCTTATCGGAAGTTACGACCCGTCATGCTTGGTTGAGGATCAATTGTGGCATTACACTCGATAATCAAACCGCTTTGTTGAGTGAGATACTGAAACGTTTGTCGTAAAAAAGCTTTATCTTCTTGGAGAGTCTTCATTGGTTTATACTCGACCAACAATTTGTTTTGATCAGCAGCCTTAACTTTCAAAGCAGGAACTCGGCTTTTAATAACTTGGTCAACTTGGGACATTGTTACATTTGCTGGTGTCGAGGATGTTCGGGCAATGATCCACTCTCTTTCAAAGCAGCTCATGACATCAGCCATGGCATTGACAGAAAATAAAACTAAAAAGACGGAGGTGATCGCATTCATATTTTTCATTTTGTACTCCTTTGTACGTATTGATCTGTGCAAATGGAATTAACAGAGAGCGATGGGGATTTCAAATTTAGGCTTAGAAAAGATAACTTATTTGTTCTCTACAGAGAGCATCCGTAAATCTTTGAACTTTTTTCATTCAAACTGATAAATATCAGGAATCGGAGGAACATCTTGGCAGATAATGGGTAAGCCATCGACTTGGGCTTCTAGTGCTAACTTATCGATTTCGTGGCTTTCATGAAGGTAATAAATATGACCTTTCAAAAGTAGCTTTGTAAAAGCGCTAAACCATTTTCTTTCTGTTGTTGGTAAATTTAAAATATTTCGCTGATGGCTTTTGGCGAAACTTCTTAGGGACTCTAGGAAATGACGAACCAAACAATTTACTCGAGGCTCTTTTTCTAAAAGCTCCAGCTGATGCTGAACTTGTTTTGTGAACTGATCCATTCCTAGGGACAATGAAGAATTAAGACTTTTACGAAGACTGTGCATATCGAATGAAATAAAATCTTTTCGACTGGGTTGAATGGACAAGGGTAATGCGGTGGGCATTGGTGGAGTCAGACTCATGTCTTGCAATTCAGTACATAAAACAGAAATTCCCTTTTGATGAAAGAAATGAGTCCATTGATCACTGATCCACGCCGGGATCATCATCCGCTTTTCCATCGAAATTAAGCGGTCAGAAATTTTGCGAGTATATCCATTTTTAAATGAGGCATAAATATTTTTACGCTGTTCATTGATCAGAATGGCATCACGAAAGTGTTGTGAAAAACAGCCGGCTGAAGCCAAAACATTTTGGGAGGAAAGCAGTAAAAAAACGAACAGCACTATGAATTTCATATGTAATATCCAGATTGTGCAATGGATAAGCCGAGTGAATTCAGCTATAAGGAGTTAAAGACCTGCGGTATGAACAAGTTTTAGACAAATGACTATTTTGGCTCAAACCCTTTTCATCATTCGATACTGCCGACCTCCATTTTTAAATCATCCAAAAACCGCTTCATCGCTTCTACCCTTTTCAGACCCTCTTTTTTTCCTGAAGCTGTTTTCAATGTGGCTGCTGTCTTAAAAAGCTTTGCATAGAAGTGATCCACCGTGAATGCACTATCATCAGGGCTTCGGCGCTCACAAAAAGGATCATCCTCGAAATAAAAGGGCCTCTTCAGCAGACCAGCAGTCGCGAAACATCTTGCAACACCTATAGCTCCTAGACCATCTAAACGATCAGCATCTTGTACAATCATGGCCTCTAAGCTTTCAGTCGGTATATTTGCACTAAAGCTGTGGGCTTCGATAGCGTGAGAAATTTCATCATAATATTGTTCAGGATAACTTATTTCTTTCAGAAACTTTACAGCTTCTTGTGCAGACAAACGCGAAGCTTGTTTTCTTCGCGAATCATTCTTGGGAATAATCACAAAGTCGTGAAGCCAAGCCGCGGGAAGAACGACTTCCAGTTTCCCTTTTTCTTCGTGGCAAAGTTTTTTTGCCATTGCGACAACTCTTTTAAAATGAAGAAAATCATGAGTGGGATCATCATTGGTCGCAATTTGCGCAATTTTTTTCGTTAGTAAACTTTCAAATTCGATGAGTTTCATTATTTAACCATAGACTAAAGCTACAATTGTTGAAATAAGAACTTCGGTAACGCCGATACTCTAATTGCTGCTAAAGACCTCGATAACATCTTTGGTGGGGCAATTATGGATGCAGCTCTGATGAGAGTCCTTCGGGTCAAAAGAGCACTCACTTAGCTGCCGACGGAATTGTTTACTACCTAAATTGTCGAAAGAAGTAGTTAGGCGTTTGTACTTTTAACTTTGTGTCGAAGCGCGATACTTTGCCATTTCTTTGATAAAGTTTAAAACTTTCATTAAAATATCAGTCTTATGTGCCACGCTTTTGTGGTAATGCGAGGCTGACACTGACGAAGACTCTGGCAGTAAAATACACGACTACCGCTTTAATTGTGGGTTTCGCGACTCTCCTCCAATGGGTGTTGTCGCCGATCACTTCCACTGCTCCTTATATACTTTTCTATCCCGCTGTTATATTAGCTGCATTGTATGGAGATGGGCTTTCGGCAATTATCCTCTCGGCACTTTCTGCACAATTCTTTTTTGTTCCACCCATAAACTCCCTTGAAATGTCCTGGCCCGGTGATGTGGTTCGCTTGGGTCTTTTCGTGATGTCAGCTTTCATGATTCGACAAATTACCAACAAGCTTTCGAAAGCTCTGAACATTGCTCAGGTCGAAAAGAGAAAGGCACAGGACGCAGAGCTCTGGCTTTCAACAACTTTGTCCAGCATTGGCGATGCGGTCATAGCTACCGACAAACAGGGACGAGTCTCATTCATGAATGAAATTGCCGAAGGACTCACCGAGTGGCCTCTGACTGAAGCAAAAAATCTCCCATTGCCAGAAGTCTTTCACATCATCAACAAACAGACTCGCGAAATTGCTGAAAATCCTGTGCAAAAAGTTTTGGAAAAGGGAATCATAGTCGGACTGGCAAATCACACTGTCATTGTCGGTCGAAATGGAAAAGAAGCCGTCATTGAAGATAGCGCAGCACCAATTCGTCTTTCTGCTGAAGGACCTATCGAAGGTGTGGTGCTTGTATTTCGGGATACGACTGAGAAACACACTCAAGAAACTAAGCTTGCTCAAATTTTTAAAGAGCTTCAACACAGTGAAGCCCGTGTGAGGAGTATTCTTGAAAATGCACTGGATGCTGTAGTCGGTATGGACGATCGCGGGTTGATAACACATTGGAATCCTCAGGCCGAGAAAATTTTTGGGTTTACCCGCTCGGAAGCTATTGGAAAACGGATGTCAGAAACAATTATTCCCCTTCAACATCGAAGCGCTCACGAGAAGGGAATGAAACATTATCTTGTTTCAGGAGAAGGCCCGGTGCTTAACAAACGCATCGAAATTACAGCTCTCCGCCGTGACGGCACAGAGTTCCCTATTGAACTCTCGATCACTCCGATTGAGTTAAAGGACCAAAGATTTTTCGCCGGATTCATGCGCGACATTTCAGAACAGCAAAGACTCAAGCGGGATCTCTTGCTTAAGCGCGATGCCTTAGAGAACAGTTTAAATGGTTTTGATATTGTCGATCAAAATGGAAAATTTGTTTATGCCAATCGCGCCTATCTAGATATGTGGGGATACAAAAGTTTAGACGAAATCATCGGCACCTCGCCCGCATTGCATTGTGCTGACTCAGCTGTGCCAGAAAAAATAATTAGCACTCTCAAAGAAAAAGGCGAATGCGATTTAGAGTTTGTAGCGAAACGTAAAGATGGTTCAACATTTGATGTGCGTATGTGGGCAAGATTAGCTTTTGATGCCGAGGGAAACGAAGTTTATCCGACAACCTCGGTCGACACCACCGAGAGAAAACGGGCCGAACGCGAATTAAGAACTAGTATGGAAGCCGCAGAAAAAGCCAATCGTGCAAAATCACAATTTTTAGCGAATATGAGCCATGAAATTCGTACTCCTATTGGAGTTATTCAAGGCTTTGCCGATCTTCTTGATGAATCTTCGGGACTTCAAGGTGAACAACGTCGTTGGGTGGAAATGATCTGTCGTAATACCCGCCTCTTAACAAGTGTTGTCGGCGAAATTTTGGATCTGTCGCGTGTCGAAGCTGACATGCTTGAATTAGAACATGTTGTGTTTCCATTGAGCGATGTCATCGATGAGTTGAGCGGCAGCATGCGCTTTAAAGCCGAAGAAAAGGGAATTGCCTTTAGCATTTCTGCGGACAAAGAGATGCCAACAAAAATTAATTCCGATCCCACACGCTTCCGCCAAGTTCTAATTAATATCATTGGCAACGCCATCAAATTTACTGAGCGCGGAAGTGTGACAGCCCGTTTTGCAGTGAGCTCTGAAGACTCATCCGTTTTAAAAATTACTGTTTCAGATACTGGAATCGGTATGACCAAAGAACAACAAGCAAAAATATTCGAACCTTTTGTACAAGCCGATTCTTCGATGACAAGACGGTTTGGCGGAACCGGGCTTGGCCTTGCCATTTCAAAAAGACTTGCAAAAGCACTTAAAGGTGATCTTCGTTTAGTAGAAAGTTCCCCAGGAAAAGGAACAACATTTGAGCTCAGTTTTTGCTGCTTAACGAATGATAATTTCACAGAGGCTAATTCGCCAAAACAATCTCCTCTTAAAGGTCGACTCAAGGACAAGAAAATTTTGCTCGTCGAAGATGCTTTAGACAATCAATTGCTCGTTCAACATTTTCTCAGCGATTCAGGCGCAATGGTCACCACCGCAAACAATGGTCGCGAAGGCGCAGAAAAAGCTCTTAGCAATTCTTTCGATATGATTATCATGGACATTCAAATGCCCGAGATGGACGGATACGAATCTCTGAGTGCTATTCGTTCCAAGGGCAGCACAATCCCCATCATCGCACTAACAGCTCACGCGATAAGAGAAGAACGAGACCGCGCTCAACGAGCAGGCTTCAATGGATACCTCACAAAGCCAATTACAAAAAGAATTCTAATAGAAAAAGTAGCAGCAATTCTAGGTGAGATAAAATAAAATTGGCTCAGTTCCGCCCATCGGAAGCGAACCAGGTTTCCTCAACCGTCTATATCCAATATAACGCAATTAGCCCCCATAAAGTCACTCAAAAATGAGGATTTCCTCCGCCAGAAGTACCTTGAAGAAGGGCTTAGTTTGCAGCAAATCGCAGCCGAAACAGTTTCCTCCTGGAAAACGGTTCGGCGGCATTTATTGTACATAAAAGTTCCTCTGAGGCCTGAAGACAGGTTAAAAAAAGCATCACATAGATTCGGCTTTCAATATGTGAGGGGCGAATTGGTGGTAAACGAAATTGAAGTCGCGGCCATTCAAAAGTTGCGTCAGCTTCGCGCCACAGGGTTGTCGTATAGAAGCATAGTTGAAACTATGAACATGCTTCAGATTCCTTGCAGGAAATATGGAGCTAAGTGGCATATTAAAACCGTCTATAAAATACTAAATAAATAGATCTAAAGCGAAATGATCCAAATGAATATTGGAACCACCTGTATGCATGTGCTCTGATTCGGCGTATCTTGTCTGTTGTGTTTTTATACTGCCGCCTTCATTTGTAATAAGATCAGTCAAGTAACTCGCAAAAGATGCATCTATTTTTTGTGATTTGAAATAGAACCACAATGAAGCATGCAAATGTCTGCCTGTTGAGTAATGTTTTATTTGGCTAAAACCAGAGTGTGCATATCGGTACCCTTTCCAAATTTTAGCCTCGCCTAAATAAGTGAATTTATGGACAGAGAGCACGGTAGGGGCAGTAATCGTAATATCAACACGTCCATTAGAAAACTGTTCTGGAACAGCAACTAGTATCCCGTTTGCACTTAGCATTCCACAGATTACATTGGAAATGCCTTCTTCAGTTAAGCTGTTATAGGTAGTCTTACTTGTTTCCAGGTGGTTAAGAGTATTTTGAATTTTGTCGCGTGTATAAGTCAGTAGATAATCGTAATTGCAGTTATTCAAGTCAAGTGGTGCTAAGTCTACTCCCAATTTTGAGAGCAAGGTTCTTTCCTCAGGCTTCATTAACCAACCTCAAAAACAAAAGCTCTGCGAACAAGCTCGTCTGCTTTTTCGAAAACCTCTTTAGGATTATCTGGGTTATAAAATTTCTTTGAAGACTTCAATTCTTCGAGATCAGGCTCTTGTAATTTGTATATCTTATTTCCAAAATCAAAAATGATCTCATGCTTTACTTTTTTAGAATAAAATCCAGCTAAAAAATTTAAAGTGAGGTACATCGACTTACCTTGAATACCAATTTCACCACTTATTTTTTCAAGGTCAGGAAAAATATAGATATAATAAGGAACCTGACGATTATTTAACTGTAAGTTAATGTAATTAACTATTTTTTCAAAAGAACCATAATCAAGCTGCGGAGCTTTTTGCTTTAGAACATCAGGAGGTAGCAATTCTATTGTTTTCATTTACGCCACTCTCCATAAGAGAGGGGCTTTTCTAAGAAATCAGACATTCCACCATTCTCGCAGGAAAAAAGAACTTCGACAGCATGAAGGCTCTTTTCTGGAATAGAAAACATTTCGGCATTACCCACCAATGAAATCTCAGGCACTCCACGGCTAGCACTCCATTGAACTGCGATTCGAATAAATTTTAGAGCACTCTTATCCGCTTTTTGTCCGCCCATTTGAAAAGGATCTTTTCTCAAATCGGACCCTGTGCCTTTTGAATAATTCATATATCGTGAACTTGAAGAGGTATAAAAACAGCCTCCAACAACTTCACCCAAAACTGTATCATCGTAGATCTTTTGGATTGCTGGAAAGAAAGCAACTCTATGATATTTGTCTTCGCAATTCGAACAGCCTAGAAAGTTCTTTAAGGCATTGTTTGCAAGCAGCACTTTATCAACAGCAGATTCATCACTAGCGATGCTGTTTGAATCTATTAAGAATATTCTAAGAGACTTATTTTTATCTAAAATGACTTTGTGAAAGCCGTTTTTAATTACTCTTTTTTTCCATCGCATATCGTGTATGAAGTTTTTTCCAGTTTCGGTCAAAAAAGTTTCTGGCAAACTAGTGTAAGAAAAAGTCTCAATTGCTTCGTGAAGTATAAAAACAAAAGAACCCTCAGTTGTCTTTTGGAATGACACGACCTTCATTGCAGAATCGCTTCCATCTGCAGAATCGTCGTTCAAAAAACTTTTCTGATTAACTTCAAGATCAGAAGTAGCCGCTTTAAAAGATTCAAAACTTTTAACAAAGTCTTCATCTGCAGAAAGCTGGTCGATAACTAAAAATTTTTTCCCAAAGTTAACATGGAAGCCGAGATATCTTTGAGCAATTTTTTGCTCAAGACCCACATTGTTTTTCAAATCTTCAGTGATAGATGCTTCAAGATTTTTCCAGTGATATCGGTCTGCTAACTTTGATGATGTAGGCTTAATGTCTTCATACAGATTATATAAAATCGGATAACAAGCGCGCTGTGATGCAGAATTAAAAATATCAGCGATCGTCAGATCTTCTGACAGAATTTTTAATGAAGAATCATTTATTAATGAAATTACTTGCTTAGGGAGCGACATTTTGTTCCTTTTTTACATTATGCACCAAGTTAGGCCTTGAAAAAAGCCCTAATGCGCTGGGTGCAGTAAAAACATGCTATTTTCATACCTTCGCCTACCTTGCCGCAGCCACAAGGGGCCAAATAGGTTTTCGGGAAACGGACGGAAAGAACGAGCAATATTCCCTGGTATTGCTCGCCTAGGGTTTTACTGCATCTCGCCAGTATTCAACGAGCATCACCATGGCAAGTGTGTCTAACTCACAGTACTTCAAAAGCGCAGATCGAATTCTTTCTCTCTCGATCTTCGACATTTCTGTAAATTGAGTATAACAGTAGGCCATCATAGCTGCTCCGCCGTTATTTATTTCATTTTCTTCAGAAAAAATATGTTCAATTTTAGTTTCATCTTCTGGGGAAAATAGTGGGGGTAACTCTTTGTACGGATCTGATGTGAAATCATTTCCTACTTTTTTAATCCAAGTATGATTCTTGAAATTGATCGAGGGTATTTGATCAGATCCATAAATTGGACTTGAGTATTTTTTCTTCAGAAAGTTAGATTCATTCAGCACAGCAGGCAGTACGTATTTTAAAGAGTTCGAGCTACCCATAAGCGGACTCAAGTAATGCTTCTTAACCAAATCAAGAAGATCAACCATGTTCCGATCACCTTTCCAAAGATAATCGTTTTTCTTCTGAGAAGCTTTCTTAGTAGTTATTGTTTTGAAAAAGCTAATCAGTAAGTCCTTATCCTTTTCTTCAGACCTTTCTAATTGAAAAATAGCTCGATTGATTACACTGTTCTCGTGAGAGGAATACCTAAAAACAGTGCCGTTATCTTTCGAAAGCTCTTTATAGAGTGCCCTCATAAAATTGAAGGTTGGATAGTTGCCAGGATTTAAATCAATAAATTCACCTGCGTGGCGAATAGAGCCATCTTTTTCCATAACGTGATGGGAAAACTGAAAAGCTATTTCAGAATACGGAGCGAACCCTTTCAAAAAAGGCAATGCAGGTGTGCAGGTTTCAAAATCGATAAAATGAAGAGGCCACTTCCACGATTCAATTTCTTCAGCTAGTCCTGGTATATTGAGGAATGGTTCCTTAGCTCCAGATTTATGCTGCTCAATTTGCAAAAGCTGTCGTTCAGATGTTGGCCCTGGTTTACCAAGATCACTTTCATCTAAATCGCCGAGTAGGTATTTATTGTTATTGAGTGCTTTGTCAGAACCCTTATAGTTCCAAAGATCAAAAGACATAACTTTCGAAGAAGCTGCCTGAATATTAGCGAACTCAATCCAGCACTCATCAAAGCCTGACCTTAACAATTCATGTTCGCCGCGAAATTCACATTTTTTGCAATGTGAACCAACGGCTTCCTTTATTTGAAATTTTTGATTCTTTACATATATTTCAGAGAGTTGATTTGCACGATCAATTAGGCTTCCGTGCAAGTGAAATTCAGATGTTTCTTTTCCATCAATTACCTCATCAACCAGGGAAGTCAGGTCAATTTCTTTGAGTATATTGAATCCTTTGAAATCAGTCCCAGGAATCTTAGTTACAATGACCTGCTTTCCTGAATCTTCTTTTTTGATTCGAAACATTTGATGTAATCCGTCTTCTAGGCAACTTTCTGATTTGTCCAAAAGCATAAGTGAAGCACTGACTTTTAGTGCTGGATAGTTTAACCGAGCAACCATCACCTGAAAGGCCAAATCATAAATATATGGAATCCACTTCGCGTATAGTTTTGGTTGGCCAGGTTTAGAAAATTTAGGGCTTATAAATTCATCACCCTCATCGTCAGAGTCGGTCGATTTTGATTTTACCTCGATAATTCGAAGAAGGTTATCTGATTTGATTGCGATATCACTTCTGACGAAATGCGAAGCTGAAGCAAATGCTGCTTCGAAAAGAATAGAGTTTTTATTATTAAAATGAGCAGCAGTTTCGGCAATTGCCTCTTGGTGTTTATGTGTTTTTATTTCAATACCAGAAGGGTATTTTAATGTTGCGAGTGCACCAACTTGAAAACCACCACGGGCAAGGGCTTCGAGAAAAGGATCTTCCGTTTTGTCATTAAGATATTCATCAGGCTTATTGTGATAATAAAGCTTACGAGGACATTCGAGCCCAATTTTGAAAACTGATTTGGTTAAGTAGGCTCTAGGCTTCACTTAACTGGATTTCCCGTGCTTATGTAGAACATCCTCAATCGTATTTGGATCTTTTGCTACATCGTAAACCCAAGTTCCATATCTCTTAGTCGACGTAACTGCCTTACACCACTCATCCAAATAGGCCCATTTTTCTCGATCTTGCTCTGTTTCTACGCCCTTGATCTCTAGAATTAGATGTTTTCCACCTTTAAATCTAATTAGAAAATCAGGAAGATAATTTTTGATTGCTCCGACATGCAAATAAGAAATCTCGAAACCAATGTGATCATTTTTAACCCATGCTTCCACGTACTCAAGTTTGTCTAAAAGACGTGATGCTTGTTCTTCCGATGTGGAATCAAAGACGCAAAAATTTATATGACTTTTTTTACCTGGAAAATGTGGTTTGCTAGTAAACCAAACCCCTGCGTCGCGGGTATAGCGAATTGGCTCATTTGTATTGTAAATTATTTCATATCCAGTAGCGTTTTGATTTATGATTCCTTTGGCTACGTGTTTTACTATTCGATCCATATTCAGCCTTAAATACAAATTTCTTTGATCTGGACCATCATTTTTAACTTTTGGACTGATTCGAATTTTATCTGACTTTAAAACGCGGTCAACAATGGCAACCATATCAGCAAATAGTTGATGCTTGCCGCCTTTCCACTTTTGTTCATCTTCAATCTGCGGAAGCAGGTTAGTGGCGAATTTGAAAATCAATGTTTGCATTCTAGGTGCGGTAACAAGTTTCTGAAGTTCAATCACTGAAATTTGGCCAAGATCAGGTTTACCTTCGATTACTGGGGCAAGTTCTGCTTCCGTTGGCATATCCGTTGATTTTATTTCAAGCTGAACACCAATAGGGACATCCGGATTTACCCCGTTTGGTCGATATTGATCAGATGAAACTCGATGTGCGATATCTCTAAGGTATTGCAACGTCTGGTTCCATTCCTTCAGAAATTTGGTACGGTCTTTGTCGGCTCGGGTGCGCTCGTCTTGTCGAATCAGCGACGAATTGGGCGGCACTAAACGTTTCTTTTTGAATTCTGCAATCATCCCGCAAACTCAGCATCTATCATCTTTTTATGCTTCTCAAATTCAGCTATTTGGTCAATAATTTCTTGTCTAAGATTAACTGCATTTTCATCAACTGTTGTGAAAAACCCCTGAAGCTCGGTGCCCATTCCATTTGTGATTAACTCAGATTCGGTAAAGAATACGCCACACTCAATGTTGTGCAACCAACCATTGTCAGTCAGATTCGCTGAACCAATATACACTCCGTATCCTACCCACCAGATTACTTTCGGATGAAATAGTTCAGGAACAAGTTTGCAAACGTACAGTGGCGAGCGCAGCTTCAGAAATTTCTCAAGTATTCTTGGATTTGCAGGAATTGTGTGATCGAAGCGGCAGTAGAAGGTCGTTTTCAATTTTGATTCGAGACACCAAGACAAGAGTTTTGGATCGCCATCAGCATAGGCGACTGCGATCTTAACCTCCACAATATCATCAATGTGATTTTTTGCGTTCTCTAAATAGCTTTCGAGAAATGATCTGTTTACCTTACCCGCAACTAACTTCATTCTAAAAAGGGATCACTTCATCTTTGGAGGGTTTCGCTTTAGTTTTCTTTCCTGATCCAATCGGAACAAGCCCCTTGGCTTTCATCCATGCAATCGCATCAACAAGTTGTTTTTCGGTAAATCGTGGCTTCTTATTTTTTTCAGCTTTGAATTTTTTGGTCTTTTCAGGATGCCATTTCTCTTTGAATTCTTTAATCAGTTCCTGATCTGTTGGTTTTCTATTTGCTATCAGAAAATCGTTCCAACAGGCATATAGTGTTGCAACGATTTCAATTTGGTCTCTTGTCATTGGAGAGGTAAGATTAATAACGCTTTCAATTTTCTTAACGTCCTTACCAAATAATTTTTCAAATGAAGCAGCTCCATTGCTCAGTTTTGGACCCGTCGTGTACTGAATAAAATCGAACTCCTTACCCTTCTTTTTTTCGGTTTCAAAGTAGCCATGTTTTGCCGCTAATGGCTCAATGCCGATTTTTTCGTTGTATAGGGATCTTTGATCGAGCGGCCCGGCGGCCTCTCTTATATATTCAGTTTTCAAGTCAACTCCCGAGACAACATCGGTCAAATAAAATGCCTTCGCAAACTTCACTCGACTGAATTCCTTTGTTCCGTTCATTTCATCAACAATTTTACAAGCCAAGGCCAGCCTTAAATCAATTATGTGATCAAATCCCTTTTTTTCGTTAGTAGCTGGCTTAGTAGCAATAACCTTAGCTTGTCGAGCAGACTTGTCTAGGCTGAAATACTTGAGATCCTCAGAAACGTAGGAAAAGAACCCTTCCTTTGCCTTTTTCAATTTTTGATCTAAATCTGCTAAAGCATCATTTATTTTCTGATTACTTGTATTTGCAGCATAGTCTCGAATTTGGACAAGTCCTGCGCCATTTTCCAAAATGCTATCCTTAAAGAGATACTGTTGTTTGTATGCAGGAAAAACCTGTCCGTTGCTTTTTATAAATTTTTTCCAAACTTCAAAGACCTTATCAACACTCTCAATAAGGTCTTTTACCGTTTTGTTCGCTGACGGTGAAATTAACTGACGAAGCTCCTGATTCCAAAATGAATCTTGTTCTACACCACTCATCGGATTTGGAAGACTAATTTCTATCGAGTCTGCTTTCGGATTTCCAGATGGGAACGTTACCTCTATGCACTCGTTTTCTGCATACGAGATAGCGAGTGAATAGTCCACTGCCGTACTTGTAGGACTACTTCCTGAAAGGCCCCACATCTCAAAATTATTTGCCCACATTGGATAACGGGTGTGTTTGAATGTTCGACCCAATGCGTACCAAAAAAATAGTTTTTTGGCTGAGTCTGCGTCCGATGCTTCAAAGCCACGATTGTCAGGAGGGCCAGAAAACAGGCGCGTTTTTTGGTATTCCATAAATTGCGTATTTAATCGAAACCACGGTCTGTTTAGAGAGCCTTTACGAATTCTGCAAGGAGTGAGGTCGTCCATAAAACCGACATAAGATCCATCTGCATGGCCTAGTGTTTTTTTTCTGCCGTGACGGGAATCGCCTTTAGGCAAGCCGCAGACAAATTGAGCTCCTAGCTTCTTGTCATCTTTTGTCTTTTCTCGTTGAAAATCAATTCGTGTTTTTCCGGACCATTCGCGTATATTTTCATACTTTTGACCAATTAGAACCGATTGAGCATTTTTATTTTTGATTATTTTTTCGCAGCCACTATCAGTTTCTTTTTCATCATCCCAGTTAATAGAGACCAGATCGTCTCGCTTCATCCAGGTAAGGTCGGTCAAAGTGATTGGTCGCTCTGGGTCGAGCACTTCGTTGTCGTTTTTCAAACGCCACATTGTGAAGGCGATCGGAAACTTTCCTGGTACGTCAAAAAATTCCTGACTGTTTACCATCACTCCACCTAGATCAACGAATGACTTTAGGACCTCAGATCGCAGTCTTTGGTGAACTGGTCTGCTTGTGAGCCAAGGAATCCCAGTGAAAAGAAGAAGCATTGTTTGACCAGGAAGCCCGCTCTCTACGGCAGATTCGGCAATAAGTTTCATTTGCGCTAAGAAACAGTTTGTTCGTTCTCCAGCGGCATCTTTTCCAATCAAATCGACGATGGTTGGATGTATATCGTAACCAAGTTTTTCGGCTTCTTCTTCATCATCATTTTTATAAGGTGGGTTGCACAAAATTGCTAAGGGCTTGTCAGCTTTCTGCCCTTTCGCTTTCAGGTATTGGGCTATTGTTGCTAAGTATTCTGAAGCACTTTTGTCGATGAAATTGAGGCCGATACCGTCGGAAACTTTTGGAATAACTGTAAACTTGCCATTATGCCAACTGTCCCCCTTCATGCGTTGTTCAACAGCAAACAGTAATTCAGGCTCAATTTCGCTTACAACCTTGTGTCGAAGCTGAAGGGGAGAACGCCAGTTTGTAACAAGGTTGCCACTCCCACAGGCTGGGTCGATGACGAGATAATCTTTTCCGAGGTTTGGGACTTCTTTTTTTGTAACCCACATAACAAATTTTGAAAGAAATAAATCGGTAAAAAAAATTCCATTTTTCTTTCTAAAGCTCTTGTCCACAGCGTCCAGGGCTTTGTCATATTGTGCGAAATAGTCGTCTATGCTTTCGTTTTCACTCACATGAATATAGTGACTCTCAACAAATTCTTTGAACTTTAGTCTTTGGCCAGGAATTAGGTTTTGGACATACTCTCCACCGACGGTGGCTTGGGTTGCCGACTTCGTGCTAATTTCAACAACGGCAGAAGAGTCCCATCCATAAACCATGCTATAAAATGCTCTTGCAGCAGCCAGCTTATTTTCTTGATCAAAGAACTCGGTCATCTGTTTCAAGATAGTTGTAAAGTTTTTGGTTGTTATTTTGTGTCGAACTTTCTTTTTCTGCCAAATCGTTTTCTCGAATGAAGCAATTTCTTTAGTTATGATCTGGGTATCTTTTTGCAGCAATCCACCGAGGTATTCTGAGGGAAACTGATATGCAGCTTTTTTGAGAAAATGGATTTTCCGATCTTTATATTTTTGACCTAATTTTTTGCCGATCGAACTTGGAGCACCCTTTTCATTCATAATCTCTTCAAGTAAATTTTCTCCAAGATCATCCAATGACCACAAAGCAAGGAAGCCTTTTGCTGCTACAACAACTGCGCTAAAATCCAAATTTTTACGATATGCAATTCCCTGAAATAAACCAGCCAACCAGTCGTTAGTTTTTCCCTTCAATTCCAAAACAAAATGTCCCGGCAGGTATCCGTCACTTCTGTCGGCTTCTTCTTGTCTGGTAAACTCATTGCCAAAAATTTTCCGGAAATACTTCAGAATTAAATCTTCGTTGGCCTTTTCATCAGGCGACGAAAGATATTGAACAAGGCCATCAATGTGGTCCGGTAGTTTTTTACTCATGCTGTTAGGCTCCAAGTGTTTGCAACTACTATGGTAACAGCAGAGATTTCCTCTGATTAGCTTGATGTAAATGTGGAGCCATTTGGACCATTGATTGGTCAAGTCCTGGGACAAACGTGTGGTAATTTCACCGTTCTTGGCTTTTATTTTTTTGGTTTCTCTTCGTCTTGTTTTTTCTGGGGATTTTGTTTTTCAGACAGTCTCCTGACTAAGCTGTCTAAACCCTTCTTTGGAAATTTAATTCCCGTCATTTTTTCAAATGCATCGAAGGCTTTTGATAGAACTCGGAAAATTTCTTGTCGCTTGCGCCGATTACTCAACTTTTGCTTGCCCAAACTAGAATTGAAACCAAGCCCGTAATAACGAAAAATGATTGGAGCTGATGGCTCTCCGCTTTGCCCTGAGTTATTTTTCGACATGAGTGTTCACAGTTGGAGAATAGATCCCATTTCTGCGGAGACCTCAACGCCTCTCTGGCTCGTTGAACGACAACTTGGGGTGGATCAGTCGGACTTTCTTCAGCATGAACTTCCTGCCCTTGAGCAAAATCGTTGAACCATACAACCTGTTCTTTTGCGCCTTTTGTGTTTTCAAAAACAATCGGAATACCGTACTCGTAACCAACGATGGCCCCATAATGCCACCCAACCGGCGAGTTAAGCAGTTTTCTTCTGAGAATCGTACCGATCTTGTAATTCATGTTTTCATTCTAACCCGAAGGCGATTAGAACTCCATTCGACCAAGGACCATGCTTTGTGTTTCTGTCGTCATTTTTACAGTTTGTAGTTTTTCAAAAATCTGTAGTTTTCAAAAACTACAAAATTACTGCAAATGTGGTTATTTCGAGTGATTTACTGTGATATTGGAAAAGTGAACTTAGAAACCCTCTCTCGGGTAACTGTTTGTTATTACGTTTGTTTTTTTGCTTACCCAATAATTTGGGTTGATAGATAAAAAATTGGCTCAGGAGGAGGGATTCGAACCCCCGACCAAGCGGTTAACAGCCGCTTGCTCTACCACTGAGCTACTCCTGAACGCAGAAAGGCCAAAATAGGGTGTGACCTCATTAAAGTCAAGATTCCCTATAGTAAATTTTTTATTTTCCCGCGATTACCGGTACTTAGAAACTTCTTTTTCCAACGATGAGGACCGGAACGGCAAATCACCTATACGAAAAAAGCCCGGAGTCGATCCTTTTTCTAAAGTCACCTGCTCTGTATCACCCGAAAATGCCGATAAAAAAGGCTGAAAGCTTACTTTTTCTAAATCCTTTAGTTCATAGGGTTCACTTTCGGTTTCGCACACTTTATAAAGTTCATCGGTGTTGCTGATCTCTCTTTTGTTACTGATGACTGTGATTTTATTCACTGCTAAGGGACACCAATTCATTTTCTGAGCATCCAACTTTACCTGGGGCTCACTCGAACCAAACATATTACCCAGAAATTCGCGACCATCCCTAGAGACAACCAGACGCATGGAAGCACCGACGATCAGCAGCAACACAATATAAATGGTTAAACGAATCCACGTGGCTGCAGGATGATTTGTTTTTTTCCTATAAGAATTCATCGGATCATTTTAAAGAAACATTCTATAAAACGCGAATGAATTCCGCGATGGCTTGGACCTCTTCGTCGGATAATCCCACTAAAACAATTGGGGAAAATCGTGAGTTTTCTGAAATCAAATGAATAACTGCGGGTTGATCCGCATTTTCAGCGCGAGCTGGTGTTTGACGCATATATTTTTTAACGACGAAAGATTCGCCGGTCTCTGTGTCATTTAACCCGCGAGCTTGTATTAAAAATATCTTTCCCTGGCGCGATCCTCCCTGATATTTTTTGAAAAGGCACAAAGAGCCATTCTCTATTCGGGGTGACATCGAATCTCCGTTTACAAAGCAGGCAAAGTAATCTTTGGTGCTTCCTTTGATGGATGCATCAATCCATCCGAGGGGAGTAACTTCAGTTTCACTGCTTTCCGAAAATTTTCCTGCAGCGACCTTCAAAGAAAAAACGGGAACAAAGCCCATAGGCGCCTTTGTTCCTTCCTCATAAGGAAGGATCCGGCTGTCCTTTTGGAATTGCGGAGCTTCTTTTAAAAAGGCAAAGAGGTCTAATAAAGTTAAGCCTAAAACTTCAGCATAACGAAGCAGAACCAATATCTGGGAATCTGCTAATCCCCGCTCGAGTCGGTCAATACTGGATGGAGATAATTGGTTAGATTCCTTAGCTAATCGATCAATTGAATAGCCTCGCTGCACCCGCAGTTTCCGGCAGTGTTTACCCAGTGTTTTTAAAAATGCCTCATTTTTGTAACGAGATCTTTTAGCCCCTTTAGCCATCACTTAAGCATATGCGATATCTATTGACATACCTTCCTAATAAGGAATAATAAGTATTCCTTATTAGGGGTAAAGATGATTTCGAAAAAAGAACGGATTTTTTTAAGGCTGAGATTAGCTTCCTTAATTCAGAACTTAAGGAAAGAAAAAAACATCAGTTTGATTGAGGCCGCTGTAGAGACGAATCTTTCACCTTTCGAAATTTTGAAATATGAACTTGGATTCCAAGCTCCAAGCTCTACGCTCATTGCAAAGTTGATCCAAATTTATAAACCCTCTACAAAACTCTATTTAAACTTTTGCTGTTTCCCAAAGCGTTTCGACTCTTAACCTTAGTATTTAAAGTGCACAAAGCTTGTTATGCAAATTAATTTAGTTTATTTGCATGGCGCAAAATGCTGCTGAATAAAACTAATTGGGCGGCAGAAAATTCTGTAGATTGCCTATTTTCCCAACTTACTTATCCCTCCGTAGCTTTAATTTTACCTCAGCTCTAATGTTTTAGATTTGAGCAAACACTTTAGCGCTTAAATATTTACTTTGAAGACAAAAATTGCTACCGAAGTGGGCTGAGGTCCTCTCTATGATTTCGATTCCAGTTAATTACCCCGAGGTTAGAATGAAAAAATTAGTAAAAGGAATTGTTGAGTTTCGAAAAAACCTCCGCCCCGAGTATCGAGAAACCTTGGCTCGATTGGCTTTGGGACAATCACCCGATGCTCTCTATATCGGCTGTTCTGACAGTCGAGTCGCTGTAAACGTCTTTGCATCGACTGATCCTGGGGATTTGTTTGTGGTTCGCAACGTCGGAAATTTGGTGCCTCCCTGTGGATGTGATGGGCAATCAACAGCGGATGAATCGGAAGCTGCCGCGATCGAGTTTGCTCTCAGCAATTTAAATGTTTCGCACATAATTATTTGTGGTCATTCTGAATGTGGAGCTATGCAGGCCTTGGTTGCTGGTCGCGAAAAAATTAACAATACAAATTTGAAAGCTTGGTTACGTCATGGTGATGAAAGTTTGCAAGATTTGGCGCGAAACAAGAATTTTTCCAAAGAATTAAAAGATCACAACCGTCTTTCGCAGTTGAATGTGCTTCGACAAATCGAACATCTAAAAACATACCCCATTATTAATCAGCGCTTAAAAGACGGTTCATTAACACTTCATGGCTGGTGGTTTGAACTGAGCCAAGCCGATGTCTACGCTTATGAAGAAACTCAGAAAAAATTTGTTCTTTTCGACGAAGAGCAAGCCGAGCGAATTCTATCGCAATTGCCTAAGTAATTTTATTTAGGAAGTTTTATTCGTAGAGCTGATACGCATTGGAAAACTTCTTTCTCGAGACCAGGATCAACGGGTCCACCTTTTTCTAG
Organism: Pseudobdellovibrionaceae bacterium; assembly: GCA_021731025.1. Taxonomy (GTDB): domain Bacteria; phylum Bdellovibrionota; class Bdellovibrionia; order Bdellovibrionales; family Bdellovibrionaceae; genus UBA5009. The sequence goes on along the minus strand of JAKFYD010000014.1, from coordinate 6,771 downwards.
GTTTTCCAAAATAGAAAGAGATAATTCGATTGGTTTTAAAAAAAGATCCATGTACTTTTCTTCGATCTCGCGATTTTGGTCCCGACGGTGAGCTAAAATTGTTTCTAAATTTTGCATAAGCAGGCTGACCGATTTGCTTCCTGGAATTGCCGCCATATTTGATTTTGCCGTATGAATGCGCTGAAAAAGTTCAGCGACAGTTCCATTTTGAGAAAATTTTTTAAGAATGAGTCTTTCACTCTCTTCCAAAAGATTGCGTGTTTCAAACATTGCAATTTCTGTAATGTCGTCAAAATCATCCATAAATTCTTGTATCACTTCTTTTGTTAAGCAGCTTTCAATCCAAGTTGCTCCAGATTATCGACATCCAAAACTAAAGCTACTTTTCCGTCGCCCAGAATGGCTGCACCCGCAATGCCTGGGCAAGTTGAAAAGTAATCGCCCATGGGTTTCAACACAACTTGAACTTGGCCAATCACCGCATTAAGGCGCAAAGCCAAAAGTCCTTGGCTAGATTCTACGACAATCACGGTATTATTTCTTTTAGACTGATTCGCTTCGGTTGGTTCAGGGGATGCAAAGTAGGAATGTCCTGACAACTGAGCTAAATCCACTACGGGAAGAATATTTTCGCGAACTTTAAGCATCAGCTTATCAGGAGTTAACTGAGTCGTAATCTCTTCTTCGTTATCAATAAGTTCACGGATGCGATCCAATGGCAGTATGTACTGTTGCCCAGAGCAAATGACTTGCATGCCTTCGGTGATTGAAGTTGTTAATGGAACGGAAATAATAAAAGTTGTTCCTTTCCCTATTTCCGATTTGATATCGATGGTTCCTTTGAGTTGCTCGATGTTTGTTTTAACAACATCCATCCCAACTCCACGGCCTGAGACATCGCTGATTTGATCAGCTGTCGAAAAGCCAGGAGCAAATATATATTGAAAAACTTCTTGCTCCGGCATTTTGTCAGGAATTTTATCTGCAGAGATAAGTCCTTTTTCTAAGGCTTTTTTGATGATTTTTTCCCGCGAAATTCCGCCACCATCATCAGAAATCCTAACAATAATTCGTCCACCCGATTGTTGCGCAATAATTTTTATTGTGCCCGAAGCTGGCTTTCCCGAGGCGACACGAGTTTCTAGCTTTTCAATTCCGTGATCTAAGGCATTCCGTACGATGTGCATAAAAGGATCACCGAGCAATTCAATCATGTTACGATCGATTTCAGTGTCTTCTCCACCCATTTCAAACTTGATGGGTTTATTCAGTTTCAAGGAAAGATCTCGAGTGATCCTTTGTGTTTTTAGAAAAAGATTTTTCAAAGGAGTCATTCGCATCCCAAGAGCGCGCTCTTGAAGATCGCGAATGGATTTATCTAAATGGGAAACTAAGTCATTCAGTTTGGAATTAGATTTTTCTCCATGCAGAGTTTCGTTCATCAATTGGCTTTTAATGACCACCAATTCGCCAACCATATTTAAAACGGAATCAATTCGATCGGTGTCGACCTTCACGCTGTTCGTGTGCGTTTTTATTGCGGCCGCTAGGTTAGACTTCTTTTTATTTTCTTCATGGAGTTGTTCGTCAGTAATAACTTTTTTAGCATCTGGCATCGTCGCTACAACCGTATTAACTTCCTCGACTGCAACAGATGCTTTTTCGACATTTAAAGGAATCCCGCTCAGTCGACCCACTAACACTTTTAATTCGTTATAAAGCTCTTCGACTTTCCACGGATCAGTGGATTTTTCTTTTAACATTTGGATGCGAATTTTAATAGCATCACCAGCTCGTAACAAAAGGGATATTGCATGTGCATCAACAAGATCAGGATTAACTCTAAGTATAGTCAGGCAATCTTCGATGACGTGAGCAAAATGAGATAAATCAGCAAAACCGACAGAGGAACCCGCCCCTTTAAGGGAGTGAGCTAAACGAAATATCTTACTTAATTCTTCACGCCGATTTTCCGGCTTGTCCAGATTAAGGTAAGCTTCTTCGCACTGTTCGACAAGAAATGAAGCTTCATCGAGAAAGTCTCGTTGAAGCTCTTCCATAAACATTTGATCACTTTCAGTTTCCATTTTCTATTTCCGTTGGTGGTGCTTCAAGATGCTTTTTTTCTTAACTGAACATGATTCTTTATTTTCATAATTAAAAGTGATTTTTGAACCATCGAAAATTTCGAAAGTTCAGAACTTGGAACCTGATACTTCTTTGCCATTGCCGAAACTTCTTCATCAACATTTCTCAGTTGCAAACCAATTTCAACAGCCAGTCCAAACACTTTTTTTAATTCATTATAATCAAATGGCTTTTCTAAAAAATCCATCGCCCCTAACCGTAAAGCTTCAACCACAAGGTCTTTACTGCTAAAGCCAGTTAGAAAGACGATAGGGGTTTCAACTTCTTTCTGGCGTAGCTCACGTAAAACATCCAAACCTGTCATGACAGGCATTTTAATGTCAGACAGTATGGCCAAGATGTTGTTAGATGGGTCGCTGGCTTTATCCAACATTTCTTTTCCATCGTTCGCCGTTAGAATAGGGTAGCCAAAGGTCGAGAGTAACTCGACCAATTGCTCTCTCAAATCGGGTTCGTCTTCTGCTATCAAAAGAGTATATTTTTGTGTCATCTTTACTCCGTACAGAGATTTTATCGGAGTTTCTAGGGAAGGATATAGGCCTATTTGGGGTTCTTCAGAAATAATATTTTAACATTGATAAAATCTGTCTCGTTTTGAGCCCAATTTCTGTATCAGGGAACCAAACTGATGCACTTTATTCGATTAGCCTGTAAAGAAAACATAATGGAGCTGAAAAGATCCAGCTCCACTTCAAAAAAAGCCTATAATTAGGTTTTTTATATAATAATTATTTAGATCCTAAACCATCGTAAATTTTGGCAGCACTATCCCATTTCGCTCTAATTTTCTGGTACTTAATGGTAACAATATTCCCGGCATCATCTGCTTTAGAAAGAGTGATTCCATTACCTAAGGCCCGCAGTTCCGTGCGGAAAATTTTTCCTAAGGACTGGCCTATGGATACAATCATAAAATTTTCACAATAAGAAATTCGATAATCTGCCGGCTCCAAGTTTGAAATTTGTTTTTTCATTCCATCAGCATAAAGTGTTTCACGGAAAATCTCGGCACCATCTATGACGGGGGTCGCGACCAATATTTGACTAGGTAACAATTGAATTTTCATTAACTCTAGCTTGGATTGAACTCCTGGGAACTGTTGACGCTGATAAACTCCTACCAGTTGCAAAGGACAAGAGCTGACATTGTGTTTTGAAAAAATCTCTCCAGGTTTTAATTCCTCAGCGGCTTTACTCTCCTTTGATGAATTGTTACAGGCTAAAATTCCACAAGAAAGTAGAGTAAACAAAATTATTTGAATCACCTTCATGGTCTACCTCGATTTAATAAATTCCATTTAATTTTTCTTTTGCTGACCAAGATCTTACAAATCAAATGAATAGAAGGTCCAGCTTTATTGTCTTGAATTTTATTCCTAACAGCATAATTATTTTTCTTGAGGATTTTGGCAGTGAAATCCTCATTGGAGAATGTATGAGCCCAACAGAAAATTTTCCCACCTTCATCTATGGAACGGCTTGGAAAGAAGAACGCACCTCATCTTTAGTTTCTTTGGCTGTTAAAAATGGATTTCGTGCTATTGATACCGCTAATCAGAAGAAGCACTACCGCGAGGATTTTGTTGGAGAAACTTTAAAGGAACTCTATAAAGAAATTCCGAGAGAACAATTTTGGCTGCAATCCAAATACACCTATGTTCGCGGACAAGATCATCGCTTGCCTTACAATCCTGACGATGATTATCCCAGGCAAGTAAAAGATTCTTTTGAGAGCTCGCTTAAAAATTTGCACACCGATTATCTTGATTCTTATTTATTGCATGGGCCCATGAGCTTTGAAGGTTTCACCACGGAAGACCAGCAAGTCTGGAAAACTATGGAAGAGCTTCATAAAATAGGTCAGACGAAAATTATTGGTGTTAGTAATATGAAGTTGCAGCAACTGAAAGATCTTTTCACCTCTGCTCATATAAAACCGATGACGGTGCAAAATCGATGTTACGCCGAACACGGCTGGGACCGTGGAGTTCGACAATTTTGTTTAGAAAATAAAATTGTTTATCAGGGATTTTCATTACTGACAGCAAACCGCCAGGTCGTCGCAGATCCAGGTGTGCGTAAAATTGCGGAAAAATATTCGTGTATGGTGGCTCAAGTTATCTTTTGTTTCTGTAAACATGTGGGAATATTACCTATTACCGGAACAACTGATGAAAAACACATGCAGGAAGATTTGCGCAGTTTTGAGATTGAACTCACATCAACTGAGATTGAATTTATAGAAAATAGCTTTTATTAGGTGAAACTGTGGATGAGATCGAAAAAAAATTTAAATGTCCTTATTGTCTGGAAAAGATTTCGATGCTTCTTGATGTCTCCGTTGAAGGCGCACAAACTTACATTGAAGACTGCGAAGTTTGTTGCCGTCCGATTCAAGTCACTTACAGCGCAGAAAGTGGAAAGTTAATTTCATTTCGAGCGTCCGCAAGCTAATTTTTATTTTCGACGTAAAAAGAATATCTAGTGCATGATCTTGTGTACGTAACTATTAGTAGTGAAATTCAAATTTCGATATGCAACGCAAAAAAATTTCTATCCCTGTTAACTCTAAAAAAGCTCTGCGTCTTCCATACTTTCTACAACATTTTAAAATAAGCTCCATTCTCACAACAACCACGCTCTAACCTGAGGAGGTACAATGAGAGCCACACACATAATCGCAACAATTTTCGCTTTGAGTCTTTCTGCAAATGCAGGACCCCATGCGCCCGGAGAAGGAAATCGCGGTGAACGCGGCGGAGGCCACGAAGGAGCAACTTGTGAACGCCAAAATTCACATTGCAAGAAAGCTAATCTTGATGAAAATCAAAAAGCACAGATAAAAGCTGCCAAGGCTGAATACAAAAAGCAAATGGACGGCATGAAAGCACAGCTAAAAACAGCTTACAAAAAATTCATGGATGTTATGAAAGATCCAAATGCAAACAAGGCAGCGGCTGAAGCAGCACTGCAAGATTTGAATGCTGCGAGAACACAAATGCAAAAAGCCAAACAAGATTTAAAACTGAATATCTTGTTCACTATTGCTAAGCCTGAGCAACGTATGCATTTATTTCATTGCATGATGGAAAAAGCACGTCACGGACGCGGGCATGGTCACGGACATGGACACGGTCACGGCAATGATCATGGTGACAACGATGGCGGAGGGTCTGGAGACGATGATTCAGGTTCAGATGACGATTCTGGTGATGATAACCAACAACCAGCGCCTCAACCTGCTCCAGAGCCAGTTCAACCCGTTGATCCAGTACAACCAGCTCCAGAACCAAAACCCTAATTTAAGAATTTAAATTCTTCGAAAGCACAGTTAATAATTTAGCTGTGCTTTTTTTTATCTTGTTTCTAAACGATAGCCGATTCCATACACCGGGGTTATCTGGATTTGAGTAAAATCACCTTCTCGAAGTTTTTTACGAAGGTGACTAAGATGAGAATCAATTGTCCGATCAAATATTTCTTTATTGTCCCCTAAAAATTGGATGATCTGATCGCGAGTGACGATATCCCCCTGCTTTTGCACCAGCAGCTGTAATATTTGAAATTCTTTTTTGGCTAGGCTGAGCGGTTGAGAATTCACAAAAGCAAGTCGTTTATTGACATCCATTCTTATGGGACCAAAAGATAAACTTGATTCCCGATCTAAAAGCCGAGTCATGCGCGCGGCTAGCTCATTCAACCCTAAGGGTTTCCTAATATAATCGTTGGCGCCAGAGGTGATGCCTTCGACAGCTGATTCTTCGTCGACTTTTGCGGTGACCATAATGATTGGTGTATTTTTATTTTGATTTCGAAAATTTTTGCAAAATTGAATCCCACAACCATCTGGCAAATTCACGTCGAGCAAAATTAACTCGTAGGTTGAAACCTGCAATTGAGTTGCAGCTTGCTCTAGACTGTCACAAATTGAAATGTCGAAACCTTTCGACAGAAGATTCATTTGCAAATTGGTCGCTAATAAATTGTCGTCATCAATCAATAAAACTTGTTTCATCTCAATAAAAACGAAAACATATCTTCAAAAAAAATTCAAAACCTATAAGAAAAAAATTATTTCCATTTGACATCGCATATATGGCTTCTCGAGTTAAATTTTATGACACAGCTTTACTTAATCAGATCTAAAAATTCTTTATTTCTTTGAAAACTATTTGAATTGAGTTCGAACCGACCATGGATTTTTTTCAAATTAGCTCGAAAATCTTCCTGGTTTAAACTGAGCCTTTTCGTCAATTGCTTCTGAGGAATTTCTTCTAACCAAATTCGGTTATCTTTTTGAAAACTCCGTTGATAATAAGCCAAATAGAAATATCTTTTTCCTATCTCGCACAAATAAGATTGCTCGCCATTATCTGATGAAAGAGTCGTGCAAGTCTGTAAGCGCCGCGATTCACCCTGACCTGGTCCCGTCGTAAAATTTAAATTTAAAATGACATCGTGATTTCTACGGTCAGCAGATCGGTAGTGACGAACACAAAAAGAATTACTGTAATCATCAATATAAAAATATCCGTTCGTATACTTACATTTATCCAGACTTTGACTGGCAAAGTCCTCCGTTGTCCCTACTTCCGCAGGAACTCGAAATTGCGTTTCTTGGAT
>JAKFYD010000050.1 GCA_021731025.1 Pseudobdellovibrionaceae bacterium | reverse complement strand
TTAGCTGGAGGTTTCCAGCTTTCCAACTTCCTGAATTTTTCTATTTTTCCGTAGCACAAAAGTAGCACTGAAATAGCATAACTCAGGAATTTTGGCGTATTCTCGCGTGACGATGGACGAAATCGAACCGAATCGCTCGTTGAACTTTATCTCTTTGCAATTGCTGTTTTCTTTTTACTTTTCGCGGAGTTAGGAAGGTGAAACTGAAGTCATTTGCGGTTGATCCATTTTTTCATTTTACCAGAGAGTAAAATGGCGGAGAGTGAGGGATTCGAACCCTCGAACCCCGCGAGGGGTTGCCAGTTTTCAAGACTGGTGTATTCAACCACTCTACCAACTCTCCGTTGACCGTTCTATTGGAACTCAAGAGTTGGTTCAATGAATTTTAGAGCTTTTTAGAGATTTGCCGCGCATTATCATCATGCCTAATTAATAAGCACTGCTGTAATTATATCTTTGTGATCTTCTCAAGGCCATTCATGTATTTCGCCAAGGCTTTAGGAACAAGAACACTTCCGTCCTCCTGCTGATAATTTTCTAGAATCGCGATCAGAGTTCTCCCTACCGCTAATCCACTGCCATTCAGAGTATGCACAAAGGCTGGCTTGCCCCCATTAGGACGGTAGCGAATGTTAGCCCGGCGAGCTTGGAAGTCCTCGAAGTTCGAGCAGGAGCTAATCTCACGATAAGTATTTTGGCCGGGTAGCCAAACCTCTAAATCAAAAGTTTTAGCTGATCCAAAACCCATATCCCCCGTACACAGCAGCATCCGACGGAAAGGCAATTCCAGCTGAATCAACACTTGCTCTGCATGTGAAGTCAGCTGTTCGTGAACTTCATGAGATTTTTCAGGCAGCGAAAAAACCATGAGCTCCACTTTGTTGAACTGATGCTGACGAATCAAACCCTTAGTATCACGGCCGTGACTGCCAGCTTCAGAGCGAAAGCAAGGTGAATAGGCGCAAAATCGTTTCGGCAGATCACTCTCATTCAAAATTTCGTTTCCAAAATAATTTGTTACAGGAACTTCTGCGGTTGGGATTAAATAGTAATCACTCCCGCTCAAATGAAAAACATCTTCTTTGAATTTTGGGAATTGGCCAACACCTAACATACTTGAGCTGTTCACAATGAATGGAGGAATCATCTCGGTGTAGCCATGTTTTTCACTGTGCAAATCCATCATAAATTGAATCAGTGCTCGTTCTAACCGAGCCGCTGCACCTTTTAAGAAAGTAAAACGCGCCCCCGTTGTTTTTCCTGCACGTTCAAAATCTAAAATTCCTAAAGCTTCGCCAAGATCCGTGTGCTCCTTGGCTTTGAAAGAAAACTTTTTAGGCTCACCAACTTTTTTAACTTCGACATTTTGTTCCGCTGAACTTCCCACAGGAACACTGCTATGAGGTTTATTAGGAATCGTCATCAACAGCTGTTGAACTTTATCGTCCATCTGCTGAGCTTTGGTTTCCATTTCTTTAACTGAACTGCCCAGCTGCCCCATTTCGGCAATTCTTTGAGCCGCATCTTGACCTTGGCGTTTCATCTGCGCAATTTCCGCGCTGGCTTTGTTCAGTTGCGATTTTGAAGTTTCAGCTTGATGAATTAATTCTTTACGCTTTTTATTGAGCTCTAGAATTTCTTCCAGAATTTCAGGTGAACCCCCACGATGAATTAGACTTTGTCGGTATTCATCAAAGTAAGAGGTTCCATTTTCAGCTTTTTTTTCAAGTTGTTTTATATCGAGCATTTTACTTCCTTCGCTCAGGGAGCAAGAAGTATATACATTTTCAAAATCTGTCCGACAAGAATACAAACGAGGTCAAAGATTAAAATTCGAGTTATTGTCCACTGAGAAGAGACTTTTAAGAAACTGGCCGTAATAACCGCCGTGATGAAAATCAGGCTGGTCATTCCAAATTGTATGAGCTCTTGGGCGATAAAAGCTAGGGTCAGGCCCAGGAAAAAGCCTGTTACCAAGCGAATCGCCAACACTAAAAAACGATATCCTGCTGATTTCATTGTTTGTTTTACTGCCTCCACTTACCCTCCTAGTTTTGATATTTGGCCACGAATTTCAGTCTTATCTGGTGCATTCGGAGAAAGCTCCAAATACATTTCGTAAGCACGCACAGCCTCGGCATTCTTGCCTCGAGATTGGAAAATGGCCCCTTGTTCCCGAAAAATATCGGCATAACCACTTTCCTGCTCTGCTGCTGAGCTTAGCATATCCTCGGCTAAATCCAAAGAGCCAGATAATCTATAGCACCGAGCCGCTTTGACAAAAACATCGGCTCCGGGCCGACTGAGTCCAATCGCTTTCGTGTATTCAGCCGCACAATCGCTGTATTTCATGCGCGCCGAATGAATTTCTGCTGACAGCAAGTAAGCATCAGACAAGCGAGGATAGATTTTCTTTTCTTGATTTGCATTTTCGAGAGCTTCATTGAGATTGCCACTGGCAAAGGCTGTCTTCGCTAAATAAAAATAAGTTCTTGGGAAACTGGGATTAACTTTTAAAACTCGTTGAAACTGTTGAAGAGCTTCGTCATATTTTCCAGACTCTAAATAGATTCGCCCGGCCTGAAAAATAGGCTCTGCATCGGTCGGGTCGATAACCGCGGCCTTTAGAAAAGTTGAAAGTGCGCGGTCGAATTGTCCCGTGGCTTTGTAACAGAGTCCAAGCAAGGACAAAGCTTTTTTATTTTTTGCTTCAAAGGTAATGATTTGCTCAAGAGCTTCAGTCGCTTGACGATACCTTTCCTCGTTCATTAAAAGTTCGGCCAAGGTTATACGGTACTCTGATGAATAGGCATAACGTTTAATCAGTTCGTTCGCGTAATTAATTCCTGATTCAACTCCGGCTGTGCTCGCTAACATTTTCGCAAAAGTCCCTTGAGCTTCCGGATTGGTTGCATCCAGCTCGACGGCTTTCGTCGCAAATCGCATCGAATCCTTAACGAGGGCATCTCTTTTATCCCGGTCCTTTTGCTCTGTCGCCGAACGCATACGCAGTGCAAGTTCACGGCTTGCATTTGACAGAACAATGTAAGTCGCTGCATCTCCATCGTAAGCTTTTAATGCTCGCTGCCCGTAGTTCAAGGCCATCTGATAATCATTTTTTCGAAATGAAACTAAGGCCATTGTGCGAAACAGTTCATAATTATTAGGCGCAAGCCGCGCAGCTACGGCTAAGGCTTGATCAGCATGGCCAAAGTCGTATCGCTGAGACATATAATCCGCTTGCAATGTGTAAGAAGAAATCATTTTTGGATCGGCACGAATCGCTTTTGTCAGCCATTCGATAGCTTCTGAACTTTGATTCAATGTCCATAAACACTTTGCCGCTTTGACTGCAGCTTCGGCGCTGCTGGGGTGAAGTTCAAAAGCAGCTTTGTATTCAGCTTGCGCAGTCAAACAATTGCCCGAACGCATGTACTGATCTCCTAAAAAAATTCTTTCGATGTAAAGATTTTTTCTGTTGGATTCAATTTTTCCGCCCAAACGTGAACAGAGCTCTTTCGCTTCTTTACGCCCGGGACTGAGTTCAAGACTTCGACAGGCCATCTTCTGCGCTGTCGATTTTTTATTTTTTAAAATATAGAGTTCAGCTAAAGTCTCTAGGCCTTCGCTTTCCACATAGCGTGGAACTTTGTCTTCGCTATCAATTCCAGCCGACAAAAGATTAAAAGCTATTTCATTTTGGTTGTAAGCTTTTGCCTGGACAATTCCCAATCCGATTAAAGAAAGTTTGTGTTTAGGTTGTAATTTTAAAGCGGTTTGAAAATAACGAGCCGCCACTGAAGGATTTCCAGCACTGTAACTGGCCCATCCCAACATCGCTTTGGGCTTTACCCAAGGAGCCCAAAGTTGCGTCGCTTTTTCAAAATAAGGAATCGAATTTGTGTATTCTTTTTCAGAGTGGAGAATCTCGGCCTTGATCTCAAACAACAATGGATAAAGGCTGAATTGCTCTCCCAACTCAAGCAGACTATCAGTTTGTCCTCGAGCATCTTTTATTCGTCCCGAGGTGAGCATCTTTACTACTTCACACAACATCCCGTGAGGATCCACTAAGTTGAGCGTCTTCGTGCTTTGTACAACGTAGTCGATGGTCTTTATATCTTGAGCATCTTGTTTAGCAAAAGGCCAAAGCTCTTTATAAACAAAGCACAGAAGACTTCGTGGCTCGAGACTTCGAGGTGATCCTTCGACCGCAGACACTAATAAATTTTGGGCTTCCAAATAATTTTCGAAGCTGTCTTTTTCAATCGCACGCACGGCTGATTGAACTCGCTCGCGCACTTGCTTTTCATTCAAAGGCTCCCCTTTGAGGGAAGGTGCAAGAAGGCGAATTTTTTCTTCGTTGTCCTGAGATTCAAAATAAAGAAGGGCGCCGACAACCAAACAGACGCCGACAAAAGCTAAGATAGGTAACTTCAGTTTAGCAATGATCTGCGCTTTGTCTGCGGGATTCCACTTTTTAAGATCAATAACAAGTTTGTCTTTCACTATGGATTTCGCCGAGGAAATCACATCGCTTTTCTTTACAGTCACTTCTGTCTTTTCGCCAATTTGAGTTGGTCCTGGTCCTTGAGGTTTCGGAGTGTAAGCTGATGGTGGCGGTGGAATAATGATGGTTTCTTTAGCGACGTTATTCGTGATTTTAGTTTTCGTGGCTTGCTTTTCCAGCGACTGTAAAATTTTATCGTAAAATTCGGGCAGGTTAGACATGACTAACCACTGACCGTTGGGATACTCGGCAATGTATTCGTCGCCCGTGAGCAGACCGTCGCCGATGTAATTCATCACTTCAGCCGTCGTGTAAGGTCCACGAGTTTGATTTTTTATATTCTTAACAATCCATCTCTTTTGTGAAAAGGATGATTTGCCTCGAGAAGAATTCATACCTTTGATTTTACTCAAGATTTTATAAAGATAGGCAGCCTTGTTTAAGAACCATTAAGAAACTGCTCTTTAGTCCAAAGCGAGTCTCAAAATGTCAAAAAAATTGGTTCCAGTTTGGAATCAGAACCCAAATTGGAATTGAAATTTTTTGAAAAAAGTTTTTTAAATTAATTTTATTCGTTTCAGCCGGAATTATTCGTGGCACGGAGCTTGCTTTTCTCCAATTCCAACAACTGAGTTTCACGAGGGTGAAGTGATAAAGAATACCCTGATTGCACTGTATATTTTGATCATCTTGGTTTTGAGTGCGAATGCTAGAGCTTCTACTGTTTCCGTTAAATCAGTTGATGATGTGATGTTTAAAAACATCATGTTCGACCTGGTCTAGTTTGCTTACTGGGCCCCCTCCCGGAAGTAAGCTCAGGTCGAAAGTGATGATAAAAGTCAAAAAACCCGGGTCCGATCCCCTCAGATCCGGGAATCTTTAAAGCCTCGAAGGCCCCCTCCTGAGAGGCTTTTTTTATTTCTAAAGCTGAAAATTCAAATTGGTTGTGAAATCTGGATGAGTTCAGGCTTTTGCGATTTATCAAAGAGCCTGATAAATTTACTGGTTTTTAAATCGATCAAGAAAAGTTCATTCGCCATTGGGTAGAAGATCACTTCGCAGGTTGGTGATGGAGTACCCACCTCCATTTCAACATCAGTGCTGATAATTTCGGGACCAGTTTCGAACTGCATAATACTTTTCCAAGTGTTGTTTTTAAAAATTTCTATTCCTGTTGCTTCTCGATAGTTTTTTTCTTCATCATCAGGCTTGAAACTGTAGCGAGTTGGAACAGAACACTTTTTACCTTTTTTCGTAACGTAAGAACGGATTCTAGTATTCGTATACAAAAATGGTTCTGATTGTTGAGTTTTTCTTTCTAAAGACTGAGCTTCCGTTATTGTCCAATTTGTGAGTTCACCTTTAGATTCTGGGACACTGGTCGTAGTTATAATTTTTGAACTATCAGCTGACCAAAATAAACCATTACATTCCTGTTGATGAACAGCTGGCGCGATTTGCACTTCACCTGTGCTCACATTGGCAATTGTAAGTTCATCAGAAACTTTACTGGAACCGTCAGATCTTTTAAAAAACGAAAACCATTTTCCGTTGGGGGAAAGGCTTGCATTACCAACTCTTCTGGAGAATGTCTTATCAAAAATAACTTTTTCACCTGAAGTTGAAAACACTCTTACGCGAGACTGATTGAAAACAACCAAACCCATCTTCTTTTCTGGAATTAATTGTAAATCGCTGCGCTCGGAAACATTCGGAAAATCTTTGAGCAATAAAGTCTGTTGATGCTTTATCATGTCATAAGCGTATAGATTCTTAGTCCCTTTTTCATCAAGCGCAACGTACAGAATACTTTTATCAACGACATCTTTTGATAAAGGTTCGCCCTGGGTTATTCGAACATTTTGTTTTTTTTCCCGTATCGGGCGACATCCATGAAAAAGCGTAAAGCTACATCCAATAAAGAATATGCAAAGATATTTTAAGTTCATTCTTATTCCTTACGACTGATTTTCGCACCTAAAGCAGAAAGTTTATTCTCTAGCTTTTCGTAGCCGCGATCCAAATGATAAATACGGCTGACTTGAGTTTCACCTTTTGCCGTTAGTCCTGCGAGCACAAGCGAAGCGCTTGCACGGAGATCTGTGGCCATCACGGGAGCTCCACTAAGGCCTTTAGGTTTACCGCGAACAACAGCAACACGACTCTTCGGAGTGATATCTGCTCCTAAGCGCATTAATTCTTGAACGTGCATAAATCGATTTTCAAAGACAGTTTCCGAAATCACGCTGGTTCCTTGGGCTAAAGACATCAAGGCCATAAATTGGGCCTGCAGATCTGTAGGAAATAAAGGATATGGCGCTGTCGTGATATCGACCGCTTCCCATTCTTTCAATGGGAAAACTGTCACTGAAGTTTTATCTGTTTCGACACGGAAACCACTCTCTCGCAATTTCAAAATGAGAGATTCAAGATGAACAGGATTGCAGCTTTCAACCGTCACTTCACCGCCGGTGATAGCACCAGCAATCAACAGGGTTCCTGCCTCGATACGATCAGGCATCACGCTGTGTTCGGCAGCCTTTAATTTTTCAACACCTTCGATTTTCATCACGCTGGTGCCGAAGCCAGAAATTTTTGCACCCATGCGATTGAGATATTCCGCCAGATCAACAATTTCAGGTTCCTTCGCTACATTTTCTAAAACCGTTGTTCCTTCAGCTAAACTTGCGGCCATCATCATATTTTCAGTTCCGCCAACGGTCACATTCTCGAAAAGAAAATGCGCACCCTTAAGCTTCTTAGCTTTAGCGTGCACGTAACCGTCCTTAAGAATAACTTCGGCTCCAAGAGCTTTCATCGCTTCCAAATGTAGATCAATGGGACGGCTGCCAATAGCGCAGCCACCAGGTAAAGAAACCACAGCTTCACCGTATTTTGCGAGCATAGGGCCTAAACACAAAATACTGGCGCGCATTTTCCGAACTAAATCATAGTGAGCTTCAACTGAAGTTAACTTTTTAGAATGAACAATTAACTCGTCACTGTTCCATTCGGTTTCTAGGCCTAAGCTTTGTAAAAGATTTGCTGTTGATTCAACGTCTTTCAAGCGAGGTACATTTTTAAAAACATGCTTTCCTTCAGCCAATATCGTTGCAAATAAAACTTTCAGAGCTGAATTTTTAGCTCCACTCGTTTTAACTTTACCATTCAGTTGCTGGCCACCTTGCACTATCATTTTATCCATGGCATTCACCTCTTATAAATCGATCTTTACCGGCTAAATCTTTTTGCACTTCAACTTTATCAAATTCTCTAAGACTAAGAACGTGTTTTTGAACTTCGCTCGCCTGCAGGTAACCCATTTCCATAAGCATTAAACCGGGTGCACTTAAAATTTTCGAATAATCGGATGTCCATTTTTTCAAGTGTTTCAAACCATTTTCTTCCGAGAAAAGAGCCGATGCAGGTTCAAACTTTTTAACGTTTTCTTCGACTTCAAGATCAGATTTATCAATGTAAGGAGGGTTTGCGACAAGCAAGTTAATCTCACCTGAAAAATAGCTGTCGATGGTCTCTTTAACTTTTGAAAAATTAAAAGCATCCTCACAGACCCATATCACGCGATCTTGAACACCTAATTTTTCGGCATTGCTTTTCGCAACTTCAATAGCCTGAGCAGAAATATCCACGGCTAAAAGTTTCGCATCAGGTATTTTCTTAAGAAGGGTAAGCCCGATGCAGCCCGAGCCACTGCCTAAATCTAAAATTTTTAAATTATTAATTCCAAGAACCCCGTGCCACTTTAAAGCTTCTTCAACCAAGCTTTCCGTTTCAGGCCGGGGAATAAGAACATTTTCGTTAACCTTAAAGCTTTCTCCGTAAAAATCTTTTTCACCCAGAATGTAGGCGATAGGTTCACCCAAAGATCTTCGTTTCACTAAATTTCGCAGTTTTTGGAGTTCTTCCTCTCTAAGAGGTTGTTCAAATTTCAGGTAGAGATCAATTCGACTGAGACCCAATCCATGGGATAATAAAAGCTCGGCATCCAAACGGGGCGAATCTAATTTTTTTTCGCGAAAAAATCCCGTGGTCCGATCTAAAATCTCTTTTATATTCATGAAGCTCCTGTTTGTTTCTTCAAAGCTTCAGCTTGAAAGTGAGCTATCAAAGGGTCAATTAAATTTTCGAATTTTCCATTCATAACTTCGTTCAATTGATGAATCGTTAAACCAATACGATGATCAGTGATGCGAGTTTGTGGAAAATTATAGGTACGAATGCGTTCTGATCGATCACCTGTACCGATTTGCTCGAGGCGGGCATCCGATGCTTCTTTTAAAACTCTTTCTTCCTCGAGTCTTTGAAGCTTCGCGTACAAAATTTTAAAGGCCGTTTCTTTATTCATTGTTTGGGACTTACCTTCTTGGCAATGAACAGCAATTCCCGAAGGGTAATGCGTCACCCTCACAGCAGATTCAGTCCGATTCACCGATTGTCCACCAGCTCCACTGGATCTCATCACATCGATGCGTATGTCCTTCATGTCGATTTTAACTTCGTTCTCGTCAGCTTCGGGAATCACAGCCACAGTGATCGTTGAAGTGTGCACTCGACCGGCTGATTCCGTTTTAGGAACCCGCTGCACCCGGTGCACTCCGCTTTCATATTTGAGCTTACTGTAGACGGATTCTCCCGAGATATTCGCAATGATCTCTTTGGCTCCGCCGACGTTTCCATCAGACCAGGATACCATTTCGACCTTCCAGCCTTGCGCTGTCGCATAATGGCCGTAGCCGCGAAACATCTCTTCAGCAAAGAGTGAGGCTTCATCTCCACCCGCACCAGCGCGAATTTCGAGGATGATATTTTTATCGTCGTTGGGATCTTTAGGAATAAGCAGAATTTTTAATCTTTGTTCGATTTCAGGAAGGTCTTTTTCAAACTCTCGGATTTCTTCCTTGATCATCTCTCGCATTTCATTGTCGGACTCAGAAGCGAGAAGCTCTTTATTTTCTTTCAGGCTTTTTTGCTTCGCCTTGAATTCACGATAAACGACGACGACCTTTTCCAGGTCTGAGAGTTCTTTCATCAATTTGCGATATTGTTTTTGATCAGAAGCTACATCGGGCCTCTGAAGAGCTAAATTGACTTGTTCGTATCGAGATTCAACTTCGTTAAGTTTAGAAAACATATCCGTGGTTTCCAAAAAAATGTAAGGTCCAAAAAAAATGCGGTCCAGATAAGACCGCATTGATTCCAAATTCGAAATTTCGACGAGTTATTTTTTGCCGTATTTTTTCTTGAAACGATCAATACGTCCTTCAGTATCCAATACCCTTTGTTTACCAGTAAAAAATGGGTGAGATGCTGAAGAGATTTCCACTTTAATTAATGGATAAGACTTTCCGTCTTCCCATTTCGTGGTCTCTTTCGAGTCTAAAGTTGATGTTCCTAAGAACGAAAAGTCACAAGAAATGTCTTTAAAAACAACTTCTCGAACTTGCGGGTGCATGTCTTTTTTCATAGCTAAATCCTTTTTATCAATCTGATGGGTCGGTGTATCATGGACCGAACCCAACTGTCGAGAAAAATTTAAAAGCCGGCATCCTAAAAGGGGCCTCGCAAAAACAAAGTAATTCTAGTAAGTTACACCCTTTTTACCTTCGACTACAGCTGTACTTTTTCAGTACTCACGAGTTTTAAAGCCTACAGGCTGTAAAACTTGTGAGGAAGAAAAAACTTTCGCTAGTTCCCGCCCATGCTGCCAAGAAATTGAGTATTCGTTTTTGTTTTGTCGATTTTATCCAACAAAAATTCCATCGCGTCGATGACGTTCATTGGAGCTAAAACTTTACGCAAAATCCACAAACGGTTTAAATCCGTTTTATCAACAAGCAAGTCCTCTTTACGAGTTCCCGATTTGTTAATGTCCATGCAAGGGAAAATACGTTTTTCCATAAGCTTACGATCCAAGTGGATTTCCGAGTTACCCGTTCCTTTGAACTCTTCAAAGATAACTTCATCCATACGAGAACCTGTGTCGATCAGTGCTGTCGCGATGATGGTTAATGAACCACCCTCTTCGATATTTCGAGCTGCACCAAAAAAGCGTTTTGGTTTGTGAAGGGCATTCGAATCCACACCCCCCGAAAGAATTTTTCCTGATGGAGGAACTACCGTATTGTAAGCACGAGCTAAACGCGTGATCGAGTCGAGCAAGATCACCACGTCGTGTTTGTGCTCCACTAAACGTTTTGCCTTTTCTAAGACCATCTCGGCCACTTGAACGTGTCGAGTTGGTGGCTCATCGAAAGTTGAACTGATGACTTCACCTTTTACGGTTCGTTGCATATCAGTGACTTCCTCGGGGCGTTCATCAATCAACAGGACAATCAATTTCACTTCAGGATGGTTGGAGGTGATCGCGTTCGCAATATTTTGCAAGAGAACTGTTTTTCCCGTGCGCGGAGGAGCAACGATAAGAGCGCGCTGCCCTTTACCCAGCGGAGCCATGAGATCCACAACACGAGTCGTGTATTCTCCAGGGTTGTGTTCTAGTTTTAATCTTTCATCAGGATAAAGCGGAGTTAAGTTATCAAACAGAATTTTGTCTTTACCATTTTCGGTACTTTCAAAATTCAAAGAGTCTACTTTAAGAAGAGCAAAATATCTTTCACCATCTTTAGGCGGTCTTACTGTTCCCGTGACGGTGTCACCGGTTCTGAGTCCAAATCGACGAATTTGCGAAGGACTCACGTAAATATCATCGGGACCTGGAAGATAATTGTAATCAGGAGATCTCAAGAATCCATAACCATCAGGTAGAATTTCGAGAACACCCGAACCGTAAATATCAGTTCCCAATCGAGCGGCGCGCTTCAGGATTTCGAAGATCATATCTTGACGACGTAATCCCGCTGCATTTTCGATTTTTAATTTTAAAGCTAATTCTGTCAGCTGAGTGATGCTCTTCGATTTTAAATCTTTAGAGCTCAGCCAACTTTTTTCTTCGTCGGTCAGCTGAATATCCGAAATATCGATATCTGCTGTTGGACTTTGGTGGCCTTCATCAGCCCCTTGATGGTGGTGATGATGGTCATCGGCAGGTTGTGGATTATTTTGATTGCGATTGTAAAATCGATCTCGATCCCCGCCCCCGTTACGATCTTGTCGATCATTGCGGTATTCACGTCGTTGATTATTGTTATTTTGATATTTGTTGTAACCGCCACCGCGCTTATTGTTATCGAATTTTTTGTAGCCACCGCCCTCGTGACGTCGGTGCTGTTGGGGAGCATCGGCGCCATTAGGTCGTTCGGGTAAAGTTGAAGGATCGGCCGTTCCAGTTTGCCCTTCCATAGGAGCGGGAACCGAAGAAACCGTTGGGCCTGCTGAAGCATCTTTTACTTCTTTAGAAGCTGGGGGAGCGGATTCTGTCGCAGTAGCTTTGGTGGAATTTTCTTTGCCTTCACTGGCGGCTTTAGTTTCTTCAGAAGCTGCGGCAGATTTAGAGCGAGTTCTTTTCTTTGTAACCTCTGCACCGGGTTGATTCTTAGATTCTGGCAAACACTTTCTCCTTGTGGATCATATAGAAATAAATGGGGAAAAATAATGGACTTTGATGGGATGATTAAGGTTGATTTATGTCATCCCCGGAAAAAAAGTCAACTGAAAAGCTTTTCCTTAAAGGCTCTTCTATTGCTTTAGGCTTTTGATTTCCTTAATTCTATTCCTAAATGCACAGAATTACCCAGAATTTTCTTTAAAAACGTATCACTTTGAAACAGTTTTGTGTGTTTAGAAGTTATTAAGTTTTCATCACAATAACCCGAATGAGATAATAAGGAACCACCGTTCTCAAGGAGACTTTTGTGGATCAAACTAAAATACCCTCGCCTCGCACTCCCTTACTTTTAGACGTAAGTTTCAGGAAAAGTTACGCTCGTGATGAATCTGCTGGAACACTTAAAAACATCAGTATTAGTGGTGCTTTTTTAGAATCTCACGGTGAAAGTTTACGTGTGAATGAAAAGCTTCAATTGAGTTTCATGGTCAGCGGTCGAAAGCGCAAAGTTCCAGCTGTTGTTGTTTGGGCAAACTCTCGCGGTGCTGGTGTCAAATTTATTCCAGCCAATAATCGTGATGTGCAAATTGTTGATGATCTGATTTACTTCGTCGAATCCAGTCGAACAGACCGACGAAGCGTTCTGGATAAAATCTTTAAAAAGGTCGGTTAAGTCCCGACCTGTGTTTCATTCATTGCTTGTTCAAATTCTCGTTGTCGACGTTTTTTATTTCTAATGAACATCGAAACCATCAGTATCAAACCCACACCGACAAGACCAATAATCATCATTGTATCTTGATCCATTCCTTCCAGTGGTGATCCAGCCAAAGCATCGTTTTGTGGCTGTGCAGCTGGCGGCGGTGGAGGAGGCGGTGCCATTGCTACATCTGGTGGTGGAGGCGGCGGTGGAGCAACCGCTTCTGGAGGCGGCGGTGGTGGTTGCATCGCCATGTCTGGCGGAGGCGGAGGTTGTTGAGCCATATCTGGTGGAGGCGGTGGTTCAATCGGTGGAGCAGGAGGAACCATGTTGGGATCGCCAGCAGCATTATTCATAGCTCCGTCTGCAGGTGGTGCCGGAGGAATTTCTGTCGATGGAGCCTCAGTTTTCGCAACGGCCGCCATTGGTTCTTCACTCCAGTATTTTAATTCCGTACCTTCATCAAGTTCCGCTTTTGATTCAACAGCGTTTGAAGCCCAAACTTCTTGCCACGCATTTTTGTAACCTAAAAGTTCTTTCGAAACTGAGCGGATATTGTCGCCCTTTTTAGCAATATAAGTCTTCGGTGGAATACCATTATCTTCGAAGAAGGTGATTACTTTTGTAGAGTCATCAGGTCTGTTTGGAGAGTTGTAATAAACTTTGGATCCAGGCTTAACATCATTTGCAAGGGTAGGGTTCCCTTTTTTCAATTCTTTAACACGAGATTCATCACCGTAGATTTTTTGACTGATCTTACTGAGTGAATCTCCGGGGCGAGCAAAATAAACCGTATTGAACAAAGTTTTTCCGACTTTCCAAGGTTCTGGAGCAATTTTTTTCAACGAAGGTTTTGGTTTGTCTTCAGTTGATGCTACAGGAGGAACAGACTCAGTTAATCCAGATGAAGTTTCGAGAGGGGGAGGAGTATCTAAAGCAGGAGGGGGAGTGCCAGATAAAGTATCTGTCGGTGACAAATTATCAGCTGGGGGAGTTGCTCCTGGATCTGTTGCTGCGGGAGCATCTGCTATCACTTCATTCGGAGCTGCAGGGACTTCTCCAAGTGCGTCTTCTGTTAACTGATCGCTGGTATTTGCTTGTGCACCTGCATCCGCTCCTGCGTCCAGTGCGGGATCAGCAGACAATTCACCGTCAGCGCTTCCTGTTGCCGAAGCATCGAGCCCATCAGCTGGAGCTGCAGCGTCACCACCGACATTTTCAAGTTCGCCACCTTCTGTGACCACTTGATCGCCGGATTCGTCTTTTGCATTTTGGGATGTACAACCAGTCGTGATCATCATTCCCAACATTGCCGAGAGAACTAAAATTTTTTTAATCATACACTCATCCTTGATGTGTCATTGAAATCTATCGTTTCAATTTCCTTTAATGATTAAATCACAAGATTTCAGATAGGCAATGGAAATGTCTTGTTTAAGCCTGTCCTATGGCCAGTCTCCTGGACTAATGTCATTGATTTACAGCTTTATTTTTTACATTCGTCGAGGATAAGGGCTTCGAAAATTTGAGAACCTCTCCAGGATTTATGTTATTTTTTTTGAACCACCCTCGAGGAACTTCGAGAGCATACATCGCTGGTTTTTTGCTCGAGTAAGTTTGGGGCTCTTCCATAACAGATTTTACGGCTGTCATATCCTGAATATCGACAAGCTTTTTTTGCTTATCAAAAAAACCAATCGATAGATCAACGAAGGTGTCTTTCATCCAAAAAGTTCGAACTTCTTCATTGGGAAAAATAAAAAGCATACCGTAGTTTTCCGGTAAGCTCGTACGGTTCATTAAGCCGTAAGAAAGTTGCTCGCGCGATGAGGCCACTTCGACGGCAAGAGGTTTCTTTCCAATTTGAATGTCTGCTTTTTCAAAGCTCACCTTAGCTTCAACAAAAAGAGCGATCGCCGTAAAAAATAAAAAATTGAGGAGCAGCTTAAGTTTGGCTTTTGTTTTCAATTTCATTCTTATTTATCCATCTTTCAGCTTTCCAATAACTCGAGCGCCACTCCATAGCGAACGCCCTTGATAGAAACTTGAACCGATGGAAGAGCTAGGCAACGAGCGATTGACCACAAAATAAGGGCTCCAACATAAATGACATCGGCTCGACCTGCTTCGATATTAAATTGAGAAATTTTTTCTTCAACACTTGTCGCTTTGAGTCTTTCAACCCAACTCTGAAGAACTTCTGTTTTAAGAATGAAGCCATCAACAGATTCAGGTTCAAAATGCCCCAACATCGATGCCGCCAAGGCTGTTGGTGTTCCCGCAACAGCAATAATTTTCTGGACTGAATGGGAGCGAATTTTTTCCAATACCGGCTTTAATTCACTTTCAATACGATCGGCAAGAAATTGATGATCTTGATCAGTGACAGGTTGCTGCGGGACCAATTCTTCCGTCAGCCTGACACAGCCAATATTCAAGCTTTGAGCATGAAGAATATTTTGAGATTTTCCCAGAATCAGTTCTGTCGAGCCTCCGCCGATATCAACAACCAAACAATTTTCTTCGGTGGCGGAATTTTGGAGACCTAACTTCGCTGTAGCTCCGCAGTAGGTAATACGTGCTTCATCATCGCCTGAGATAATTTTTACTGGGATATTATATTTCTTGCAGATTGAAAAAAATTGCTCTTGATTCTTTACATCTCGGGCTGCCGAAGTGGCCATTGCTAAAATTTTACTGACAGCAAATGAATCGATGATGTTTTTGAATTCTCGCAAACACTGGTCGGCGCGATTTAAAGCGTCCGGGTGAAAGAACTTGTTCTTATTAACATCCTGACCAAGACGAATCACTTTTGCGGAATCATGCAAGATTTTTTTCAGGCCACTTTTGTCGCCTTCAGCAATCAAACATAAAAAAGTATTTGTCCCTAAATCTAAGGCAGCAATTCTTTGCATGGAAATCTAGCCTTTTAATTTTTCCAGCAGAATCTTATTCACCAAATCTGGGTTCGCTTGTCCTTTTGAAGCCTTCATTACAGCACCAACAAAGAATCCAAAAAGTTTCGTTCTTCCACCGCGATAGTCAGCTACCTGAGCCGTATTCGCAGAAAGCACTTCATCGATAATTTTTTCAATAGCAGAAGTGTCAGAAATTTGCACCAGACCTTTTTCTTTAACGATCACTTCAGGCTCTTTTCCTGATTGCCACATTTCTGTAAAAACAGTTTTCGCAATTTTTCCAGAAATCGCTCCGCTTTCAATGAGCTGAATCATCTTTCCCAATTGAGCCGGTTTAATTGGGCACTGAGTGATATCCTTATTAGCTTGATTCAATTCACGCAAAACTTCCGTCATAACCCAGTTGGAGGAGGCCTTAAAATTTTTGCAAGTTTTAGCGGTCTCTTCGTAATAGTCTGCAAGTTCTCTTTCTGTTGTCAGAACAAGGGCATCGTATTCGGGCAAACCTTGATCGTTTTGAAAACGAAGGGCTCGGTCCCTTGGCAGTTCGGGCAATTCTGATCTTAACTTTTCAATCAACTGCTTCGGCACGATCACTGGCAAAAGATCAGGATCAGGAAAGTAGCGATAGTCCTGAGCATCTTCTTTTGTGCGCATTGAAAAGGTGCGATTTTTATCGGGATCGTACAATCGAGTCTCTTGAATAATTTTTTCTCCGCGATCGACCAGATCTATCTGACGATCAATTTCATATTCAATGGCCTTTTCAACAAATCGGAACGAATTGATATTTTTGATTTCAACTTTAGTTCCAAATTTCTCGGCACCAATTTTCCGAACGCTGACGTTGCAATCACAGCGCAAAGAGCCTTCTTCCAAATTTCCATCACAAACATCGAGATAACGAACAACCTGACGTATGGTGCGCCCATATTCAGCGGCTTCTTGAGGCGTGCGAATATCAGGTTCAGAGACAATCTCTAACAATGGAATTCCGGCGCGGTTGTAGTTAATCAAAGTGTAATCACCATGATGATTCGACTTACCAGCATCTTCTTCCATATGAGCACGGGTGATACCCACTGTTTTATCTTTGCCATCGACCTTGAACGTAATGGAACCTTTTTCACAGAGGGGTAAATCATACTGAGAAATTTGATAGCCCTTCGGCAAATCCGGATAAAAATAATTTTTTCTAGAGAAAACGGATTTCTCGCGAATCTGACATCCCAAGGCCAATCCTGTTTTGATCGAGTATTCAACAGCCGTTTTATTAATGACGGGAAGGGTTCCTGGCATGCCGATACTGACGGGCGATGTATTTTCATTGTCACCTGAATCGAATATCGTTGAATCGGCACAGAACATTTTACTTTTTGTTTTTAATTGCACGTGAACTTCAATACCAATGACGGCTTCGTAGCCACGATCTTGCATACTAGACATTGGGTAAGGCTCCTTTCACAGAAGAGACACTTTCAAGGGCGTAGGCGACATCCAACATTTTTTGTTCTTCAAAATGGCCTGCCGTTAGTTGGATACCTATCGGTAAACCTGAAGAGGCTTGTCCAAAAGGCAAACTCATTCCTGGAAGGCCCGCTAGATTTGTCGATACTGTAAAAATATCGTTCATGTACATGGCTAATGGATCAGAAATTCGATCGCCAATTTTAAACGCAGGATGAGTCGTCACAGGAGACAACATCACATCACAACTCTTAAAAGCCTCATCATATTGGTTTTTCAATAAGCGTCGAACCTGACAAGCTTTGTTGTAGTAAGCATCGTAGTATCCTGCTGATAAACAATAAGTTCCCAGCATTATCCGTCTTTGAACTTCCGAACCAAAACCTTCTCCGCGAGTTTTTGCATAAAACTGATCTAAGTCGATTCGTGATAAGTCAGCAAACTCGGCACGGTGACCATACTTAACTCCATCGTAGCGGGCTAAGTTCGAAGAAGCTTCACTGGCCGCAATCAAATAATACATCGGGACCGCTTGAGACGTCAGCGGAAGCGAAACCTCAACAATTTTGGCCCCAAGCTTTTTCGCGGCTTCTACGGATTTTTCCACAACAGACTGAGTTTCTTTATCTAAAGCGTCAGTCATAAATTCTTTAACCAAGCCGATGCGCATTCCTTGAAGATTTTGTTTTAAGTTTTTGCTGAACTGAGGAACTTTCTGCGAAGACGTCGTAGCATCGCGTGGATCCTGCCCACAAATAACTTCAAGGGTAAGAGCGGCGTCTTCAACAGTTGTAACCATAGGACCCGCTTGATCTAAACTTGAAGCATAAGCCACAATTCCGTAACGACTGACTCGCCCATAAGTGGGTTTAACCCCAACAATTCCGCAAAAATTTGCAGGCTGCCGAATGGATCCCCCAGTGTCTGTGCCAATAGTCCCCGCAGCTAGTCTTGCCGCTTGGGCAGACGCAGAACCACCGCTGGATCCCCCAGGAACACAATCAGTTTTCCAAGGATTTTTAGTTACTCCATAAAAGGAAGTTTCATTCGATGAGCCCATGGCAAATTCGTCTTGATTGGTTTTTCCAAGTACAACGACACCAGCAGCTTTTAAGCGCTCAACAACAGTTGAATCGTAAGGCGGAGTAAAATTGCTCAGAATTTTTGATCCCGCCGTCGTCTTAAGACCCTTCGTACAAAGCATGTCTTTAATTCCGAAAGGAACTCCAGCTAATAAGCCGAGCTCTTCCCCTTTGGAGATTTTTTTATCGATAGCCTGAGCTTCATCAACTGCTTTTTCGTTGATGGTGATGTAACTGTTCAATTTTTTATCGTGCGTTTGAATCCGCGATAGAAAAAATTGAGTGACCTCTTGTGCGCTGACTTTTTTACTGACAACAGCATTTTTTATTTCTGTGAATGAACTTTTTAATAAATCCATATTTTTCCTTTAAACAACAGGTGGAACTTTAAAGAGATTACCAGCGCGAGAAGGCGCATTGGCTGTCATTTCCTCGGCATTATTTTCTTTATTAATCACATCATCGCGCCAAAAATTTTCAATTTCAGAAGGTGTTATCAAAGGCTCAATGCCCTTTGTCTCTACTTTTGAAATCTGTTCAAAATAATTGAGTATCTGCGAAAGCTGCTGACTGTACTGTTGAGCTTGGCTAGCGCTCACTTCCAACCGTGCGAGCTTGGCGATGTGCTCAATGGTTTTGGTATCAACTTTTGTGTCAGTTTTTGGCATCGACATAAATAACCTCGTCTTTACAAAGAGCTTCTTTCTTATCTCAGAGCTTCTCTTTCGACAAGAAAATGTAAGGCCTATTTAAAGCTTGTACTCGAATTATTTGAGACTATTCAGCCAATTTAACATTTCTTGAGTTACTAAGGCCGTCGTTTTTGGTGAAGCGATGTCTCCGGTTAAAACATGATCTTCAGCATCAACACGAATCAGTTTCTTCTCGGAACTTCCCAGCTGCTCAAAAACCTCGTGGATGGCTTTAAGGCTGACTATTTGATCTTGGGGAGTATAAAGGATCAGCGTTGGGATTTTGATTTCTTTTTTATTGATATTTTTGGTCCACGCAATCAATCGGGTCAAAGCGGTCAGGGATTCGGAGCGATATCGAATGTGCCAATACTTTTCCTGCTCTGAATTTAAGGGCTTCCATTCACGATAAGGACCAACCAGAAATTTTCTGACCAGGGGCCCGAAATATCCTGCGAGTAGCCGACTCTGTGGAGAATGCAGATCAAATGCTGGAGAAACTAAGATCAAGGCCGAAATTTCGGAAGGATAATGTTGAGCCATCCATAAAGCCACCAAAGCGCCGGTGGATGTGGCTATCCAAATTTTCTTCTTGGCTAAAACCCGAGAAACCGACACAGCTTCAAAGCCGTCAGATATAAAATCTTCCGCATGGATGAAAGCGAATTCTTCAGCGGACTGCCCATGGCCTGTCAATCGCGACATAAAGAGATTGGCATTCAACTGTTGAGCTAAATTTTCAACCACGGGACTGAGTTCACGTCGAGTCGCTGAAAAACCAGGGATGTAGACTATCCCTGTTTCTGTTATTTTATTCATTGGCTGCAGAAAGAATTTTTTTTCATTTTCAGGACGCATTTCCAAGAAAGATTTTTCATTTTTTTCGATCGTGTTTTTAGCATCGGCTAATGTCTGAAAATTTTGACCTCGTTGAATCCTTTGAGGATTGGGCGCTGGCACAGCCAGTAGCCCAAAAATCAGTGTCATCAGGGCCAGTATTGCCACTATAAGTGTCGTCATAAAAATTTTATTTCGCTTCATGAATCTATACTGAAGTTATTAATCCTCATTTTCAAATGTTCTTTGTGTTTAGACTATTGCTCGAAAGACTAATTTCGATTAAAAGAGGCTATGAAAAAGGATCTGGCTCTTTACAACAAACTCAAAGAAGATATTGCCCGCCATGATTATCTTTATCATGTTTTAGATAAGCCGCAAATTTCGGATTATGAATACGATCAACTCATAACTTCTTTGCATGAGCTGGAACAGAAGCATCCTGAATGGGACAGAAGCAATTCACCCACTCAGCGAGTGGGCGGAACCCCCTTGGAACTTTTTGTTAAAGTTCCCCACCGTTTGCCTATGCTTTCACTGCAAAACAGTTACAGTCCTGATGATATTTTTGAATTTGATCAGCGAGTTAAAAAATTCCTGCGGGACGGAAAGGACGTCGAATACTTTTGTGAACTTAAGTTCGATGGACTTGCTTTAGAGCTGATTTATCAGGAGGGCCGTCTGGTTCAGGCCATTACCCGTGGTGATGGTTTCGTCGGCGAAGATGTCACTCAAAACATAAAAACAATTCGATCGATTCCTTTATCTTTTTCGGCAAAAAAAATTCCTTCACTCATTGAAATCCGCGGAGAAGTTCTAATCTTTAAAAAAGACTTCGCTGAATTGAATGCCACTCAACAGGAAAATGGACAAATCACTTTTGCCAATCCTCGAAATGCAGCTGCGGGGACCGTACGACAGTTGGATTCACGAATTGCTGCGCAAAGGCCTTTGCGTTTTTTTGCTTACGCTGTTGGTGCTGTAGAAGGACAGGCCTTTAGCACTCAACTGGAAATGGAAAAATACTTTAATGAGCTTGGTGTTCCAACGGCTTTGGACTTAACAAAAATTTGTTTAGGGCCGCAGCAGGTGGTCGATTTTTATTATGATATAGAAAAACGGCGGTCGAATCTTCCCTTTGATATCGACGGGGTTGTCATTAAGGTGAACTCTTTGCGGCTGCAAGAAGACTTGGGTTTAGTTGCACGTAGTCCTCGCTGGGCAACAGCAGCAAAATTTAAACCCGAACAAGCTCAATCCGTAGTTGAAAAAATCAATATTCAAGTGGGCCGAACAGGCGCTCTGACTCCAGTTGCGATCATGAAGCCTGTGCGTGTGGGGGGTGTTACTGTCACGAATGCGACTTTACACAATCAAGAAGAGATCGAAAGAAAAGACGTGCGTGAAGGGGATACCATCATAGTTCAGAGGGCTGGAGACGTTATCCCCGAAATCGTTTCTGTCGTCTTGGAAAAACGTCCAAAGGATTCGAAACCTTTTTCGATGCCCAGTCATTGTCCCACGTGCCACAGCAAAGTTCACAAAGTTGAAGGCGAAGTTATCACTCGTTGCCTTAATCCTTTCTGTGATTCAGTGATCAAAGAGTCCTTAAAACATTTCGTGAGTCGAAGAGCCATGAATATCGAAAAGGTCGGTGATCGTTTGATTGAAACTCTTGTCGATCAGGGTTTAGTTAAAAGATTTTCAGATTTATACCGTTTAGAATCGGATTCACTTTTACAGCTTGAACGCCAAGGTGAAAAATCCGTAGAAAATATTTTGTCTTCCATCAACGGCAGTCGACAAACCACATTAGCAAGACTGATTCACGCTTTAGGAATTCGATTCGTCGGAGAGCAAACAGCAAAACATTTAGCCGAACATTTTTTAACCATCGAGAGATTGGCGAAAGCAACAACGGAAGATTTACTGAATGTACCCGAGATTGGGCCTAAGGTGGCCTTGTCCATTCAAACTTGGTTTGCAAATCCAAAGCTGGCCAAAGAAGTCGAGGAGCTTCAGAAACTTGGAGTTAAAATTGCCGGACCACAAAGATCGACCTCGGGAGTTCTGTCGGGCGTGAGTTTTTTAATTACAGGAACTTTGCCGGTGAAAAGAGACGAAGCTAAGGATTTGATAGAAAAAAACGGAGGAAAAATTCTCTCCTCCGTTTCATCCAAACTGAATTATCTTGTTGTCGGTGACGATCCAGGATCCAAGCTCGATAAAGCGCAAAGTCTCGGTGTTAAAATTATCGATTGGTCCGACCTTCAAAAACTCATTAATGATCAGACTTAAATATGATCAATAATAATATCACGATCCATAACGGTTTTACGACCGTCTGCTTTCGCACTTTCAATGCCTTTGAGGCAAAGTTTCTCAACGGCTCGACTTAAAACTTCAACCGTTGCCGCTGAAGTGTTCATCTCGCCTTTTTCTTTGATTAATTTTTTAACCTTACTAGTTACTACTAGCACATCTACTTCTGACATTTTGCCTCCAATGCGTATTGGTCGCTTTAGACTGACATAGGCCCAGTTTTATGACAATGACATTCTTCAAGTTCTATTAAATTGGGTTTAGTTGCTTTGCGTTATTTACTGCGAGGATTGCGAAAAATTTCGGAATCTCCGCCAACAAATTTGCGGAGTTCGGCCTTTCTTTGCTGGTTTTCAGAAGGATAAATCCAAACAAATGTCTTTTGATCGATGGGTTTCGTACACTCGATGTCTAAAAATGCTGGGGACCAGCATCCTGAATTTAAATGTTCCACCGGACCGATAATTTCATGACGAGCTTGATGAGTATGCCCATAAATAATGCGTTTTACAGAAGTGATTGAGCTCGCAATCGATAAAATTCTTTCGTCAGGCTCTTTGTAACTTGAAACATTCGAAATAATCGACTTCGAGTAAAAAAGAAAAAAGGGAACCATCAGAAATAAGGGAATGAATCCCCAAAATAAAGAAACACCAAAGGCCGCTTTCATCACGGTGAAAAGTTGAAAAATTCCCACGAAAGCTACGAGCATAAGGAAGGCTCGATCCAGCCATAACTCTTTCATAATCAACAGAGGATTGCGGGTCGCTGAAGTTGCAAACAACTCTTTCATTTCACGCACAACTCGCGGTTCAACATTCGAGCGATCAGCAATTTGTTGAACTCGGTCTTCAATTTTCAATGGATTTCGCAATGGCGCTAAAATTCGATCTCTTACTGAATAATACAAAGTCATCAGCGCGCCCGAAAACCAAGTAAGAATCAGAAAAGGTTGCGCCCGAGCCATGTAGCGAAGAAAAGTCGAAACGTACTCTCTTAAACTCATAATGTAATTTGTATCAACATGAGGATTAAAAAATCCCATTCCATTCATGATATAACGACAAGCTAAATTCCCAAAAGGCAGTTTCATAGTGATGTAGTTGTAGCTTCGCATAAAGGGATTAATGGGATCTTCAAAAACGCAGTAGGCATCGTACTGGTTCCCATGCTCAATCAGCGTATCTTGATTGCTCACGTAAAACCATTCAACAAAACGAAATGATTTTTTTACTTCTTCGGGAAGATTCAAAGTTCTTAGAATTTCTTTTTGAATAGCCTGATAATGAAGTTCAACGTCATGGTTACCGAAAATTAAAATCACCCGATGGCCCCGCAACAAAAATTCACGCAGAGCCTCGAAAAATTCAGGGTGATCTTTGATGATGCATTTCATTTTGTAAAGCGCTCGCTCTTCTCGAGGAAACAGGCCGCGTTTTTTTTCTACCCAATGCACACGGAATATCGGATCCGTGGGAATAGAAGTTACGCTATCAAAATCAAAGATATCTCCATTCAGAATCAGTTCTACTTTTTTCCCATCCGCCATGCCTTCAATGTGGGATAAAAAATCTTTGATCACATTATCAAAAAAGAACTCTCGAGTTTTATACTTTTTCCAAAGCGGAAACTTAGGATTAACGGGTTCAGCTTCACACAAGTGAAGATCACTGATAATGGCTGTACAGGAAGAGGTTTTAAGATCCGCGTTTTCCATCCTCTCTATCTTCTCTAAAAATAAAGACCTTGGCAAAGATCTCTTTTTCATTGAGACTGGGGGCCATGAATATTTCGCTTAAAACCCCTATTGCCATTGTGGGTTTAGGAATCAGTGGCGAATCCGTCCTTTCCTTTTTATTAAGTCTTGGTTTTCCACGAAATCAAATCATTACCTTTGACGAAAAATCGCTTGCTGCCGAGGTGAGCGACCCCAAAATATTATTTTCACAACATAAACCAGCAACCTTAGTAGTTTCTCCTGGGGTATCTTTGCAGAAACCTTGGATAGTTGCAGCAGCACAGCAAGGAGTAAAAATAACCAGTGAAGTTAATTTAGCCTGCTCAGTGATCAAGAATGAAGTCCTTATCGGGATTACAGGCTCTGTGGGTAAAAGCACTGTCACTTCTTTAATTGGAAGCGTGCTTTCGCAGGCCGATAAAAATACTTTTGTTGGTGGAAATTTGGGAACGGCCTTCTGCGACTATGCCCGTGAAGTTCACGAAAAACGCCGATCGCCAGCCCCTTGGGTTGTTCTGGAACTTTCCAGTTATCAATTGGAAAATTGTGAAAACTTGCATTTATCCGTTGCGGCGATCGCCTCGCTGACGCCCAATCATCTCGAGCGTTATGATTCTTTAGAGGCCTACTACGATAGAAAATTTCATATTATCGATATTTGTAGAGGGCCCGTGATTCTGAACCAAGACAGTCAGGATTTAAAAGTGCGAGAACCACGAATTCACCAAGCTTACCCAAATAAAAAAATAATATGGTCTTCTTCACGAAAGACTTCCTTCGATTTTTCGCAGACTAAACTGATCGGCCAACACAATCGACAAAATTTAGCCATGGCGGCTGAGGTTCTCACTCAGTTAAATATTCCCAAAGAACAGATTGAAAATTTAAAAGAATTTTCGGGCTTACCACATCGCACTGAATTTTTTGGCGAGTGGGATCAAATCACTTTCATCAACGACAGTAAAGCAACCTCAGTCGAAAGTGTCTTAATGGCCGTCGAAGCCTGTCTCCCTTTAATGAAACCACAGGCTAAACTTCATCTGTTGCTTGGGGGGCGAGATAAAAAATTACCTTGGGAACAACTGACTCATTTGCAGGAAAACAAAAATATCTATTTCTACTTTTTTGGGGAATCCAAAGACCTGATTCCTCGGAAATCAGGTCTCTCGGGTCTTGTCTTTGAGTCCCTTGAAACTGGCTTTTCATCTTTAATGAAGTCCACCAAACCAGGAGATATTGTTCTATTTTCGCCGGGTGGAACCAGCTTAGATCAGTTTAAGAATTTTGAAGATCGGGGTCATTACTTTAAAAATTTAGTTCAGAATTACTATTCCAGGCGGTAATTAACCACCGAAACTTGTCGGGGCTTTGAAGGAATCAGGCGTGACATGGTTTTTTGAGATTTAGTCAATTGAACAGAAACTTCCACGGCATCCGTTGGAGCGTTAAAGATAATAAAACCACCACCGGCAGAACCAGCTTTAGATTTTAAAATTTGACCTTGAGAATCGAAATAAACAATATTTTGTTGAGATTGATCTTCAGTGCTTAAAGTCGTCACCTGGTAATCTTCATCAGGAACAAAGCCAATAATTAAACTTTGCCCGGGATTCTGATTGATACGAATCTGAGTTGAGATCCACTCCAACCAGCTTTGTGATATTAAGGGCACGTGGATATACCCTTGGGCTTCATTGTACAAATAAGTTGCACTGAGATAGCCAGCTCGAGGTGCTACTTCCAGCAAACTCATTTGAGCGACTTGAGGCAAAAGGAGTTTATAATACCCATCTTCAACAAAAATCTTTTCTGGTTGTCCTTGAATAGACAGTTCGGCCATTTCTGATTGTCCCGTAAATGCATCGTAGACTTTGATGCTGGTGTTTTCAGTTTTAAGGCTGCTTTCGACTCTGATAAAAGAAACAACACCTTCATCAACCACGGTGTTTTGGTGAGCGTAATAAAGACCGCTGCGATTCACTAAGATGGATTGGAATCCCAAAGGAGGATCTAAAATGGCAAAGCCACCTTGGGTCGAGGTGGCTTTCAGATTTGGATCTGGAAGATTGAACTCATTGAAGTAGATGACGTCGATCGAATCATAACCTTCAAGGGTTACTTGCAAACCCGCAATGGGCTTGCCGTCCTGTAGGACTTGCCCCCAAATCACCGGAATTTTCGGATCGTTGTAGTTATACTGTCTTTGTTCACTAAGAATATTTTTAAAAGAAGAAATCATGCTCTCGGGAAAGAGGACGCTTTGAAACTCGGTTCCCGCCAATACAATTTGTTGTGTTGATGCAAACCCGGGAGCCTCGGCCCTCAGCAAAGTCGAAGAGCCCCGCGTTAGGGCATCGTATTGAATTTTGCCGTCCTTTTTAATATCCAGTTCAGCTCCGCCATTCAGAAACTTAATCGAAGTGTTCGCAGGTGCTGGCTCACTGCTTTCCGCACGATAAGCACTCACAACGGTTCCAGACATTTCTGATTTTGGAAACACTCTCATCGTTGGACCTTGCACGAATTTTTCTTCTTGAACCAAGGATTGAGAAACTCGCACTGTCCCTTCGCCGATGACTTGTCCTGATTTTGTAACTAAATGAGCAACTAAAGATCCGGTCAATTCAGGGATACGAATTGCATATGTTCCTTTTTGAATATCGATTTCTCCCCGCTCTTGCAGGACGCCTTCTTCCTTACGGCGAAGTTCGATGTGATGTTCATTGGTGATCGCAAGTCCGCGATGAATTTCAATATGACCCACGACTTGAATTTCACGAGCCAATGATTTTGTATTGAACTCAGGACGACTCGCGATGAGACCGTGTTGAGCATTTTCAGGACTAAACGCTTTTTCAACAATTTCATGAGAACGGGGACGAGGTTGAGTCATTCCTTGCACCAAAGCTGATGCCGTTCGCGCTTTTTGCGCAAGTTGTGCAGGGAGATTCGCTTGGTAAGAACTTGCATTGAACTGAGTGACCGCTCGACCCGCGTGTTCAATACGTGCTTTTTGTTCAGGAGTTAGCTGGTCTTTCCAACTGTCATCTTCACGAACAATCGGAACTGACGGATTCTCAATGTTGGAAGTTGGTGATTCAAACTGAACAGGTCGAATACTTTGAACTTGTTTTTGGATCACAACTTCATGCAAAACAATTTTTTGAGCAAAGGGCCGAGGATCTTGCCCCAGCTGCTTGTTCAAAGTTAAAACCTGCGCCGGTTTTGCTTCTAGCAAATCCCATTCTGATTTTTCAAATAAATTTTTATCTTGAGTCGACTCGTAGGCAATGTAAGGCGGCAAATTTTTATTTGTTTTTATGGTGAGCGTTTTGTGAATTGGCAAAAAAGTTTTTTGTGACAAGGGCGAAGGACCCATAGTCAAAAAAGTAAAAGCCAAAATAAGGAGGATCGAAGGAATATACAAGTTCACCCCAAAACGTTCATTCCTTATGGTAGTTAGAACGCGCGGAAATCGTCAAGAATGTTGCGCTTCTCGAGACTTTGGTGAAGCGCCTTCTTAATTCGATCAGCGAGGTCGTTCGCTAAGGTGTCGTCGACAGCATAGGGTTCAAACTCACCCTCGGGGGACTTGCGTTCAATTATGACCTCGACCTGAATATCAAAGGGGCGGCGATCCCCAAGAATGGATACTCTTGTGAAACGGCGTTCCTTTGTAATTTTAACGTCTTCGTAACTCCCACTTTTATCATGGAATCGACTGACCAATTCTCGCCCACTAGGACTTGTCGTTTGAGGGTCTCCTATGACGGACACAATGGCTTTACGAAGATCTGAAGCGCTTCCTGGCATTTCTCGGCGGTAAATTCCATCTGTTACACAAGCCACAAGATTGGAAATAAAAAATAAAATAGGGAAGAATTTTAGAAGTTTCATGTCTCTTCTCATTAGAGACTACGCCGTCCTTCGAAGCAATACTCTGCACAGGCTATAGTCCAGCTAATTTGCGAGCTTCTTCCAAAAGCTGACGACCTTGAAATAAAAACTCTCCACGTTCAGATCTTTGTCCATGACCTATTAAAGACGAGAGAGGCTTTTTATAGATTGGATGAACATATCCAGGCCAAACTTCGGCAGCGGCTAAGATCGCGATGGGATCGCCTTGAAGGTAAGGCGAGGGCAAAGTCATTTCGGGAGTCATGATCACTTCTTTTTCGAAGACAAGAAGATGCACCTGTCCTCGTCGAGAAGTTGTAACTAGATTCTTCTTTGCTTCAGGCCAAGGACCTTCCTGTTCACAACAGATAACCACGATGTACTGAGCTTCAAGTTCGGCTTGGAAGATTTCTTTTCGTTTGTACACCGAGGAAATTGAAAGAATTTTATTTTTCTGTAAGAGTTCACCTAAAATATCGACCAGGCCGGCCGTGCCGCGAGTGACATTCATAGAGATGTGCACAAGAAATCGATTCACTTCAGAAGATCTCCGAATTCATAAAATCCCTTAGGCTTTTTAAGAAGTCTTTCCGCGGCCCACAAGGCGCCACGAGCAAATACTCTTCTCTGCAGAGCCATATGTTCAAAGCAAAGCGTTTCTTCTTCCCCAAAAGCCCAAACCTTATGGATACCAATCACACCGCCTCCACGCAGGGAAAGCGGAGCTGGCAAAGTGGTTTGAGTCACTTTTTCTAATTTTTTTTGTAAAGATAAAGCCGTCCCGCTGGGAGCATCTTTTTTGTGCTTGTGATGGAACTCTTCAATTTGAAAATCAAAATCTGAAATCATTTGCAAATGTTCGAGGGTTTTCATTAACACGGCGATACCTAAGCTCATGTTTGAAGACCACATGACTGCACAATTTGTTGCTAAAGACTTTAATTTTTTCATCTGCACATCGCTTAATCCGGTGGTGCCAGAGATAATGGGCTTCTTTGAACGACTGATTTTAGGAATGGCTGCCGTTAATGCATCTGGTGAAGAAAAATCAATCCACACATCCACTTTATCAACGAGTTCTGGATCCAGGCGGGTCACGCTGTGCTTGTAGCCTGTTTCTTTTTCGCGTTCAGACCAACCAAGAAAAGCTTCAAATTTTGTTTGTCCTTCTAAACAGCGCAAAATTTCTTGACCCATCCGGCCTGAAGCGCCAAGCACTCCGAGTTTATTTTTTTTCACTTAAGGACCCCGCTGCTTTTCATTTCTTTTATCAGCTCTGGTAAAAGTTCACTTTTCAATTCAATCAAAGGAAGACGTAATTCTGGTGACGAAAGAATTCCCATTTTAAACAAGGCCATTTTTACAGGGATAGGATTCGCTTCAACAAAAAGTTGATCAATGATTTTTTTAAACTGGGGGGTCGCTTCGTCGATTTTATGCCATTCGCTTCGGTGGGCCCAGTTGGTCCATTCAACCATGGCTCGAGGTAAAATATGTGAAGCTACAGAAATCACTCCATGTCCACCGGCCTTTAAAAATTCACCATAGGTTCCATCATCTCCTGAAAGAAAAATAAAGTTTCTCCGCGTTTTTTCTTTCATGCTTTTCATCAGCTCGATATCTCCCGTAGCTTCCTTGATTCCAATAATCTGTGGGATGGCACTGAGCTGCTCCAGAGTTTCAACACTAATGCTGGTGATGGTCCTGCCAGGAACGTTGTAAACTAAAATTTCAAAATCGCTTTTTTCAGCAACCTCGCGAAAGTGTTGGTACAGCCCTCTTTGTGGAGGCTTATTGTAATAGGGAACAACCACGAGCGCAGCGTTGGCGCCCCAGCTTCGAGCCTTGCGGGTGGCTTCGATGGTCTCGAAAGTGTTATTGGTCCCAGTTCCTACAATCAAGGGCACCTGGCCCGAAACGTAACTTTGTACAAACTGAAAAACTTTTTGTTTTTCTGATTGAGTCAGTGTTGGTGATTCTCCAGTTGTTCCATGAAGAACGAAGCCCTGAATTCCTTGATCCAACTGCCAACGTAAAAGTTTTTCCAGGGAATCAAAATCAATTTGATTGTCTTTAAATGGAGTCACGAGAGCCGTAAATACGCCTTGAAGTCGATTCATTGTTACATTTCCTCAATATACATTTCACTGATTTTTTCGCTGGGTCCAATCAAGTGCGGTTGCGAATAAGTTTTCAAATCAACTTCAAGCACTCCGCCCGGCATCGAAATTTTGTGAAAACCTAAAGGCATTTTATTTTCAAAATACATTGCAGCTGCTACAGCCCCAGTTCCACAAGCGGAGGTAAAATTTTCCACACCGCGCTCGAAAGTTATGGCCTTTTTTATTCCTTCCGCAGAATTCACTAGGGTGACATTAGTCCCATTGGCACCGGAATTGGGATGAT
The DNA here is from genome assembly GCA_021731025.1 of Pseudobdellovibrionaceae bacterium. Taxonomy (GTDB): domain Bacteria; phylum Bdellovibrionota; class Bdellovibrionia; order Bdellovibrionales; family Bdellovibrionaceae; genus UBA5009. Next base: position 28,487 of record JAKFYD010000050.1, on the reverse strand, counting down.
CCCGAAAACTTTTTGCCCATGCCTTCATAGGAACACTGTCACGAAAATCAAAAACGTTCTCGGGCATTTCAAAAACAAGGTGTGGCACCCCGGTATCGACAAAAAAGAAGGTTTCGGTTTTCCCTGCAGCTTCTAATTCCATTTGCGGGTTAATAATCTTTGCGGCAGACATTTCGACTTCAAATTGATTTTGGGATTTTTTTTCGCAAGAAACCGAGCCGGCTAAAGTCTGAAAAATAATTTTATTTTTCACGAAGCCAAGCTCTTCGAAACAAAATTGCCCAGCACAGCGAGCAGCATTGCCACACATTTCTGCCGTTGAACCATCAGTATTGTAAAAGTCCCAAAGATAATCTGCAGCTGGGCTTTTATTTTCCTTAAGATACAAAACACCGTCGGCCCCAAGCCCAGTTTGCAAATGACAAAGTTTTTTTGCGAGAGCTTGTTTTTCATCCGGATTTCTTTTTTCTTCAAGAACCAAGATAATGAGATTTCCTGCGCCAGAATATTTAATGGCTTTTTGTTGATTCATTGGGAATTTACTGAGTCCCTGGCGGTCTTGCTTTTGCTCTTCAGCTTGGAATCGTTCTTCTGTTTTTGCTTTTCATAAAGACTTTCCCCGCTCCCCCAAGCTGGCGGCTCATCGGGGGATGTTGGTCGACCTTTAACCCCACACCCAAATCCACAAATTAAAAAAATTCCCAAAAGAGAATTTAAATTATTTTTTAGCACTTTCGTTTTCCATTTCTAACTGCTTACTGCAAAAATAAGGGTCTCGTTGGTAAGTTCGAAAAACTCTTGCGCTCACGTTGTTACAAACCAGTTTATACTTTTCAACCAAAGCTGCATCTTCATTTCCTTCAAGTTTACTTAATTTCCATTGCCAATAATAGATCTGTGGATTTTTAGAATCTTTTTTCTGCAGCCGTTGAAAGAGTTCTTTAGCTTTTAATTTATCTTTTTCAAAAAGAGTTCTTTGCAACTCAAGCGCGATCCAATCCGAGTTCTCACTGACTTTTTTGGGATCTTCCTGAGAGCGAATTGAAAAATATTGGTCCATAGCCCCTAAACAAATTTGCACTTGGCCCATTGTAAGTAAAATATGTTCGTCATAAATATTTTTCTTATAGGTTTTTAAAATTTGATCGAGGGCCCCATTGCAGTCACCCTTCACCATTAAAAGGCGGGCACTTTCTGTAAGAATTTGTACGTTGTCGGGTTCAATCCGGAGAGCATCGTTAATTTTAGCGAGGGCTTGAGATACATCTTTTCTTTTAAACGAAAGAGAGATTTCGTACGACTGTTGAGCTTTATCACTGAGAAACAAAGAACCAAGCTCTTCAAGTTTTTTTTTCAGCTCACTGGTCGCAATTTTATTTTTGTGTTCTTGTTTTAAGCCCGCTAACAAAACGTTAACCGCCTGTTGTCGGTCTTTTTGTAAAATTAGGTTTTGCGCTTTTTCAATAATATCATTGTAAGATTCCGTTTCCGTGCTGGCACGGCTCAATAAAGAAAAAAAGACAAATAAACAAACTAAACGTTTCATACCTTTAGTCTTCTCTTAGGGGGGCAGATTCAGTCAAGACAGCTTAGCCTTCCTTATAGGAATTCACCAGGACTTGACGCGCCTTGCTTCCGTTTGCTGGGCCAACAACGCCTTCTTTTTCCATGATCTCAATGATTCGGGCCGCTCGAGGATATCCTAAGCGGAATCTTCTCTGTAAAAGTGAAGCACTTACTTCTTTTTGCTCAGAGGCCCATGATAAAATCTGGTCATACATTTCATCATATTCATTTTCTTCAAAGGAGGCTCCGGCACCACCACCTTCAGCTCCCGGCTCAGAGCTAAAGCCTTCGAGAATTTTCATGGCAAGAGTATCAAACTCGGGCTCCGACTGCTCGGCCCAGAAAGCGGCGACGCTGTTAATTTCTTTTTCGCTGAGATAAGGTCCATGATGGCGCATAGGTTTAGAAATTCCAGGGGCCAAGAACAACATATCCCCATTTGGCAAGAGGCGTTCGGCTCCTCCCTCATCAAGGATAATTCGTGAGTCCATTTTACTAGCTACTTTTAATCCAATTCTTCCAGGAATATTAGTTTTGATCAGACCCGTAACCACTTCTTTACGCGGCGATTGCATCGCTAGAATTAAATGTAATCCGCAAGCTCGAGCCATTTGTGCCAAACGCACAACGCCTTGTTCGACATTTTGTTTATCGACGGCCATCAAGTCGCCAAACTCTTCAACGACGATCACAATATAAGGCTGCGGAGTGTAGTAATATTGCTCGAGTTTCATTGGCCCTTCATAGGAAGCATTGATCTTTTCATGTTCGCTGACCTGCTCAGGAGTAAGGGCTCCGACCATTTCGTTATAGGTTTCTAAACCACGCGCTCCAAATTTGCTCATCGATTTGTAGCGTTTTTCCATTTCTTTGATAGCCCATCTCAAAGCAGAAACTGCTTTTTTCGGATCGGTTACAGGAGGCATAATTAGATGAGGAACATCGCCAAAGGCCGCCAAGTCCACTTGTTTAGGATCAATCAATATAAGTCTTAACGTTTTTGGCGAATGCTTAAATAGCAAACCCGTGATGATTGACGTAATCAGCACCGATTTTCCTGACCCTGTTGTTCCAGCAACAAGAAGATGAGGCATTTTCCGCAGATCTACAATTTTTGGATCGCCATTCACTTGTCGACCTAAAGCGATAGGTAAGCGATAGTCTTCGCTCCAGAAAATATCTTCCGCCAACAGATCTTTGTAGTAAACAGTTTCCCGCTTCGCATTTGAAGTCTCGAATCCCACCACGTCACGACCTGGAATCGGCGCGATCACGCGAAGAGATTCACTGCTCAGTGCAAGGGACAAATCATCTTGGAGCTCGGTAATTTTACTGAGCTTAACGTCAGCGTTAGGTTTAAATTCAAACATCGTCACCAGAGGGCCTGGTTTCGCATCAACGATTTGCCCTTCGATGTTGAAATGTTTCAGCTTATCAACGAGCACTTCCGCTTTCCTTTTAATTTCTCGTTCATCAATACGGACACGTCCCGCTGGAGGGTCATCCAACAAAGAAATTTTAGGCATCTCCCAGTTTTCAATACGGCGGGGAGGTTTCGCTTTTAAGACAACTTTGCGTTTGGTATTTAAAGGAATTGGTTTTTCCTCGGGTTCATCAGCGATGTTGTCTTCTTCATCGTCTTGGTTTTCAAAATTTTTCAAGGGCAATTGAAATTTAGTCTCAGACTCTTCTTTGGCGACAGGTTTTTTTTCTTCGCGGTCATTTTCACTTTTTAACAAAATCAAATTCTTTTTAGGCGCAACAGTTTGTTTCTTCTCACGCGCTTGAATTTTAATTTGTTTAACCCACTTCATTTTCATGAGTGCAGCCCATAAAGATCGGGGCGCTCGTGCCAACTCACGTAAACTTTTTTCAGAATAAAAAACCACTAAAACCAAAGCAATGGACCACAAGAGAACCTGCAAGCCTAAAGAGTTAAAGGTTTTTAACAGCACCTTTGAAAAACTAAGCCCAATTAATCCTCCCAAGTAAATTTGCTCGGAAAAAATTTTAGTGCTTGGCCAATAAAGGCAAACTAAACATGAAAATGTAATGAGAAGAAGTGAGGCCCACAAAAAACGTATGCGCTTAATGCTCATGTCTTCGCCCCAGAAGCCGGCCCAAGATAATCTTAAAAAACTGACGGGCAAAATCCAGCTGCCGATACCAAAGAGCTGATAAAGGGCATCCGCAAGGAATGATCCAACGGGCCCGCAGGCATTCATGACTGCCAGACCGCGACCAATCGAATTGATCGAGGGGTCTCGAGGGTTAAAAGTGAATAGAGCTAGGCCAATAAACAGGGCAAGGAATAACCACCCTATAGCCGACAAGTCTTGACGGAATTTTTTAAAAAAAACATTCATTTAGAAAATTTACTCTTTCTTTCCCTAGGTGGAAAGCGGGGATTCGTAGACTTGACTTTAGCTGAGGCCCCCGGCAAGACATCAGTCGAGCCTATGATCAAAATCAACGAAATTTTCCACAGTATTCAGGGTGAAACCTCGTATGTTGGCTATCCAACGGTTTTTGTACGCACAACTGCTTGCAATTTGCGTTGCACTTATTGTGATACAAAATACTCCTATTACGACGGCGAACTTTTAAGCCAAGAGGACATTATCACGAAGATCCAATCCTTCGGTGCCCAATATGTCTGTTTGACCGGTGGTGAGCCCCTTTTACAAAAAGAAATTTTTCCTTTGATGTCCCAACTTTGTGATCTCGGATTTATTGTTTCGTTGGAAACCAGCGGCTCCAAAAGCATTGCTCCCGTTGACTCCAGAGTAAAAACAATTCTTGATGTAAAAACTCCAGACAGTGGAGCCGCCGACAGCTTTCTTCTCGAGAATCTACAGCATTTGCAAAAGCACACTGAATTTAAATTTGTAATCTGTTCAGAAAAAGACTTCGACTGGTCAGAAAATTTTTGCCGTCAACATGATTTATTAAAAAATTTTACAGTTTTATACAGTCCATCATATGGCCAAGTTAGCGAACGTTGGCTGGCTGAAAAAATTTTGAAAAAAAATTCAACTGCAAGGTTGCAATTACAGCTGCATAAGTATATTTGGTCTCCAGAAACACGTGGTGTGTGATCATCTACTCGCGAAGCCAGAAAATGGTTTTGCGAGAAATAAAAAAATTAACTTTTTTTGTAAACTTTTAGGAGTTCCATGACGCCCAACTTGAACAACTCTGATCATCTTTTTGTTGCCAATTTACAGTCCGTTAGCCTCGAAAAGCTTGTTAAAAGCAAACTCGAAGTGCTTTTCCAGCAACAACGAGAAGCTCAGGTTGAATTGAATGGTCTTTACAATGTTGTGATCGAACAAGTTGAAAAGCCACTTCTTGAACTTGCCCTTCGTGCTTATAATGGCAATCAGGTAAAAACCGCTCAGATGCTGGGTATTAATCGCAACACCCTTAAGAAAAAGATCGACAATTATAAAATTCGAGTTAAAAAAAATAACTAGAACTTGTTCTTGAAAAGCGTGTTCTTAGCTTTGTTCTGAGGGGGACCATGGGTACTCGTGTACCACCACAAAATCTCGAGGCCGAGCAGTCAATACTTGGGGGACTTCTTTTAGAGCGAGAAGCTTTTGACCAAGTTGCTGACGTGATTGAGCCCGATGATTTTTACAGTCCAGCCAATCAAAAAATTTACCAAGCTATTCGCGATCTTCATTCTAAAAATATGCCGATTGATCTTGTCACCGCGACTGATATTTTACAGTCGCGCCAAGAGTTCGATGCAATTGGCGGTTATGTTTATTTAGCTAGTCTCTTGGAAAAAACAATTTCGGCAGCTCATATCGCCACCTATGCCCAAATCGTTAAAGATAAATCTCTCTTGCGTCGCCTGATCCACACCAGTGGTGAGATCATCGAAAAGGCCTACACCAGTGATCAAGATGTTGAAGTTCTTTTAGATCGTGCGGAAGCCGACATCTTTAAAGTGAGTGAAAAAAAATCAACACAGGGCCTTGTTGGCTCAATGGAAATTGTTAAAGATAGCATTAAAAAAATTGAACAACTTTATCAGCGCCAGGAAGATGTCACAGGCCTTTCTACGGGATTTGCTGAGCTTGATAAGATGACTGCAGGTCTGCATGGTGGTGAGCTTCTCATCGTAGCGGCTCGTCCTTCCATGGGAAAGACAGCATTTGGTCTTAATCTCGCGAGCGCCGCAGCTCTTCGACAAAAAAAATCTGTGGCCTTCTTTTCTTTAGAGATGAGTAAAGAATCCGTAATGATGCGTCTTCTGGCTGCTGAAGCTAAAGTGGGTATGTCAGAGGTCCGTACGGGTCGGGTGCAAGATTCGTCTTGGCCAAAGCTCATTTCAGCCGCCTCTACGCTTAGCGAAGCTCCCATGTACATTGACGACACCTCTTCCATTAGTCCTTTTGAAATTCGCGCCCGTTGCCGGCGTTTAAAAGCTCAACACAATCTTGATCTCATCCTGATCGACTACCTTCAGTTGATGGACTTAAAGCAAAAAGTAGAAAGTCGTGAGCGTGCCGTTTCAGAAATTTCAAAAAGTTTAAAAATGATCGCCAAAGAATTAAATGTTCCTGTTGTTGCTTTAGCGCAGCTGAATCGAAGTGTTGAGGGGCGTTCAGATCGTCGTCCCATGCTTTCAGATTTGCGGGAATCAGGTTCTATCGAGCAAGATGCCGATGTGATCATGATGCTTTATCGCGATGATTATTACGATAAAGAAGATCCAGAAAAACAGGGTCATGCTGAAGTCATTGTCGGTAAACAAAGGAATGGACCTACAGGCACCGTAAAACTGAGATTCGATGCGAAATACAATAAGTTCCGCGATGCCGATCCTCACGTTGTTAGCCCACTTCCCCCTCCGCAAGCACCGCCCCATGTTGGAAAACCACGAAATTTTGCCCCAGGTGGGAATGCCTAAAGGGCTTTATTTAGTTTTGGTCTAGAAGTTCCAAATATTTTTCTATCAACTTGCACCTCGATTAACCTCTTGATGGAATGATTTTGTCAAAAGACAAAGGCCCTTGTCTCGCACGGAGGCGAACATGGAAAAGAAACTGATCGAAAATTTATCATTGTACTCTGGACTCGACGAACAAGTTTTTGTTCGTGAACTCGATGAGCTACTTAAGAAGTATGGAATTTCTTCTCAGGAAATTAATTTAGCAACCTTAAGAGAAGTTCTAGCTCAAGAAATTCAAGATGTATTTGTCGAGCTAAAAAAAACGGTCGAAGAGCATTCTGATGAAGATCCTCGACCGATTGATATTTGCAAAACGAATTAAGACTAAGTGCGCTCGACAGCAATGCTCAAATGAGCTTCAAGTCCTTCGCCGTATCTAACGATAGCTTTGTGCTGGCCTAGAATTTTAATAGGCTCTTCGAGATGAATATCACGTCGATCAATTGAAAAACCTTGTTTTTGCAATTCACGAGAAATTTCAGTTGTCGTGATAGTCCCAAAAAGTTTATCGGTCTCGCCGGCAGGCGCTTTAAAATTCAAAGTAATTCCTTTGATTTTATCCAAGATCGCTTGACGTTCGGTCACAGCTTTTTTCTTCTTGGCTTCTGCGACACGTTTTAAGTGTTCCCACTCTTTAACTTTATGTTCTGTAGCTTCAGAAGCTAATTTGCGTGGAAATAAAAAATTCCGTGCAAAACCTTCGGAAACATTAACTAGGTCACCGACTTTACCCACATCTTTGACATCTTTTTGAAGAATAACTTTCATATCTTTCTCCTGTTGAGGAAGTTCACTCGATCAATCCGCTTTGTTTTCGGTATTTTTTGTTTTTGTTTCAACAATTCGAAGGCGTCTTCGAAAATCGAGCCAAAAATCAGCAAAACCGAGAAACGCAACGATTGGTAAGAGTTGTCCAACCATTAAAAAATAAACAATAAAACGACCAAAAAACCCGGACTTAATTGTCCTTAAAAAAACTTCGATGATGGCCAATCCTTGAAAAAAATAAAGAATGGTCACCACATAAACAAAGTTCAAACCCAGCACTGTCAGCGGTCGCGAACCAAAATCAACAAATGCAACCAACAACATTGTTAAACTGAACCAGATCAGTGCGTCGGGCAGTCGATACTCCAACAGGTTCCCCTGTGAAACAAATCTCTCCCGAGGCAAATCAAACCAACGAAAAACCTGCTTTTCGAAAACAAGGCCTATTCCTAGTGCCAATTCTAAAGCGACAACAAATAGGCCCGGCATAAGCTGAAGCATTTCTTTTGGATTTAGCTTCATTTGGTTTGTTTGCAGTTTAGCTAAAAACTCTTGCAACAAGCTCAGCTGGCTTTCTTCCGTCGTCAATTCGTAGCTAACAAGTATTCCGTAAGCGCTTGCGAATCCAACTAAAGCACCAACACCCAAACCGAGAAAAGCTGAATTCCACCAGCGAAACCCTCGTTTTTCTCCGTTCATCTGAACTCCGAGGGCAATCCACAATGAAGTTAAAAATACCAGGAGAAGTGGAGCCTTTAGCTGCCAAAAAATAAATGAAACAAAAAGGCCCAATCCCCAATACGCCAAAGAACCATAAGTTCTTCTAACGGCGCGCAAGAATGGTGTTCCAAAAATCAGAGTCATAATCGTTACTAAAATCGAAAGTGAACTCAGATAAAGGAACTTTTGGGGAGTTGCCTTTAAGTTTTTCATTATTCTCGAGAATCAGATCTGTCTGCACGTGCTGCTGCGAAAGCTGCTTTACGAGCTTGCATCTTAGCTTCGCGTTCTTTTTCACGAGCCGCTGATTCACTGAGACCTTTTTTGAAAGCTTCTAAATGTTTATTCACTGCAGTTCTTTCATCAAGTCGAGCATGCATGAATCGCAAAACGCGATCATTGATTCTCATTGTACGCTCAATCTCGGCAACCGCTTGAGGATCAGCTTCAAATATAGAGTGGAAGTAAATAGCCTTTTTCAATTTGCCAATAGGAGAACCTAAGTTACGTTTTCCCCAAGTTTCCAAAGAGTGGATTGCACCTTTGTAAGTAGTAATTGTTGCTTTATTTTTTCTGAATAATTCTTTTTGCTCTTCCAGACTGGCGTCGGGGTGAACAAGAACCACGACTTCATACGGCCTTTTCAGGTCGTTTTTAGACAACTGCATGACTTTCCTTTCGGTTAAAGCTCCTCCTCCGATAACTAAATCAAGAAGGAACAAGGTGTGTGCCTAAGCCTGTAGCATGCCTTTCGTCGAAGGACAAGGAGAGTTCTTGGAGTTCTGTTGTCTGAATCTTCAAAAAAGCCTAAGATAGGATATGGCTTTGGTTGCAGAAATTGTCGATGGATTACAAAAAGGTCAAATGTTTCAATTAGTTGAAGGCCGTACTTTTGGGCGCATAAAGGCTGATTACCTTTTGAAGGATGACAATGTTTCTTCCACTCACTGCCGAATTGTTCGCGATGAACGCGGGCAGTTTTCTCTGATCGACTTGGACTCTTCGAATGGTCTTTTGGTTAATTCCCAGCAAGTTAAAAAAGTTCTTCTTATTCAAGGAGTTAGCTTTGTTGTTGGGGACACAACTGTACGGATCAAAGAGATCAGTGACAAAGAAGTTGAAGCCCTTTTTGCTAAAAAAAGTTGGCGTGGATTTTTACGAAGTTTTTTTAAATTAAATTCTCCTTCAAAAACTCCAGCTCCCGTGGCACTTAAAGTTTTTAATCCTGCTGTTGAGCTCGAGTTTTTGGTGGGCATTCAAGCTGAGCAGAAAAGAGTTTTAGCTTTTGGCCCCAGACAAGCCGGCTTTGGCCACTTAGATATTGATTTAGAAGAAAGCTCAGCACCCCACCTTGCTTTCGAGATTCAACCTCAGGAGCCCGTTGGAGCTTTACTGATCAATAAGTCTGGTTTTAAGGTTTCCCTGAATAAATCTCCGGTCGATCGGGCCGTGCTTAAAGAGGGCGATTTGATTCAAATTGGTCAATCGGTTATTAAAGTGAATTTTGTTTAGGTGAACATGGAATCTATTGCGAAACAATCCGGGACTTTTAAAAGCTTTGATGGCACGCCCATTTATTATGAAGTGCGGGGCGAAGGCGAACCTTTAGTTTTTATTTACGGAATCGCTTGTTTGGCCAATCATTGGCATTATCAAATTGATCACTTCTCGAAAAATTATCAGACCATTATTTTTGATTTGCGTGGTCATCACAAAAGCTCAGGAGTTTCCTCGGCAGCGAATTTAAATCTTGAATCCATGGCTAAAGATGTCCAGGGATTAATGGATCATCTTGGTTTAAAAAAAGCTTGGTTCTTAGGCCACAGCTTTGGTGTGCCCATTATTTTGAAATCCTATGATCTGGCGCCCGATCTTTTTAAAGGTATGGTTTTTATCAATGGCTTCGCAAAAAATCCCATCAAAGGAATGTTTGGTTTGGATGTTGTTGAGCCCTTCTTTTATTACATTAAAGGGCAGTATGAAAATGCACCCGAAATTTGGTCGCAGCTGTGGAAGATGCTAGTTTACAATCCCGTTTCGATGAGATTAGCCGCGCTGGCCGGTGGATTTAATATGAAACTGACCCACTTTAAAGACATCGAAGTTTACGCGCGCGGAGTTGCCCAAATGGATCTTCGAGTTTTCTTCCCCTTATTCGAAGAGCTTATGAGCTTCAATGGCGAAGAAATCTGTAAAAAAATTGAAGTACCTACCTTAATCATTAGCGGCGAGAACGATCACGTCACTCCTAAAAAATTTCAATATGAACTGCGAAATTCCATTAAGGGCAGTGAGTACATTGAGGTCCCTTATGGCTCTCATTGCACTCAACTTGATTTCCCTGATTACATTAATTTGAAATTGGAAAAGTTCTTTCGAGGAAAGAATTAGGCACTAAGGTTCGTAACCGAACAGATCCGGTACAATTTGACCGCCATACTCACCACCAATGGTTAAGGAGTTCAACATTCCGCCATTAATAAAAATTTGTTTTCCCGGTTTTCCATCATCAAAATTAAAATGCCCTTGAAATAGAACTTGATCTTCTCGCATAGCGACGCCGGTCGGTTGGATACCAGCAACTGGTAAATTAAGAACAACTTGTTCATTCGTAAGCCACATCTTTACAACAATTCGCATACTGCGAATCCGTTTATTTTTAAACTTAGCCGTACCAACCTGTCTTGTGATTTTAGATCCACCTGTGCTAACCTTTAGTGAAAAGTTTTTATCAATAACATCCAAGAACACACATTTTTCATCATTATTTAAATTAAAGAACTGGCTGATGATAATTGGGAGCTTGGGTTCATAACAAGTATAACCATCTCGAGGAACACCATCTGCATAAAATATTCTGTAAGTATTTAATTGATTACTTCGGTTTAAATTATGCCAGTACTCTTCCGTAGATTTTGATGTGGATTCATTTGTTGCAAGGGAAAATATGCGTTCTACGCTTCGTTGCCCCATTAGAAAAAGATCTTCGTCATGAGGTATTCCAAAAATATGCCCTATTTCATGGATAAGCACCGGGAGAAGGTATGCTCCTTTTGCCGCTGTCCAAGGCTTCCAGTTTTTATCTTTAATACTGTGAAGATCCACCTTAAGTGGCCCCTCTTGAGGGGAGATGTAAACGAATCCTTTTCCCTTCAAATTAATTCGATCATAACTTGTTCTAACGGTGATCCCGACATGTCGATTTGGATTTTCTATTTTTTTAATTTGCTCGACTGTAAGAGTCCCAAATTGAAAAACAATGTCGGGAGATTCATCACATTTAACTTCCTGGAAACTTTGTTCTCCGAGACGAATCTCTGGGTAAGCAAAGTAATAAGCTGATTGCGTGAATTGAGTTTTCCAAAAGCTAAAAGCCTTTATGATTCTTGGCCGAACTTCTTCTAGTTGTTGTCCAAAATTTTTCTCGTCAATAATAAGGCAATATTTTACTTGCTTCGTGTTTTTGATGAACCACGGATTTTGCGCATCTTGTATAAGCTCACCGCCACCACTGACCCAACCTTCGCCTGCAGTAGCATTGAAGGACATAAAGTAAAAAACGATAATTAAAATACGCATTATTAAAATAAAGTTCTTCATGAGGGATGCTCCGTTTCCATTTCTTATGCTTTTTCACTTGATTCAGTAATCATTATTTCCCTTTTAAAGTTAATTATTTGTTAATTAACTTTAAAAATTAAATTAACTTTATATATAATATAAATATTAGTATTTTCAGTATGTTATTGGAAATATCTATCTCAAAAATTAATTTTCCATTCTAAATAGCCGAAGGACAAATCTACGAGCACCATTATTATGCCGATCCTTGTAGAAATTTGAATCTTGGTCCCGAACTTGAAACTCCTTAAGTATTAGATTTAAGGAGTTTTTATGTTCAATAAAGAAGACTTACAGACCGTTTTTATGTCTATCCTTTTGACAGGTGTAATTGTTCTTGCGCTTGGGCTGGTGGCTTGCCAGGACAGTGTAAAGAAGGCGGTAGAAGATAGTACCGAATTTAGAGACGCGGATATTCAGCGTATCGAGCTTGAAAAAGGAGAGCTTCTTTCGAAGGCCGTCTGCACTGATAATTCACAAACCTATACCGTTTTAACTAATATCAAAAATCCCTTGAAAATTGATTCCCTCGATAAATCTTTTTACACCAGTTACGTGCTCAAAATTTATCTTTTACCTGATAAAACTTATTCGGGAAGTGTGACAACTAAGACGTTCGAAACAGCATCAAACTCTCCGGTTCGGGAAGCTAAGGTTCAAAGCTTGAAGGGGATTTGGATAGAAAAGAAGGCTCTTTTAGAGCTCGTTGGTTTGGGTAAAATTCGAAAAGTGAAGCAAGCCGTGCCCAACTCTGAAGCCAAAGAGAATGAAACGAAAGATGAAAAGATTGCCCCTAAATTTGTTGATAAGGTTGAGCTTATGATTTCTTCTTTAGCCCAACAGAGTCGATTGAACAAAAAAATCACGGTGTTGACCTCGGAGCCTGCTCAAGAAGGCCCCGATGGACAGAAGCTCAGTGAAATTTGCGCTCCAGTTCAGTAAAACTATCGGTAATAAACTTTCGTTACATCAAAGCCATAATCGGATTCGCTAGAATCCGATTTGATAGTGATCGTTACGCTGTCACCGGGAACTGCGCTTGAAATCATATCGTCATTATTTCCGCTATAAACTTCAAACTGTTTACCATTGCTGTCCGATAAAGTCACCGTATCAAATTTATTTTCAGTTTTAAATTTTTCAAAATAAACAGCGATCTCTTTAGCGCCATCAACTTTAATCGTGTAACTTTGTTTAAAGCTTTCTCGATAGGGATGAGGGCTAGAGACCTTAAATTCCTTATTCGCCCATCGGGAAGGGTCATCTAAATCAGCAGGGGCTCTTTCATTTCGAAGTGCACTGTAGGCATTAGCAATAGCTCTTGTGCTGGTTTTATTTCGCAAGCCAGCTACAGGTTTTGCGGTTTCCATAATTCGCTTTTTGATTTCCACCTGGCTCATGTCAGGAAATTCAGCCGCGAGCAGAGCAGCTACGCCAGATACATGAGGAGCAGCCATAGAAGTTCCTGACCAAGACTCGTAACCTTTTAAAGTTGTGCTGTAGATATTGACTCCAGGGGCAGCAACGTGAACTGTTTTTTTACCGTAATTAGAGAAGGTCGCTATTTGACCGCGATTATCAATGGCTGCGACGGAAATCACATTGTCGGTTTTATAAGTTGCTGGATAAGAAGGTTTACTATCATTGTTATTGGCTTCATTTCCAGCCGCAGCGACAAAAAGTGCACCTGCGCTGTTTGCTCTTTGAATGGCCTCTTCGAGAAGCTCCGAATAAGCACCGCCGCCCCAAGAGTTATTCATAATTTTTGCGCCATTTTTAGTGGCGTAATCAATGGCCTTGATGGCGTCTTCAAGAGCTCCTGAACCGTCTTTATTAAGGAATTTTACACCCATGATTTTTACATTCCAGTTTACGCCGACGATTCCTTTACCGTCATTTCCGCGCGCTCCGATAGTTCCCGCACAGTGAGTTCCATGGCCGTGATCATCCATTGGATCACCTTTATTAGTAATGGCATTGTATCCATGAATGTCATCGATATAGCCATTGCCATCATCATCGACTCCGGTTTCACCAGTAAGCTCGGCTTCGTTGGTCCACATGTTGGCTGAAAGATCTTCGTGATTGTGTTTTACTCCCGTATCGATAACGGCAACAACCACATTCTCAGAGCCTGTTTGGATGTTCCAAGCCTCAGTTGCACCAATATCAATTCCCGTAAGACCCGCTTGTCCCTCGGCATCTTGTTGTCCCAGATTTTTTATTCCCCAAAGTTTTGAAAGAAGGGGATCATTCGCTGTTACAGCATTAATTCGATAGATGTAATTAGGTTCAATCGTTTTAACCAAAGAATTATTTTTTAGAGATTTCATCACCGAACTTTGTTTTTCAATAACAGGTCTTTTGATGACAACTATATTTTGATCTTCGATTCGAGTTTTAATAGAGGAGTGTAAATCTTCAGAGAGTGATTCAACAGAAACACCCTTGAGATTAATATGATCTGAAAGTTTAACCAGATATTCTCCGGGCACGGCCTCGGGTTCTTTTGCAATATCTTTTGTGGATGCTTGAGTTGTTGTGCTGATCGCAAGAACGCCTAAAACAAGAAATTTGTTTAAAAATTGAAACATGTGGTTTTTCTCCCCTAGTTCCAAAATGGTACTGCGCGATAATGGGCGTACTCACTGTGAATTCATTTTCAGGGAACTAAATAAGACCTTATTTAGACTTTTGCCTATGAATTTAAATTGAGATCAGGCCTTTTGTCGGTCGAGAATAAGGGGAAAAATGGAACCACTAACCGACGTCATTGAAGTTAAAACTCAGTTGCACTTCACCCACAGAAGATTTTTTTTCATCATTTGGTTTCACTAAAGATTCAGCGATTTGTGTCAGTTGATTTTTTTCGATTTCACTTTTTTCACTGGGAGTTGTGACGTAAACATCTTCGGCCGCACGAATTAGATGTTTGATAAAAGCCTCCTTAGTTCCCTGGGATGCATTTTCCCGGAATCCCAGATCCGTCATCAGCTCGCCAATTTTTTTCATTCTCCCCCCCAGTTTGGTCTTTAAGTCTGATGATGATTCTCAGAATCCCGACGAAGATGAGACCTTGTTGACTAAGATGGTCCGCCACCAAAATGAGGTTAGTGAAATAAAATAAATTTTGTCGCTGCAGCACGCATGAAAACCGCTGTGGACGCGGGTTTTAGGAGATTCAAGGAATTACGCACACTAAGGGTTTTAGCTCTTTTTTGCGTCTTCTAATTTTCTTTGATACATGGCGCGCAAGGCTTCAATTTCTTGTTGATGTTTAAGATCTTTTTCTGAAAGTTTTTCTTTCATGCGGCTCAGAGTCGTATCAACTTCATTTTTTGATTCTTCTTTAATACGGCCGACTTCTTCTTCATGAGCTTTCTGAGTTTGTTCAATGCTTTGCTTATGCTTCGTTTGAAGATCATTTTCACGTTGGGTGTAGTACTCTTTTATGCGGTTCGCATCTCCATTGCGATTGACGTTGCTCATGCTTAAGCCTCGCCTTCGGCGTGAGATTCTGGTTTTTTATTAAGACTCGCTTTAAGATATTCGCGATTCATGTTTGAAATGTTCACAAGGCTTATATCCTTCGGACAAGCCACAGCGCAGGCTCCTGTTGTGGAGCAAGCTCCGAAGCCTTCCGCATCCATCTGATCGACCATATTCAAAACGCGTTTTTCTCTCTCGGCTTGTCCTTGCGGTAATGATAAAAGGTGAGTGATCTTTGCTGAAGTAAAAAGAGCGGACGAGGCATTTTTACAGGAAGCTACACAGGCACCACAGGCGATACAGGCAGCTGATGCAAAAGCTTGATCCGCGTTAGGTTTAGGAACAAGAATCGCATTTCCATCTGGAGCCCCTCCGGTATTTGCAGAGACATATCCGCCTTTAGCGATGATGCGATCAAAGGCACCGCGATCCACCATCAAATCTTTGATGACAGGAAATGCGTGGGCACGCCAGGGTTCTAAAGTGATCGCCTGACCGTCTTCAAAGTGTCGCATGTGAAGTTGGCAAACAGTAGTTGATCTTAAAGGTCCATGAGCATTTCCATTGATCATAAAACCACAGCTGCCGCAAATTCCTTCTCGGCAATCATGATCAAAGGCAATGGGATCTTTGCCTGATGAGATTAAGGCTTCATTTACCTGATCAATCATTTCTAGAAAAGATGCGTCAGTCGAAACATTTTTTGCATCGTACTCTTCGAAGTTTCCAGAGACGTTAGAGTTTTTTTGTCTCCAAACACGAAGCTTTAAATTAATTTTTTTTGAATCCGACATGCAACACCTACTTGTAACTTCTTGTGGCTAATTTAATATTTTCAAATTTTAATTCTTCGGTATGTCGAGTTTGGGCTTTTTTCTCGCCATTCCACTCCCAAGCAGCTACGTGACAAAACTTTTCATCGTCTCGTTTTGTTTCTCCGTCAGCTTGGTACTCTTCACGGTAGTGTCCTCCGCAAGATTCTTTTCTTTCCAGAGCATCACGACACATCAACTCACCCAGTTCTATAAAGTCAGCAACTCGTCCTGCCTTTTCCAGCTCAAGATTAATTTCATTGGCTTGTCCTGGAACACGAACATCGTTCCAAAATTCTTCGCGAAGCTTCGGGATTTTCTCTAAGGCTTCTTTCAAACCTTTTTCATTGCGGGACATCCCGCAATTGTTCCACATAATTCGGCCCAGCTCTTTGTGAAAGCTTTCGACTGTTCTAGAACCTTTAATGTTCAGCAGTTTAGAAATTTCTTTTTGAATAGAATCAACGCCGGATTTAAATGCGTCGTGATCTTTCGTCACCGGTTCCATTTTTGTTTGTGCGATATAATCACTGACTGTATTTGGTAAAACAAAATAGCCGTCAGCTAAACCTTGCATCAGAGCCGAAGCACCAAGACGATTTGCTCCGTGATCAGAGAAGTTCGCTTCACCGCCAACAAATAGACCAGGAATCGTGCTCATCAAATTGTAATCAACCCACAAACCGCCCATGGTGTAGTGAGGTGCGGGATAAATTTTCATAGGACGCTTATAAGGATTTTCGCCCGTGATTTTTTCGTACATTTGGAAGAGATTTCCATAACGCTCGGCGATTTTGTCATCACCAAGACGATTAATGCTTTCGGCAAAATCCAGATAAACGGCATCGCCCCCTGAAATTACGCTGTAACCTTGGTCGCACAAAAATTTTGCTTGTCGTGAAGAAACATCCCGTGGTGCCAAATTTCCAAAGCTAGGATAAATTCGCTCTAAAAAATAATCTCTTTCGCTTTCTGGGATTTCAAAGGCAGGACGATGATCTCCTTTTTTCTTTGGTACCCACACTCGACCGTCATTACGAAGGGACTCTGACATCAAAGTTAATTTCGACTGACTCTCTCCATGCACGGGAATGCAAGTTGGGTGAATTTGTGTGTAACAAGGATTAGCGAAAAAAGCTCCTCGTCTATGAGCCTTCCATGCGGCCGTTACCGCGCAGGCCATCGCATTTGTTGAAAGATAAAAGACATTCGAGTAACCGCCACTAGCGATGATCACCGCATCAGCTTCATGGCTTTCGATCTCACCTGTTATTAGATTTCTAACGATAATTCCGCGAGCCTTACCCTCGACAATGATCAGATCTAACATTTCCCGACGAGGGAAGAGTTTAACTTTTCCGAGATCTACCTGCCTCATCATCGAGGAATAAGCGCCCAACAAAAGCTGTTGTCCCGTTTGACCACGGGCATAGAAAGTGCGTGAGACTTGAGCTCCACCGAAGGAGCGATTGTCCAACAATCCACCATAGTCTCGAGCAAAGGGAACACCTTGAGCCACGCATTGATCGATGATTTGAGTCGAAACTTCTGCTAAACGATAAACATTGGCTTCACGAGCGCGGAAGTCACCGCCCTTCACAGTGTCGTAAAAAAGACGGAAAACAGAATCTCCATCATTCTGATAATTTTTCGCTGCATTAATTCCACCTTGAGCAGCCACTGAATGGGCTCGTCGAGGTGAATCCTGCACACAGAATGATTTCACATTGTAGCCCAATTCACCCATCGAGGCCGCAGCACTTGCTCCTGCTAAGCCCGTTCCCACGATGATCACAGAGTGCTTTCTTTTATTCGCTGGGTTCACCAGTTTCATATTGAACTTATGGTTCGTCCACTTGCTATCAATGGGTCCACTCGGAGTCTTGCTGTCTAAAATCGATGCCATATTGAGAATTCCTTATTGAATCAAATAAACGTAAATGGGTTGAGAAATAAATCCGCCAGCAACGATAAGGGCATAACTAAGCCCCGCCACGCGAATCAAATTTTGATATCCAGGATGTAATAAACCGAGACTTTGAAAAACGGACCGCACACCTTGAGTGAGATGGAAACCAAGAAGCACCAAAGCAACTATGTACCAAACCACATAGCCAGGCTGATGAAAGACTTCGACAATTAGTCTGGAAAGGTCTCTCATCACAACCCCATTGACGGTGGTTTCATAGTAAGTTCCGTACTTAAAGGTAATTAAATGGAGAATAATAAACACAAGAATTACGCTTCCCTGAATCAACATCCAGTTTGAACCCACATTGGGTGCTTTATTCCCATTCGGACCAATGCGGTAAGAACGCCCTCGAGAAGCTCTGTTTTGTAGAGTCAGTATAACTGCACAACTGACGTGAATAATTAAAGCTAAGGCTAATAGAATTTCGGCTCCGTAAAGAAGAGCTTTATTGCTGACAATTCCGTGTCCGTACGCATTGTAAGCGCTAGGATCGACAAGGATAAGCATGTTTCCCGCCATGTGCGTGAGAACGAAGCCAGCCCATATCAAACCGGTCAATCCCATAAGATACTTTTTTCCTACAGTCGAGCGAACGAAATTAAGCATGTCAGTTTTCCTTGTTCCCGTGGAGCATTTTCAAATTGCTGGTTGTCGAATCCATTCTAATTTTTACAGTTTTTCCAAAGTCTTGTCCATGGAACCACTTTCGTTTTGCAACATGTTAGGCGGTGCTTTTGTGTTTAGATCTTTTGGTCCTTGTTATAAGTTAGGCCACACAATCAGGAGCTCAATATGAAAATTTTCGTCTGTATCAAACAAGTGCCTGACACTGAAACTAAAATCAAGATTCTCCCTGACCAGTCTGGGGTTGATGGCGCCGGCGTAAAATGGGTTATGAACCCCTATGATGAATTTGCGGTCGAGGAAGCCATCAAATTTCGCGAAGCTAATCCTGGCGCACAGGTTTTTGTTGTAACTCTTGGCCCAAAGGCTCGCGCGACTGAAGTCTTGCGTACGGCCCTTGCGATGGGGGCTGACGAAGGCTTATTAATTAATGCACCGGAAAATACAGATAATTTTTCAACGGCTCATGCCCTGGCTGAAGTTATCAAGCAAGAAGGTGGCGCGCATGTGATCTTCACCGGTAAAGTCGCTATTGATGACAACTCGTCGTCTGTCAGTCAGATGATCGCTGATTTTTTATCAATGCCTCATGCAACTGTTGTCAGCAAATTTTCAAAATCTGCAGATGGTTTTGTTGTGGAAAGAGACATCGAGGGCGGAGCAAAGGAAGTGATTCAACTTTCTGGCGCTGCCGTGATTGCTGCGAACAAAGGCTTAAATATGCCCCGCTATGCAAGTCTTCCAGGCATAATGAAAGCTAAAAAGAAAACTTTGAAAGAATTCGAGTTTTCAACTTTAGGCATTTCACCTGAAGAGCAAAAAACAAAATTTTCGGGCTTTACTTTGCCCCCCGAAAAGCCGCCTGCAAAGCTAATTTCCGGGGATTCATTAACACAAGTGGCGACTTTAGTTCAACTGCTTCGCGACGAAGCCAAAGTTCTTTGAGGTAATTATGGGTAAAATTCTTGTTTACGTTGAACATCATAAAGATCAAATCAAAAGAAGCTCACAAGAGCTTTTGCAAGCGGCTCAAAAATCAGGTCAGTCTGTGGTCGCTCTGTTTTTAGGCTCACAAGCTAAAGCAGCAGCAGAACAAGCCGGAAGTTATGGCGCACAAGAAGTGCACCTTATCAATGATGCTTCTCTGGATCAGTACAATTCAGAAAATCATTTGGCAGCAGTCACTCAAATTTGCGAAAAAGTTCAACCGCAAATTATTTTGGCCTCAGCTTCCTCTTCAGGACGAGATCTTTTTCCTCGCGTTGCTGCACGTTTGAAAAGTGGTCTTGCTAGTGATTGTGTTGATCTTTCTATTCAGGGAGATACAGTCACAGCTAAAAAACCGCTGTACTCAGGAAAATGTTTCGCTACGGTTAATTTTGCAAACAGTCCGGTAAAAATTATTTTGATGCGGGCAAATCAACTTCCCGTTTCTGAACCAGACACCAGTAAAAAAGTTTCTGTTCAAGAACAAGCTTTCACAAAACCTTCACTGAAAACAATCGTTCAACAGGTCGTTCGTGGCGCCAGTGAAAAATTAGATCTTTCCGAAGCTAATGTTATTGTGAGTGGAGGCCGGGGCTTAAAGGAAGCTGGCAATTTTAAACTTTTAGAAAATCTTGCTGAGGTTCTGGGAGCGACGGTCGGTGCTTCGCGAGCAGTTGTTGATGCTGGGTGGGTTTCTCATGGAATGCAGGTCGGGCAAACTGGGAAAACAGTCGCTCCAACTCTGTACATAGCGGTAGGCATTTCTGGGGCCATTCAACATTTAGCTGGAATGAGTGGAAGCAAAGTTATCGTGGCGATTAATAGCGATCCGAATGCTCCTATTTTCCAGAAAGCCACTTACGGCATTGTTGGAGATCTTTTCGATGTCTTACCAAAACTCACTGAAGAATTTAAAAAAGTTTTACACAAGTGATTTTTAGAACTTACTTTCTTGGTATCCTAGGCTGGGTTGTTTACCGAATTATGTTTGCAACTTGGCGCCTGAAAGTCGAAGAGCCTCCTGAACTTCAACAATTAATAAAAGAAAAAAAGCCTTTCATCTTGGCCCACTGGCACGGAGATGAAATTGCTTTGTTTGGGCTTGTTCCTCGTTACCGTCTGGCGACAATCACATCTCAAAGTAAAGATGGCTCGATGATGGATCTTATGCTGCGACTTCAAGGCACGAAAACCTCGAGAGGTTCTTCCACTCGAGGTGCTGTTGGTGCACTGAAGGGACTTATCCAACACGCTAAGAAAGGTTACAATTGCAGCTATGCCGTTGATGGCCCGAAAGGACCTTTGCACAAAGCAAAGGCGGGTGTTTTTGAAACTTCTCGAGTGATCAATGCCCCCATTTTTGTTGCTGGTGTTGCTTGTGACCGCCAAATTAGTTTTGAAAAATCCTGGAACAAAACTTTTCTTCCGAAAATTTTTTCTAGAGTTCATGTTATCTGGAGAGGACCCTTTCCAGCCCTAAGTAGAGATCAAGATCCACGCGATCCACAACTAGCCCTTGCGCTCGAAAAAGCCCTCTTTGATGCGGGGCAAGAAGCGCGGGCTTCAATTGGGTTGCCCCCTTTAAGCATCTCGGGTTTTAATTAAGAGATAAGGATATGGAAGCCTTAAGATTTTCAACAAAGGATTGACCTTTTATGAATCGATTTTTCACTTCATTTTTTGTTCTAGTTTCGTTTCCGTTTTTGACCTCAACAGGTTTTGCTCAAAAAAAGTCCGACGAAGTTATTGCGGTCGTTGGAAATAAAAAAATAACCCTGCAAGATTTCAATGCAAAATACAACGATGTACGAGCAAAGGCTCCGATCAACACTCCTACCAAAAAACAATTCCTGGAAGAACTTGTGCGCTATGAAGTTGGCGCGCAGGAAGCTGAAAAAAGGAATTTAGAGAAAGATCCCATCGTTCAAGAGCGTCTCCGACAAGAACTCTACAAAGCACTTCTTGAAAAAGAACTTGGACAAAAAGTACAAACAGCCCAGGTTTCTGAAAAAGAGATGGTCGAATGGTATAAAAAACATCCTGAGGTGCGTTTCAGCCATATTCTGGTTGAACTTAAACCTGCAGCGACAGCTGAACAAAGAGCCGAGGCTTTAAAACGTGCCAACGAAATTTTGGATGAAGTTAAAAAATCAAAAAGAGGCTTCGAAGAGCTCGTTAAAATTTATAGCGATGATCCACTCTCGAAATCAACAGGTGGAGATGTTGGATGGCAAGGTCCAATGACGATCATGCCTAATGTTTACGAAGCGGTAGTTAACAGTAAAGTTGGCGAAGTAAAAGGTTTAGTTGAAACTCAATTTGGCTTTCACGTAATCAAAGTTACGGGTCGTCGCAGTTACGAGAATGCGAATAAACGACAAATTCGTTTGGCTGTTTTCGAAGAAAAAAGGAAACAAATTTTTGATTCTTATTTTGATAAGTTGAAAAAGAATTATCCCATTAAAACTAATCCCACATTGATAGAATGATTCAGCTTGTTGTCACCTTCGCTTTTCTGTTAGCAGTAGGGTGTACAAGTCACACTCAAAAATTTTCCTTGAAGCCTGTGCTGGAAGTGAATGAGCACAGCATGACAGCAAAAGAATTTTCAAACAAACTTGCGCGAAGGCTAAAAGATCTTGACGCCTTAGCCGCTAAAGATCCAGCCACCAATCAGCGTGCTAAAGAAGAAATTCTAAAAGCCTTCATCGTGCAAAGCTTAACTCTCGACTGGGCCCGCTTCCAAAAGATCGTGGTTTCCGAAGATGAACTCGATAAGGAAGTGGACAAAATCCGCTCGGGCTATCCTGACGATTTATCGTTTCGACGAATACTGTCCCAAGAGAAAATGTCCTTTTCCGAATGGCGCGATCAGCTGAGATACAGTCTGATTGAAAAAGCTGTCTTTAAAAAATTGGGTGAAAAGGTGAGAAGCCCTTCCGAAGAAGAAATCAAAAGTTACTACAATGAAAATAAAGAAAACTTTCGTCGTAAAGAGCGAATCTTTCTTCGTCAGATCGTTGTCGACGAAGAGGCTAAGGCTGAGCTTCTGAAGACAGAGTTAAAAAAGAAAGATTTTGCGGCTTTAGCTCAAAAATATTCTATCGCCCCAGAAGCTAAGAATGGGGGTCTGGTTGGCTGGATTGAAAAGGGAACTGTCGATTTTTTTGATCCCCTTTTCAGTCTTTCTGTCGGGTCGGTCAGCGTCATCTTCAAATCACCTTTTGGGTATCACATTGCCAAAATCGAGAAAAAATCGCCGCCTCTTATTCTTTCCACTGAGGAGGTGAAACCCCGCATCCTACAGACTTTGAAGGCGATGAAAGAGCAAGCTGAATTTGTTTCATGGTTGGATTTACAGTTACGCAGTGCTAAGGTGCAAAGGGACAATGACTTGATCAACGCCATCCGAGTTGATACGAGAGGAAGTAATGATTAAGAAGGTCTTTTTTGTTTTGCTTATAATGTTTGGAAACTTTGCTTCCGCGGCCGAAGTTGTGGATAAAATTGTTGCCATCGTGAATTCAGAAATTATTTTGGAATCTGATTTTAATAGCCTTGTCCAGAAAACTAAAAACGCAACCATGGTCGATGAGTCCCTGCTGCCGCGTGGAGATATTAATTCTTTAAAAAAAGATCGTAAACTTCAGCTGGAATATCTGATCAATGAAAAGTTGATGGATGCGGAAGTTAAAAGATTAAATTTATCTGTCACCGCGGAAAGAGTGCAGCAAGAAATCAAGGATATGGGTAAAAGAAATGGCATGAGCGCACAAGATGTTTTGAGTGCGGTCAAAGCTCAAGGAATTTCTACAGCTGAATACCAGGAATTTTTAAAAACCAAAATTGAGCGCCAAGGTTTGGTTGAAACCGAAATCGTTTCTAAGCTAAGGATCACCGATGATGACGCTTTGGCCGAATACATCAAACGGAATCCAGGGACTCGCAGCTCAGTGAATGAATTTAGTGTTGCGCATATCTTCTTCAATCCCAAAAAAGGCAGTCCAGAAGAAGCTTTATCTCGGGCGAAAAAAACTCTGCAATTGCTTCAAAGTGGTGGAAAGTTCGATGAACTCGCCGAAAAGTACAGTGAAGACCCTAATTTTACAGCGGGCGGTTTTCTGGGTACATTTAAATCGGGTGAATTCATGAAGGAAATTGAGAATTCAATCCAAAACTTAAATCCCGGTGACACGACTCCTATAATTAAGTCAAAAATGGGATTTCACATCGTCAAACTGATCAGTAAAAAAGTAACTACAGATGCACATTTTGAAAAAGTAAAAGCGAAAATTGTTGCAGAGCTTATGGAATCAAGTTTTCGTCGTCAGCTTAAAATTTGGTTACAATCAAAAAGGGACGAAGCTTTCATTCGTATCAATTCACCTCAAAAATGAAACTTCTAGCCATCACGACCGGGGATACTGATGGAATTGGTTTTGAAGTTTCCGTAAAATCTCTCGCGCGCTTGGGCCCTCAGAAGGACACCTTGTTTTTCCTTTTTAGAGCCTCCTCGGCTCCCAAAAAATATCTTTCTTTGTTGGATAGAAAATTTAAAAGAATCACTTTCAACAACATTTTCGATGCCCTTACTTTTTCAAAATCTCTACAGAAAAAGGCCACGATTCGAGAGTTATTCGATATTAACTCTTTGGAGTCTCCTCCAGAGTGGGTTCAAACAGCCGCAAGATTGTGTCACCAAAAAAAGTTCCAAGGCTTAGTGACTGCTCCCTTATCCAAAGAACTCATTGCCTCGCTGGGGTGGAAGGATCGGGGGCATACGGAAATTCTTCAACGTATCACAAAGGTGCCCTTCATTCACCAAGGCTTCGTCGGAAAATACTTCAATGTTGTTCTAGCCACTTCCCATATGCCTCTCAAAAATGTCGCGGGGAGCTTGAGTCAAAGTCGTCTTTCTTCCTCTTTGCAAGCCGCCCAAGAATTACAAACTCTTTTGTCTAAAAAACGCGGTCAGAAACCCATAGCCCTTTTGGGACTTAATCCCCATGCTGGTGAAGCTGGCCTTTTGGGAAATGAAGAGCAGGGCCTACTAGTGCCCTTCTGTCTGAGCCATCACCTCCAAGGGCCACTGTCGCCAGATGCCGCATTCTTGGAAAAAAATTGGGAAAAATTTTCCGTGTATATTGCTTGTTACCATGATCAGGGTTTAATTCCTTTTAAGGTTGTTCATGGACAAAATAGTGGCGTGCAGGTTTCACTTGGTTTATCTTTCCCCCGAACCAGCGTCGACCATGGAACAGCGAAAGATATTTTTGGAAAAAATAAAGCGAATGCGAATTCGATGTTTGAAGCCCTTCAGCTCGCACTTCGCATGGCTAGAAAATGAGGATGTATGTACGATTCAGTAATTTTCAGAGAATATGACATTCGCGGCGTTTACAATGAACATTTTGATGATCAGTTTGCTCATCAATTGGGACAAGCTTTCGTCGTTTACTTAAAAAATGAGCGTTCCGTTTCTAATCCTAAAATTGTGATTGGACATGATGCGCGTTTATCCTGTCCTAATATTGTTAAATCACTCGCTTCGGGTATGACCAGCTCAGGAGCAGACGTTGTCCACATTGGTTTGGTCACTACACCGGTTTGTTATTTTTCAACTTTCGAGTTGGAAGGAGTTCATGGCGCTATTCAGGTTACGGGCAGTCATAATCCTCCGGAATACAATGGATTCAAAGTTTCTTCGGGCCGTTCAACTATTTTCGGCGCAGAGATTCAGAAGCTCAGAAAAATTATTGAGGCTGGAAATTTTATTTCAGGAAAGGGCCAAGAGTCTAGTCACGATATTCTGCCCAAATACATTGAGAGATACAAAAAAGAATTTGGAACTATTAAAAATGTAAAAGTTGTTTTGGATTGTGGCAATGGAACTGCGGGTTCAATAGTTCGTCGGCTTTACGGCGCTGTCGGCTTAACTCCAACCATTTTATTTGAAGAACCAGACGGTCGCTTTCCAAATCATCATCCCGATCCTACGGTTGAAAAAAATTTGGTGGATTTAAAGAAAGCTGTTATCAACGAAGGTGCCGTTTGTGGAATTGGTTTTGATGGAGATGCAGACCGTATTGGTGTCGTCGATCATGAAGGAAATATGCTTTATGGCGACGAGCTTATGACTTTGGTTGCGCGAGATATTTTAAAAACAAATCCCGGCGCTAAAATTATTGGTGATGTTAAATGCTCCGACAGAATGTATGCAGATATTCGTCGCGCTGGCGGCAATCCTATCATGTGGAAAACGGGACATAGTCTTATTAAAGAAAAGATCAAGGAAGAGAAAGCCCCCTTCGGTGGTGAAATGAGCGGGCATATCTTCTTTGCTGATCGTAACTACGGTTATGACGATGCTCCCTACGCGGGTCTTCGTTTGGTCGAAATTTTAGCTAAAACAGGAAAAACTATTCCTGAGTTGCTGGCTGGCCTACCAAAAGTTTTCAATACTCCTGAAATACGTATTGATACCACCGAAGAGAAAAAAATAATGATCGTCGAGAAGATGAAATCGGCCTTCAAAGAGAGCAGCGATTATAAAGTGAATCTTATTGATGGGATCCGCATTAGTTTTCCTAACGGCTGGGCGCTTTGTCGCGCTTCAAACACTCAACCCGTGTTAGTTCTTCGCTATGAATCGGATAGCCTACAGGGTATGAACGAAATCAAAGCTAAAGTTGAAAGTGTGGTCAATCCACTACTTTAAAGTGTCGAACTTTTTCATAGTTGTCATAAATTGTGTCATCTGATGAAAACTTCAACAGGGGTTTAATTTAATGGGCTTGTAAACAGCTCATGGATCAAACTTTATCGGTATGAGCTTTGTAAGACTGAGCCTACTACACGAGGCACGTCTATGAAGTTTAGATTTTTTATACCGTTTTTATTTTTGATTTCGACGTCCATTGCTTTTGGGCAATGGTCATCAAACAACGCTTCTGCACTTGATTCTCGTCTTCTTAATAGAGCTGCAGAAGTTCTTGATAAACAGTCCGTTCTTCCGGGATCTAAAGGAAGTGCGCTTTTAATTAATCAATTTTCTAGCGGTCCCTCACTCACTGAACTTGAGTTTCTTAATTCTGAAAGTTTTTCCCCTATCGAAACACAACGTTTAAAAAACGCACGCATTGCATGGCTGAACTACGACTTGCTTCGTGACTTAGGATTTCAAGTTCCACCGGAAGGCTTGACTCCTGAATTAGAGAACGCACTCCTTGATGCTTTTGCCTACGTTGTTCCCAATGAACGTATTTCCTCAGATAAATTTTTGCCGACAAAAAAGACTTTCTATGCTGATCGTTATGGTGGCAGTGGGACAGGTTATGCTGAAGGAAGCGGGCGTGCCGCAGCGGCTGGAATGTTTCAGATAAAAGGCATTGGCCGGACTCGTTTAGCCGAAGAGCTCAAAAAAGAAAAAATACCACTTATTACTTGGAATCCCAAAAGCTGGAGCCCTCTGGAAATCTAAAGACGTATTAAAGCTGAACTTAGTGAGATTCATCACAGTCATGGCGGAGCTACATTGCGAGAAGGTTTAGCAGAGGCTATTTGGGGCGAGGTTTTACAACGCGAACTGCCTTTTGGATCGAATCGTGTTCTAGCAGTAATTATGACTGATCTTTCTATTGGTGCCTTCGGCGAATCAAGAGCCTTAATTGTTCGAGAGAACTCTTTGCGGCCAGCGCATTTTATTCGAACCGAAAAAGGTAAAGACTTCTTTCCGGCACGAGAAGACAGGCGAATTACAAAATTAACTACGAAGTTACGAAAATTTGTCCTTAGTTTTATTCCCGAAGAATACGGCACAGAGTCCGAGCGATTTGTTCTTGGTCAAAAGATTTTAGTTCATCGGATCACTCAGAAATTTGCGGCAGAATACACTCACAGTGTCTTCCATGGCTCAACAAGCCCTTCAAATATAGATCTAAGAGGAACTGCTCTTGATTTAGGGCCAATGACAGCTCTGAGTGGTTTTGAACAAGCACTCTTTGCTGATGATTATCCTAATGGCGACACTCGGAACATTAAAGAAACTATTTTGTTTGAATTTTTTGATGATCTAAAACAAACAATGCCAGAGCCTTTGAAAAAGTCCGTTTTAAGCCGCCGTGCAGTCGGTTCAATTATCAATTCTGTTTTTGAAGAAAATGTAAAAAAAGAATTTCTTTGGTTTGTTGGAACACCCCGAGAAATTTTAGATCAAGTTTGGGAAAGAAGTGAATCCCAAGTTTTTGCCAAACATCTATGGGATCTGGCTAAGCAAGGTAACGATAACCTCGTCAACGTTCGGTTTAAAGTTGGAAAAGATCCAGGAACTTACAATGTCCGCAACATTATGAAAAATCTGGTTCTTGATTCCCAGGCCAGCGAAAAAGATTTCTTATCTTCTTTAAACGAAGAAATTCCTGATGAAAAGATGAGAAATAAAATTTTAAAGTCATTTTCCAAATTTCAGTTAGTTTTAACAGAGGTTGCCTTAAATTCTGGCTATGGGAAGTACGCCTTTAAAAAATATCAGTCTTCGGCCGTAGAAATACGAAATAAAAAAATGACAACACTGATGAGAGGAACAAGGTACTTTATTCAGTTCTTTACTGAAATTTGGAAATACCGAATTGCAAATAATCGTTCAACACTCTTTAATTTTGTTAATCGCATTATCGATTCCAATCGACGAGAGTGGTTCAGTTCTACTCCCAAGACCTTAGTGATTGGCGAAAAAAAGCATTACGAATCCGGCGCAGTCCTTCAACAGGTTGTTGACGGAGTTACCGGTGAAGAGCGAATCGAGCTCGTAGCGCCTGTGGTTAACAATGTCTTGGTCTTTTTTGATAAGAAAATCTCTTTGGACGGCCTAAGAAGCCATAAGATGAGTTTAGTTCTGGGAGAAAATTCCTTTTCCATTTCCTCAGTTAAGCTCCTCGACAACAAGGCAATTTTAAAATTCAAT
>JAKFYD010000061.1 GCA_021731025.1 Pseudobdellovibrionaceae bacterium | reverse complement strand
CCCCACCCAACTCGCTTAACGGTTCCTCTTCGGTTCCTGAGCACTCCCCCCCAACGAAGTAGTTGGTGGAAAGTGCTCAGGAACACGGAACCTACGAGTTGGGTGGGGAATAAATAAAAATAATAATCAGGAGGTAATTAACTATTAATTAGGAGGTGGGAAATGGAACAAGAAAACAAAGACAAAAAGGAAAACGCCAGCGAACAAAACATTATACGAATCTTCATATCAAAGCAGTCAGAGGTGGCTTTGAATGACATTACAGATGCGGTGAATGAGGGTTTTGATGCTGGCCGGGTGAGCCGCTCGGACGTTGCCAATCATATGATAATGAAATTTAAAAACGAATTAAGCGAGCCCAATATTCAGCTTATTCGAAATGAGCATTTTAGCCTTGTGACCCATATGGAGCGCCTCTTGAAAAAGATCAAGAATGGTGAGAAGGTCCCGCAAAGTATTGTCGATGCCATTTCGGAATCTTATTTAGGACAGGCCGCATCGCCAAAAAAATCAAAAAAGAACTTGAATCTTGAGTATATCAAAGATATACCTAAAGAAAGTGATGCAGCATGAGTCCAGCCAAATTTAAAGAGATCAGAGAACGGTTGGGACTCACACAAGCGGATCTTGCGGAAATTTTAGGGCTCTCTGGGAAGCAACCGATTAGCCATATAGAAACGGGCTTCAGGAATCCAAGCCCACTTTCTCAAGCAGTGATGAGTGTCGCAGATGAGCTTCCAGAGAAAAAGGCTAAGGAGTTACTGGATCTACTCCGCAAGCATGTGAAAGTCGCAAAGCGGCCTAAGAAAGTGAAGAAGCATGCCAGCGCGTAAGAACGCAAAGGCAGTAAAGTTAGAACGGACAGACATGGAGATTGAACTTATAGAGACGGTGGATAAATCACCGGAGGCCGAAGCCAGATCGGCAAATGTTCAGGATCTAGTATCAAAAATGCTTTTGCTCGGAAATAAAAAAGGCCGTCCAAAGAAAGAGGAGGAACAATATGAAATTACAGCGTAAGCCAAAAATTTATATTCGCTCTGCTCTTAAGGAGATTTTGAAATGTCTTTCTTAATCGGAACGTATTGCAGGGTCTCAACGGAAGAACAGGCCGCGGTCGTCGAGGGATCAATGGACAACCAACGCCATCGCATCCAGACATTCGTTGATTTCAAAAATGCTCAAGAAAAAGGTTGGGGGAAGATTGCTGATTTTTATATAGATGACGGTTACTCCGCCAAAGACACCAACCGTCCCGCTTATCAGCGGATGTTGAAGGACCTTAAAAAAGGCAAAATCAATATGATCTTGGTGACGGAGCTCTCAAGGCTTTCTCGCAATATCCCAGATTTTTGCGACCTGTTAGAAGACCTTGAAGATTTCAAAGGGAAGTTTCTTTCGATCAAAGAGCAATTTGATACAAGCACCCCGGCTGGCGAGATGATGATCTATAATATGATAAATTTGGCCCAGTTCGAGCGAAAGCAAATTTCAGAACGGGTTGCGATCAACTGCCACTCACGCGCAATGCGCGGGCTCAATAGCGGCGGCATTTCAGTCATGGGCTATGATAAAAACCCGGATAACAAAGCAACTTTCATCGTCAACGAGGAAGAAGCTAAAACGGTTAGAAAAATATTCGACTTGTTTATCGAGCACGGCACCGTCGGAAAAACCATACCCGTCCTTGAGGCTTTGAATATTCGGCCCAAAGCCAGAAATGCTACGAAAAATCGGCTGGTGCTTGCTGGCAGATGGGCTAACGATAGCTTACGTCACTTGCTTCAGAATCCGGTCTACATTGGCGTTAAAGAAATCAACAGGCACAACAAAGACAAAGATCAGAGCCATCTTAAAGTTTGGCAAAAGTACGGTGAGGCGAAAGCCTCTTGGCCTGCAATTGTTGACGAAGGTGTCTTTAAAAAAGTCCAAGATCGGCTTGATTCCAACAGATCAAGCGCAAGACTGAGAGTTGAGAACGGAGAACGACGCGTATTTTTACTATCAGGACTTTTAAAATGTGGTGATTGTGGCAGAGCTTTAGTTGGCTCATCAGCTCACGGCAAAAATCAGGTTCATAGATATTATGTGCATACTTCAAAAAAGGGCGATGTCATTGATTGCACGATCAAGCGGACACGAGCCGAAGAAATAGAGGATGCCTTAGAAAATCATTTGTCAGAGATTTTGATCCGAGCTGGATACTTTGATAAAATTGAACAGCAGATCCGAAAGGTCTCAATAGTCCGACCTGAAAATCTAAAAGCTCAGCGGCTTGCACTGCAAAAGCAGCTTGATGAAATTCAAAAGACGATTCAGACCACTTTTAGAAACCAATCCACTGTCAGCCAAGAGTCAGAGGCCATAAAGCTTTTCACCGATGAACTTGAGAGCTTAGGCCGAACCAGACGAATTCTTGCGGCGGAACTTGAAAAACTAAAAGCCAAAGAGAATCAGGAAGAGGATGTGAACTTGTCGGTCATAGACCTCAAAGAGCGTTTGGAATCATTTAATCGTGGTTGGAAAAAGGCCACTGTGGCCATGAAAAAAGACCTGCTTAAAGATCTGTTAGATGCGCTGGTTGTTGTACCGACTGGCCTTAGAATCACCTACAGGCTGTTTCACAAAACATCGTCACAAGCCGGTGGATCAAATGGTGACCAGCCTGCAATTTTTGATGCACAGGTCATTGAACTTGCGGCCCATAAAACTAAAAAACCCAATCCATCAGATCGGGTTTCAAGTGCTACCTGCTCTTTTTCGAATTCTGAGAATGGGGCCATCGGAAAATTGCAGGTTGCTGAATTTGGTAGGGGGAGAGGGATTCGAACCCCCGATCCGCCGGTTATGAGCCGGCTGCTTTAACCAGCTAAGCTATCCCCCCGCTGGTGTTTAAAATCAACTGTCGACGAAAGCTTTGAGCTTGTTCGAACGACTGGGATGACGAAGCTTTCGCAATGCTTTCGCTTCGATCTGACGAATACGTTCCCTGGTGACGTTGAAGTCTTGTCCCACTTCTTCCAAAGTGTGATCGCTTTCTTCCCCGATACCAAAACGCATGCGTAAAACTTTTTCTTCCCTTGGAGTCAACGTTGAAAGAACTCGGCGAGTTTGCTCGGCCAAGTTCAAATTCACGATGGCTTCCGAAGGATTGATAACTTTTTTATCTTCGATAAAATCACCCAAGTGAGAATCTTCTTCTTCACCCACTGGAGTTTCCAAGCTGATAGGCTCTTTCGCAATTTTCAGAACCTTGCGAACTTTATCAACCGGCATATCCATTTTTTCAGCGATCTCTTCAGGAATTGGTTCGCGACCTAATTCTTGAACTAAGTAACGTGAAGTACGAACGAGCTTGTTGATCGTCTCGATCATATGCACAGGGATACGAATCGTTCGCGCTTGATCCGCGATAGCGCGAGTGATGGCCTGACGAATCCACCACGTGGCGTAAGTCGAAAACTTGTAACCTCGGCGATACTCGAACTTATCAACGGCTTTCATCAAACCGATGTTTCCTTCTTGGATTAAATCCAAAAACTGTAAACCGCGGTTGGTGTATTTTTTTGCAATAGAAACCACCAGACGAAGATTCGCTTCAACCAGTTCTGATTTTGCCAAATCAGCTTCGCGCTCACCTTTCCAGATGGCGGTGTAAGTTTCCTGGATCCAACGGAAGTTCATTTCAGTGTCTGCATTCAAACGTACTAAACGTTTTTCAGCTTCTTCAGCTTGGATCGCGTAAGTGCGGTAACGACCAAAATTCAAACCTGTGTCTTTGGTCATTTTCATGAGTTCTTTTTCGTTGGTCTCCATCAATTTCAGACGTTCAACCATCGAAGCAACATCTTTCGAGAAAGTTCTCTCCATGCCGTCTTTGATACGTCGGCGGAGCACACCCATGCGGTTCACTAAGTTTTTAAATTTAATCACGATGCGATTGATGGTTTTACGATTGAAATTGATGGACTCGAAATTCGCCATCAATTTTTCATTCAACACATTTAAGTCACTCATGATGGCGGCGCGCTTATCATTGGGAGTATCTTCTCTGCGAAGAACTTCAAAATGTTTGCGAGTCGCTTCTTGGTATTCTTTTACTTTATCGATGAGTTCATGAATTTTATCGATGTATTCTTTTTCATCATACTGAGTTTCTTCATCTTCAAGACCGCGGAAGATGGCTTTAACTTTGATACGACCTTCATCCAATCGTTTACCAAGGTTGATAATTTCCCAAGTTCCCAATGGACATAACAAAATGGCACGAACGATTTCTCGCTCCCCTTTTTCGATACGCCGAGCAATTTCTACTTCACCTTCACGAGTCAGTAAGGAAACGCTTCCCATTTTTCGCAGGTAAAGACGAACAGGATCATTTCCTTTAACGTCTTCACTTTCTGCTTTTTCATCGGCATCTTCATCGTCGTCTGATTTATCAGTGTCAGTCAGGAATGCGGCTTCGCCTTCTTCTTCGGCTTTTGCTTCTTCCGAATATTCTAAAATAGAAGCGCCATTGGCTTCTAAGGCATGCATGAAAGCATCAAGAACTGCTGGATGAATAATTTCTGGCGGCAACATGTCGTTGATCTCTTCGATGGTCAACGTGCCTTTTTCTTTGGATATCTTAAGAAACTTTTCTATTTCCTCTTTAATCAGGGCTTCTTGTTCAATTTGGGATAAGACCTTGATCGGTTCTTTTGGCGAGCCAGGAACGTTTGGTTTCATTAAGACCTCTTCTGTTTCAAATCTCTTTGCGATTTAATGAGCTCAAATCCTTTTGCAAACTCATCATCAACTGCATCTTTTCCGGTGTCGGATTCATTTTCAATTCAAGAGCTAGCTTTTTCAGTTGATCCCTCAGTGAATTTTCGCGAATTCGTCTAAAGGTATCTTTCAAAAGTTTCTGTTCAGTCTCTTCATCGAAAATCAGACGACCTTCATTTTTATTCTCTTCGAGAACTTCGTTCATTAATTCTGAACGCGTTTCTCCTCCGTGATGTTCCTTATTATTTTCTCGCAATAAGGGATCATCATGAAACAAAAATCGAGGTTCGTCTACACTCGTCATGAGTTGACTGATCAACCTATCAAATTTCTCGGGGTTTTGTCTATAGACATCCAAGCTTTTTACAAGAAGCTTTTTCACACTTTCGTGAGTCACATAATCGAGAGCATTTTCACTTTCGATCAAATGCAAATTGGCACGACTTTTGAGCACGAGTGACAAAAGCAGCAACTCTGCTGCTGGCGCGCCTTTCAGGCGATACTCTGGTTCAGCCAGGTTAACTTTTTTTGCAAGATCATCTTCTCCCCTCGAAGATTCAGACACAAATAAGGGCTTGTTTGGTTGATGGCTCTGCGTATTTTTTGCCATATTTTCTGTTCCCAAAGCTTGGCGCAGCCAGGGAAGTGCAACACCTAACTTTTGTGCTGATTCTTGCAGGTAAAGATCTTGCAGGCGGCGATCACTAATCACACGAAAAAGTGTTTTTAGCCGATCAATAAGTTGAATTTTTTCGCTAGCTTCTCCCCGATAAGCTTTCATCCACTGCGAAAGATTGAGACTGAACAAGTCAGGAGCCTGTTTCACACGTCGAGTCAGTTCTTCAGCCCCACTCGCTTTAACAAAATCATCAGGATCTTGGTTATCAGGAAGCAAAAGACCTTTTGGAAAAATTTCACACCCCAAAAGCAAAGGCAGTGATCTTTCTGCAGCTTCCTGACCGGCAGCGTCTCCGTCAAAAAGCACTACTACATTTTTTGTGAGGCGTTTCAGAAAACGCCCATGATCGGCTGTCAAGGCCGTGCCCATCGTCGCCACCACATTGCGAATCCCCATTTGGTAAAGGGAAATTAAATCCATATAGCCTTCAACAATCAGAACGTTGTCTTCGGCACGGATGTAGCGCGCCGTCTGGTAAAGACCATAAAGAATCTTCCCTTTCACAAAAACAGGAGTTTCTGGCGAGTTTAAGTATTTGGGCTCGCCCGTTTCGATGATGCGGCCCCCAAAGGCCACCGGATCACCCTGATTATTCAGAATAGGAAAGATCAGTCGATCGCGAAAAATATCAAAGTGTCCTGTTTTACCCTGACTGCGTGCTTTAACCAATCGAGCCTCTTCGGCAATTTCCATAGAAATGCCTTTAGAGTTAAGAAATTGCACCAGGCCATCCCATTCAGGCGGGGCATAACCAATCTGGAAAGTTTCGATGATCTCGCTGTTGAGCCCACGTTTTTGAATGTAACTTTTTACGGGATGTTCCGCAGGTTGGCGCTTCAGCTGCTCGCGAAAAAAATGCAAAGCCCATTTATTGGCAGTTAATAAAAGTTTTTTTCTTTGAGCCACTTTATCAATTTCGTGAGAGTCCGCACTGGTTTGCGGCAATGAAATGCTGGCACGATCTGCTAAAAATTCAACGGCTTCAGGAAAAGACATTCCCTGAAAATCACGCAAAAAAGAAAAAATATTTCCGCTCTTGTGACAACCAAAACAGTGATAAACTTGTTTGGCTTCAGAAACGGAAAAGCTGGGAGTTTTTTCTTTGTGATCTGGAAAAGGACAACGACCCATCAGCCCGCCGCCCGTTGGTCTTAACTGTGTCTGTTGAGAGATGAGGTCAACGATGTTATTGGCTTCTGCCACTCTCTCGATAAATTCAGGAGTGTATTTTGCCATTTAAGCTGGAGATAGTTTCGCTTTCACTACTTCGCTGATCATCTTGTTGTCGGCAGTACCCGCAGTTTT
The DNA here is from genome assembly GCA_021731025.1 of Pseudobdellovibrionaceae bacterium. Lineage (GTDB taxonomy): Bacteria > Bdellovibrionota > Bdellovibrionia > Bdellovibrionales > Bdellovibrionaceae > UBA5009. The sequence continues at coordinate 52,358 of JAKFYD010000061.1, read as the reverse complement.
TACGATAACTTCTTTCATCACAGCACCCATCTCTTTAGGAGTTTTCGCTCCTAATGCAGCAATGACTTCGACTACAATTTTTTCAAGCTGATCGCGACCCATTTGTTGAGGCATATAAGCTTCAAGGATTTTTAATTCAGCAGCTTCTTGATCAACCAAGTCTTGTCGACCAGCTGCTTGATATTGTTCGATGGATTCTTTTCTTTGCTTTACGGATCGGCGCAAAACGCCCATCACTTCTTCCGAAGTGATGGGATTTGGTCGCAATTCAATTTCGCGATTCTTGATGGCCGCTTGAAGAAAACGAAGAGCATTTAATTTCAACGTCTCTTTGCTTTTCATAGCTTCCTTAACGTCAGCCATGAGCTTCTCGCGTATTTCCATGAAGAACCTCCAAAAATAAATTGAACTATTCGCCGTAACTGCGACGAGTTTTTTTAAGCGCTCGTTTACGAGCAGCTATAGATTTTTTCTTAAGTCTTACGCTAGGCTTTTCAAAGTTTTCTCTTTTTTTAACTTCTGAAAGGATGCCCGCTTTTTCACAAGATTTTTTGAATCTTCGAAATGCTGATTCGAAGCTTTCTCCATCTTTAATGCGAACTAATGCCATCTAAAATCACCTTCCTTCCAGTATGAGTTTGACGTGTATAGCAAATCTTCAGCAAAGTTGACAAATTATTCCTTGGGTTCTAAGTAGTTATGGGGTTATTTCGCAATGCATAAAGACTCAGTCGAATTTACTGAAATCGATCAAAAATGGATGAAGCAGGCCCTCTCCCTGGCCGAAACCGCAGCCACTCGGGACGAGGTCCCCGTCGGCGCTGTCCTTATCAGCTCCAGTCAGGAAATTTGGGCCGAAGCTTACAATCGGCGGGAAGAGTTGCAAAGTCCCATGGGTCACGCCGAGCTACTGGCCCTGGATACAGCTTCACGCTCCCAAAAATCTTGGCGTCTTCCCCACTCGACACTTTATGTAACTATGGAGCCTTGCGTAATGTGTGCAGGAGCTCTGCTTCAGGCTCGAGTCCAAAGAGTCGTTTTTGGATGTTTGGACCCTAAAGGGGGAGCCGTTCAAAGTTTTTTCCAAATTTTCGATGAACCAAAAATGAATCACCAAGTTTTTTACCAGGGTGGGCTATTCGCTGACGAAAGCCGCAACTTACTGCAAAAATTTTTTCAAAAGAAACGACAAGAAAAGAAGTGATTCAGCTTTCTGGGCTGATTAAGTGTTGAGCTCTAAGCGGTAACCCAAGCTAGGCACAGCAACAATTTTTCCTTTAAAATTTTCAATTTTCTTTTTTAAGTAATTAATTTGGCTGTCAACATTTCGAGCGGTCACTTCGATCTCTCCCCAAATTTCTTTCAGGAAAGTCTCGCGACTAACTAAATTATTTTTGTTACTAACGAGAAGCTTTAAGATATCGAATTGTTTAGGAGTTAGTGAAACTTCGGCTTGATCAACGACAACTCGACGGGTGTACAAATTCATTCTTAAGTTCGCTATCGTCATTTCACTTTGAGTGTCCACTTCTCGATCTGTTAGGCGTTTAACTCGCAATAAAAGCTCTCTGACATGAAAAGGTTTGGTGATGAAGTCATCAGCTCCCATTTCGAAGGCTTTGATTTTTTCTTCAACCGTGGCCGCGCCCGAAACAAAAACGATGGGAAGGTAGCGAGTTGTTTCTGATTCACGAATGGATTTACAAATATCTACACCAAGAAGGCCTGGCATCTTGTAATCTAAAATAACAAGATTTGGCTGGAAGTTTTTCATCATATCAACAGCTTTAGTGCTTTCTTGAGTGTAAGCGCATTGATAATTTTCACTTAAAACTTCAGATAAAAGCTTACAGCTTTCCTCATAATCATCGACGATCATCACTTTTTTGATGGGCTCATTACTCATCATCCAATTCCCCCCGAATCCTTAATTTTAGGGAGTTTTTTAAATTTAGCATCATTTTTTTATGAAATTACGGCATCTAACAAGGTGTTTCTGCTTTGGCCACTACATACCTTTAAATTTAATTTGTTTACTGGTTAAGATTTTTTTAATGGCGTCACGCTGGTCACCCTGAATTTCGATGCGGCAGTCTTCCCGGGTCAATACGTAAGTCCCGCCGACCCCACAGCGTGTTTTGAGTTCTTTTGAGAGCTTTTTTAAAAAGTCTTCATTTTTAGGGAGATCCGCTAAGACAGTGACAGTTTTACCACCGCGGCCGCCCTTTTCGATGCGAATATTAACGACGATTTTGTCCATCGCAACATTTTCTATGGGTACACAACGACACTCATTCAGAAGGTGGCCACATCGTTTGCATTCGAAACGGTCTTTAGGATCTGTGGAATAAACAATCCGAGGTTTAAAAGACATTCTAGCCAGTAGTGCCATCACCAACCGGAAGCTGAGGTTGGGATAATTTATGTTGAGTGAGCTCTTTGCCGTCATAACGGTAGAGATGACCCTCTCCGTCCATTGCAGTCACTAGGTTTACAGGTCGACTCCATACCGCATGCACGTTTTTCAGAGTTTCATTCATAAAATCGGGTTGCATGTCAATGCCCTCATGCAAATGGGTCAGCAACAGCTCTCCTCGATTTTCGAAATTAGCATCTTCGATGCGAATGATGGGCTGACCGAAGTTGGTCATGTGAAACAGAAGCTTTGCTTTAATCGCTTTAAAATCACGAGTATCAACTTCAAATTTTCCCGTACGTTTGTTGAATTTATAAACAAACAAACGATTACGAATGCAAAAATCTTCCGTTAAAAATTCATCAATAAAGGTGACGTCATTATAAACTTTGCGCACTTCAAATATTTTCTCGCGCCCTTTGCCAAGTTTTAAATCCCAGTTTTGTTTTTCGCGAACATCATCGCAATTTTCCCAGTCGCGACCGAAACGGCCTTTATTCCATCGGTCCTCGATGTCGCGCATTAGTTCGATACCCACTTTATAGGGGTTATATCCATTCGGACCCATGGCCATTGTTCCACTGTGATGATCAGCAAAATCAATGATTTCAGAATCTGAAAGAATTTTTTCGGTCATCAATTTTGAGTGCCAGTAAGAAGCCCAGCCCTCGTTCATGGTTTTTGTCATTCCTTGCGGCGAAAAATAATAAGCTTCGTCCCGGATGATTGACATCACATCTTGTTGCCACTCTTGCAAAGGCGCATTGTGGATTAGAAATTTCAAAATATCTTTTTGGGGCTCCGAGGGAAATCTTTGATTTTTTTGCGCGAGGGCCGCCGACATTTTTTCCTTCTGCTCTTTAATAAAGGAAGGGGGATTGATGTAATCCCGCATATAGGGTCGATTGACGCGCAAGAGACCTTGCTCTTGCTCAGGCGCATTTGATCTTTCGCTGGATTCAGCTTCTTTATCTTTAGGAGAAGATTTCTCCATATAAGGACTGTAGCGATCAATAAGATTTTCTAAGCTTAAACAGACATCAACAAAATCTTCGACAGTATCCTGTCCGTAGCGATCGACATAACGTCGAATGCGGGTCGCGTGATTGGCCATCTGGTCCATCATTTTGCGATTCGTTTTTGAAAACCAGACATTGTTTTTGAAAAAATCGCAGTGGCCATAAACGTGGGCCATCACAAGTTTTTGATCCATCAGCATATTGCCTTCCATCAGGTAGGCATAACAAGGATCTGTATTGATCACCATTTCGTAGATTTTTGAAAGACCGTATTCGTAACTTTTGGAAAGGTGTTCATACTCCATACCGAATTTCCAATGAGGATAACGAACTGGAAATCCACCATAGGCCGCGAATTGATTGATTTGATCATAAGTGATTAGCTCGAAAATAGTTTCGAAAAAATCCAGGCCGGCCTCTTTGGCGATCTTACAAATTTTTTGGCGCTCGCGTTCAAGCTCTGGAGTTAAATTAGCCATGGCAAATTACCGTCCTTTACCAAGAAAATCCTTGATGGAATCCAAAATTTTATCCCGATTCTCAATTTGCGAAAGTACGATGCGTTCATCATTAGGAAATTCCTTTTGGAGGTCTTTTAAGAATTGCCCACTTCCGTACTTACTTTCCACTTGGCCGTAACAAAACATATTCGTATGCGGTAAGAAAAACTCTCGCAACATACGAATGCAAAGACGTGTGTCTTCACCGCTCCAATTGTCACCGTCACTGAAATGAAAGGGATAAATATTCCATTCATTGATGGGATATTCATCCTGGATAATCTGCTGACAAAGTTTGTAGGCCGAGCTTATTAAAGTTCCACCCGATTCACTGGTGCGGAAAAAAGTAGTTTCATCAACTTCTTTGGCTGCAGCATCGTGAATGATAAAGCGGGTTTCTAAACCTTTATAATGTTTTTTCAACCAGCTGTTGATCCAAAAACTTTCTAAGCGAACGATCTCTTTCTGTTCGTCACCCATTGAGCCCGAGACGTCCATCATATAAATGACCACGGCCCGAGTTTGCGGTTGAGTGATTTTTTTGAAACTGCGATATTGAAAATCACGACGTATAGGGATGATCACGGGATTTTCAGGATCATAGGACCCTGTCGTCACGTATCTTTTTAAAGCTTTTTTATAGGAAGATCTAAAGTGACGAAGTCCTTCAGGTCCCACTGGAGCTAAGCCGGTGTACTTGGTTCGCGTTGTTTCTATATTTTTATTTCCCTTGGGCTGAATGCGCGGCAACTCTAATTTTTCGCCAAGGATTTCCGCCAACTCATCAATAGTAAATTCAACTTCAAGAAGATGTTCGCCGGCATTATTTCCCGCTTGGCCTTGGCCATCGCCGGGCTCACCGACATCGTCACCCTGCTGACCTTCACCCTGCCCGACTCCGCCCTGCTGTTTTGGGCCATAACGAAAATTAGGGATATCAATCGAAGGAAGGGGAATTTTGACAAAATCATTCTCGCGTTTTCCAATCATCTCGCCTTGGGAAACATATTTGCGAAAATTCTCCTTAATTTTGCCTTTCACGATGTCGCGAAATCGGCTTTGGTCTTCCTTAATTGACATTATTGCTTCTTCACATCTCCTCGAGCAAAGATACTTGCAACGTAATGCAAAACATCCGTGGCCGAGATTTCGTCATACCCATAGTCTTTAATCAAACGAGTTTTAACGATTTCAATTTTCTCTTGAGTGTCTTTGTCCGTGACCGAACTCACTAATGAAGTGAGCTTAATACTATCTTTTTGGTCTTCGAAAAGTTTTAACTCTAAGGCTTTATGGAGGCGTTCATTCATTTTGTAATTGAACTTCTTGCCTTCGATCGCCAGCGCTCCGATGTAATTCATAATTTCGCGACGGAAATCATCCTTGCGAGACTCGGGAATTTCGATTTTCTCTTCGATGGATCTCATCAGACGCTCATCGGGTTCCTCGTCCTGACCTGTAAATTGATTACGAACACGCTCTTTCTGAGTGTAAGCTTTCACATTATCGATGTAATTCGCGCAGAGTCTTTGTAAGGCACTTTCATCAGCGCTGATGGCTCTTTGCACTTCACCTTTAATGATTTCTTCGTACTCTTGCTTAACAACTCCTAAAAGCTCTCGGTATTCGGCTTTCAGTTCTTCATTTGAAAGTAAGGAATGATTTTTTAGACCTGATTCAAGCTCATTCAAAACCATAAATGGATTTACAGATCCTCGATTATTTTGTTGAGCATTCACAATCGCGTTTGAAAGTTTATCCTGAATATACCGTGGCGACATGCCTTCAAGACCTTCACGAATGGCTTCTTTACGAAGCTCTTTTACGTTGTCTTCCGTGTAGTTCGGTAAAGTTTTGCCATTGTAAAGTTTCAACTTCTGCATGCGAGTCAGATTGGCTTTCTTAGGTTTCTCCAAGCGAGTTAAAATCGCCCACATCGCTGCCATTTCAATGGTGTGAGGAGCAATTGAAATCCCCCGCATTTTCTGAGAATTAAAATCTTTTTTATAGATATTGATCTCATCTCTCCAACGAGTGATGTAAGGAATATCAATTTTTACAGTACGATCGCGAAGAGCTTCCATGAACTCGTTGTCTTGCAAACGACGGTATTCCGGTTCATTGGTGTGACCAATGATCACTTCGTCAATGTGGGTTTGTGCGAATTTTTTAGGTTTCACGCGATGCTCTTGTGATGCTCCTAAAAGATCGTAAAGGAAAGCTACATCCAACTTTAACACCTCGACGAATTCAATCATCCCGCGATTGGCAACGTTGAATTCTCCGTCAAAGTTAAAGGCCCGAGGATCCGAATCCGATCCATATTCAGCAATTTTACGATAATTAATATCACCTGTTAATTCTGTTGAGTCCTGATTCTTTTCATCTTTGGGTTGGAAGGTTCCAATACCGACACGATCAGCTTCCGAAAGAAATAATCGACGAACACGCACGTGTTGTAAAACGCGCATCAGCTCGCCATTGTACTTATCCATTAAATTTTTAAAGATGTAGCGCGAAGGAGGAGACAATTCGCCTTCAATTTTAACTCGGAACTCCCCATCTTGGCCACGATTGATTTCATCGCAAACTTTTTGGCGCATTTCTTCAGGGAAAATCAACATAGGATCTTCATGCATGGGACTTGGAAAGCTGCGTACATTTTTCCCCAGTATTCCACCCAGTTCTTCTTTTTCATCAATCCACTCGAAAGTGTAAAGAGCCCCTTGATCCGTTTTTGAATAAGCTTCGAGACCTTTTTTGAGCATACGACAGATTGTTGATTTCGCGCTTCCCACGGGACCGTGAAGTAAGATCACGCGTTTTTCTGTTCCGTAGCCTAAAGCTGCGGCTCGCAGAACATTCACTAATTTCATCAAGGCGATATCTAAACCAAAAACGGCGTCTTTCCCATTGTTGTGGGAATCATCAAAAAATCTGTAGCGAACCACTTGTTTTTTAAAATCGGTGTAATCCTCTGTGCCGGCTTCAACGATCATGTCGTACATTCGTTGAAAGGCATTACGAGTGATTTTGGGATTTGCTTTTACTAGAGCAAGATACTCATCGAAACTTCCACTCCAGTGAAGTTTTGAAGCTGAACTTGAAGCCTGCCAGTTGCCGACTAAATTTTTCAGATCAATGTTTCCAGCCATGTGCTCCTCCGATGAGTTTAGGCAAATATTTAAAGTCGGACCTCCAAGGTGGTTTCCGCCTATACCTTAGATTATGCATCAACTCTAAACGGTTAGAAAACCGTAATTTTTTTTTCGAAAGAAAACGTCGAGGATGACTTTATCACGAGACACTGTCTCAATCTGGCCAAAGGTCTAGTCGTGCTTAGACTCAGAATTAGATTTTCTTATAAATCTCGGCTAATTGAGCGAGTGGCCACGTTAGTACTGATCACCTGATAGCCATTGGGAACATTCAAATTAAAAAGCTCAGGCTTCTCTTCAAAATTAAGTTCGGGGTTTTTGAAAAACCAACTCATCTCGATTCTTGGTGATGTTATTTTAACTAATTTTGTCCCATCATTTTTTTTAGTCCACTCGACCTGGATCTGTGAATTCGCCTGAACACATTTTTTAGGCATAGCTTCAGCATCCTTTTCACAGCTCCATCCCTGACCCGTTATGGGTTCATCAAAAGCAATCGCAAAAAGAGCTCGTGGCGAAACTGGGAAATTCAGAGCATCCGAAAGCGCGCGATCGCTTAAATTTCCCTGATAAAATTTCTTCTGAGGATAAACGGCAGCTTTAAAGCCTTCACGATTAATAAGTACACTGGCAACTTGGTAACCTAAAGTGGCCGTCACTTCCATGCGCATTTTTTCATTTTTAATTGCAAGAACATCAATAGATACACGATGGTTTTTATTTCTCTTTAAATCATTAATTTGCGCAATGGTCTCCCATTTCGCTTTTTGAAAATGTGTTGTGGGAGCTGTTTGGCGACTTTGACAAGCCGTTAATGCGATAAGTCCAATGAACAATAAAATTCCATTTTTCATAGAGTCTCCCACCGTGGATTCTTGATTGGACTTAGATTTTAGGGTGAATCCGGTGGGATCACAACAAGAAAACGAGGAGAACCATGATATTTAAAAATTCCAATAAAAATTAATTATTTCTCCTGCCCTATCGAAGCAGGTAGGCGAGGATTCGGGAATGTTTGCTTTTCAGCGGCGATCAACTTTTGTTTCAGCTCGGCAATCTTTTTCACATCGGTTTCAAGATCTAGTGCCCGTTGATACATACGCATCGCTTTTTCAAGCAAAGTCATTTTAAAGTAAGCATCACCTAAGTGTTCCGCAATGACGGCCACCGTTGGTTGAAATTTATAGGCGGCTTCCAAATACTTCACAGCTTCTTGAGCGTTCCCTTTTTTATAAAGAATCCAACCCAAGGAATCCAAGATATAACCATCTTGAGGTTCAAGTTCCACCGCTCGACGAGCTAACTTTTCAGCTTCAGGAAGGTTTTGATCCATTTCGGCCCACGTAAAAGCTAAGTAATTCAAACCTTGCACATGATTGGGATCTAACTCGATGACTTTTTTCATCTGTGCGATCACCTTTTCTTTTTGTCCCAATCGATCCTGAATCGTTCCGTAATAAAATCGCAGTTGAGCATGCTCTGGAAATTGTTCCAAAGCAGATTCCAAAACCGTAGCCGCTTTTTTGTAATCACCTTTGTCATCCAACAAAGACGCATGCATCGCGTACATCTGAGGAACATCTTTTTTATTTTTAATTCCTTTTTCGATGGTCTCTAAGGCTGAATCCAATTGACCCAAGCCTTTCATCAAATAAGCAGCGTGAATGGTCGCTTCACTATAGAAGGTGCTGCTGACGGGAATCTTTTTAAATTGAGAAATGGCTTTTTCGTCTTTTTTAGTCTCTTCATAAACAGCGCCCAAGTAAAATCGCACCTTGTCTGACTCTGGTGCCTCAACAAGAATTTCTTCTAATTTTCTGGTGGCTTGATCATAAACTTTTTTCTCGATCAAGATCAGCGCCATTTTTAATTTCACGCTCAAAGAATCTTCCGAGTTTGCTTCAAGAACTTCAAACTGCTCATAAGCTTCGTCAAACATTTCTCTTTCAACATAAATCTGTGAAAGAGCTTCAGCAATACGCACATTAGGACCGCGATCTTTTTGGAACTGGCTATACAATTTCAAAGCTTCGTCTTCACGCTTTTGTCGTTGATAGAATCCACCTAAAGTCAAAACTCCATCCACAAAATCCGGTTTCAACTTCAGCGTTTTTTTGAATTCAGCTTCCGCAAGTTTGTAGTACTTAGAATCTTTTTGCTCTAGTCGTACGCGACCAATATAGTAGTGCAACAAATGCGGTGTCGAGTAAGTGGGATTTTTAAGTAGAGATTCGAAAAGCTTGATCGCCTTTTCGGGATGCTTCATTTCCGAATGAACTGCCGCAAGATAAAGAGTGGCCTCAGGATGATTTGGCTTCTGGCTTAACACGGTTTCATACTGGAGTATGGCCTTGTCGTAGACTTTCAATGACGAATACAATCCCGCAAGAAGCAAATGGGCTTCAATGTTTTTTGGATCTTTTTTAACGGCTTCTTCAGTTTTATCAAGCGCCTGATTGATTTGCCCCAGTTTTATATGTTCAGCCGCGATTCGCAGTCGAACTTGAACCGAGTCTGGGTCATAAACAAGAGTAAGTTTAAACGCCTCAATGGACTTTTGGAATTGGCCTTCGTTCGAAAGAGCTTCACCAAGGGCATAATTATAATCGGCCTGTGTTCTCATGTAAAAAGGATCAGTCACTGGCCCAGCAACGGCTGAAGCAGGAGGACCAAAACTTGCGGGAGCTCGATTGCGGTCATCAAAGGCATGGTCATAATAAGTTGAACGTTCATTTTCGTTCGGTGTCGCACACGCAGAAAGGAAAACTAAAAAAGCAACGATCACTAAATTCTTGGAATGCCCCCTGAGCATGAAAACTCCTTGATAAGGACTTCTCGGCCATGGGTTGTGAGACTTAAAGAAAGACGGAGGTTTTCGTTCGAAATTAAGAAAAACTGGACTTTGCTAGGGTGTGTCTGGTCCAACAGGAAGATTGAGGACAATCTGGATATCATCAGATTTTGGTGAGAATAATTTTTTATTGGTAGATTCTTCACTATCGTCTTTTTGATTTGGCCCCATCGACCAAATTACAACTCGCACCTGATCTTTTTCTGACTTTTGGATGATGTAGCGATAAGGCTGACCCCATGGGTCTAAGCCCATAAGGCCCTCAGGTTTGAACTCAACGAGATCAGTATCTACAGAAGCAATAGAACGAGTGTTCTTAAGGCTGTCCGTGGGACCCTTTAAATTCTCTTGGTAGAGCTGGACCAATTGGTAGCCTAGGATTTCGGCTTTTTGACGAGCTCTGAGTGCTTTGGATTCATTCCAAGGAGCACTAGCGGGAAGTGAAAGCATAAGTAACAGCACTAAAGAAAGGGCGAGAACACCCAAGATACTGCTTAACTTAACCTTTTGATTTTCCTTGTTATTCATGCTTCCGTCTTGGCTAAAATTTTATGGCCTAGACGCTGCTTCGGTCTGTTTTTTAAAAAACTGAAGAGGAAATTAACTAAAAATTAGCCCTTGGTGTCATAATTAGTGTGTAAATATTTTATGCGTTGTTTAAGCGCCAATTCAGGAGGATAGCTTGACAACATGGAGCGGCAGAGCTAGGTAAGCCTATCTCCTCGGAGAAAAACTTATTGAGTCAGCGCAATAAGTTCTCTAAAACAAGGGAGAAATTGAAAAGGGAGGCACTTTGATCAACCAAAATGAGACAATGACGACTAAGCCAAACTCAAAAGTGAAGATCATTAAACGTTATCAAAATCGAAAACTTTATGACACTCAACAAAGCTGCTATGTAACTTTGGATGATATTGCCAAAATGATTCGAACTAACGAAGAAGTGATGGTCATCGATAACAAATCGAAAAATGACATTACTGCTGCGACTTTAACGCAAATAATTTTTGAAGCTGAGAAAAAAGCTTCTCAATATGCGCCTCTTTTTACCCTGCGCGAAATTATTCAAAATGGAAACGGTAGCATTTCAAACTACTTAGCTAAATTGGGTGCTTTCCCTCAGGACTACATGACGAAACAAGCTCAAGCTGTAAATGTTGAAAGAGCTTCTTCTGACGATGTAAAACAAAATTTAGAAAATCGCGTTGCTAATGCAGCGACACGATACAATTCAGATTCAACGGCGAAAGCAGCTGCTGAAAAAGCAACTGTTCTTCCTGGTTTGCAACAAGAAGAAGAAACTCCAAATCTTCCAAGTCACAATCCAAATCTGAACCAACAGTAATTTTTGGTTTTAAAAAAGAGATTTAAAAAGCCAGCCGCAAGGTTGGCTTTTTTATTTGTTTTCGTTGCTCAATTTGCACTCGAAGTTTGGACCTGGAGGTGGAGCTACTAATTTAGTCTTAACTTTTTCGATCAAACGCTCGCAGAAATCTGTTCCTGATTTTTGACTACCGATAACACTGATGTTGCCCCCTTTAAGATAATGAACTTTGCATCCCCCGCCTTCATTCACGATCCACAATTTTCGCTGATCCTCTTGGTGCGTGCAAACAACTTCGCCTTCGTTTTTTTTCTCTTCAGCGGCTTCGGGAGCTGCAAGAGCCGAAACTCCAACAAAAAATAATATGACCGTGCTCACTAAAAATCGAATTCCCATTTTTTCTCCTTATTTAACCGTTCGCCAATTTACAAAAGTTTTACGACCTGCCCTAATCTTTACTTCCCGCCCCGCTAAAGAATCTACGGTGGGTTGCCCAGCATTATCTAAGCCCTGCAAATTGAATTTATAATCTCCTGCCTTCAGGAAAACGCGCACAACTTGGATCGTTTGCGGCAAAGTGGACCACTGTCGCAGATCCGCTCGATCTGAAGCGACCATGGCAATCCAAGCAATGGCGCCAAGAGCTTCATTTTTTTTGCGAATTTCCTGAGCTGCCAGATCTTTCGCGACTCGGCCGGCGATCCGGCGGCCCACCAAACTTAAAGCATCTTCTTGCAAAGTCTTAATCGCAGCCACTTCGGTATTGTAAACTAAGCCGCTATCAAAACTTCCAACTCCATCAATGACTAAGCGGGCTTTCTGAGTTTGGGAATACACCGGTTTCAAGATAGGCCAATGATAATCCATGGGATTAAAATCTTTTCTTGGGCCCCAACCTTGTTGAACAAGAATAACCAGTTCACCGTAACTTTTGTCGTACCATTCTGGTTTTTCGATAACTTCGGGAAATTGCTTTTTCCAAGATTCATGTTCATCTTTGCGCCGAGCTTTCTTTGAAGTGCGAATTAAATCTTCGCGCAAATGACTGATGTTGGGATCCAGTTTGTAAGCTTCACTGTAGGCAATGATAGCATCATCCCACTTTTGATCAGCTTCCCAAATTAAAGCGGAAAGATATTTTGCAAAGGGATTCAACTCAAAAACTTTTTTCTCTTCGGCCCTGAGCTTTTGATATTTTTCATTGATTCGCCGTGATTCAACCAGCGCATCGTCTAGCTGGTTCAGTTCTAGAAAATTCATGGCCAAGTAGGCGTTGATAAAAATTTTCTCGAAAGTATCGCCTTTGTACTGAACCATTTCTTCATTCAGCAAAAGAGATCCGGCCACCCGCGTGGCTGATTGGTAATCGATCTGCTCGGAAAGTTTGTCAGCCGCTAAAAAAATTTGGTTACTTTCTTTGAACTGACCATTCAATTGCAAAGCTGTTCCGTAATCTAAAAGATAAACTAATTTATCTCCATCCGCTTTCTCGGCAAGGGTTTTAAGCTCTTCCACGGCTTGACTGGTTTGCCCCGCCATAATCATTTGGCGGGATTTTTGAACTTTCCCCTGATAAGTGGCGCAAGAGCTCAGAAATAAAAAGCAAAAACCCACAGCGAAGGTGGGTTTTTCAAAAAGAGCTGACAGCCAAAGGATCACTCTTTACTCCAAATTATAAACCGATTGTTTTTTTACGGAACTGCTTACGAATTTGTTTTTGATCAGACCATGAAATAACGCCTGATTTAAGATTCGTCATATTCAAAACGAGTTTGTAATAAACAGTTTTATCTTTACCAACTTCTTGAACGATGGAATCCAAACGACCATTGATGATGAAATCTGCTCCCGTTTGTCCACCGGGACCTTTTTTGCTTTCTTCAGCAACCATTCCTGAATTTTGGTAATTGTACTCTTCAGAAATATCGCCGCGAGCTTCTTTATCAATGAAGGCAACTTTGCCACCCTTCATCAGATCAACGCGAACCATGTCCATGATACTTTGAGTATCAATGTGTTCACTGGTTTTATTTTGAAGTTGGGTCACCATGACCACGGGCGGTCTTTTAGCTGTGGCAATCGATGGATGCGACATCAAGCTATTCACTAAATCAGCGACGGCTTTTTGCATATCGGTCTCTGACCAAGAGTCGTTCAATAAATTTTCACGATTCACATCTTGATCGTAGGTTCCTTTTACAAAGGCTTTTGGTCCGCAATTGACTAAAAATAAACAAAGCAAAGATACAGCTAATCTTTTCATGAAAACTCCTGTTATTGAAATCTTACCAAGTTTATTCCGAAGAGAATCGAACGGCAAGCAATGTCCTGGATGCATAAAATCTGTTTTACCCAGTCCAGTTTTTTGCACATCCGCGACACATGACTTATGTTAAATCCAGCTTGGACGGATGGAAAAGCCTTGAAGCCGAAATCTCCTATGAACAAGAAGAAGTTTGGTGCCTTGCGCTGAACTCGGAATGTCGCCTCTTGGGAAAAACAATGCTCTTTCGGGGTACGGTAGATAGCTGCCCTTTTCATGTGAGAGACCTGTTTCGTTTTTTGATCTCCTTAAACTCAAATCAATTTCTTATGGCGCACAGTCATCCTTCATCGAATCCCAGCCCTTCACCCCAAGATTTTGAAACAACCAATCGGCTTATGTCCCTTTCCCAAATGATGGAATTCCATTTCTTAGATCATTTAATTTTGGCTCGTCAAAGCTATTTCAGTTTTGCAGAAAGTGGTCTTTTGAATTTATCGCAATTAAAGCTGACTATTTAGGAGCTTCGGCATTTTCCGAGTCAGGCGCACGGCCATTGGATCCCGTAAAAAGTTGCTGACGATTGTCCTTTTTGATGGCCTTAACTTTTACAATTTTAAATTCTTCATTCAAACGAATTTCCCAACCGTGCTTCCGAGCATTCTCAATAAACTTTTGGGCATAAGCTTGGCGATAAGCCAATTTATACTCATTCCATCTTTGCTGTTCATAGAGCTGATTCTGAATCATTTCATTTGGCTCTGGAAGCTGACTTCCTGAAGCTTTTGGCTCGCGACGAAGAGTATGACTGAGTTCGTTCAATCGAGGATCAGGCCTGAATTCCAGGCCATGACTGGAAGCTTCATAAACTTGGGTCCCACCTTCATTGAATCGCGGCGCTGGAGCGAAATTTTCAATCTGGGCCTGAACTTTTTGGGCTTGAATTTTTTGCGACGTTTTACGAAGGTGTTTTCGAACAGCCTCATCACTGGCCTGCACGGGAATTAAGTCATTTTCACTAAGACCCTCTTCGTCTTGCAAAGCAAGCCAAAATAATCCAAAGGCGGAAAACAGAAAAAAAAGGGATAACAAAAGTTTTTTGTTATCCAATTCGTTTTTTGTTTTCGCTGAAGGCATAGAGCCACCTCTAAATTATTCTCTCACAACTGTAAGAGTTGCTGGTAAAATTATCGGCATATTTTTAAGAAATTCGAGGGTAACCCGTCTCAAAATGAGACACAAAACTGGAAGTGCCCAGTTTGTTCTATTGAGCTTAATTTAAGTGGGAGGTGTGATTGGTAAAATAACCACGAACTCAGTCCCTACACCGGGCTCACTGCGCACTTGAATATCTCCTCCGTGATTATGAACGATCCCGTAAGTGATACTCAGACCTAGACCAGTGCCTTGCCCGACGCCTTTAGTGGTAAAAAAGGGATCGAAAATTTTATCGGCAATTTCTGGAGGGATCCCTTGACCACTGTCTTGTATAGAAATTTGCACCGAAGACATTTTACTTTTTGGATCTTTAATAGACACAGTGCTAATCCAAATATTTCCATTCCCGTCGATGGCCTGCAAAGCATTGCTCAGAATATTCATAAAGACTTGATTGATTTGGGTGATGTAACCATGGATTCGGGGAACAGGCTCATAATTTTTATGAACTTGAATCCGATTTTTAATTTCACCTTGAAGCAGATCCAATGTTGTCTCGAGACTGGCAATAATATCGATTTCTTTCAATTTAGTTTCTTCAAGCCGCGAGAAATTTCGCAATCCAATAACGATATCTCGAGTGCGTCGCGCGCCCTCTTGGCAAGAAGCTACAAGCTTAGGTAAATCTTCTTTGATGTAACTGTATTCGACTTCTTCTTTAGTCTCTTTTAATTTTTTAGGATCATTTTCTGCGACTTCTATCAGCTGCATTAACTTCTCGGAATAATCTTTAAGGTGAATCATATTACTGTAGATGAAGCTGATAGGATTGTTAAGTTCATGAGCAACCCCTGCCACCAACTGACCAAGACTGACCATCTTCGCCGAATGAATCAGCTTTGTTTGTGTTTCAGTGATCTCCCGATTGGCGTGCTCGAGCTCGGAGATTTTTTTACGCAGATCAGTTCGCGCTTGTGAGATCTTTAAACTCATTTGATTAAAGCTTTCTGTCAGTAAACCAATTTCCGTATCGTTCTTTACGGGAATGGTGATAGCTTGTTCTTGGTTTTCGAAAGACTGCAGAGCTTCAACCAACTCGTTGAGGGGTTTCAAGAACCACGAGCTGCTGACCAGGATTGTAAATACAAGGAGCACAATCACGGCGCCGACGACGGTCACAAAAGCGAATTTAACATTCTTAAGCACCGCTTTTGCCTCTGTCTTCGAGGCCCCAAGAGCAACGTAAAATCGGCTTTCTCCCCAATCGGCGGGATTAATCACGAAGCCATAGGGATTATTTCGAAGCTGGATTTCAAAAAGATTGTCCCGAGGGTTATCAAAAATGTATTTTTTAAAAAATTCTTTTTTAATCCCTAAAAGTTCCTGGGAACTTGCGGTAACGACTTGTCCGTTTTCCTGCAACAACATCAGTTCTAATTTCAATCTTGCTCGCAGACGATTTAAAAAATTTCGATCGAGGTCAAGTGCTTGTTCCAGGTAGCCTATGGTTTTACCATTGCTGTTGGTCACTCGAGAAATAAGCAGCAAGGACATTTTTTTATTCTCATCATAGCGAATAACACCGACTTCTCGCGTTTCTTTCAGGGAAGCTAATAGTTTTTCTGTTAGAAAAACGGCGTCTTGAGCTGGCGAGAAATTTTGGATTTCGCCTTTATCATCTTTAAAAACTGAAATCGACATTCGGGCTTCACGATTGTACAGAGTTAGACTGGCTGAAAATTCATTTTTGAGCCACTCTTCCATTTGCGAACGAAGGGCTGCAGATTCGCCCGCGGAAATATTGTAAAGAAAATGAGGATCACGAAGATATTTATCCTTCCGCTGTTGAAGACCAACGCGGAAGTCTGACAAGATAATAGCAATTTCACGGGCATTACCACTGAGGCGCAGTGATAGTTCCTTATCGATGGCGACCTCATACTTTGAGAGTGAATACCATGTGACGAAGCCTAAAGGAATTATCGAAAATAACAGGAACCAGACAATCAAAATTGTTCTTAATGAGCGTTTGGGTTGTCTTTTAATTCGCTTCACTGTTTCTTTTCATCGACGGTGATAATCAGACGGATAATTCCATCAGGCATCACACGAGGATGCTTTTCCTTTTTAAGTTCGGTCTCGGTATACCCTGAAAAAAATTCGATCAGGTCGTCGTACTTGGCCTCGGGCAAAGTAAAATGGTAGTAATAAGTTGTATCGCTTTTTTTCCAGCCGATATCAACTTCCCCCGCCTTACGGCCTCCCAATTCAATAATTTTTTCAGTGATCTTGGGTGAGTTCATCTCAACATTCGTTACATCTAAATGCCCGCGATAAAGAAAACCCGCTGATTTTTTTTCCGTGTCTTCGGCCGCTGCTGACGTTGAATTTTCTTTCGCTGTATTTGTTCCTGCCGTCGAATTCGTTGGTTCAGCAGGCGCATCAACTTTAGCAAGGTTTCCCGCATTGGAAGATGTTGATGTCTCTTTTGGTGTTGTCGTGGCGACGTTCACTTTAGATGTGGCTTTCTCGTCAGCACTGTCAGTTGATGTTTTTTTTTCTTCATCCTGAAACTGAGGAACTTCTTTTTTTTCAATCTCAGCTAAATTGATATTACTTTTTGTTGTAGGATCTTTGGAAATTTCTGCAAGGATAACTTCTTTTTCTTTCGGCAGCAGGGTCATCTTCAAAGCTTGATCCCAAGGCACGACAACAAGGAACAACACAACACCCAGGACAACAATCAGAGCTTCGATGGACCATTTCACGCTGGATGGCCATTTATCGAATTGGGTTTTTTTCAGCATGATCGAAATGTAGTTCGATGATTCGCTCATGCTTTCAAGAAGATCTTGTTCTATTTCGACTCGATTGATTTTTTCGATGTAATTAAGAGCCTTCTGCATTTCAGCTAAGGCCTTTTGGTTCTCGACGTCAGTTTTAAGTTCGTTCTCGACAGCGGTGCGACGTTCCGGATCTAAACGGTCCGTCAAATAATCAAAAAGCATTTCGTGAGCAAGAAAGGAAGACACTTTTCTTTTTTTGTAAGGTGATAAAGGTGTATTCATCATACGTACGAACCCAATTTTTTAAGAGCGTGTCCCAAGCGATAGCGAATAGTTCCTGGGGTCATCTCTAAGCCCTGGGCGATCTCTTCATCTGAATACTTTAAAAAAAAGGCCCATACGGAAACAATGAATTCGTCCCAAATGGTATTTTTTTGAAACTCCATCCACGGTCCGAAATTGATATCGTGAGGCCAGGTCCAGCCCAATTGTTTTGTCATATGTGGCCGCCCCCGTTGGATTTTCGAGGAAAACTTTTTCCAAATTTTGAAAGTGGCTTTAACAACAAGAATTTGGACTTTTTCGGAAGGAGACTTTCGTTTGAGCTCAAAATATTCATCAACAGCGCGCGAAGAAAAATCATAAGCTTTCTCTTCGTCTAAAAGACAAAAGAAAAAGAACAGTGAAATATCTCTAATCGCTAACTCATCCATGAACTCTCGATCAGTCAACAGTCAGTTGTCTGAGCAATTCTAAATTGTCTAGGACCTTTCCTGAACCAAGAACGACGCAGCTGAGTGGGTCTTCGGCAATAGAAACAGGAAGGCCCGTTCTTTCACGAAGCAGAACATCTAAATTTGCGAGCAAGGCGCCTCCACCTGTCAGCACGATTCCGTTATCAACGATGTCAGATGCTAATTCCGGTGGAGTTTTTTCAAGAGCTGTACGAACAGCATCAACGATCTCTGATAGTGGATCCATCAGAGCGTCATTCACTTGAGAACTGGTGATCTCGATGGTTTTTGGAGCACCGGCCACAAGGTCACGACCTTTGATCTCCATGGTTTTTTCTTCTTCAAAAGGATAGGCATTACCGATTTGAATTTTAATATTTTCTGCAGTTCTTTCACCGATCAATAAATTGAATTGGCGACGAACATAATTCACGATGGCTTCGTCAAACTTATCACCGGCAACTTTAATGGATTTACAGTAAACGATACCACCCAAAGAAATTACCGCGACACCTGTTGTTCCCCCTCCCATGTCGACAACCATGTTGCCGCTGGGTTCAGTGATGGGAAGTCCAGCGCCAATCGCCGCAGCCATCGGTTCTTCAATCAGATAAACTTCGCGAGCCCCGGCAGATTGAGCAGCTTCACGAACCGCGCGCTTTTCCACTTGAGTAATTCCGTAAGGAACACAGATGATAATCCGTGGACGAATGAAACTTTTTTTCTCGCCCATGGATTTCGCAATAAAATATTTCAGCATCGATTGAGTCACTTCGAAATCAGCGATGACTCCATCTTTGATTGGTCGAATGGCAACGATACTTCCGGGAGTTCTTCCCAGCATGTCTTTAGCTTCTTTACCGACAGCTAAAACTCGATTTTGCAAACCCCGAAAATTTTTATGTACCGCAACTACTGAAGGTTCATCTAAAATTATTCCCCGACCTTTGACGTAAACTAAGGTGTTGGCTGTGCCCAAATCGATGGCAATATCGTTCGAAAAATAATCCGTAAATTTATCTAAAATCCCCACCTTGACTCCCTATGTATTTGTCCAGTCTAGAGGAGACGGAAATACAGAGTCAATGCAGAGATTTCATTAAAGTTTTCTTATTTTTGTTGCGTGGCGTTTACCGCTGGTTGGCAGAGAATGGAAGTGCTCACAGAAGAACCTGACCCCGTTGTCACTAGGAAGGCTTGGCCATAGCGCACTGACCACTCTATAGAACGCTCTTGGGATTTTCTTTCATCGCTCAACACGATGTAGCCTGAATTTTTTTTATCGTTCTGAACTTTTAGAGTTTGGACTGCGTTCTCAATAAGTGTTCGAGGTTTACTTTTAGTCGTAAAAAGATTTGGGTCAGCATTTCCAATCGGCGTTGTGGGAGCTGCAACCTGAGGAAGGCTTGTGGAGCAAGTGTAGGTCGCATTCGCATTGCCAACGTCCATTAAAGAAATTGATTCGTTTCCTTGCTTCATTTCCAGCGAGCAATCAATGGAAACATATTTTTCGCGCTGCTTATCGTCGATTTTCAGATTCAAATGAGAGTCTAAATTTCCGCGTAAAGTTGAAGAGCCTGTTCCCGAAAGATCTGCAAGAACAAGTTCCATATAGCCTGCTGAAGTTGGCACTCCGTTAGGATCCATAGTTTGCGGTTGAACATTTAAAGTAATTTTTCCCAACATCGTAGAGTACAAGTACGAGATTTCTTGGCTCAAAGGTTTTGTTGAATCGATAATTGGGAAGTCTAACTCCCCAGTTGAAGTTCGAAGTGATTTAGAATCTAAGATAGCTGCGTAACATTTCACATAATTTAGTTCTTGAGGCTTCATTACTGGTCGTACAATTCCCTGCGAAGGATGGAGTGGAGGAGGCACATATGGTGGTGGTTGTTGAAGCTGCTGTACCGGCGGCGGAGGCTGTGGATCGTTGCCGCCACTTTTGTTACAAGCGATGAGAGCTGCACAAGTTGAAGCCGCAATACTTAAACTTAAAATGGTTTTGAACGATTTCATAAAAAACTCCTGTGCTTTTCAGGAGTTCAATACTTATGCCTAAATTTCGCGAATAGGGCTTAGTTATTTTCGAATTGAGCAGATGAAGAAGACCATTAGACAAAATTTGTCAGGCATCAGTTGTCGAAGTTTTAGTCAGTTAATTTTTTTTCCACATCAACTCACGTTGAACATATTCGCGATAATTTTGTTTTTCCAATTCTAGTTTTTCTTTCGGCCAGCCCAAATGCTCTTGGAAAATAAGACCCACTGAATCCAAACTCGATAGGCCATGGGCCGAATCCGCTAGAAATGTAGGGACGCGACGAGAATAAAAATCAACCAGATTTAAGCACATCGTGTGCTGAATGGCCTGTGCAGCTTCCATTTCCAGGGCCGTTTTCGCAGGGAAATCTTTCAGCATTTGCTCGGCTTCTAAACCATAGCGCTCGACCAATAAATGCAAATCAGGCAATGACAGCGCTGCCGGTTTTTTCCATCGATCAAATGCCGCGAAAGCTGCTCCACACTCTTCGGTGCCGGTGAATTCGTTTAAAGGAACTGCGGTGTTTTTTCTTTTAAAAGCGACTTGTTCTTCAATGGAAGAGCCCTTCAAAATAAACTCAACCACTTGATCAGCAATCAAACGATAGGTGGTGTATTTTCCTCCGGCAACATAGTGAACGTGATGACCGTCTTTAAAAATAACATGCTCGCGACTGGTTTTTCCCTCTGTTGAGGCTCCATCATAAACCAAAGGTCGAACACCGGCGTAACTTGAAATAATATCTTGTTCAGTGATTTTTGCTCCGGGGAAGTAAGCGCCGATGATTTCCAGCAAATAACGAACGTCTTCTGAGGTCACACTCACTTTTTCGGGAGATTCCTGATAGTCCGTATCCGTCGTGCCAAACAAAAGCATCTCGTGTCGGGGAATTCCAAAAACAATGCGATCGCTTTTTTCTGCTCCCATAACAACAGCATTTTCCATTTTCAGACGATGACGAGGCAATGTGATGTGAATACCTTTTGTTGGTCGAAGAACTTTTTTCCATTTAGGATCAAAATTTTCAGCCAACTGATCTGTCCACGGCCCCACACAACTGACAAAATGTTTTGCGCGAACGTAAAATTTTCGCTGAGTCAGTTGGTCTTCACAAAGAACTCGTTGAATTTTTTGATTGTCATCGAAATCGGCACCGATGGCTTTAACATAGTTAGCGCAAGTGGCCCCTTTTTCATTGGCCGAACGCAAAGTTTCGTAAACTAAGCGGGCGTCATCCATATAAGCATCCGAATAAACACAAGCACCAACCAAATCTGCGTCCCTTAAGGAAGGCATGCGATGTAAAGCTTCGGTCGGAGACAAAGTTTCGTGCATTTCTGGAGCTTGGAATAAGGCAAGCATGTCATACAACCACATTCCCAATCCCATTTTCCAAAGACTGACTCGACTGCTTTTATAAATCGGAATCATGAAGCGCAAATGATGCACCAGGTGAGGTGTCATTTCGAACAATTTCGTTCTTTCATTCAAAGCTTCAAAGACCAACTTGAATTCCATATTTTCAAGATAGCGAATGCCCCCGTGAATCAACTTGCTCGAGCGCGAAGAAGTTCCCGCCGCAAAATCTTGAGATTCAATCAGGCCAACTTTCATCCCTCGCAGACTGGCATCTCTGGCGACTCCAGCACCATTGATCCCACCGCCAATAATAAAAAGATCAAAATTTTTGGTCTCGAGATCTTTGATATTTTTTTGGCGCTCACGAAAGGAAAATTTTTTCATGCTTTGGTTGTCTTAAGGCAAATGACTTGGGGCTGCCAAGTTTCAGGTTTAAAAAGACGAACACTGTTCATGATTCCCGATGAGTTCGGAAAGAAAACCCGTTGAAAATGCTTCTCGCGAGCGAGCTTATAACCCAACTCACACAATTCATCGCGAGCTTTTAAAGAGGCATAACTCAGATGCTCAATCCATAAAGATTGAGTTTGGCCATCGAGAAACAACATGGGCTGAGCAATAAAGTATCCAGCCAAAAGACCCTCTTCAGAAAATTCTGAAGGCGTATCTTCGTGACGGGCCAAAAAACTCCAACCCAATGGTAAATAGTGATCGAGAGCTTCTTTTCTCCAACGCGCATTCCAGCTTTGGATGTTTCTTTCCATTTCATCTGCATAGGCTTCGATCATTTTTTTATTTTCGAAAGCCATGATTTCTTCAAGGTCTGCCGGCTGTATGACACGACAAAAAAGACTCATATTAAAATTCCTCCGACAGAATTTCTTGCTGGATCCTTGTATCAAAGCAAGTCTTATTTCATAATATCTTTCTATGAAATACAAATCTTATTCAAAATCGATATGGGATAAAATTCAGCAAACCTTAGATGAGGTCCTTAAAAAAGACCCGCGCCCTGTTGCGGCCTTTGATGCTGACGGAACTTTATGGGACACAGATCTGGGAGAAAATTTTTTCCGCTATAAAATTGATCGCAAATTGGTCGAGCTGCCCCCCGATCCTTGGCAACATTATGTTGAACTGAAAAAGAAAAACAATGACCCCCGGGAAGCTTATTTGTGGTTAGCACAGATCTGTCAGGGGCAAAAAATCGAAACGGTTAAAGAATGGGCCCAAAAATCTTTTGATTCCATTAAGCCCGTGCCAATCTTCGAAGATCAAAAAAAATTGATACAGCTTTTTCAGGAGCGTGGAGTTCAAGTCTTCACTGTCACGGCATCGATCAAATGGGCTGTTGAGCCCGGAGCTCTCGCCTTAGGCTTAACTCACGAACAGGTGATTGGTATTGAAACTGCTGTTGAACAGGAAGTTGTGACAAGTCGGCAATACGGAGTTATTTCGTACCGCGAAGGAAAAGTTCAGGCTCTTCTTGCGAAAACTCAAGACAAACTTCCTTTTTTCTCTTCGGGAAATACTGAAGGAGATTTGGCCTTATTAGAATCGGCGACCCACTTGCGCCTAGTAGTCAGTGCTGCAGCCCGTGATCAAGAGCTCTTTCGCACGGAGAATAAGATGCAACAGATTGCCGAAGAGAAGTCTTGGCTGAAGCATCGTTTTGTTTAAGCCTGGCCGATAACTTTTTCCAGCTCAGCAATTTCTTTCGGAGCAGAGGAAGTCATCACTTCACAACCTGAATCAGTCACACGAATATTATCTTCGATGCGTATGCCGATTCCCCGATAGTTTGCCGGAGCCATATCGTCGTGCTCGGGAATGTACAATCCAGGCTCGACGGTGAAACACATATTCGATTCGATGGTCCGAGGCTCGCCTTTTTTGTAGTAAAGGCCGGCGTCGTGAACATCCATTCCTAACCAATGTCCAACGCCATGAGGATAATAACGGCGATGGTGATTAGCTTCGATGATGTCAGCTTTGCGTCCCGTTAATAAACCTAACTCTAACATTAGGTCTGTGAGCAATGAGGTCGCTGTGTCGTGAAAGTTTTTAAACACAACTCCAGGTTTTATCATAGCGATAATTTCTTTTTGAACTTTCAGAACGCCTTCATAAACTTCGGCTTGCTCATCCGTGAATTTTCCATTCACAGGAAATGTGCGCGTAATATCACCCGTAAAGTAATTGTATTCGGCACCGGCGTCGATCAGTAACAATTGACCGTCTTTGCAAGTTTGATCATTAAAATTGTAATGCAAAGTTGTGGCGTTGTTTCCCGTCGCCACAATGTAATTGTAACCTTCTCGTGCTGAACCCTTCATCAAAAAATGATGAGCTAACACAGCTTGAACTTGCCGCTCACTGACGCCAGGCCGAGTGAATTTCATCGCGGCAAGATGGGCTTGCGCCGAAATTTCGCAGGCCTCGCGCAAATGAGTGAGCTCGTATTCAGATTTAACTAAGCGATGCTCACCCAATAAAGTGTCAGCGTCGTGAATGCTCAAAAGTCCATAGCCCGTTCTGCCTTGGGACAATCTTAATTTTTCGAGAACGCTTAAAACCATTGCATCGGCTTCTTTATTTTTAAGAAGACGATAATAAATACCATCAACATCTTTCAAAAGGGTTGGAGCCACCTTCGCAAAATCCTCGATAGGATAAGCCTTATCAACTCCAAATTCTTTTTCAACCCCTTCAGGTCCATAGCGATATCCATCCCAAGTTTCACGATCAGGATCACGTCGTCGCACAAACATCACTGTTTCAGGCTTCAGGCCAGGTCTGAAAACAAGAAAACTTTCTGGTTCTTCAAACCCCGTTAAATAGTACATGTTTGAATCTTGTCGATAAGCAAATCCCACATCGTGATTTCGAATTTGCTCGGGGTGAGCCGCAATGATTAAAGCTTTACCAGAAATTTCTTCAGCAATCTTTGCTCGTCTTTGCGCGAACACTTTCACATTTTCAATTGGCTTTCGCATTTTTAATATCCCAATCTTTGCGAGAGAGTTTCAATTTGTTTTGCAGAAAGCTCGGAGCCTTTTTGCATGATTTCCCGCTTTCGCGCTAAATCCATAATACCATAATCCTCTAAGTTCAATGAGATCATAGCGTCCACACCTGCCTGAGGTCGAGCATAGCTGGTCGCAATCTCGGTCCAGGCAAGGTTTTCGAGGCTATCGCCAGCAATGACAGGATGCTTTTGCATATTCCCACCAAGCACGTTAATTAAAATAATATATTGCGCGCCCTGAGCTCGTAAAAAATCGGCCGTCAATTTAAGATCGCGTAAACCACTGACATTATTTTTATAAGCATTGAATAAGGGGGGGTAAGGCCAGCAGTAAGGAAGCAATTGATCTAAAGAGCCTCGACTCATCATGAAGACTTGATTTTTTGATAGGTTCAGCGCCGGGCAACCAAAAGGTTTTTTAAGGTCTTCAACTTTTAATTTATGGAAAACAGTTTTGATGAAATCACGAACATCCGTAATGTTCGCTGGTTTAGTCGAAGACGTAATCAATCCCTTTTTTATAATTTCATCGTCTTTGATTTTAGACATCTGCCATTCAACGTCGTTAACAAAGCCCTTCCACGCGAACAGTGCAGCCATGGGTGCGGCGAACTCTAATCCCGAAATGGCCGTTACTGGAATTTTAGCTTTTTGAAATTCCTGAAGAACACCAATGTGAGCGTAAGTTTTTGCTCCTCCGGGACCAAGGATAATCCCAACCCGAGGAAGTTTAGCGGGTGGAGCTGCCGTTGTCTGAGGCTCATACATCTGAGGTTGGGTTTGAGCTTCTTTATTTGGCTCTTCCGTCAAAACATAGTCTCGGCTTTCAACCGGCATTGGATTTGTTGAGGGTGCAGAGGGTGTTGTTGCAGAAGGAGGCAGTGGTTTTATGGTCCCTGATCTTGTCGTCTTCAACTGACATGAAGATAAAAATAAAACAGAAAGGATAAGTATATTTATTATTGAAACATTTCGAGTACGAACCATAAGACGGCCTTTCTTTTAAATCTTAGAAGCGAAAATAAAAAATTCGCGATTACCTTCTTTACCTTGAATCGAACTCTCGAAATAATCAAGCTTCTGCAAACCGAATCGCTGGGCGAGTTGTAGCATATTGTCCCGAAGCAAAGTGTAGAGCTCCTCGTTTTTAACAACACCATTTTTACCAAGAGCATTAGGTCCCAGTTCAAATTGTGGTTTAATCAATGACAGTAATTTTCCCCCGCGTTTCAGAAAACCGCAAGCTTTAGGCCACACAAGTTCTAGACGAATAAAGGAAACATCAATCACCACAAGATCAAAGCCCAAGGCAGGAAAAGTAGTACTGACATCACGACGATCATCTATATCCTTGATGTTGACTCCCTCGAAAAGTTTGAACCGAGGATCGCTTTTCACCTGTTTGTGAGTCTGACCGTGACCCACATCCAGACCAAAGACTTGGGCGGCGCCTCGCTTTAACAAAACCTCACTGAAGCCGCCTGTTGAAACTCCAACGTCCATAGCCACAAGATTTTCAACATTGAACCCAACATGGTCCAAAGCTCCTTCGAGCTTCAGGCCACCCCGAGAAACATATTTCCCTACGGATCCGGGGATGACCTCGATGCGCAATCCGTTTTCTAGGTCAGTCAGCAGGAAGCTGTGATTAGGCTTTTCAATTTGGCTAGCGACACCATTTTTATAAACTTTAACTTGTTTATTACTAATTAAATCTTGAGCCTGAGTCCGCGAAGACGCCAAACCCTTTTCCACAAGCCACTGATCGATGCGCTTCTTCATTACAATTTTCGTTGGCGGTTGAATTCAACTAATTCGGCAAGGTGTTGCACCTTGAGATTTTGCAGGGTGGAAATTTTTTGGAGAGCCTCTAAGGCCCGCTGCGACGTCGTTTGCAATTGCTGTTGGGCTTTCTCGACAGAAATCAAAGCCGCCAAATTTTTATGATCTTCTGACTTTTGGTCATAGTCCAAAATATCATCGGCAATCTGAAAAGATAAACCCAACTGACGTCCAAATTCTTTCCACAAAATTTGCACTTCACTTTTCGCTGCTAAATCTTCATTTTCAGCAGCTATCAAAGCGGCTCCTTCGATAGCAATTCGTATTAGCGCTCCGGTTTTCATTTCATGCATTAGAATAATTTCTTCGGCATTGGCAAATTTCTTTGTCATCATATCCATGACTTGGCCACCGATCATTCCCCGAATTCCAGCAGCTTCTCCGAGAAGCAAAACCAATTTTAGACCTAACTGTGGTCGATCATGATAAGCGCGGCCAATGAGAGTGAAGGCTTCAGTCAGCAAAGCATCTCCCGCTAAAAGAGCCGAAGCTTCACCGTACACAATGTGATTTGTAGCCTTGCCCCGTCTTTCTTTGTCATCATCCAAGGCTGGCAGATCATCATGAATTAAAGAATAGGTATGAACCATTTCAACAGCAGCAGCGAAGGGAATGTAATCGCCTTTATTCTTTTGGTGAGCTTCAGCGATTGAAAGAATCAGACTGGGGCGAAAACGTTTTCCCCCATTTAAAAGTGAGTACTGAATGCATTCGAAAAATCTCACAAGATGAGAATTCTGCTCCAGCTTTCGTGGCAAGGAATCGGGAATACGAAAAATTTGAGCTAAAGAATTTTCGATCAATTCAATGTCGCCACGAGCAGACATTCTTAGTTTTCCTCGACGACAAAGTCTTTGGTCAAAGCTTCGCCTTTTTCATCGAACCCCATTAAAACTTTCACTTGAGATTCAGCTTCATTTAATCTTTTGTGACATTCTCGAGAAAGCTTTACGCCTTCTTCGAAAAGTTGAAGGGATTCTTCCAAGGGAAGATCACCCTTTTCCATTTTCACCACAATGTCTTCAAGCCGCTTCAATTTTTTTTCAAAATCCATACTAACCTTTCTTTTCTACCCGAACTTCAATTTGACCTTCGCCAAACTGAATTTTTAAAAGATCTTGAGTTTCAACCTGCCGGGAAGATTTAATAAGTTCATTGTTTTTCGTTACCAGAGAATAGCCTCGCTCAACAACTTTCAGTGGACTTAGACTGTCCAGCAATCCGGAGAAGTGCGACCAGGATGATTTTTGAGACTCCATTTGCCTTTGCATAAAATTTTTAAATTTTAAACAGAGCATATCAATTTGTTGACGTCGACGATGAACCAACTCTTGGGGCGTCCCCATTTTCTGTCGTAAAAGTCCCAAACGGTGCCGATGTTCTGAAAAATTTCTTTCCATCGCCATCTGCATTCGATTTAAAAGATCATCATTTCTTAAAGATAAATCTTGAAGTTTCCGTTTAGGATCCACCAAGCGTTTTTGTAAGCTGCAGATTTTTTCAATCAAAGATTCATGCTTTTTCTCGAGAGACAAACGAATCAGACGAAAAAAATGTTCTACTTTCGTGGTCACTTCACTGCAGCTTTTAGCAACAAGCTCGGCAGCAGCAGACGGAGTTGGCGCTCGCAAGTCCGCCACAAAATCAATGATCGTGAAATCAATTTCGTGTCCCACAGCTGAAATCACGGGAATTTGTGCTTGGGCCACAAGGCGAGCTAAAGATTCATCATTAAAGGCCCAAAGATCTTCAATAGAACCGCCGCCTCGTCCAATGATAATGACATCAACTCCTAAAATTTTCTGAGCCTTCTGGAAAGCTTCGCAGATCAACGGAGCTGCCGCTTCCCCTTGCACCACCGTGGGTACAACAGTGACCAAAACATTGGGCGCTCTTCGTGACATGATATTTAAAATATCACGGATAGCGGCTCCTGTTGGAGAAGTCACAACGGCCACATGTCGAGGCATGGTGGGAATTTGTTTTTTACGTTCGGATTCGAACAAGCCTTCCACTTTTAGCTTTTCTTTGAGATCTTCGAAGGCTTTTTGCAAAGCGCCCGCACCTACGGGCTCCATCATTTCACATAAAATTTGATAATTGCCCCGAGGCTCGTAAACGGAAATACGGCCTTTGATAATAACTTCTAAACCATCTTTAGGTTTAAATCGCAGCTTTGAATTGTGGCCCCGAAACATGACTGCCGAAATTTGTGAACGTGGATCTTTCAGTGAAAAATAAAAATGGCCCGAAGTGTGAGCCTTAAAATTTGAAATTTCACCTTTAACCCAAAGTGTTCCAATTTGTCCTTCAAGCAATTGTTTGACGTGCACATTCAACTGTTCAACGGTCAGGACTTGGGGCTCGAGTTGAGGGCTAACGAGGACATTTTCCGGCATGGAGAGAACTTAGTGATGGGACTAATTCAAGTCAATTTGAAAGCACAGGGTCAGCTTAACCATAGGTTCTGTAAGGACCACAGACCACCTAGAAAAAAACTGGTCCATGCTAGGGGGCGATGCCCAGATAACCGAGTATAGGCCGGCGAAAGACGGGACATTCCTAATTTTTGAAAAAAGGGGCTTTCAAGCACAATCACCAAAAGGAGTCCATAGAAAAAAATCGCAAAGGGAAAAATAAAATCCAGCATTTTTAGACTCATAATGAACTAATCGGAACAGGAAAAAAATTTATTAAGTCTGGTTTATTGATTATTTTTATTTCTGGATTATAATTGTTAGTGAAGGTTCGATCGGCGTAAAGCTCATCGAAAATAAACCTTACTAGCAAATTTTAGGGGACTGTCCCTGACAATGGTGTGAAAGCCCAGCTCGTACTGGGAATCCTGAAGTTGTTAAATGGTCGCCCACTTATGCCAATAGAGGTTTATATTTCAGAGTGGCCATCGAGCCTTTTTTTATTCTCAAAATTGAAATCCAACAAAAATATAAATTCATAAAGATTCAGAAAATATTGTCTCATCTTGAGACCCTGGACCATTTAATTAGTTGGCACGAAACTTCAGAAAAGAATCAAAAACTCCGATAAATTGTCTATGAAATTGTCTTTTCTGAGGTTCTTACTATTCGGCCTCAACTTTACTTTTCTTTCAGCCTGCAGCAGTGGCGGAGGCGGCGGTGGCGGAAGCGCTAACGTTGCTTCAGAATCCACATATTGCTCGAGTGTTCGTACATATTCTCCTGCGGTAACGGTAACAGGCACCGCTGTTTATTATTACCGGCCTACACATGCCACGGCTCATGTACTTTCGGGAAACCCCGTTAGTGACACGATTGCCGCAGCCGAAGTTGTCGTGACAGATTCTACCGGGACTGAAGTTCAATGTTCTTCCGTTGATGGAAGCGGGAATATTTCATTAAGCTTACCTAAAACCGCAGGAACTTATACGGTCAAAATTAATTCTCGAGCAAACAATGCTCTTTTAAAAGCCAGTGTTCTTGATGATATTAACGCTAACACTCCTTATTCAATTTCAAAGACAATCACCCTTGATGGCACTTCTACGACGCAAGCTTTGGGACAAGTAACCGCCTATGCCAGACAAAGTGAGAGTGCTGCCATCGAAGGGGCCGCTTTCAATATATTAAAACAACTGTACAAAACCAACGATTACATCCGCACAAAAATTAGCGATAACAATTGGGTGGCCGAGAAAGTCACTGCTTACTGGAAAGCGGGATTTAATCCTTATTCTTATTTTGGTTACCCCAGCACTTTGCTGAGCTTTTATGCCGCGGGCGAAAGAAAGCTCTACATCTTAGGTGGAAAAGATGGAAACGTTAAAACATCAGACACGGATCATTTTGACAACTCGGTGATCATTCATGAGTACGGGCATTTCTTAGAAGATATTTATGGAAAGAGCGATTCTCCGGGCGGTTCCCACAATGGAAATATGATTATTGATCCTCGCCTTGCGTGGAGTGAAGGCTGGGCTAATTTTCTTCAAGCCGCCGTGCAAGGAACCAAAAACTATGCGGATACCGCAGGCTATTGCAACGACACTGTCGAAACCAGTGGCAGTTGCAACTTGCAGATTTATTTTCGGTTGGATGAAAGTGGTGCTACGACAACCATGGATGCTGTTAGTTTTGCTGGTGAAGGTGTTTACCGCGAACTTTCAGTGACTCGATCCCTTTATAAAAGTATCGCGACACCCATTAGCACCAACACTTCTTCTTTAGCCGCTGGTTTACCTTTTTCTGAAATTTGGACTATCTTTGCGGGAAGCACAACGGGCTTTCACTCGTCAGCCGTGCATTTCAGGAACTCGGGAAAATTTATTGGTTTACTGAACAGTGTTGTCAATACAGCCACCTATTCGGCCAATCAAGCGGCGTGGAACGCGATTTTGACCAACGAAAAACAGCCCACAGATACAAAATATTATGCCAATCCTGTTTCGCTGACGCCTTCAGCTGGCTGTTCAAAATTTCCAATTTCATTGGACCCCGTCACTCAATCGAGCAGTCGCTCGAATCAATTTCGTTCGAATCACTTTTACGAATACTACTACAACGGTTCGACAAACGATCAAATCAGTCTGGCCTACAGCCAAGCTGGAGTTCAAACCATTGATCTTGATCTTGTGGTATATAAACAAGATTATATTTACTTTGAAGAATCCGACGAGGACAATGGAAAAACAAATAGCACCTACGTCGTTCGTAGTGTTCGCAGAAATCCCACTTTTGAAAGCGGAACCGAATCAATTTCGATGACGGGCCAAGCTGCGGGTTTTTACATTATTAACGTTCGTGCTGCAACTTACGGAAAAATAACAGCGCAATTGAATGGCACAGCAACATACACGCTTAACGAAACAGCTACCGGGAAGGTCTTATGTCCTACTTACTAAAAAGATTTTTTATTTATTCACGACGAGCCTCTTTCTTTATCCCCTTTGGTGTCGTCTTAGGCTTTGTTGGTATGGCGACTTACAATAGCTTTTACCAAAGCAATGAACTCACCTCGGGAGAAATCGAATTCGCATCGCTATCCACAACTAAAGCATCAAAAGTCATTTATCAGGGGAAACATCTCTCGCTGGTTTACGTTAATTTACAACCATCAGCTTCGATTCCAGAAACTGCAGGACGATCGGTGGAAATTAAAGGCCACATTATGGTAACGCAAGCCTCGGCCTCGACTCTAAAGTACAAATGGATTCTTCCGGACGGTGTGTTCAGAGTAAGGGGTCCTGTCGAAGGGACTCTCGATCCCAACCAAGTGCGAGTATGGCAAGAGGTTAAACTTGAGGTCACTGGCTTTGATCAAACCGATAAACGTGTCATCACACTCGAAGCAAAAGCAAATACTTCGCAACAAGAATTAGGATCCACTGCCGTCTTAAGCAGCCGGCCTCAAGACTCAATGGAATACTTAGCTCCCGCACAGAAAGTCTCAGTGGATCAGCTGGCTGCTGAACGCGAATTGTAAAAATGCCATCATAAAATACGCTTTAAAAGCTCTCGATCTGCAAAATCTTCTCAGTGTGTGTTCCATCATGATTTAAAAATTTAAGACTATGATGGCCAACATCAAATCTTCCTAGGGGAATAGGTTCTAAAAAAGGAACTAAAACCATTTTACATGGGCCTTCAACGACAACGGCCATGATTTTAATTTCGTGAGTCATCCTGTCTTTATGAGTCACATCCGCATGACTCCACCGGTAGCAGCCATTTGGAAAAACCCCGCTAGCGATGACATACACCTCCGAGGTGCTTGTAAACTCCATGGGTATAATAACATCACTGGCATAAACTTGAACAAGCCGCGGGTTTGCCTCAGCACCTGAGGCGAAGGATAAATTAAAAGATAAAAGACTACAGACAAAAATCAAAATTGCATTTTTCACGAGAGGGACTCCTTCCCAAAGGGATTCTATTCTCACCTTCTCATGTCCTACAATTTTCAATCCATGTCTTAGTCTAGAGCCGCTTCGAGATAAGAAACAGAATGAGACATTTTGTCGCGGTGGCGAAGGCAACTTGTCTCGCGCAGGACCCCAAAGTGAATAGATTATTTAATAACAGAAATTTCTTGGCGTCCTATTTGTATATTAAAATTTAAGGTGTAAAATTAAAAATAAGTATGAGGAGGCTCTATGCAAACACTTTCAAAGTGCATGACAGACAAATTGATTACAACCCATGAAAATGAATCTTTAGCCAATGCTTACCGTCTGATGCAGATCAATAACATTCGTCATCTTCCTGTCCTGAACAGATACGATGAAGTTGTTGGGATTTTGTCTGATCGCGATCTTTTACGAGCTTTAAAAACACAGATTATCCATCAACCTGGTTTTAAAGTTGAAGACGCTAAATTTGATCCAACGGAAATTGTTTATGAATACATGTCAAGCCCGGTAAAAACCTTTGATAAGAAAACACCTTTGGATCAGGTGGTTCAATCCATGATCAAGGATAAAATTTCTTGTTATCTAATTTCTGATGGACAAGATATTGTGGGCATTGTTTCATCCGAAAACTTTTTACAGCTTCTACTTCACTATCTTCGCGATGAAAAAGCTTCATCTTGGTCTCTCGAAAGAATTCTGAATACACCCTGGATTCAAAGTGCAAGCAATTCGTTGAGCCAAGCTGGGATTTAGAATATTTGCGTTTACTGACGTATCAAAATCATGGTTAATTCCTCTTCGCCCAACCCAAGTTGAAAGTGAAGTCGATCTTCTTTTAAAGCGACGGGCGTTTTACTTTTTCGCCCTAGCTGCATGTCAGGGTCTTTCTGACAAAACTCAGCATTCTCTGGGTGAACCTCAACCACTTCTAAGTGTAAATTTTTTTTGAGTGAATTATAAACGTAATTGGACGTACTTTCACAAAAACCACTCTCATCAAGATATGAATATCGCAGTTTCATTTGTGTTGAATCTAAAAATATCATTTGAAGCTGCAGTGCTGGATTAGGCAGTGGCATTTCCTTACCCTGGTATATCACGCCAACATAGAGCCAAAGCCCAATGACAGCACTTCCCAACGTCACAAATCACCAGGATCTTTCTTTTAAAATCTGCTCAGCGACCTCAACTTCATTTTTTGAAAAAACTTTCTTAATCTCGCTGTGAACATTTCTTTTTAAATCTTCAAAGGTGCTGGCGGGCCCCATTTTCAACAGCAGATTATAAGTTAACGCCAATGTCTTTTCGTGGCCAATTTTATTTCGGAGTTCCCATAGAAGTCCACTGATTATTAAAGAGTCGTGGTAAAGACCGCCGTTGCGATCGCTGAAGCGGCTTTGGTTATCTGCTGTTCTTTTATAAGGACCTTTTAGATAAGCAACTCCTCCTAAATGAGGTTGATCTAAATATAAGACTGTTAGCGAATCAGCAAAACCTTCGTTTAATGAACCTCCCTCCCCTTGAAAAGGCAATCGACAAAGTTGATCAATGACAGCATGAAAGGTTTCATGCACGACAATGCTGGGATCCTGGGGAATTTTAAAATAGTTTTCTCCATCCCCGGATCCAAATCTAATTTTACTATTGTAGTAAAAGGCAATGTTTGTTTTTTCAGGAGCGCCAACATGGACTTCAATATCAATGACCGAATTAGGCTTCACCCCAAATTTTTCACTGATCCAACGCAAAGCCTGCTGCGAAAAGTAGAACACTTGAACTTGATCAAACCTTTCATCTTTTGGACTGAGCGAAAGTAGATCCTCTGGTGAAATGGCTTGCCTATTTGCCTCTGAAGAAACTTGCAGAAGTTGACTGACTAACGCTTTTCCCAGATTCAAATCAAAAAGCTGAACTCGGGTCATCTCGCTTTGTTTCGGACCACGAGGATAAACCTGCGCCTGCCGGGTTTCGAAATTTGATCCTACTTTAACCATCGATATAAACGATCCACTCGGATAGGTTTTAACTTGCCATATTTTACCCTCTTGATCTTCAACCAAGAATAGATTCATCAGAATCATTTGGCGACCAAGGCGACTGTAGACAACTTCACTTTCTAAAAGCTTTGTCTTCTGAAACTGAGGAGACGAGCGCATCAATAAAGAGTACGCCCTAGGAAGATTTTTCTTTGCGTCTTCAGTGTTGTAATAGTTCGTTTCAATTTCTTTCATGTAGCTGCCGTTAATTAAAATAGGTTGGCCCTGGGTTTGGGCCAACACCTTTACCAAAGAACCACTAACTCGAACCCCATTCAGCATTTGGGAATAGAATTTGATCTCATGATTCTTAAGTTTGAAACTAGTCTCAGTAAAAAGCCCATCATTTATACTAAGTTGAGGGGCCTCTTGCCTGGACGCTGAAAGCTCGGCATCCCAATTTAATTTTCTTTCAACGAACTTGTCCTGACAGCCGATCATTAACGAAAACAGAGCTAATAATCTGACTCTCATATTCGACCTCTTATTCTATAGTTAAGCTTTTTTCTAAGTAGGTACCATCACCGTTTAAAAATTTAAGTGTATGTTTACCAGAAGCGAATTTACCCAGCTTAACAGCTTTGGAAAATGGCACCAAAACCATAATACACATGCCCTGACTTACATTAGCCATGCTTCTGACTTCATGAACATTTGTGTCCTTGTGAGTAACTTCTGCGTGACTCCAGCGATAACAGCCATTTGGAAAAACTCCACTTGCGACGACGTAGGCATCAGATGTGCTATCAAACCCTGCAGGTATGAAAACATCGCTGATCCCAACTTGAATTAGTTTAGTACCGCCTTCTGCTGCGTTAGCTTTGAAAGCCATTCCGCTTGTTAATAAAATGGCGCCGATAAGAAATGAGAAACGAATTTTCATTGAATACTCCTTTGTGGTTTTCTTTCAGCATTTCAATTTCCAATCCACACCTAAAACGTCCAGCTTTGAGATAGTCTGAGAAAAAAGAATTTTCGAGACATTTTGTCATGACTGTTAATGACAACTTGTCTCCTTTTTAAGATTAAGTTAAACAGGTTGATTCTAAGCATTAAATTTTGTTGGCGTCATATTTGTATATTAGCAAAGACATCGTTTGCCAATGGTGAAAGAAACAAAACCCTGCGAATCGCAGCCAGAGGAGTTTATATGTCACATTGTATAGTTTGGATTGAACATGATCATGCTAAAATATTCAGCTACAGTCAAAAATCTCCAACTAAAAAGGAAATTAAAAATGATCATACAAAAAATCGTCATACTGGCCATTTCGAACAAGAAAAAAAGAACAACCTGAAAAAGTACTACCATGAAGTGGCGAAAAGTCTGAATGACGCCGACGAAATTCTTTTGATCGGTCCAGGTTTAGCAAAAACTGAGTTTAAAAATCACCTTGATTATGACCACGAACATCTCGCAAAGAAAGTCGTTGGCATAGAAACATTGGATAAATCAACTGATGGAGAAATCCAAAATATAGCAAAAAGGTTTTTTCAGAAGTACGACCTCTTTCATCCCTAGTTATATTTTAATAGCAGGGCTGCAGTAAAATTTAGATGAAAAAGATGAGGCTTTAAGATGAAATTATTTATCCTTATATTTATTTGTGCCTTTTCCGGCAATAATTCTTTTGCGCAAGATCCCCGTCAGTTCGAGGACCCCAATCATATCAAAGAGACTGGTCGTCTCTTTGAAGTAAAAATTTTTCCAGGCGCTAAAGAAACAAAAATATTTGTTGCAGGCAAGAAGGCCGCACAAATTAATATTAGCAAACTCAACATTGTAGCGACTCTAAATATAGGGAAAGAAGAAAAGCGCCTTGTGATTAAACGTAAAGATAACTATTTTGTAACTTCGGATCTTTCTGGCGGCGAGCAGATTCATTTAAAACTTGATAGCAAGGAGCCCAAAGAATCTGAAGAATTAAAAATTAAACTGCGCCTAAAGGATTAGTTCCTCATTCAAAGAGGAATGACTTCTAGGTTCTTGTTAAGTTCGTCTTTTAATATTCCTTCAATCGCCATCAGTGTTCCTGTCGTTGAGCTGGGACAAGTCCCACAAGCACCTTCGTAATGCACGTAAAGTTTATTGTCTTCTAATTTGATGACCGTCAAATCGCCACCATCGCCCTGAAGACCAGGACGAATTGTTCGGTCTAAAACTTCTTCGATCTCTTGAACTTCAGGAGGCAAATTGCTGCGAGCCAATTTCTTTTCATCACGAACCGTTTGATCAGGATTATGCATCGGCATTCGTGTTTGAATCACCGACACCACGGCTTTTTGTAAACTGTCGACATCGGCATCAAAATTATGAGTGATCGTAATCACATTCTGGAAAAAATGAACTTGTCGCACGTCAGGAACATCGAAAAGCGAAGAAGCTAAACGGTTTTGGGCGGCTTCCTGAGGATCGGCATAAGTCGCTTTACCTTCATTCAAAACCGGTCGGTCCAAAATGAATTTCCATGCATTGGGATTTGGAGTCCCTTGAATACGAACCAAAACTTCAGAGGAAGATGAGGTGTTCATGATAAAAACTCCTTAGCCTTAATCAGGCCGCGATAAAGACGATCCACATCGCTTTCATTATTGTAAATTGAAAATGAAGCTCTGACCGTTCCAGGAATTCCAAATCGATTCATAAGAATCTGATTGCAGTGATGTCCCGTTCTTACTGCGATTCCCTGCTGATCCAAAACTTGTCCAACATCAGAAGGATGAATGCCTTCCAAATTAAAGGAAAGAATTGGTGCTCGCGTTTTGCTGCGACCAAAAAATTTAATTCCCGCAATTGATTTTAATTTTTCTTCGGCTGCCTTCAGCAAAGCCAGCTCGTGTTTTCGAACCTCGTTTAAGTCGAACTGGTTGTAGAACTCTAAAGCCGTGGTTGTCCCAATCGCACCCGCAATATGTGGCGTTCCGGCTTCGAATCGAAATGGAATATCATTGTAAGTCGTTTTCTCTAATGAAACTTCCGCAATCATATTGCCTCCGCCTTGATAGGGGGGCATTTTTTGGAGAAGCTCTTTACGTCCATACAAAGCTCCAAAGCCTGTTGGACCAAATAATTTATGGGAAGAAAAGGCTAGAAAATCGATATTCCATTTTTTGACTTCAATTTTTTCCTGAGAAATCCATTGGGCCGCATCCACAACAATAACCGCGCCCACATCATGGGCCATTTTTGTTAAAGTCGGAATATCATTGATCGTCCCTAAAACATTCGAGCAAGCCGTCACCGCAAAGATTTTAGTTTTGGGCGTTAATTTTTTTCTTAAATCTTCGTAATCCAATTCGCCATCCGGTGTGACTTTAACAGCCTGAAGAACAAAATTATTTTTTTGCGCAATCATTTGCCAAGGAATGATGTTCGCGTGATGTTCCATTTCCGTAATTAAAATTTCATCACCCGGATTCAAAAAGTGAGCGCCGTAACTTTGCGCAACCAAGTTCATCGCTTCGGTCGTTCCTTTAACAAAAATAATTTCGTCGGAACTTTCAGCTCCAAGCTGTTGAGCCACTTGCAGACGCGAGTTTTCATAATTTTCGGTGCCACGGTCACTTAAATAATGAGCTCCACGATGGACATTCGCCGATTCGTAAGCGTAATACCTTTGTAATCTTTCAACGACAACCAAGGGCTTTAATGTCGTGGCCGCGCTGTCTAGGTAAACTAAACTTTGTCCGTTGACGATTTGATTCAAAGCTAAAAATTGCGAGCGGGCTTGGGCCACCAGAGTTTTCATAAAGACTCCAGATGAATTGGTTTTTTAAGAGCATCGGGGGCCAACTTCACAAAAGCCTTTTGCAACTCTTGGTTAAGAAAGCTTCGCACTACATCGCCTTCGATGTGATCCACGATATCGGCCGCAAAACCAAAACTCAAAAGATCCAGAGCTTTCTTTTCAGAAATTCCCCGGCTTTTAAAATAGAAAAGTTCATCAGCACTGAGCTGCCCAACCGTTGAACCATGGGTGGCTTTGACATCATCAGCTTCAACTTCCAATTGAGGTTCGCTGTCGACCTCGGCCTTTGAGCTCAACAACAAGTTTTTGTTTAACTGTTCAGAACTGGCTTTTTGAGCGTTAAGAGCAATTTTAATCTTACCTGAAAAAATATAACGAGCTTCATCCGACAAAATTGATTTGTACAGCTGACGACTGGTGCAGTGGCCAACCTCGTGTCGTATTAAAGTTTTATTATCACAATGCTGACGACCCGCCATCACCGCCAAGCCTAACAGATCAACCTCGGCTCCTGATTCAGTGAAGTGCGCCTCCACATTATGCCGAGATAAAGTTGCACCTGCGTGAAACGAAAGAGCTTGTAATCGTGAATCTGCTGACAAGCGCAGTAAAGATTGACCCAAGTGAATTGCCGTTTCACTTTGATTTTGGTGAAAAATGTATTTCAGTTGGGCTTGTTTTTTAATATTTACACGCAACAAAGAATTCACAAAGTATCGAGAAGTTTCTAAAGCCTGATGCGATTCGATCAGTGTCGCCTGAGCTCCCGATTCAATTTGCAAAGACACCCGGGGATAAGTCATCAATGATGGGCCGCCGGCAAGATCATTCAAGAACAGCAAGCGAAGAGGCTTATCCAACACGGCCCCTTTTTCGATTTTAATTTCGATTTCCTCTTGGGAAAACATGCCATTCAGCGAGTGAAGATGTTCGTCTCCACCCCAATCGCTGTGTCCATCAAAATCGCGAGATGGAGCTTTGCTTTCAACTGAAAAACCTTTAACAGAAGTAGAACTCAAATTTTTAAGATAACTTCCATTTAGAAAAACGAAATCATAAAATTCGGGGCTTCGACGAGATTCAATTTTTGTCGAAAGCTCTGAAGATAAAGAAACATTTGCCTTTTGGGTAAAAAAATTATTTTCCGTTAAAGTCTTAAGGCCGGTGTATTTCCAATTTTCATTTTTACGCGAAGGGAGACCATGTTCTTTGAAAAAAGAAGATGACGTGACCCGAAGCTGCTTGGTCTTTTCAGCAGAACCAGGGAATTCTGAATTAAATTTTTCGAAACTTTTTTGAAAATCCATAATTTTCCCGTTTAATTCAACCAATCGTAACCTTCTTTTTCTAACTTCAAGGCCAAGGAAAAATCTCCTGTCTGAACAATTTTTCCCTGAGATAAAACATGCACATAATCTGGCTTTATATAATCCAACAAACGCTGATAGTGAGTGATCAAAATGATCGCATTGTCTTTGCGGCGAAGTTTATTAACCCCTTCGGCCACAATTCGCAAAGCATCGATGTCCAAGCCCGAATCGGTTTCATCTAAAAGTGCTAATCGCGGAGCCAGTACAGCCATTTGTAGAATCTCATTGCGTTTTTTTTCGCCTCCCGAAAATCCAACATTCACCGCGCGTTCAAGAAAATCTTCTCGCATAGAAACGATTTTCATTTTCTCACGCACAAACTTTTTAAAATCTTCTTCGCTCATGGGCTCCGATCCATGGTGTTCTAAAATTGAATTAAAAGAAGTGCGCAAGAAAGTCAGATTGTTCACTCCGGGAACTTCGATAGGATATTGGAAGGCTAAGAAGACTCCCTCTTTCGCTCGCTCATCGGGGTCAAGCTCGAGAAGATCTTTCATTTGCAAGTTGATTTCATATTTCACTTCGCCCGAAGTCACTTCGTAAGAAGGATGTCCCGCTAAAACCTTGGACAAAGTGCTTTTTCCCGAGCCATTTGGTCCCATGATCGCATGAATTTCCCCGGCTTTGACAGAAAGGTTTAAGCCCTTAAGAACTTCTTTATTGTCGACTGTAGCGTGCAAATTTTTAATTTCTAACATTTTAACCCACCGAATTTTCTAGCTTCATTTCAATTAATTTTACGGCTTCCACAGCAAACTCCAGCGGAAGCTGTTTAAAGACATCTTTACAAAATCCATTCACCAGCATGGAAATACTTTGCTCCATGCTCAGACCACGTGATTGCAAATAAAAAATTTGATCTTCACTGATTCGCGAAGTGCTGGCCTCGTGTTCGATTTGCGCTGACTTATTTTTCACTTCAATCGAAGGAAAAGTGTGAGCTCCCGAAGTGTGACCCACCAACATGGAATCACACTGAGAATAGTTTCGCGCATTTTCCGCCGTAGGCATGATTTTCACCAGGCCACGATAAGTGTTTGAAGAATGACCGGCTGAAATCCCCTTCGAGATAATGGTGCTTTTTGTATTTTTCCCAATGTGAATCATCTTTGTTCCGGTGTCGGCTTGCATGCGATCATGGGTGAGCGCGACCGAGAAAAAACTTCCTTCAGAATTGTCCCCTTGTAAAATGACTGAAGGATATTTCCAAGTGATGGCTGAACCTGACTCAACCTGAGTCCAAGATATTTTTGAATTTTTACCAGCGCATTTTCCCCGCTTAGTGACAAAATTGTAAATTCCGCCGCGGCCTTCTTTGTCGCCCGTGTACCAGTTCTGCACCGTTGAATATTTAATCTCTGCTTTTTCTAAAGCCACCAATTCAACAACAGCCGCATGAAGTTGATTTTCATCTCTTTGTGGAGCGGTACAGCCTTCAAGATAATTGACGTAGCTGCCTTCATCGGCAACCAGAAGCGTTCTTTCAAATTGCCCAGTCTCTTTGGCATTGATGCGGAAATAAGTTGAAAGATCCACAGGGCAACGCACACCTTTGGGAATATAACAAAATGAACCATCACTAAATACAGCTGCATTGAGAGCTGCATAATAATTGTCACTAAAGGGAACGACAGTACCAAAATATTTTCGCACAAGTTCAGGATATTTATGAACGGCTTCACTGATGGAACAAAAGATCACACCAACTTTATCTAACTCTTCTTGATGAGTCGTACCCAAAGAAACAGAATCAAAAACTAAATCAACGGCAACCCCAGAAATGCGCTTTTGTTCATTCAGGGAAATTCCCAATTTCTGGAAAGTTTTTAAAAGTTCAGGATCCAAATCATCCAGAGACTTTGGCCCTTCAGTTTTTGTTTTAGGAGCCGCATAGTAAGAAAGATTTTGAAAGTCGATAGGATCATAGTGAACTTTAGCCCATTGGGGACAAGTCATTTTTTGCCAGTGAGCAAAAGCTTTCAAACGATAATCCAAAAGCCATTCAGGCTCATTTTTCTTTTTCGAGATTAAACGAATAACACCTTCATTCAGGCCTTTGGGCGCCATCTCGGTTTCAATATCCGTCGTGAAACCATATTTGTATTCGTAATCTTGTTGAAGCGTACTCTGTTTTTTATCCATAAGCTGGAGCTCCAACATTTTCTTTAGTTAAATTTTTAGAATCGCGAAGATTTTCTTTAAGGAGGTCTTTCAAAGTTAAGCTTTTATAAAATTCATTGAGCTTTTGATTCAGGGAATGAACCGGTGAAACAATATTGCAGGTCGATTGAATTTCACAAAAATCTTCTTTTTCTTTATTCAAACATTTGACCAGAGTTGGTGATCCTTCAATAACCTCGATCAATTCAAGCATGGTGACCTTGGCTAAATCTTTAGTGATTTGGTAACCACCACAAGCCCCTTGTTCTGATTTTAAAAGACCGTGGCTTGCCATCAATTGCATGACTCGCGCTGTAGCATCAAACGGAGTTTTGAAGGTTTCTGAAACCTCTTTCGCTGTCGTCAATTCACCTGGTGTTTTGTGCACCATATGTTTTAATGCCATCAAAGAATATTCGATCTTTCGATTGAGTTTATTCATTGTTTCTCCTGGATTCTTAAGCGCTTGAAAGCTAACAGAGATTTGACTTACATACAATTTAAATACGTCTTTTTTTAACTTATTTAATGGTTCAAAATGGCTAAGATCTGATCTGAGCATAGTTAGTATTTTCAATGACTTAATATAAGGTCATGGCAACATGTGTTATTGCTCGTACTCAGGATCCATCGAGATCCCTTGGTCAAAATAGCCTCTTTTCGACCAATAGAAAGTTATTCTTGCTCCTGCAGCATATTTTGCGTCCAATGCAGCCAGGAGTTTTTGTGCGAGTTTTATTTATCAGCGTTGCATCCATTTTTACCGTTGGCGCCATCCTTTTAACGATTCGTTTTTGGGGACTGAGCATGCCTGTTCATGAATTTCAATCCGAGTTTTTTACAGAGAAAAAACCTTGGTTAGCTTTAGATGTTTCTGCCGAAAATGAAATTCCAAAAATCTTGAAGAAAAAACCCGATGCGATTCTTTATTTCAATCTGCGTCTGACTGCAGATCAAATCTTGTTTGTGCAAGCTCCCGAAGTTTTCGAGAAATCCTTATCTGAAAAAAAATTCGGCCCAGAAAATTATCGCGGACCAAAGCCTTACAATTACCACTTTGAATTTTTAAAAAAAGAATTTCCAGGGATCTTTGCTCTCGAGGAAATTTTAAAAACTTATCCCGAGCAGCGCCTCATTTTAAATCTTATCGACAATGCCCAGAATATTCACAAAATCACCGTGGAACTTTTGCGTAAATACAATTTTGGGAAAAAAATTATTATACAAAGTCCGGTTGATATTGTGCTTAAAAGCATTAAAGAGCTTGAGCCCCTTTGGCTCTATGGAACAAGTCAACCCGAGGTGACTCGGCTTTTGAGTCTAGATTCTTTAGGTGTTCTTCCAGCGGCGAGTATTCGCAGTGATGTCTTCATTGTTCCGCTAAAAATTATGAATCGCAATGTTTTCACTCTGGGGCTTAATGAAGAACTGATTCGCCGTAAGAAAAAAATTATGCTGGGGCCTCTCGGTTCTGCCGAGGAAGTCCTTCAAGCTGAAAAGTACAAGGTGGACGGCTACATTTTCCGAAATTTCTCGGACTTTGAAATCTCTGTCGAAAAATACGTCGAAACGCGTTAGATAAGGTCGAGCTTCTCGGGATGTAGGGTTGAATTTCTGTTCACTTCAACCTACCCTATTTCTCTATGAATTTATTTATCTTTATGAACCAAGCCGAAGCTGCTCCCCAAGTCTCTATCAACACCAGTCCTCTCGCCGCGCTTTCACAAGCTAGTCCCATCGTTCAGGTGACTTTCTTGATTTTGATTGTGCTGTCGGTAGTTTGTTGGGGAATTGGAATTGCAAAGTTTAAACAATTCCAAAGAATGAAATCGAAAAATGAAGTTTTTCTAGCGAAATTTTGGAAAGTCAGCAGTTTAGATTCGCTTTACGAAGATTTCGAGCAATATAAAGACAGTCCTGTGGCTCGTGTTTTTAAAGCGGCTTATTTGGAAATGAAAAAGCTTGCTGAGTCTCCGCTTGCACAAAGATCTGCAGATAAAGATTCCAAACCTCAACTTCAGGGTATCGACAATCTTGAGCGTGTCTTGCGAAAATCCAGCGAGAACGAAATTTCAAAAATGGAATCGAAGCTCACTATCCTAGCAACAACGGGAAGCACCGGTCCTTTTATTGGTTTGTTCGGAACGGTTTGGGGAATCATGGGTTCCTTTCATAAAATTGGCACCATGGGAAGTGCAAGTTTAGCTGTCGTGGCTCCTGGAATTTCGGAAGCTCTATTTGCAACAGCGATTGGTCTTGCTGCG
This sequence comes from Pseudobdellovibrionaceae bacterium, assembly GCA_021731025.1. Lineage (GTDB taxonomy): Bacteria > Bdellovibrionota > Bdellovibrionia > Bdellovibrionales > Bdellovibrionaceae > UBA5009. The sequence goes on along the minus strand of JAKFYD010000061.1, from coordinate 8,413 downwards.
GCCATTCCTGCCGTCGTTCTGTATAACAATTTTATTTCGCAACTCAGAAAACAGGAAATTGAATTGAACAATTTCAGTTCTGATTTTTTGAACATCGTTAAACGAAACTTTTTCCAAGGTTAATTTTAAATGGGAATGAATGGCGGATCAGCAAAATCCAGAGTCGCTTTGAGTGAAATTAACGTCACTCCTCTTGTGGATGTGATGTTGGTTTTGTTGATCATGTTTATGGTGACCGCACCTTTAATGCAGCAAGGAATCGAAGTTGATTTGCCAAAGACCTCGCCATCAGGGGTTGATCTGAATGACGAGCCTTTCGTTCTTGTCATTGAAGCCAATGGAAAAATCATGGCTGCTAAAACTCCGATGGAAGTTTCCTCGATCAAAGAAAAATTAAAAGCAATTTTTGAAACTCGTAAGAATAAACAAATCTATATTCAAGCTGATCGTAAAGTTGACTACGGAATTGTGGCCGAAGTTATGGCCGAGGTCAGAGCAGCGGGGATTTTTAATATTGGGCTCATCACCATACCCAAAGACAACTAATGAATGGAACGAGCTCGAGCTCGGAACAGGAGTTAAATGGTCTTTAGGAATACATTTAGCAGTCGTTTTATTTTTATTGGTGAAAACTTATTTCATCTCGAGTGAAACTATTGATTACGAATCGGCCATTCGTGTCGACATCGTTGGTCTTCCGGACAAACTTGATCCTAAAAAATTAGCTCCTGCTGAAGCACCACCCGAAAAACTAAAAGAAGCAGAAGCTCCTCCGCCACCGCCCCCAGCAGAGGTTGCCAAAGAGACTCCTAAATTGCCTGAACAAAAAAAAGTAGATCCTGAAACGGTTAATCTGGATGCGGTAAAGAAAAAACAACAGCAGGCTTTGAATAAATTAAAGTCGATGAGCGCTATTGAAAAAATTAAAAAGGATCTTGAGTCTAAAAAGGAAAGCGAATCCAAAGCGGCCGAGAAAGCTTCGACTCAGGTCAAAGGAAATATTTTATCTGCGGGCACCGAACTGACGGGATTAAATAAACTGCAACACGAAAATTACGTTGCACAAATTGATCGTCAAATAAAACAAAATTGGGCCATTCCCGAATGGCTGGCAAAAAAAGATTACAAAGCACAGATCCTATTAAAAATTGACGAAAAAGGACAAATTACTTTTCGCCAAATTGTTAAAAGCAGTGGCAATCCCAACTATGACGATGCGGTTTTAGAGACGATTGATAAATCAGCTCCTTATCCCGCTCCCCCCGAAAAGTTAATTGCCATTATCGGCACACGCGGTATGCTTATTGGATTCCCTGAATAAGATTCTCACGGACGGAGGCTTCGATGAAAAAAAGATTATTTACTCAACTCGTTTTAAGTGCACTTTTGCTAGGCTCACTTAAAACTTTTGCTGAAGATTCCCAGATTTATATTAAAATCGGTGAAGCAAAAACAAAAAAAAGTCTTTTGGCTCTTCCCCCGTTTCAAACCACAAGTTCAGGAGCAGCAAATACAACAGTGGGCGCAGAACTCTTTAATGTTGTTAGCAATGATTTAAGTGTTTCGAATTATTTTCAGTTTATCTCACAAAATGCATTTCTGGAAGACACCAGCAAAGTGGGACTTCGACCGAGTGATCCCAATGGATTTAAATTCCAAAGTTGGGCGAGCATTGGCGCTGATTTTTTAATTCGTGGCGCTTACACCACCTCGGGGAAAGATCTTGAATTCGAAGTTTATCTTTATCACGTTCCTAAAGCAGCTCTCGTTTTCGGGAAAAAATACAAAGGGACAACTTCGGGAGTTCGAAGAATTGCCCATACCTTTGCCAATGACGTTCTTAAAAATTTGACGGACAGAACAGGAATGTTTTTATCACGTTTAGTTGTCGCCAGCGACCGCGCGGGCAGTCGTCACAAAGAAATTTATTTGATGGATTGGGATGGAGCTCATCTCGAAAGAATCAGTGATCATAAAACAATTTCCTTATCACCCTCTTGGTCAGCTGATGGTCGACAAGTAGCTTACACATCCTACGTTCAAAGAGCGCGAACCAAGATGCGCAATGCCGATATGTTTTTGTACGACATTCCCGCAGGAAAACGTCGATTGCTTTCTTACCGTCAGGGTATAAATTCGGGAGCGTCGTTCACTCCGGATGGACGATTTATTTTCTTAACGATTTCCCAAGGCACTTCACCCGATATTTATAAAATTTCTGTCGATGGCGACCTTGTTAAAAGAATCACGACTGGTCCTAATTCAGCCATGAATGTCGAGCCTGCCGTCAGTCCTGATGGAAAACAAATTGCCTTTTCTTCAGATCGCAGCGGTCGTCCTATGATTTACATTATGGACATTGATGGTGGAAATGTTCGTCGTATAACCTTTGCTGGAGTTTTTAATTCTTCACCCAGCTGGTCTCCTGATGGAAAAAAATTAGCTTTTGCAGGACAAAGTGATGGAAATTTTGACATCTTCGTGATGAACACCGATGGCAGCGAGATGATCCGTTTGACCTCGGCGAAAAAGTCAAATGGTCGCGCCGCTAGCAACGAAGACCCTTCATTTTCTCCCGATGGACGTTTTGTAGTTTATACGAGCAATCGCACAGGGAAAAATCAGATTTACATCTCTACGGCCGATGGTTCCGAGGAACGCCGGGTGACAAATGACTCTCATAACTACTTTAAGCCCAAGTGGTCAGCCAATTTGGAATGAAGCGCAATCCCCTATGACTGCGTCTTGACCCCTATCACAGAAGGCTATAACTAAGTTATTTTAGAGGAGTTCCGAATGAAACAACTGGGTCGTAATAACACTCATATTCAACATATCTTGTGGATTTATTTAATGGCTTTCGTGCTGGTGGCTTTCAGTTTCAGCGCAGACGCAGCTGACACTAAGGCTGCAAAGGCCGATAAAAAAACAGCAAAGAGCAGCACTGTTGTCATCGACGTCGAAAAGATGGGTAAAATTGAAGTTAAGCTGAACGCAGAGAAAGCTCCCATCAGCACCGAAAACTTTTTGAAATATGTCGATGACAAGTTTTATGATGGGCTTGTTTTTCACCGGGTCATTCCCACTTTCATGATTCAAGGCGGAGGCATGACTCCCGATATGAAAGAAAAAACCGCTCGTTCACCAATTAAGAATGAAGCGAAAAATGGTTTGTCGAATAAACGCGGGACTATCGCTATGGCACGAACAAATGTAATTGATTCGGCCTCTTCGCAGTTTTTTATTAATGTTGAAGATAATAACAAGGGTGATAACAGCCTGGACTATCAATCCAACGAAAAATATGGATATGCAGTTTTTGGCGAGGTCACTCAAGGCATGGACGTGGTCGATAAAATTAAAGCCGTAGCGACGACGACTCGCGCGGGATTTGCTGACGTCCCTGTTCAACCGGTTGTTATTAAATCCATCCGAAGAAAGTAATTATGATCGCTACATTTGAGACCACTAAAGGGAAATTCAAAATTAAACTTTTTGCTGATAAAGCACCTAAGACCGTCGAAAATTTTGTGGGTTTAGTTGAAGGCACCAAAGAATGGGTTGACCCTAAAACGGGACAAAAAGTAAAACGCCCCTTTTATGACGGATTAGTTTTTCACCGTGTGATTCCCAATTTTATGATCCAAGGCGGAGATCCACTTGGAAATGGAACTGGTGGACCTGGTTATCGCTTCGAAGATGAATTTCATCCCGAGTTGACTCACAACAAACCTGGTTTTTTATCGATGGCCAATGCCGGCCCAGGCACTAACGGAAGTCAGTTTTTTATTACTGTTGTGAAATGCCCTTGGTTAGACAATAAACACACTATTTTTGGTGAAGTGACTGAAGGTTATGATGTGGTTGAAAAAATCTCTCAGGTAAACACAGGTCCTATGGATCGCCCCGTTGAGCCTGTCGTTGTGAATTCGGTGAAGATCGAGAAGTAGTTGTCTAAATAAGACTGCTAGAAAAAGAAAACCCGCTCTTTTGAAGCGGGTTTTTTGTTTTTTGGACTGTAAAGCTTGGATTAAACTTTACCTAAGCAAGCCTTTTTGAATTCTTCGATTTTAGCGTTCAATTCAGCTTCAGACAACTCAGGGAAAGCTTCTTTCATTGCAGTTCGTACAGCACTGTCTAACTGTGTTCCGCGACCTAATTCACGAGCCAAAGTTGCCATGGCTTGACGGGCAGATTTTCCGCTTTTTCCGCTGATTGACATCAATGTGAACGATTCTTCAATGAATTTTACAATTTGTTGTTGTTCTTTAATGCTTGGGTTTGAATTCACTTCTTTCATTAAGTTAAGAACAACATCAGCTAAGAAAGTCTCATCATTAGTGACTTTATCACTGTGTTTTTTGATTGCTTCTTCAACCTTTTCACGAACACCAGCGTTTTCAATCTTAGCTAAAACACTGTTGATCTCTTCTAATTTTAAACCTGCCTTTGAAGCTTCTCGAGCTTGTTCAGCAACTCGAGCTCCGGTTTGATTATCACGAGCTTGCTGAGCTCGTCGCTGTTCGGGAGTCAGGTTCTCGATGCGTTCTTTTGCTTTCGTGTCTACTGGGCGTACAGGTCTCCCTTGGGCCATCGTAGTTGAAACAAATCCGATCACTGCTAATACTGTTACTAAATTTTTTAACATATCATTTCTCCTTAAAATTCTTTTTTATCTACACGTTTCTTTTTAATTCAGTTTTTGTGCCATTTTTAAACTAACTGTTCCTAATTTAATCGCAGCCTGTTCACTCAATCCGCTGTAATAACAATCTACGACAGCCGCTGACCAATCTTTAGTCAGCCCTTAATCGCATTGGCCCACTTGCAAACTTTTTCTCCCTAGTTGTACATCTCTGCATTTCACTTTTGTTGGCCCACCATTGCGATTGTAATCAACAGCTTTTATCAAGGCGACGAAACCATCGATTTGCCCTGCTAAAGCCATGATTTTTCCTGTGCAAAACTTGAGGATCTCGACCACGCGTTGATCGTCGACCGATTGCGCTTTAGCAGAAAATTGCTCCACGAGAGACTTGAAAACTTCTTCGATATATTGTTTCTGTTTATTGAAAGCTTCCATCTCGCTGTCTGAATACTTAATGACAGTTTGGTCTTTACCGTAGGCTTTTTCGATTTGAATCTTCGAAAGAATATTGTGGTAATGACGTATTAAATGTTCAACTTGATATTGGAATTCATACACTCGTGGTACAGCGGCTGTTTTAACATTGTTAATATTATTCAGGAAGAATAGGTCTGAATTGTAGGATAACAGTTGGAATTTAAAAACATCTTCATGAGATTTAGCTTGAACTGGTTTCCATGAAGTAAGGTCTTTTCCCGCCATTAAATTAAACAAGGGGAATTTGGGATCAATATGGCCGGTTCTTATTTTGTCGCTTACAATTTCTCCCATTAATAAGCTGTAAATCCGGATTTCTTGCATTGTTGAATAGGCAACACTGGATTTTATGCTTCCTTTATTTAAGGTCGCATCCTTGGCGTATAAGCTTTCAACAAATTTTACGGCGATTTCCTCATACTGCTTGCGGTACTTTTCAAATTGACGTCGAATCACCGGTTCAACGGTATCGTTCCACCAACCAGCAAAATTCAGTTGATCTTCTTTTCTTTCGACAGAGACTATCTCTTGAATATCTGTTCGCAGGTTCGGAATGATAAAGTTGAAAATACCTTCATAAGTTTTGTTGCTGTACTTATCTTTAATTTTATCAAAATACATTTCTTCAGATGATTTAAGACGAGGGCTAAAATCACAGATATCAGCATCAACATTGGATTTTACAATTCGTGGAGGAATGAATTCATCAGAAAATCCAAATCGTTCACTGACAACATCTTTGTTTCCGTAAAAAAGATCAGCGCCACAGACCATTTGATAAGTTAAATGATCGACCTTACGAACATTTCGGTAAGCTCCAAAGGTATCGTCTAACTTTGCTTCCTCAAGGTAATTAGCAGCTGAAAGTTTTGCTTTAGCATCGACGATGATGGTACCGGCTCCATCCATGAAAGCATTTGCGTAACCAAGTCCGTAAGCTAAGGAAGGTGTAGGATTTCCTAACTCTTTAGAATATTCTTTTAAGAGGCTCATAGTTGGTTCCGATAATCCTGAACCAAGCATCATTTGACCTATTTTGTACTCAAACAACATGTCGTGAATTTTTTTAAGTTGGAGACCGATTTTATACTTGTCGCTCGTTTTAATTGTAGTGATTAGCTCTTCAAAAAATTCTTTATCGTTTTTGGTTTGAGGCATTTTCTCCAGTCTCTTCATCAAAAATTTGTAGGTTACTTCTTTTAATGTAGCCAATTGGTCTTCCTCAAGAGCCTCTGGATTTTTAAAATAAAGTTCCTTTTGATTTTCAGAATATTTTGCCGATTTAACTCCGTACAAGGGGTAAAGTCTCATCACGGATGATTGGTAGCGGGCTTGACGAGCCTTTGCCCCATTCACCAAGTCTTGATGCATTTTTTCTTTCTCAGTCAGTTTTTTGGCTGACTTCTTATTAAGACTTTCCTTTTCGATTTCTGAATTTACTCTCTTTGCTGTCTTATAATCCTGTAAATCCTCGAGCATCTTATTGTTGTAATAGAATGCTAAACGCTCGGCATTTTTTAGATTGCCAGTTTTTCGGATCCAAGCTGAATGTGAAGCCATTGGTTCGGATTGATTGAACTCGCGCCAGCCTTCCATAAATTCAGAGAACTCAACTAACCAATCGATGACATCATCGGTTTTGCATTTCTTGCCAATAAATGGAATCAATAAGGACGGAGTAAAAAATGCGCTCAATGCCGCCACAAAAATATTAGAAGTTCCCTCACAGCCGGCCTTGACGGAAGCTTTATTCCAGCCGTTCTTTTTTTCTTCAAGGACAACTTTCATAAAATCATCGGCCAATGAGCCGAAAGTGTTCAGGCCCGGAAGCAATCGAACATGTGTTCGAGTGACATTCTCGAATTGTTTAGTGATGTAAGGTTCAAACAATTCTGTGAGTCCAAGAAAGAGAATAAAATTGGGAGTCTTTCCGGCAATCATAAAAGTGTATCTTAAAGATCGAGAGTTAGCGGCAATAACACCAAAGCGAGTTCCTTGCAGGCTGAACTTTAGAAATGCTCTCGCTGCAGCTGACTCTTCAGAGTTCTTCATCGCTACAGTTTTAAGTTTATTTTTTGCGGACGCTAAAATCGAAGTTGTTTTCCCAGCGGCCCAAGTCGCTGTTAACATAGAAATTAACGAAGGACCGTAGACATGGAATTTCTTTTCTATAGTCCAATCTTTCCAAGCCATCTCACAAGGATCGTTTGTAATCTGCTCAGGAATTCCCTCTTTAATTTCACCACGTCCGCGCATTCCCAGGTTCTTGGCGCAGGCCTTCATTAAGTGAAGAGTATCGCCGACGATATGCGAAGTCATAGATCCTGCGGTCATCGATAGATACGGAACAACACTTCCAAACCACTTTTTCATTGCTACACCCGAAGTGCTGCTATTTAAAAATTTGTCGTTTAAAAAATCAGCTGTGTAACCGTTAGCAACCATGAAAGCGTAAAATGAGATATGACCAAAGGGGTCTTTAGCAGAATCCCACAGCTCTTCGAGCACCACAGGGTTTGAGCCATAATGTTTAACCAGATCAACGACTTTAAGCCCGATCAAAGCAATTTGAAATGAAAGAGTTTCATTGAAAAAATGAACAGCACCATGTTTAACATCTTTAAAAGTGATTGGATCTTTTTTATCTCTTTGCATTTCGGCGGGAGCATTCGGATGAAATGCAGGGTCGCTGGTACGCAAAGCAAAGTAATGCGCGATTGAACCCATTTTTGAACGAATAGCGCTGGGGCGGCCTGATTCATAGACGGCCTGAAGATCGCTTCCTGGAGTGATCTTTACCCGTGAGTTACCATCTTCGACAACAACATCAACACGCGAACCTTTTTTAATCTCTTCTTGCTCTTGAGCGCTAATTTTTTGAGTTTCTACTTCATGAGAATAATCTGTCGTATCACCACCGCTGTCACCGCCTCCGTTATCAGCGAAAGACGCAGTTGGGCCATAGACCAAATTGAAAACCAAAGCTGAAATAATAAATCGTTTAAAGTATGACACAATGACCTCGAGGATTAAGAAAGCAAATCCTTAGCCTCTCATTTTGATTTAATTGCAGATGAGCAGTGATTTTGTATCGTTTTGAAACGAAACGGAAGGCGATGCCTTTTTTCTGAAGCAGCTGTCTAAACTTTTGACAGCTTAGACGCTCTTTCTTCTTTTTGTGGGGATAGGGGTTTAAAAGGTTTTGGTTTCATACATCCATTTCAGTGCAAATTTGCTGTTGAGGTAGCCAACTTTTTGCATGATTTTGAGTTTAAAATATTCCATGTT
>JAKFYD010000033.1 GCA_021731025.1 Pseudobdellovibrionaceae bacterium | reverse complement strand
GTAAATAGCTGGGCTCGAAGACGATTGTATTCAATCGCGTTGATTGTGGCTAGCTTTTCTGAATGCAAAAGACGATTAAATTGCGCTAGTGCTAAAAATTATCTTGAGAAAAATAATTCCACAGCCATTCGTGGACCCACAAGTAAGAAACTTGCAATGGGCCTTGTAGTTGAGCTTGTACGGAAGCCAACAAATCGGGATCATATTTGTAAGATGAGTAGGGGACCCCGGCAAAAGGAGCGAAGAAATAGGCAGCTTGTTTACGAGCACGACACTGCGAAGGTAAAAGTTTTTCTAAATCCAGTTCAAGCATGAGCCTTAAGTTTTTTTGCTGAAACCACAGGAACTTTTTTCCTGCCGTTTGAGTATAAATAATAGAGAAGAATTCCAAGAACTCTTTAATCAAAGGATCATTGAGCCGCTGAAGATGAGAAGCTATGTACTGTATGCTTTTGTTCATGTCAGCTGCAGGAATGTCGCGACCGAAGGAGTGATTAAGGGTTAACAAATAATCATAGGCAAAGAGTCTTTGGTTGTGACTGCAGTAAGCGAAACCGCCGCCATTGCCCACAGCTCCGCCGGCAAAGGCATTTAAAGTTGAAAATATAATCACAGCGAAAAGTATTTTGACTGTTGTCATCGGAGCTCCTGATCTAAACGAAACATTTGTACGGCAACTTTGTAAACAGCCAAAGGGCTTGATTCTTCCATTTCCTGCATTAAGTGTTCACTGAATTCACGGATCTTTCTTTTAGCCTCGGGTAAAAGTCGCGGGTCCATGGGGAAGCATACAGTAAAAAATTCGCGCTGGGACATCTCTTGCTCTTCCAAGGCTTTGTGAGCGAGATCTAAGGTGTTGTGATGGTGCTTGCGGATTGCAGCCGAAGAAACATTTTCGAAAATGTAATTCTTTTCTGTCTTTTTAAGCTGACCGTTTTGTTCTTGCAGCAAACCGACACGAAGCAATTTTTGCAGGGACAATTGAACTTCAATTTCAGGAATTTTTAATTTTTTAGAAATCCAGCGCGAATTGTTTTTAAAGTCTTTCAGGCTAGTCAGCTCAACAATAGCGAAGTAGTGCCATTCGGAAACAATTTTAAAGACATCTTCTGTCAGTAATTTGAAGTTAACTTGGCGTTTCAGCAGTTGATCGATTTCCTTTTGCAGAATGTTTTTGCTGACAGGATTTTTGATTTGTTCAAGTCGAACTAAATTAATGAATAATTTTTTTGATGAACTTTTGAGCTTTATGTTCTCGGCTATGCGTAAAGCCATTTCATCACTCAGTTGTCTTTTTTTATTAAGCACCAAGGATAAAAAAGATTGTGATAAACCAATGTCCCGGGAAAAGGCTCGCAGGGAATAAGATGAATTCTTCGCGCTGCGATTCAAGAATTCGGCTTTAAGTATATTTTGGTAGCAAAGCATGGCTTTGGGTAACTTATTGTCATCAGCAGGGTCAAGTGATTGCCGGCAGAAATCACTTTGATGGCTTTCTAGGAGTGTATCTTTTGCAAAAAATTTAAAGGCGGTGGTCTGCAGGTTTAAAATGTATATCAGCCGGCGTTGGTTCAAATTATGGGATTTGTAGAAGCTAAGGGAAAAAGGTTATTCCGGTCTTTTATAATCAGGAGCTTGGTTCTTAGAAACTTGGTCTATATAACGATCGATCTGATCCAAGCTCCATTTTGAAACCTGTGGGTCATTCTTAGTGATAAAGTGTTTGCAGTTTTTTGCAAATTCAATCAAGGCCCGGCGCTCACCAGAGTTATAAATCTCTGTAAGAATAGAAGTGTAGAGTTGATTATTGAAAGGGCCAAAAGAACCAAGTTGTGGAGAACCCGGAGATAAAGATGCGCGCTTGATCAGTCGTGTTGCCGCTTTTTTATCTTCATGTTTTATCGCGACTCCCGCTAAAGCCAAATTTCCATAGAAGATCGCGTTGCCATGGTTCCAATCCGATTTAAATTTCTGAGCTGTGGATAAAAAATCATTGGCATAGACTTCAGCCTTGTCCCAGTTCTTTTCTTTGAGGGCGTGATTTAACAACTCATTTAAAAAATAAAAGGGCTGTAACTTGAGGCCTTCATAATGTTCTTCCATTTTTGAAAGGGACCAGCTTTCTCGCTCGCGAACTGCGCGTTGCAAGCGCTCAACTTCTTCATCTTCTTTCGAAGCGGTCTGTGGTTCGGCGGGCTTTGGTTGTTTAGTGGGTGAAGAGCAAGATGCCGAAAAAATGAGAATCCAAACAAATAACAATTTCTTCATGTTTTATTCCTTTTCAACCCAATGATGATTTTTTAAGTTTCGACGCTAAAGATCCTGATGGCAATAAGATTTGTATCATTGACAAATATCAGTCAGGCATTAAAACATCTCAAGATGCCATCAGTTTCCATTGTCATACCTGTTTACAACCGCATTCAGCCTTTAGTGCGAGCCTTACAATCGTTGCAACAGCAGACCTTCAAAGATTTTGAAATTCTCGTTGTCGACGATCATTCAACTTTGGATATCCGTTCGGTATTGAAGGAATTTCCCGTTCGTTATTTAAAAACAGTTGGCAAAGGTGTTAGTGCAGCAAGGAACACGGGGATTCAAGCTTCTTCTGCTGAATTTGTCGCCTTCCTCGACTCAGATGATGAGTGGACCGCTTCCAAACTTGAAAAACAAATGGAATACTTTTCTTTAAGTTCCTCTTCATCGATCGTGCACACAAATGAAATTTGGATTCGTGAAGGCCAAACAGTTAAACAAAGTTCGAAGCACCAGAAAGCGGGAGGACGCATTTTTTCTGAGTGCACGAAACTTTGTTTCATCGCACCTTCTAGTGTTTTAATCCGCCGATCTTTGCTTGAGCGTGTAGGAAATTTTGATGAGAGCTTTCCTGTCTGCGAAGACTTTGATCTTTGGCTGAGAATTGCCGCGATCGAAGACGTTGGATTTTTAAGTGAAGCTCTTACGATTAAACACGGAGGACATAAGGATCAGCTGTCGATGCAATACCATTCCATGGATCTTTGGCGAATAAGGGCACTGGCAAAGCATCTTAATAATCAAAGCCTAACTGCAAATGAACAAAAAGCCCTTCGAGAGAGTTTAATGCAGAAGTGTGAAATTTTAATGAAGGGTTTTGAAAAGCATCAAAATTTTGAACACCTCGATGAAGTGCGAAGTGTCAGCTTAAAACTTTAAGTCTCTCACAAAGTGGCAAGTGTAACCATCAGGCTTTTTCTCAAGATATTTTTGGTGCTCATCTTCGGCGCGCCAAAATTTATTGAAGGCCGTGATCTCAGTGACAACCGGTTTTTTCCACTGCTTTGATTTTTCTACTCGAGCTTTAACTTTTTCGGCGATGGATTTTTGTTCTTTATCCATAAAGAAAATGGCAGAGCGGTATTGAGTCCCAACATCATTCCCTTGTTTATTAACAGTCGTTGGGTCATGCAGTTTAAAAAATGTCAGCAGTAGACTTTCATAGCTGACATTTTTGGGATCAAATAAAATTTGCACGGACTCTGCGTGTTGGCTGCTGCCTTTTTTGACGATGTCATAGGTCGCATTGTCGGTATTTCCACCGGTATAACCGGTCTGGGTTTCAATGACTCCGGGAATTTTTCGCAGCAGTTCTTCGACTCCCCAAAAGCACCCGCCAGCAACAGTGGCGATTTTCCATCCCTTTTTACCGGCAAAAGAAAAAAGGTAAGCACCGTAGCCCTGCTCTTTCATTTTATCCAAGGGAACAAATTTCATCGAGGCCGAGTTGACGCAGTAACGAAGTCCAGTGGTCTCCTTGGGGCCATCATTAAACACATGGCCCAAATGAGAATCTCCCTGCTTAGATCGAATTTCAGTGCGTGGGACGCCCATGTTTTTATCTTCGCGACGAACCATAGTGCTTTCTTCGATCGGACGATCAAAGCTAGGCCAGCCAGAACCAGAATCGTATTTATTCAATGAGCTAAAAAGGGGCTCACCACTGACGACATCGACGTAAATCCCATCGTCTTTTTTATTCCAGTAGGCATTGTCGAAGGGCTTTTCTGTTCCGGCCTCTTGAGTGCAGCGGTACTGCTCGGGAGTTAAAAGTTTTTTCAGCACGTCTTTGGGAGGGACTCTGGGAGTAGGGATGGATTTGGTATCTGCTGCCGACACTAAAGCAGAAAAATTTAGGAAAATAAGAATCAAAAAGAAATATTTCATAGTGCCTCTATTTCCATCTTTGTAACCATCCACTGGGAATCCCGGACATTTCCGCATCCAATATCTGCCGTTTTGCTGTCCATCCCTCTATAATGTCCTTGAAACATAAGTATTTCCAGCGCAAAGTAGCCTAAGGAGATAATATTTTGCTTACATTAAATTATTTAACACTCACATGATCGAATATAAATCCGAATTAAAGAAAATACTGTTAGTCGATGAGCTTGATCACTTAGAAGGTCAATTAAAGACGATAGCTCAGTTTATCAGCGAAAAGGATCTGGCAAACTTCTTTATTGATAGCATTTATCTCAAAGCCGTCATTCAGCATATTATTGATGATCATTGGTTACAGCATAAAAACACGGGTATCGAAGTTCAGTTCGACCGTTTTGTTAAAAAATTTCTGAATGCGGAACTGAAGCCTTTGCTCTTTCTGCATTCTTATTTCTTAAGTTCAAATATCGAAGGCATGCACACGGCTATTAAGGTCTTAACTGAAATCGAGAAATTCTTATCAATTTTTATAAGATCTAAATCTGCTGCATTTCAAAAAATGTTTTTGCAAATTTCTTTACTAAGAATGTCAGACCTTTACGAGCTGGAGCATCAGTTAAACTCGGCCGAAAAGAAGAATGAAGGTGATGCAAGGCTTTCACTCTACAGATCTTTTGACGTTCTCGATGAAATTTTTGAATTAGAATACTTGTTGAATGAAGTTCCCGAGATCAATCAAAAAGAAAGATTGTATGAGGGCGCCGGAGCCGGAGTTCAATCCAGCTACGCGACGACTGTGCTTGCCTTAAGGTATTTAAACTTAGCGAAGGGCTCAAGATTTGTTGATTTGGGTTCCGGCTACGGCCGCATCGGCTTGGTGGTTGGCTTAATGCGACCAGATCTTCAGTTTACCGGCTATGAATTTGTTAAAGAGCGGGTAGAGATAGCTAATAAAGCCAGTGCACATTTCTCGTTGGATAAACACGTTCACTTTGTAGCTCAAGACTTGTCGGATCCAAATTTTAAAATTCCTGATGCCGAAGCCTATTATATTTTTGATTCTTTCACAGAAGGCAGCTACGCCGTGATAATGGCTAAACTCCAGGAGATTAGTCTCCATCGCCGAGTCACTGTAGTGACCAAAGGGAACGCCAAACTTTGGATGAAGAACAAGTTTTGGTCAGAACCTCAAGAGTTTAGTGATGGCAATTTGTGCTTTTTTAGATCCCGCGCGAGACCGGTTGTTTAAAAACAAAAATAATTAAGGCCGTTTCTGACAACGATCGGGAAATCTCTTATCATGAATATGGCAGTAGCAATCGTCTTCGTCATTCACACATCTTACATTTGCATTGCAGGGAATGTTGGATGAGGCCACCCAAAAACCTTGGTTGCCTGGTTTGCAGTACTGCGGAGACCAGCGATCAGTGACGTAATAACGGCAGCCTGTCTTACGGTCGCAGTATTCCCAAGCTAAAGTGCTCGCACTTGAAAATAAAAGTATTAAAAGTAAAAAATATTTTTGCATGTATGACCTCGCAATAATGGAGTGGGAACGTTGTTACCGAGAGGGTTTACATTTTCGATCGTAGCTATTGCAAATCATATTTAATGCAGAAAAGGCAAAGCGATTTCTGATGGCAATCATAATTGTTAGATTTCTACTGCCCATGGCAGTAAATGGATTTTGAGCGACATGATCCGTGAATCCGTATTTTACTTAGTGCGGGCTTTTTTTTTGTTTCTGCGGGTTTATTCGTTAAACTTATTTGATCTTATTGGAAATGAGTTATACTTTTAACTTATGGGGGTTCCAATGAAAATTCTAACAGGCTTTTTGTTTCTCATGTTACCTTACATTGCTCAGGCAGATATTGAATTTAGATGTGACGCCGAAGGCCCAAACGCTGCTGCCTCGGAAGAGGCCTGTTTGGATATGGCCGAAAAATTTTTGAAAACCGATTGTTGCTACAATAGCCGCGAGACTTTAATTGTTGATAGCAATAATAAACCTTGGCGTTGTACTTTGGATAAGAAAAAAGCTAATTGTAAAAAGGCAACGGAAGGATTTTCTCGTCGAACTGATTGGGTTTGCAATATCCCTAGCGACTGCACAGAGAGAAGTCCTATGGTTGGATTTTCTGACCCACCAACTTATAGCTGCAAAAAGGGCGACTCGGCTGAGCCATTTTATGTCTATGTCAAAGCTCACACGGGTCCTAATGTGATTCCAAGTCGCTCCAAAATTGAAGGCAAAGTGCCAAAAGTGGCTTTTTGTCGTGATAAGGATGTTGAAAATCCTAAACCAGCTGGGAAAAAAGGCAATGTAGAGGGCGGACGATAAACTCTATCATGGAAATAAAAATCCCATCGTTGATGTCCACCAGGGATCCAAGGGCTTCCAAGGTAACTTTTGTTTAGTCACAGTATGCATAGCCCAATCCCACATGACGATGCCATTTACATTTTGGCTGCGCATCGTCTCGAGCTGAAGTTTCCAAAAGCTTCCATCAATGCGCGTGTTTTTTAAAGCAGATCCGTCATGATAGCTTGGCCATAAAAATGGATATATAGGTCGCTTGTATTTTCGTGCTTCTGCAAGATTGGCTTTCGCATAAGAAACCCAACCTTTGGGGTCATTGTAGAAGGTGTAAAGCGAAGGAAAAATAATATTAACTTTAGCAGCGACTGGGGCTAAAGCCGCGTTATCTGCTTGCCAAGCTTTGTAACCAGCATCGTTTGGTCCTTTGAGTGCTCGCCAGTAATCGCGTGCGGGGAGCAGAGAGTAATACCCGAAGAGAAGTGATGGAGCTGCCGCGTGCATCCAATCTAAAATTACACCAAGCATACGAATGTTATTTTTTATCTCGAGAGTTTCTTTTGGATTTTTAGCGCCGCTCAACTTCCAATGCTCTAAATCTAAAGCCACCACACAGTTGGGATGATATTTCGCAAGATCTTTTGCCATCGCGGTAATTTCAGCTTTTTGAATTTGAGTGGCAGAGGCTTCTGCTCCAATTCTCTTTTTTATGATATCATAACGATGTCCAGGAAGAGCAAAGCGGATGCATTTAAAACCTAGTTTAGTTTCAAAGGCAGGAACAGCAGGGCCTTTCGGCGAAAACCCATTGAGTGAATTATAAACTGTCATAGCAGGTGCTTGAGAAGATGCATCTGGAAAAGTTTCGCCCTTGCTCAGTGCAATTCGATCGAAGGTCAATTGCGTATTCGGTTTTGGTGAAAGCCACCAACCTTTAGAGTTAAAGACGATCTTAGTTATATTGTGTAAGCCAGCGGGTCGGCGAGATGTCTTAAGCTGACTGAAGGGCACGATCACTGAGTTCCATCCTCTCCAGTTCACTCGAAAGGACCAGAAGTAGTAATCGGCTTGTCCATTAGGACCAGGTGAAGTTAAAGTTAGCATAATCTCTGCGTTTGTTGCGGCTTCGGAATAGACCCAAAATCGCAGTCCCTTATATCCTCTCCAGTCTTTGAAATTTGCATTGAAAACTGCCGATCCACCACTGGTTCCATCAGCACCTCGCCAGAGACCTCCGGTAGGACCTTTCATAGATCTCAGATGAGAAGCTTCAAGCCCATACCATTTAGAAATGGTGTCGGGTTCATCGAGGAAAACTGTTGGCGCTGGAAGATCACCGTGACTAACTCCCACAAAAAGCCAACTTGAAATTAAGATAAGGGTTTTCAGGAGTGTGCTGTAGTATTTATTCAAAATTTATTTTCCCCCAGTGTTATCTTCCAATTCAACCATCGGCCGAATAGAAAATTATATCAGGGGAATTTCTGCGTCACAATGGGGTAAAGTTTCAACAGCTGACCAGTGCATGTGCAGGACTTCGACTCTTGGTCGGGGAAAAGCCTTGCGAAGCTCAGATTGTTGTCTCTGATTGGGGCAGATCTATTTTCTTTCGCTCAAGTATTTTGCAGCTCTCTGCCAGCCAATTTTCCCCAAAACGGAATTAGAATTTTCTGAAGCACCATTAGCCATCGTGATGATCATCGTCTTAAGCACAGGTGAATAAAGCATCGTTGCGCTATTCCCCTCGATAGGACCGCCGCCGTGACCCAGAAGAACGAAGCCATTGCTGAACTTAGTAATTCTAACTCCTAAACCAAACTCGGCTTCTTTGCCGTTATTAAGTTTCGCTGGAGTGAACATCCTTTTCGTAAGAGATTGTGGCAATAACTTTGAGTTTATGAGAGCAGTGAACCATTTCATCATGTCGTCCGTTGTGGAAACAATCGCGCCAGTTCCCCAAACCATTGCAGGGTAGACCTTTTGAGTTACATCCAAATAGTAATAAAAAGGAGCAGTGCTTGTAGGTACCAGAGTGTATCCATGAACCTGTCCCCATCCACGTGCATGCGTACTCACGTAGCTTCTATTCATGCCAAGAGGTTTAAGAATTCTATTTTGAATCTCTTCTTCATAGGAATGTTGTCGTATTTCCTCAATGAGGCGGGCAAGAATCAGCATTGTTGTGTTTGAATATAAATTTTTATCACCAGGAGCAAACTGAGGTTGGATCGAGGCCATGTGTTTTATCAGTTGGCCCGGTTTCAAATTTAATTGCCAATTTTTAAAATACACCTGCATGTAATCGATGATTCCTGATGTATGACTTAGAAGATGCCAAATTTGGATCGACTTGCTGCTAGGGTAATGGACAAGCTGGCCCTGATAAAGATTTGGAAATTTTTGTTCAAGTTCGTAGAGAGAAGTCTCAAGACTTAGTTTGCCTTCATCAACCAATTGCAAAACAAGAAGGTGAGTGAAGGTTTTTGAAATGCTCCATATTTTTAGTTGGGATAAGGGCTCCATAAAAGAACCTCGTGCAACATCGAAGATCCCGACAGATTCGAAACATGTTTTGCCATCATGGAATTGGGCGCCGATGCTTGCACCCGGTGCAGGCACTTGACTCAAGGATGATAACAATTCTTGTCTGATGTCAGTGCAAACGTCGGCGTACGAATTTGGAGCGAAAAACAGTGATAGTGATAATACTAAAAAAGTTTTCATGGTTTTTGAGTAACATAGGGTAAAACGCTTGTCTATGGCTGCTATTGCGAGGGGGACCTTTAAGTCGCTTCTTTATAACTTGCATTCATTATACACATTATATAATTGTTCTAGAAAAACAGGCTGTCGAAATTAAGAGGTTCGTATGAAAAAGGTATCGGTCATTATTTCTATTTTGCTTGCCACGATGGCATCAACGGTATTTGCGCAGACACACTCAGTTGAACTTACACAAGAGGCTGCTGAGGTTATTGGACCGTTATTACGAAATGCTGAGGAAAATAGAGATTATAAAATAATTTTCAACGGTGGACCTGTGGTTACCTTATACAGTATCGGAAATTTAATGTGTTACTTTCTAAATGAGGACGATTCCGTCGGCTGCTCAATTGAAAACCAATTTTCTGGACTGGCGTCACAGATGACAGGCCAGTTATTGCATCAGGCCAAGCAAAAAGGGAATGCAAAGATTAATTTTCAAGCTGGTCCCGATGTAACTATCTACTCGGTTGGAAATGTTTCTTGTCAGTTTAAGAATGCAGACAATAGCTTTAACTGTTTTATAAATTAGTGAATGTTTTTGTAACTTGCCAACAGTGACAGCCAAAGCTAACTTTTTCTAAAAGAAGAGGTTAGCATGTACGAAAAGCCACAAAATGAAATTCAAAAATTGGAAAATCAAGTGTTCGAGCTCACGCAAAAATTAGAAAAACTTCGAGCCGAGTCTGCGCCGGTCCCCGTGAAAAATTATTCTTTTAAGGATATCAACGGAACAGTGAACTTGCTGGATCTTTTTGCAGGAAAAGAAGTCCTATTTGCTATTCACAATATGGGGCAAGGCTGCCGTTACTGCACGACATGGGCTGACGGCATCAATGGGTTTTTAACTCACCTCGAAAGCCAATTTTCTGTGGTTCTTTTTTCCAAGGATTCGCCAGAACTCCAAAGACAATTCGCTAATTCGCGGGGTTGGAGATTCCGTATGGCCTCCCATGGTGGAAGTGATTACATCAAAGAACAGGATGTCGTTGGAGGCGCGAACTCTCCCGGGCTTGTCTGTTATGTGCGCCAGGGAGAGCAAATCTTCAAAAAGAATTTCACAGTATTTGGTCCTGGTGATCAATTCTGCTCGCTGTGGAATATTTTGAGTCTTGCGGGTCAGAATTCCGAAAGCTTTACGCCACAGTTTAATTATTGGAAACGTCCAGCGCAAATGGACGATGGTGGTCAGAATTTAAATTAGATATGGAATTACTGCTGCTGATTTTGAGTGGTATTCTTTATATTCTGGGAAGCTAGCTAATAAATATAATTCTTCGGTAGAGATTGTTCTTCGCATTTCAGCGATAATCCACCCAATGATTGGAACAAGCCAATAGGTTCCTGCAAATAAAACGCAACCCAAGGCAACGGCTATTTTTGAGAGCCATGTTGGAAGACGAATAAATTTGTAGGGACCTGTGGTGAAAAAACAAAGTAGCTGATGAAAATTAGTTACAAGTTATCTTGATTTTCCCTTTTGCAATAAGAACTCGATTTCCACCTTTAATGGTTGCTGCTTGGTAGTTTGAATTTAACTCTACAGTTCCAATCTTGTTTGAAAGTTCAACAGCAAGGCCGACGCCAGTCGTTGTTGATTGATATACATTAGTTACTTTGCCTGAACCTGACGAAGAGCCTGACAGTACAAACATGTCATTGGCGCAGATTTCTTCGTTAGATTTTTTAGTCCCATTGACGACCAAAGATCTTTGGCAAATAGCTCCCAAGTTATTTCCGTCAAAAACGAAAAGTGTCTGATTATTAGCCTGACTGTTCTCATTTTTACAGATCAGAGCGGCATTAGCGAAGGAACCAACAAGCAACATCGATAAAATAACTGATTTCATAAAATCTCCATTTTAAGTTAAAAGTACGATACCAGCATGGGTATGCTAAACTCGTTCCTCCAAGTAGATGAACTAATTCCTATCGGTGCGCAAATAGTGTATAAGGATTTTACAGTGTGCCGTGATAAAGCTTTGATCGGATATATAGATATTCATGTTAAAAACAATCTCTGAATTAGCTCGCCCGCTGATCCCGTCCATAATTCACCTTGCCCAGTTCCAGCCCATAAAGATAGATAACCACTTAAACCATTTTTCAGAGAAGCTCCACGAATATCTCGAGTGAATTTATTTTGCGCTGGAAAGGGAAGAATAGCATCGGAGTGCTTTTCCATTTCTTGCATAAATAAATTTTCGATTCCTCTGGCGAATCGGCCAGAAAAGACGCGTGTGGTTTTTGTTCTGCGATCCGGTGTTGCTAAAAGTGCTTTTCGATAAGGCGCAGATGTTGCGGCCTCTTTGCACGCCAGAAAGGCTGTTCCCAGTTGAACGGCATGAGCTCCTCGCGAAAGTACTGCTTTAATATCATTGGAGTTCATTAAACCGCCAGCTGCGATGAGCGGAATTTTAATTTTATCTCGACATTGATCTATTAAATTTAAAAGTGAAACTTCTGAATCCGCGGCAGTGGAATTAAAAATTCCTCGATGTCCACCAGCTTCAAAGCCTTGCAACGTTATCGCATCAACCTTCGATTCTTGAAGCGCTAAAGCTTCTTCAAGTGTCGTTGCTGTACCAATGAGGAGAATACCTTCTTTTCTAGCAGCTTGAACGTATTCTGGTTTTAACAAGCCGAAGACAAAACTAAAAACTTTAGGCTTGAGTTTCAGAACGGTATCAAATTGTTCGTCAAAATTTTCTTCGTAGGGGGGTAGTAGGGATGGCTGTGGCAAATTGAGTTGCTGCCGGAACTTTTCAGTAGCTTTAATTGCGCGTGATATCAGAGATTCAGAAATTTGTGGTTCTTCGTGAGGAATAAACAGATTAATCGCAACAGGTTTTTGAGTTTGCAATCGCACTTTGCTGATGAACTCTTCGATCTCATTTCTATTGTAATAAGCAGCACCGATAGATCCCAAGACTCCAGCTTCGGATGATGCAATCACAAGCTCTGGCGATGTAGGTCCACCAGCCATTGGCGCGACAACGAGGGGGAATTTTAAATTTAATTTTTTCGAAAATTCGTTTTTTGTCACAGTGTTCCCCAAGTTGAAAACTTTCATTTGCAGACATGGAGTTTATTTTTTGTTTGCAGCTTGAGTCATCAAAAATTTTACTAAAGTGACCGCCACATGGCAGTGAAGTCAGATTTAATTTTGAGCTCTTAGCGCGCACGTCATTCTCATTTTCTGTAACTTGTCTCCGCGAATTAGGCTTATTGTAACTCTTAGAAGGAGGTAGGTCATGAAGCTCATTTTTCTTACTTTAGTTTTTGGATTGGCAACTTTGTCGGCGTTCGCTGAAGAAAAAGAAATTCTTCTTGGAGTCACTTACGATTTAAAAGCGATCACTTTCCAAGTTAAAAGCACTGGATGTACCACTAAAAAGAATTTTGAAGTTCTTATTTCAAAATCTGAACCCGCAAAAATCGAGCTGGTACGTCGTGTTGTCGATAACTGTGAAGCGGTTGTACCCAATGGAGCCAAAGTTGAGTTTACCTACAAGGAATTAGGATTAAGCCAAGGCAAAAATGTTTACTTGAGCAATCCTATTAAGCCAGAAACTATTCGTGTTTGGTAAATCAAGAGAGGGCAAGCTGGTTGCCGGCCCTCGTCTATTCAGTAATTTCCATTATGATTTTTCAACATGACTTGCGTTCAGTTTCTTAAACTTCGCTTTCCCTGACTTACTCAGTTTAACACTCACAATCGTTTCTCCATCCTTGGAGATGCGTTCGGCTGCGATAAAATCCCCTCTATTTAAAGAGATAGTCGAATCTGCTAGTGCCGCTAATGGAAGTGCGGAAATTAAAAATGCAATTGAAAATTGACGTAGGTTCATAAAGCCTCATTTGTATTGAAGTTAAAAAATTTGTTTAAACTGAATTTGATTTACTAATAACGAATCGGAGGACTAAGGCCGGTGCGAAAATAGAAGTTTCGCGCCTGGAAGGGGTAAAAAACTGGTTTCTCGGTATGATACGGCGGGGGCGGTGAGAAATAAAATATATCAGGAGCTATAAAAATTGAATTGCTAAAATCTAAGAATGTACCGGGGTGCTTAGGCGCAGCTTGTAACGCATTTTCATAGGTCTGATCAGTTTCCCGCGTGAAATGATGTTGATTCGACCGAGCATTTAAACAACAAGACTCGGCCCTTGCGACGGCACAGTCAAAGAACTGGAATCCAAAGAATGAGAGGACGATAGCAAAAATCTTTTTTGAATGAGTTCTGTGCATTAACTCAAGATTGAAGCTGAAAATAAGCCTGTCAAGGCGGGAAGGCGAAATATATTTCAGAAGACTTGGCAGCCCCACCTCAATTAAGTTAGCATCGGCGAATGGATTCATTCATCAATCAAGCTCTGCTTTTTATTGGGTCATCATTGATCCTTGTTCCTCTTTTTCAGCGTTTGGGATTTGGTTCTGTATTAGGTTACCTCATCGCTGGAATTCTTATTGGGCCCCAAGGAATTAAATTGATCAGTGATGCTGAAAGCATCATGCACTTTTCAGAATTAGGGGTAAGTCTGCTCCTCTTCATGATCGGCCTCGAGATTCAACCCAGAAAACTTTGGTCCATGCGACGTCATCTTATAGGACTTGGTGGTCTGCAAGTCCTACTGACTTCGGTAACTTTTGCGTTGGTTGCAATGCTATTTGGTTTACCAACACTGATGAGTTTAGTTATCGGCTTTGGTTTGTCTTTGTCGTCGACGGCTTTCGCGGTCCAGACATTGACCGAAAAAAAACAATTCAATACTGATTTTGGCCGCTCGAGTTTTGCAATTCTTCTGGCTCAGGATTTATTTGCGATTCCTGCTTTGGCAATCATTCCAGCCTTCAATGCCTCGACGACCAGTCACGGATTTTCTGTACTCAGCTCATTAATGGCATTGGGAGTAATCGTCTTGTTGGTGTTAGCAAGTCGATTTTTAATTCGACCTGTCTTCCGTCTGATCGCTGTCACCCACTCGCGGGAGGTGTTCACCGCAGCCGCTTTATTTATTGTTATTGGCGTAGCAGCACTTATGCAAAGTGTGGGGCTTTCCGCAGCCTTAGGGACCTTCCTTGCTGGAGTTTTACTTGCTGATTCGGAATATCGACACGAGCTTGAAGCCAACATCGAGCCCTTCAAAAGTCTTCTCATGGGACTTTTCTTCATTGCTGTTGGTATGAGGGTGAATCTTGGCATGATCGCTGAGCAGCCTCTATTAATTTTTTCTCTGATGATTGGATACCTTTTAATTAAATCTTTAATTATTTATTTTATAGGCCGATTCCTTCAACTGAAACATGAAAATTCAAAAATGATGGCTTTGAACATCGCACAGGGTGGGGAATTCGCATTTGTTATTTTCGCAATTTCAGCGAGAACACTGCTTATCCCTACTGATGTTATTGATGCGCTCACAGCGGTGATCACACTTTCAATGATGTTGAATCCCGTATTGATTTTGGTGAACGAGCAATTGACTCGAAGAAAGTTTGGAAAAGCGGAAAAACATTATGACGAAATCAAAGACGAAACGCCACAAGTCATCATTGCAGGTTTTGGTCGCTTCGGTCAGATTTTCTCGCGGATTCTGCGCGCGCAAAATATTCCCTTCGTCGCTATTGACCACGATGCTCAACAAATTGAACTGGTGAGGCGATTTGGAAGTAAGGTTTATTACGGAGACGTGAGCCGCGCTGATCTGTTAGAAGCTGCTGGAATAGGAAAAGCCAAGTATCTTGTTTTAGCTATCGATGATGTCGAGGCTTCCTTGCGAACAGCAAAAATAATTCGTGAACAGTTTCCACACATTAAATTGTTCGTCCGTGCCCGCAATCGTGGACATGCTTATGATTTGATGGATCTCAATATCGAAAACATAAAGCGAGAAGTTTTGGACTCGAGTATTAATTTCGTGCAAGACCTTTTAGTAGAAATGGGATTTCCTGTCGCTAAGGCCGCGACAATTGTTGAAAAATTTAAGCAGCATGATGAGTTGATGTTGAAAGAGCAATACAAAGTTCGCACCGATGACAAAGCACTGGTCGGTCTTTCCGCTCAAAGTGTGGCCCAGTTAGCACAAGTTTTGGCTGACGAAAGCCTACAGAGTTACGTGGATCGTGATCCACAGGTGAATCAGTAAATCTATGTTCACTTACTTAATGTTTTAATCACGCGGAATTCGCCACCTTGCAAAGATGTCTCTTCTATGTTAGCCTTATTACATGAGACCGAAAGAATATCTTTCTATTCCACGAATTCTTCTATTCGCCCAAAATGCTGGTTTGGGTCTCAAATTTATTTCTTTTGGCGGTTGAGGCATTTCAAGTCCTCCTTCAACCGCCCCCACAATAAATTTTGTAATTTCTAAAAATAACATTCTGCTTTTAAGCCATGAAAGCAACAGGAGATTTCACTATGGAAAACTCAAATCATTTAGTTTTAACTCAAGCCGATTTTCAAAAACTGACTTCACTAATTAATTCCAGAAATTCTGAGACGACTGAGCTCTTGGAAGAAGAACTTGGTCGCGCTGTGGTCGTATCCGATGAAGAATTGCCAAAAGATGTTGTCTCTATGAACTCTAAAGTTTGCTTTCAGGATTTAGAGACCGGCAAAGAGACTATAGCTATTCTTGTTTATCCCCATGAAGCCAATATTGAAGAAAATAAGATTTCGATTTTGGCTCCAGTGGGTTCAGCACTGATTGGTTTGCGGGTGGGGCAGATTATTCAATGGCCAGTACCGAGTGGGAAAGAAAAGAGCTTCAAAGTGATCTCTGTTCTTTCGCAACAGGAATCGAATTGATATTTATTTTTGTGCGACTGTTTTCAATTTATAGCTATTAAACAGCCGCACAAAACACCTAAGAGTACGCCCGACAAGACATCACTTAAAAAATGAACTCCAAGGTACAGCCTCGAAAAGGAAGCAAGTAAAGCCCAAACTCCAACGCCATAGGCCCAAGGATGATGCAATAACAACAGGGCGATAAAGAACGAAGCGGTTGAGCTTGCATGAAGCGAAGGAAAGGAATCATTTTGAGGAGCTCGAACCAAAGACGTGTAATCGGGGATACATTGGAAAGGGCGTTCTCTCTTAAAATGCTTTTTAATAAATTGACCAATAATCCAAGCCATCAAGGGCGCAAATAAAGCGCGAAGGAAAACACTTTGATTTTCAATCAACTGATAGCCGAATTGATTTGCTAAAGAAAGTATTAGCCCAAGAATAAACCAGACTCGGCCGACAGCAGAGTAGGTCATCAGTTTAAAAAATAAAATAAATGGGGGTCGACGATGGCGAGCGATCCAGAGCATGAACTTACAATCTAATTCAACAATCTTTTTATATGAAAAAACCATGGGCCCAAGTTAGCATTCGTTATTTCGTAGTGCTATAAAAATCAAGTTGCTTTCGGGTAATCAATGTAACCCTGCGGCCCTTCAGTATAAAATGTTTCGGGATTAAATGGCGTCAAGGATTTACCTAATCGAATTCGTTCAGGCAGATCGGGATTTGAAATAAAGTATTTACCCCAAGAAACAGCGTCGACTTCGCCTTTAGCAACGAGAGCTGCGGCTTGATCTGGATCCAAACCTTGATTCGCGATCACTGGTCCACCAAATTCTTTTTTAATGTGGGGAGTGAGATAACCCTCGCGTTGGCCTTCTCGGGTAAAAATAAAAGCAATTTTTCGTCGACCGAGTTCTCGGGCCACATATCCAAAAGTCTCTTTAGGATTGTCATCACCCATATCGTGAGAATCTGAAGCGGGTGCAAGGTGAACTCCGACACGACCAGCGCCCCAGACTTCGATTGCAGCGTCGGCTATTTCAAGTAAGAATCGAGCGCGATTCTCAACAGGACCGCCGTACTGGTCAGTTCTTTTATTTGTTTTTGTTTGAAGAAATTGATCAATGAGATATCCATTCGCTGCATGAAGTTCAACACCATCAAAGCCTGCGCGTTTGGCGTTCTCTGCTCCTTTTTTATAGAGCTGCACAATCTCTTGAACTTCTTTTGTTTCGAGAGCCCTTGGTGTTACGAAAGGGCGTTGGGGACGCAGCAAACTCACATGACCTTTAGGCGCGATAGCGCTTGGGGCAACTGGTGTTTGGCCATTAAGAAAAGATGGATCGGAAACGCGGCCCACATGCCAAAGTTGTAAAAAAATCTGACCGCCCTTTTTATGAACGGCTTCAGTAATTTTTTTCCATCCCAGAACTTGCTCATCATTCCAAATGCCCGGAGTGTCTTTATAACCGACGCCCATGGGATCAATGCAAGTCGCTTCAGTAATGATAAGTCCAGCACCAGAGCGCTGCTCGTAATATTCGCGCATCATTTCATTAGGAGTTCTGGTTGCTCCGGATCGTTGTCGAGTCAGAGGAGACATAATGATACGATTTGGTATTTTAATATCGCCCAATTGAAGGGGCTGAAAAAGAACTTCTGTCATAAAAGACCTTTCTAAGAATTTAAAGCAATATAGCGCATATACTTCTATATTTCAAGATTATTGAAGTATTGAAATATTGCATTATGAGCTTTATTTTGCAGGATTAATAGACTAGAATAGCTTATGGCTAGAATGTTTTCACACCCCTCAACTAAAGATCTCACGATGGATGGCATTCTCTACGCGCTTTCAGATCCTATTCGCCGGAGCATTGTGATGAAGCTTATGACTTGCGATGAAATGAGTTGCTCGAAGTCCTGTGCGGAAGGCATGTCGCCTTCAACGATTTCATTTCATCATAAAACTTTGCGAGAAAATGGACTTATACGCTCTGAAAAAAAAGGCGTTTCGGTTATCAATACACTTCGCAAAGATGAAGTAGATAAAAAGTTCCCTGGCTTACTGGATGCAATTTTAAAATTTCACAAGTAAGCGACCCTTTGCAAATTCGCATTCATTAAATGCATTAATACCCATTTAAATCGCAGGTAGAACTGTTAAACTCAATTAAATTTAACTTGGGACAAAATTTGTAAAGTGAAAAATAGTTTAGCAGCATCACCTGATTAAAATGACTTTAATTGCAGGGAATTGGTCTTGAAACTGCACTGAATCTGGTGGACAGGAGACTCCTTTGACTCTATCTGATTTTAGAAATGTATTTCTATTGGTCATAGTCTTCTTAGCCTCGATGGCCTTTGGGGAAATGCAATATGTTGATGTTCGCGATCAGCGTGGAAATGTCAGAAAACTTTCAAGATTAATTATGGGTACAGATCACCTCGTGCAGGCCGATTGGGTCCAGCAAGGGCAGCCCGAGCCTACGCAAGCTCAAGTTTTCGCAGTCCTTGATGAAGCCTTAAAGCGAGGAATCAACGTCATAGACACTTCACCGATTTATGTCGGAGGAGTCGAGCATCTTATTGGAAAGTGGATTGAAAGTCGCAACGAAATGCTGAAGTCTGATGACTTTTATGTCGATAAAAATTTAAACCCTGATCGCAAAATCTACGTGATTTCGAAGGGTGGATTTCCTTTTGATCTTTTCTATTCCAAAACTCTCGAAGGCGGTCCTCATTCCAAGGAACTGATCAGCGAATTAAAAAGACAAGACATATTGGAAGATGGAAGACCAGGCCAACCATTGAAGAATGTTCCTCCGGGCAGTTATGCCAGTCGGTTGTATGGATCAAAAGAATTAATCCGCCAGAGAGTCTCCGAAGAAATTGCTCATACTTTAAATAATTTAAAAAATGTTGAGCTTATCTATCTGATGCATCGAGATGATTTCGATTCATTAAACTTTAATGTGGTTGAGCGAAAACAAACTCCTGTAGAAGAAATCATGAAAGCCCTGAGCTGCATGGAGTGCTCGGGAAAGTTTGTGATGTTGGGTTGGTCGAATTGGACGGACGAGCGAGTGAATGAATCTCTGCGAATCAGTCAAAGTAATTCTCGTTTGGCGCGCCCTATATTCAACAGCCCTTATTTTTCTTTATTCGAAATGGGAAAACAATCGATTCATGCCCGAGGTATTCAAGTAACTCACGAAGATATGATGAATCCCAATTTCCAAAAAGGAATGCTGATGAATCCATACTCACCATTGGGAGGCTTTAGCATTTTAGATAAACCAAATCCTTCCTGGGAAAATGCCAAAGCTGATGCAAAGAAAAAATACGAAGCGGGTGATGCATACTGGAAAAATGTTTACCACTCTATTTTCACACCGGAGAACGAGGAAAGATTCCATCGCGCTCAAGGCTACACTCGATGGTTCAACCAAACTTACAAAACGAATTACACTGTAGATCAGGTTCTGAATGCTTATGCTTTGGCTCATGTGAGAACAGATTTTTTGACGGTGGGGCCAATTACGATCGAGCAAGTGCGAAGAACAATTGACTCTTTACCTTTATCGAAGAAGCTAACTGCTTCTGATCTCAATGCGCTTTATACTGTCGATCGCGGTGGTCAACAAAGAATGTGCAGTCGGGTTTTTACGGGGCGATGAGTTTAAAAAAATTAAGCAGAATCTCTTTTTCGCCACTGCCATGGCGGCAGTGGATTCTCGGATTTCCATAGGCCAACGCGATTGCTTTTAGCCCATCTCTCCAATTTGTTCAATTGACGTTGTCTGCTTTTCGAAAGGTGACCATAGAATAAGCGCATGACCCACGCCTGGCCATGCAGGTTGCCAGGCCGGACCTGTTATTAAAAATGATTCTTCAGCAACTTTATGTGCATGAGGGTCTGAAGAACAATTTGGTAACAGTGTCATAATTGCCAAAGAGTGTTTTTTTGAACTTCCATGCTTTTCAAGTCTTCCGGTGTATTGATAGATAATTTCTCCTTTCGATGCTTGAAAGGGCCAAGCAACAAGCGTCAAAACCTTTCTTGGAACAGTATCAACTGGACAAGTTCTTGTCGATGCGAAAATTGATTCTTGCCAAGTGGTCACTTACGGAAGAATTGAAATTTAAGCCGATAATAAAAATCTTAAAACCAAATTCAAATTGAAAACAGAAATCCTGCTACAAAAAGCAGGATTTTTTATTTTTATTCTGATCATTTCTGTAGGATCGTATCACTTCAAAATTGCTGGTAAACCTTGGCTATGGGTTTGCAATAGGTAATTTGAACTGAATTTATAATGCATAATAATTTTTAGAGGATTTAATGAAAAATTTCGTGACGCTTTTTGTTTTGATGTCAATTTGTTCTACAGCAATTTCTCAGATGACAACTCACACCGTTAGTCAGATTAGAGCAATTCAAATTACAAAGATCTTAGAGTCAAAACAGATTTACTCTATTCTTGGTGCGGAAGACGGTGTGGGTAATATCATTGGTGTTAATTTTGTTAAATCTATATATGAACCGATCGAGCTTAATAAGTATGAAGTGACTTTTAAAAGTATGTGGCATGGAGTTGCAATTTGCAAATACGGCGTTGAGGTAAACGCGCGCAACCACACCATAGTAAAATTTTACGAGCTTCCCTGTGAATATCCCGAGTTAGAATCAGAAATTAAGAAATAATAGTGTGCGGACAAAACCAGTTAAGCGGCAGATAGTCTTTAGCGGTTCGATATCAACAACAGTCGGATTTAGCTGAATTGATTCAATTTATCTTTGGGTCCTTATCAGAACTAATTTCGTCGTTAAAATAATTCAGTTCCGCGAAGGCGAGGGATCAAGCTTTGAGTCATCCAGTGGAAGACTCTGCCCCAGCCAGAGGGCGCCTTGGTAATGATCTTTAGGATCGTCGCCTGTCATTTGGTGAATAAGAACATTAAGTCCGTTCCGTCCTTCCATCAGCCATACAATAATTTCAGATAGTGATTCCAAACCAAAATGAAATTCAAACATGGGTAGGGGATGTGGTCCTACTTTTCGGTCATTAAGGGGCCCGAGATAATTAAGTTTACTTTTTAGATCTTGAATAAGTTTCTCTCGCAGCTCTAAGGCCTGTTGTTTGGAATCTTCTGTGAAGTACACATGACTGTGGAATTGAAGGCCAGTGGGCTGGTGGTTCGGTGAAGACGGCATAGCCTTTAGTAGCTGAACAAGATCAAAAAGTCACCTGTAAGTTTCTTTAAACCAGACACCTATTGCATATAATAAATACATTTCACTTTAACGGCAATGAGCATTCTCGGAACTGGAAGTCCTTTTCGCAGGCGATAATGTTTCGAATCGGAGTGGTGAAAAGTTCTTTTCGCCGTTGATCTCCTTCGGTATGAGAATCAAAAACAAATTCTTTTTCAATGGAGCTTTCAACGGGATAAAGACTTGCTAAGGACGGTTTTTCACAAAGCCAGGAAGCCCCAGCCAGAAATCGATTACGTCTTTCCCAAATGCTTGGGAGTTGGGATAAGTATTCGCTCATCGCGTAGGCTCCGATAACGTCGGCAAACCGTTCTGTCGGCGAAGAAGAAAAGCCTTCACTCTCGAGTTCATTTCTGCTTGAAAATTCTCCTTCAAGCTTTAATGTTTTTTCAAAAATTTTGACGGTCATATTTCTTGCAGTCTCAATAGAAGCTCTCAGTTTTTTATCAGGAGGCTCATTGGAACAGCGATAAGCTGCAGTGAAGACCATTAGCGTTGTAATTTCATCATCAACTGGTTCTTCTTCCTGACTCCATAAATAATAACTGCATGGATTTAGATAATTTGGATTCTTTTGTTGTTTCCCGTTGAACATCGGTATTTTTTGTTTCGTGATTCTAAGAAATCGGTCATTACCTGCTAAAGAAGAAATGCGATCGTTGGACAAGACCGAAGCAATACGTCTGATATCTTCGTCTTTGATTGTTTTACTTGTGGGCCGACGCTTAAGACATCTCTGAAACTCTGGCAGCGCGGGAGTGAATTCATTCAAGGACTCCAATAAATTGCTGAATTTTGTATTAAATTGCTGCCACTGTTCGCAGGAGATTTTCTCGGGACTACATACATTATGCCGAAGAGCTTTGAGTTCAAGCCCCAACTGGGACTGTGATTGAAAAAGGTAGTTGGATCGATCGACATCTAAAACATGACCCATCTCATGGGCTAGGGTTTGCAGAATATCCTCGCTGTTAAAGTCGCCTGCGCAAACTGTGATAATGTTCAAATATGTGTAGTAGTAGGCATTCACTTTGGTGGTCGAGCATTCCTCGTTCGAAATTGCTGGTAATGAGCCAGGAAGGACAAGACGAACTTCTTTGATTCGATTTTCCCAATTGGTTCTTATTTCATCAGGTATATCAAGCTTGGCAATGAGATTTAGATAGCTTTGGCGCAGGCCTGAAAATGTTAATTCAACTTTTTTCCAGTTTTCGCTTCCGCTCCAGACAGCGGCAGAGATTTCAGAAATCAAATTTCTTCGTGTTCTGCGCTCGACTAAAGATAGCTCAAGTGGCATTAGCTTCTTTGAAATTCTATGAAGACCAGGATATTTTCTATTCATACGTAGTATAATTGTTTCATTAACCGCAGCTGACCAAAGCATTCCCAGTTCGTAATCAACTTGTTCAACTTCGAGGCGGTCGCTCAGTGACATGCTCTCGACTGGTTTTCTTTTTAAAAACATTTCAAGCTTTCTGAAGTAATTGTGTCTGTTGAGAACTCGATAAAGATCTTTTGGCAAGAAAGACTGATTTCGCAATTTGGCCTGGCTGTAGGTGAAAAATACCTGAGAGAATTGGTTTTGCGTATCGCCTTGTAAAACTTTTGTTGAGTTCTGAGATCTGCGAATTTCCAGATTTCCCAAGACATCAGGCGAATAAAGATAAGTGCAATATGAATCCAGTAAGGATTTGCATAGAGGTTGGCTTGATGTTGGATGCAGATAATCAGATGAGAATACTTTAAGATGAGTTGATTCCTCTTTGATTGGAATAGAAGTGCAACTGAGCCCATTAGAAATGATAAAGCTCAAAGCAAGAAGTCTGACGGTATAATCAAAAATGTTTTTTCGAGCCATTAAATCTCCGTCACTAATTTTTAGTCAGTTAAATCTTTTTATATTTCTTCGGTATTTGGGAAATCGATGTGGACGGAAGTGCCATCACTTTTGGCAGAAATTTCGAATCTCCATTGGTACAGTTTCGCAACGGTGGACACCCAAGCTAAACCTAATCCACTTCCTGTCAAACCCTCTTTCTCGAATGAACCCACATTAAACGGTTCTCCTAAGCGTTCGATTACTTCGTGAGGTATCCCTAGCCCGTGGTCGGCGATGGTCAAGCTTGTGCCTGACAATGAAACCTCCACAGGCGAAGAGGGTGGCGAGAATTTAAGAGCATTCACAATCAAATTTGAAACGAGTTGATCCAAATGTCCTGGGTTTGCAAATACAGAAAAATCTGAATTGAGATTGAGTTTGATTCGGCCAGGACTGATTTTATCAAGTCGTGTGGTGACGGTCTTGATGACCGACTTAGCTCGAAGTGCGTGAAGGTCTCTTTGTAAATTTGAATTCTCGAGTTCAGCCCAATCTAGAAACTGGCTGATGATATCAGACATTTGCTGAATCTCTTTGATGACGTCATTCGAATACTGCTTAGGTAAAAGCTGAGCTTTGCTCTTGGATTCCGTTTCTGCACGAATGATGGCTAACGGAGTTTTAAGTTCGTGAGCCATTTGAAGTGTCCATGATCTGGTTAATTTGTAATTAAGATTAATCCTATCAATTAACTTTTGAACAGTACTCAGCAGGCTAGAGAACTCATCTGATCTTGCCCAAAATCCGTGCGTATACCTTGTCAAACGTTTAGGGAGCTGCTCGACATCTTTCAGGTTGGTCAGATTCGAGGTTGCGCTTCTTAGGTGTTTAATTAAATGTCGCAAAGGCGCTAAAAGTAAAAGTGTCAAAAGAACTGAAGCTAGAAACAAGGCGACCACAATACCAACGACATAGTTGACGACGCGGTTGTCGATGATCTCCCAATCAATGAAGTTCCGATTCAATACGAGCCCCACTTGGAGAACGCGGGGATGCGAACCCTTTAACAGAATATTTCTTAACCTCACAAATTCGGTGTTGGTCTCAACGGTAACCCATTCAGGTTCTATAGGGAGGTTGGTTTCCAATTGGTTCACGTTAAAGCTTTGATAAAGAATACTGGATTTTCGATCCCTCAGCACAAACACTTTACCAATCCTGTTTCCTTTGAGAACTCTGGAAATAGCATCTTCGATCAGAGCAGGGTTATTTACTGATTTTTGAAAATCATTTGATGCAGTCAAAATATTTGAGCTCTCCGCGATTTGTTGATCAATGAGTTTGAGTCTCTGACTTTTAAAAAATTTAACATGAACTAAGTTGATGCCAATCGCTGCTAGAACTAAAGTTGTTAAAATAATGAAAAAAAATCTATTCCTCAATCCAGTATCCTATATGGCGTGTGTTCTTGATTTGAATTTGAGCTCCGGCTTCGGCAAGGCGCTTGCGCAATTTATTGACGGTTGCTTCGACGACATGGCTTTCTACCTCTGTGCTCATCTCCCAGACTTGCTCATGAAGAAAAGTCTTGTTGAAGACTTTTCCCGGAGCCTGAACCAAGGTGCGTAAGAGAGCAAATTCTTTATTTGTAAGAGGTAGTTCTTGATCTTGAACTTTTATCGTTCGGTAATTTAAGTCCAACACGAGATTGCCAAATCGGAGTTCATTTTTACTTCTTCTTAGCAGGGCGCGAATTCGGGCCACGAGTTCGTCGCTATCAAAGGGTTTTGATAGATAATCATCTGCGCCCATATCTAACAGATTCGCTTTTTCAGACGAAGTGTTAATAGCAGACAGAATTATTATTTGGGTTTTAGGTAGACCTAATTTGATCTTTCCCATCAATTCTGCAGAATCTCGGCCGTGAAGTAAACGATCCAAAACGATAACATCAAATCTTTTATCGGGTGCATCTAAAATGTTTTCAAGTTCTCGGAAAGAAGTGCACGAGAAACTTAAAAAGCCTTCAGCCTTCAATATGCGAGATAAATGTTCGAGCAGCTTCGCTTCGTCCTCGACAATGAGTACTCGGTAAGACATCACGTCAGTCATTCCTTTTAATATCGTATTTGAATCAAAAAGTATAAGCTAAGATGAAGGTGCGTACACTTTGCCGGAAATAAAATTAAATTTACTTCCGCAATTAAGAGGTCCTGAAGATATCGTATTTAACTGAAAATACTCGGAAAAATTGGAATTCTCAAACTGAATAGCAACGCTTTAATCGGGTTGCGACAAAAGCATGATTCAGCCATCATTACAGAATATCCCAACAAACCAGATAAGGAGAAAATGTTAAACGCATTAAATCATCCCGTATTTAAAAGTAACAATATTTTGGTTGTGGTGGCTCACCCTGACGATGAATGTCTTTATTTTTTTGGAGGATTAAAGGAGCTAGCTAAAAATGCTCGGGTCACAGTTTTATCGGCAACATATTGCTGCGATAGTCATCGTGCAAAAGAGTTAAGGTCTGTTTGTTTGGCTTTAGGTGTCGAATGCGCCTTTTTGGAAATTGAAGATCTAGGTTTTTGGTCTGTTTTACCGAACCTCAGCGACTGCTTCAATAATTATATGGCGAGAAACTCGTTTGATATGATCATCACTCATCCGCCGCATGGTGGGGAGAAGCCACATCCTCATCATCTGCAGATATTTTTAATGAGTTTCGTTTTTTGTCTGAAAAACAAATTCAAATTTGGATTTTTTTCTGAAACTGGAACTTCGTTTTGTAGCCGAGCTCATCAGAAAAATCTATTTAAGTTAAAAATGCTTCCACTTCTTTTTCTGTATTCGATTAAGACTTTCTACCATTTGAGCTGGTACTATAAGTGGCGATGGTTTAGATCGTTTGGGAAACCGCTACTTTCGCTGCCGCTGAGACATTTTTTTCAATCTGTTTTATTTCACAGGCAGAAGATCGAATTCGCGAATGAGGAAAAGCGAAAAGTCTTGAAAATGTACTCGTCACAAAAATCTGTACTGGAAAGTTACAAGTCCTTTTCTTCCGGCCATGAGTTTCTATTCTTTATGACTCTAGGGGGGAGTGATTTCCAAAACGTCGAGAACTCAACGTTGGAGTATCTACTGGAATCCTACAGCGGGAACAAAAGTTTTGGCAGCACCTGGCTTAGCTTTTCACAAAACTTTTGGCAGCAGTCGACAGAGAGGTGCAAATGGTCACAGTGATTATTCCAACCTTAAACGAGGAAAAACAAATTGGTGAGATTGTCAATTTTCTAAAAACAAAAAAGATCGTCACGGAAGTTATTGTGATTGACGACGGTTCTACAGATCTTACCTCTACCATTGCTAAGCAAAATGGGGCTCAGGTTTACCTGAGCTCGATGCTAGGAAAAGGGGTATCGATGTCTGACGGTTTAAAACTAGCAAAAAATGAACTTATTCTATTTTTAGATGGCGATATTTATGGTTTCAGTTCGCAGCTTGTTGAAAAAATGATTGAGCCTCTTCTAAATAACACTGCCGATTTTGTAAAAGGTAAATTTCAACGACAAGCTGGGCGAGTAACAACTTTGACTGCAAAACCATTGCTAAAAATATTCTTTCCTGAACTTTCGAAATTTCAGCAACCTCTTGGTGGAATTGTCGCGGGTCGTAGAAACTTATTGCAAAAATTCACATTCGAAGCGGATTACGGTGTTGATGCGGGCCTGCTTATTGATGTTCATGAGTCTAAAGCGAGAATTGTTGAGGCAGATGTCGGTTTTATTGAACACCACCATCAGTCTCTCGAGGCCCTTTCGAAGATGTCCTTGCAAATAACGAGAACTATTTTGGAACGCGCTTCAAAGTACAAAAAATTAAATATCTCGCAGATTGTCAACTCTGTAGAGCAAGAGAGACGCTCTGGATTTGCATTCAGTACCTCGTTACAAAAAATCGATCCAGATAAAAAAATTGTTCTATTTGATATGGATGGAACTCTTGTCGATGGAAGCTTTATATCCTTTCTTTCACGGGCCGAGGATAGAGAGGACGAGGTCCGCAATTTTCTGGGTCGTCATGACATAGATCCAATCTATCGAACAAAAATGATTGCGAAAGCTTTGGCTGGAATTCCAAAATCTGTGTTTGAAAAGGTCGCAGCTCATATTTCGCTTATGCCTTACGCCCAAGAAGTCATTATCGAACTTAAAAAGCGGGGTTTCCAAGTTGGTATAATCACTGATTCTTATTTAGTCGCTGCCGAAACCATCCGACGACGAACTTTTGCTGATTTTTCAGTTGCTCACTTTCTGCACTTTCATGATGGCCTTGCAACTGGTGAGATTTCGATATCGCCATTTATGGAATTACAGAACGGATGTTCCCGTCATTCAATTTGCAAATCGAATTTCGTTTCACACCTTAAACTTCTCACGCCTGGAAAAATCCCCGAAATTCTCTCGATCGGGAACGGAGAAAATGACATCTGTCTTTTTAAGAGCTCCGATGCCTCTTTTGCAATATGGCCACAATCGAAACTTGTACAGCGGGCAGCTCAGCAAACTATTGATCATCTTTCAGACATTCTACAATACGTACAACCCCATTTTAAAACAGGTGCTTAGTGAGCAAGAAGAGCAATTGAATAAAAATTTTAGTTTCTAAACGCAATTTAATAAAACCACTATGGAGGACAACATGAAGAAAGTTATAGTATGTGGCCTTTTAACGACCTTAGGCCTAACCGCATGTGTTTCAAAATCAAAACATGAAAAAGAAGTTGCAGGCTTAAATCAAGAACTTGCGGCGAGCCAAGCGGCGATCACAAAAGCCAAAGATGAAAATAGACTTTTAACTGATGAAAGAAATAAAATTCAAGACAATCTGATCGCCACAACAAAAGATCGCGGACAGTTGAAGACTTCGTTAGAGGAAATGAAAAAAGCCATGGCAGAGATGCGCCAACGTCAGACAGAACAGAAACAACGCCTGCAAGAATTTGAAGATCTCACAAAACGATTTAAAAAACTGACGGATTCTGGGGCCCTGTCCGTTCAATTTATTGATGGAAAAATGGTCGTAAGTATGGGATCCGACGTCTTGTTCCCATCGGGTTCGGCAAAACTTTCTGCGGCAGGATTAGACGCGTTAAAAGAAGTTACAAAGCAGCTCAAGGCAATTCCGGGAAAACGATATCAAGTTGAAGGTCACACCGATAATGTACCAATATCAACAGCACTATTTCCTTCGAACTGGGAGTTGGCATCAGCTCGCGCTCTTAATGTCACCCGCTCTATGGTCGACGCGGGTATGCCGCCGGAGCGAGTGAGCGCAGCGAGTTTTGGAGAAACATCACCAAGGCAAGCTAACGAAACACCCGAAGGAAAAGCAGCGAATCGTCGAATCGCTATCGTTGTCGTTCCAGATCTTTCAACAATGCCGGGATATGACGAATTGAGTAAACGAAGTAATACTCCATAGGTTGACTGCGGGCTTATTTCTTCAAGGCTGCTTTCCTATTTACCAGAATTTGGTTGGTATCTGCCAAATTCTGGTTGATGGGCAAGATCGGTTTAGAGCCTTTGCCTTAAAGCAATGATAGAGCTAAGGTTAAAATCATGCGAATAAGACAAATGGCTTTTTCATCGAGACTTAAAGCCCACAGACATATTCTTACACTCGAGACATTGAAATTTATTTCTGCTTACCTGGAAAGTGGAAATGCGCGACTAGCAGCGCTTGAATCAGGAATTCCTGAAACCTATGCGACTCGACAAGGGCAGTGGCTCAAAAAACATCCGATGGTTATTGCCGCTCTCGAGAAAGAACTTGATTTGCGAGAGTTGCAAAAAATTAAAAACGCCGTTAATAAAATCGATCAGCTTATGGGTGAATGTAAAAACTTGTTAGGCATTGAGGAGGGCTAAGACTGATCCAAAGAAAAGTGAAATTAAATTCAAGGTTCAGATTGAAACATCTTTAGCTAAGTATTTCCGTTAAGTTTTCTTATTCAAGTTAGGCAGTAATATAGAGAACATGGCGGCTCACGGGTTCGAAGAATTTACCGATGAATAGAATATGAAAAAGAAAATTCTTATTGTTGATGATGATAGCGGTATTCGAGATCTGGTTGCAGAGATACTTACCAGTCAGCAAATTGAGGTGATCCAGGCGCAAGATGGAGCTGATGCTTTGGAAAAGCTGAAAGTTACAAATTTTAGTTTAGTGCTTTCGGATATGCAGATGCCTCAAATGAATGGGCTTGAACTTTTGCAAAAAGCCAAAACCATGAATCCCTCGCTACCCTTTATAATTATCAGTGGAACTGTTCCCGAAGAGTCAGAAGCTGCACTATCTCAGCATGTTCACCAGTATCTTGAAAAGCCATTCAATCCCTTTGCACTCTTAGAAACTGTGCTGAAATATTTTCGGGCGAGCTGATTCATTTAGATTTTTATTTGAATCCGCGTTTTACCAAAATTTTATCCAAGAGCCGCACTGGCATGAGCCGGGCTATCCATGCGTACAAATGAATGTTCTTCCCGATCAAGTAGTAAGGTCTGGGATTTTTTGATTGCAGAATTTCATGGATTAAGTTCGCTACATCTTGAACAGGAATGGCATCGTTCTCGACGCTCTCTACAGTCTGTAAGACTTTAACGATTGCTGCGTCGTAAGTGCTTTTTTGTTCTTCAGTCATCGACGCTTGATCGCCAAGGCTCGAGGCTGTCGACTTTTTCCAAATCGGAGTTTTGATTGGACCTGGTTCGACTAACACAACTTTGACCCCTAAAGGTAAAAGCTCACGACGAAGACTGTCAGATAAACCACGGACTGCAAACTTGGACGCTGAATAAGAAGACAAATAAGGGCTAGCAAGATGACCAGCAATTGATCCGATGTTAATAACCATTCCTCTTTTCTTTCGCAGTGTTGGTAAAAAAGCTTGAGTCATTTGCACCAAACCAAAAACATTCACATCAAAAAGCGCGCGCCAAGTTTTAATGGGAATTGTTTCCAAAGGACCGCCACCAGAAATCCCAGCATTGTTGATGAGAGTGAGTTGATCTCCATTTTTTTGAAGATTAATGACCTGCAAAGCTTGATTGACATCGTCTTCAGACGAAACATCCAGCTTTAAAACTTGTAACTGATCTTCATAAATCTTTTTAAGTTCATCCAATGATCTGGGATTGCGCACTCCGGCCCAGACGCTGTAACCTTCGACTAAAAGCTTTTCAGCAGTAGCTAAACCGATTCCAGTTGATGCGCCTGTGATGAGTACGTGATGGTTTTTCATAGCTTTTAAATATTCGAGTGGGCAGAAATAGTTTTTAGAAGTTCATTAGGGTTAATAGGTTTAGGCAAATACCCATTACATCCAACTTCCAAGCACTGAGCACTCACTTCCGACATTGCATGAGCCGTGAGAGCAATGATTGGTTTTTTATAACCTTCTTTTCTGAGTTTTCTCGTCGCTGTATAGCCGTCCATTATTGGCATCTGAAGATCCATGAGAATAATATCGTAAGGATTAGAAAGTGCTTTTTGATAAGCTTCAATTCCGTTGCCTGCGATTTCCACCTGGGCTCCATACTTTGTGAGGTAAGCAAATAATAAATTTTGATTATCGGGTGAATCATCAACGACTAAAACCCGAACATCAGTGAGAGAAACAGCCGCAGAACTTGTTTTAGTTTTAGGCCGAGCTTCAGTGCGCAGAGATCTTGTTGACTGATTCCGTACTGAAGCTTGAAATAGGCTGCCTTCAGAATTAGTTCGAATAAGTTTTAAATCGCCACCCAATTCGCGAGTCAGTTGTTGAGAGAGGGCAAGCCCAATTCCCGTGCCGCCAAACCTTCGTGTCATTGAATCATCACCTTGAAAGAACATATCAAAAATTCGTTCAGCATGTTCGGTCGGGATTCCTATCCCCGTATCTTCAACTTCAACTGTGAGATAATTTTTTCCGTCTTTATCGCTCACGCCAGAAGTTCTTATTTTAATTCCACCTGTGCGAGTGAATTTAAGTGAGTTGCTCACAAGATTCATAGTGATTTGTCGAAGACGAGTCGGGTCAGTAATGACTTTCGCAGGAGTCGACGGATCACTGATGTATTCCAGAGTGAGGCCTTTTTCTTTTGCTTTAGACTGAAAAAGTGAAATGACATCATTACAGATTTCGGCGGGATCAAATTCATGATGTTCATAAGCTAAGAGCCCTGCTTCAACTTTAGACAAGTCCAGAATGTCATTGATGATGACGGAAAGTTGTTCTCCGTTTCGGGTTAGCACTTCAAGATAATTTGAAAGTTCCATTTTTGTTACTGATGGATCCTGCATCAAATGAGCAAATCCCAACATCGCGCCAAGGGGAGTCCTAATTTCGTGCGACATATTTGCAAGAAAAGCGGACTTCATTTGGTTCGCTCGTTCTGCTTCTTCCTTTGATCGTTTAAGTTCCTCTGCAATCTTTTTCTGAGAGGAGACATCAGCATGGACTCCGACCATTCTGAGTGGCTTGCCATCTTCATCGCAAACCGCACGACCGTGCCCGTAGATCCAGGAAATTAATCCGTCTGATTTTTGGATTCGAAATTCTGATGAATAATCAGAGTTGTTCTCGATGGCGGTCGTCAGGCTTTGTTGGAGAGTAACTCGATCTTCGGGAAGAACTTTTTCAAGGATATCTTTAAAAGTAAGTTGTCCAGCTGCAGGCAATTCAAAGATTCTTCGATGTATATCTGTTGAGGCAACGATCCCTGAGCGAATGTCCCACTCCCAAATACCAATTCCAGCAGAACTGGTCGCCATAAGAAGACGTTCCTCACTTCGTTGCAAGTCGACAACGAGCCCTTGCGCTCGTTCTAAATGACGTTTAGAGCCAGTTAAATTTCTCACTCGAGCTCTGAGTTCTTCGTGGGCAAAGGGCTTAACTATGTAATCATTTGCTCCGCATTTAAATGCTTCATCAATCTCCTCACGACCATGTTGAGCAGTAAGAAGGATGATTGGTATTTGCGAAATGGGAGACCGCGAGGAGCGTACATAAGTGCAAATTTCGATGCCCGACATTCCTGGCATGATCCAATCAAGAAGTAAAAGATCGGGAGGCGGGGATGACATCAATTGTTCTAAAGCGGCTGGCCCATCGTGAAAAATTCTTACAGTATACTGGGGCCTTAATGTAGCTGCTACTCGATCAGCGTCGGTCGTGCTGTCGTCAACTATCCAAATTGTTCCATGACCTTGTTGGTTTAACATCAGACTAAGTTGTGCCACAGTTAATGCATCTTTCCTAGGCGCGTATTGCAGCAAAGCCAGGTGCGACATAATGCTTTGTAGACACGCATCAGCATCGGTGATAGGTCTCCTATCTGCTTTTCCAACTTTTTGAAAAGTGAAATTCGTCTAAGTTTAGTCATTGTCTGGAGGCTATCGTATGGCTGACATACTTGTCGTTGATGACAGCAAGGTAATGCGTGAAATGTTGATAGCTTGTCTTCGTGGTCAAGATGAGTTGTCGTTCACTCAAGCTAATAGTGGACTTGAAGCTATAGAACAACTCTCGTTGCGTCCTTATGATCTGCTTTTGTTAGACTTAAACATGCCCGACATCGGTGGCATTGAAGTTGTTCAATTTGTTCGTTCACAAGATCGACTTAAAAGTATTCCGATTATTGTTGTAACCACAAGAGGCGATGATTCCTCGCGTGATCAAGCGCTTCAGGCTGGTGCCACCCGTTTCTTAACGAAACCTTTTTCTCCGGAAACAATTCAATCTGAAGTCTCAGGAGTCCTGACGCCCGTAGCGGGATCTTGATTATGGCCTCCGAAGTAAATCTGCAGGAATTTGTTGCGGGATTTATTCTGGAAGCCGACGAGCATCTTCATTCAGTCAATCATAACCTTGTTTTAGTTTCTGAAGCTCTACGAGCTGGTCGTTTAGAGCCCCGAGCTGTGCGTGAGCTCTTCCGATCGTTCCATACCATTAAAGGCTTGGCCTCAATGGTGGGAGCAGGCCCCATCGTTGATATCTCTCACGAATTGGAAGGTCTCTTGCGAACTGCAGATCGGGCTGGCGGTCAATTATCAGAGGTTGCATTAGATCTGTTAGTCAAAGGAACACAAGTTATCGAAGAACGGGTCAAATCAATTCCTAAAGTTGGAGTTTCCGGAATACAAAAAATATCTTCACGATTAATCCAAGAACTTATTCATCTTCAAAGTTCCGATCTGCCCAAGACAAAACCTTCGGCAGGACAGGATCTTCAGCTTCCAAAAGAAATCCTTTCTTCGTTAACCGTGGGAGATCGTGAGCAAGTGTTGCAAGGTCTTGCTGCTCATCGAAAATTAATTCTTGTGGATTTTGAACCTTCTCCAGAAAATATGGCAGTTGGTTTGAATATTACGACTATTCGTGAGCGAATTCATAAAATTGCCGAGTTAATCAAGGTTGCTCCTCATTCCGCTGTCAGAGCGCCGACGGGCATTGCATTTTATCTTTTAATACTTACAGAGTTAAATCTTGAAGATATTGCAACTGTTCTAGGGGTTTCAGGAAATGCGATCAATGAAGTGGAAGTTAAGGAGCCAGTGGCTTCTGACGAGGAAAAAGCTTTGCTTTCAATATTGGAAGAAGATGATTTTGAAGATCAAACGTCTTCCACAGAAAGCGAAAGTGCTTCAGTTCGGGTTAATATTCGAAAACTTGATGAAGTGTTGGAGCGCTTGTCTGAACTTATTGTAACACGTTCGAAACTCACAAAGATAACAGAGAAAATGTCAGCCAAAGGAATTGATACGCGGGAATTAAACGCGATCGTTTCAGAAAATGGCCGGCAGCTTAAACGACTAAGAACAGCTGTTACTCAAGCTCGCATGGTTTCTCTTGCTGAACTGCTGCAACGTTTACCTTTAGTTGTTCGTGGCCTCACGAAAGATCTTGGCAAGTCCATTGACGTATTTATTCAAGCCGGCTCAGCCGAAGTTGACAAGGCTGTTGCTGACAAAATTTTCCCTGCAATCATTCACATCATTCGTAATTCAGTTGATCACGCCATTGAATCAAAAACTGAGCGAAAAAATTCGGGCAAAGATGAAACCGGTGTTATCACTGTTCATTGTGAAGACTCATCAGGCACGGCCTTGACCATTACGATTAAGGATGACGGACGCGGAATTGACCGTGAAGCTGTCGCGCGAAAATCGGGTCAGCCCGTGGCCAATAAGAATGAAGAACTTCTTAAGCAAATCTGCACTCCGGGCCTTTCGACTCGTGAGGATGTTTCTCTCACAAGTGGTCGTGGTATGGGAATGGACATTGTTAAGAAAACTTTAGAAATGCTCGGTGGTAGCCTTTCGCTTTCAACACAGGAAGGAAAGGGAACCGTTTTCATTTTGCGTGTTCCAGTGAGCATAACAATCATTGATGTGATGAGTTTTATTTCGGGCGGTCAGGTCTTTGTTGCTCCTGTTGCAATGATTGATGAAATCCTTGAAGTGGACCCAACTCGTTTATCCTTATCACCTTCGATCACTGGCCACGGTCCTCAACCCCGTTTGTTGAGTCGTCGTGGGGAAACAATTCCTTTTCTTGTTCTTGAATCAGTTTTAAAGAATCAACCCGAGCAAACAATACCATCGCGGGCCATTGTGGTGAATCAGCTCAATGGTGCAGTGGCTTTTGGTATTGATCGAATGCTGGGTCAGCAAGAAGTCGTCATTCGCCCCCTTGATGACAGTTTGATTCGCACAAAAGGGATGAACGGTGCTACCGATCTTGGGGATGGGCATCCAACGTTAGTGTTAGATTTAGCAAGTTTAGGCGCAGAATATGCGTCAACAGCTGAGGTGCATCTATGAGTTCTCTTTACGTCATTTGTAAAGTTGGTGATTCCGAATACGCAGTTCCTGCTGATAATGTTTTTCAAATGGAAGCCTATTCGGGAGCTACTCCTGTGCCGGGAGCGCCAACTTATGTCGCGGGACTTATTCAAGTCCGAGGTCAAATCATCCCAGTACTTGATCTTCGTGTGCGTTTCGGACTTGAGTCCTTGAAGCCAACACTGGATTCAAGAGTTGTGGTGATGATCTTTGGTGAAAGGCTTGTTGGAATTCTTGTCGACAGTGCGCGCGAGGTTCAAAATATTTCAGCAGAGCAATTTAAAACTCCCCCGGGAGTTGTTGCTGTGCAATCGGCTGGATATATCAAGTCCGTTGCCCAACTTAAAAATCGTATAATCATGTTGTTAGATTCAGAAAAAGTAATAGGTAAGGAGATTTCCCATGGCTAAAAATAATAATGGAACACAAGGTGTAATTACCGCCGTCACATTGGCGGAAGAAATTGCGAATTCGCTGGGGGAATCCACGCTGACCACTCGGGCCCTTGAAGAAGCGACACAAAGAATTGTCGCATCAGGAAGCGAGACCGCTGCAGCCGGAGAACAGATGCGCAGTGCTGTCGAGATCGTCGCTGCTGGAATCGAACAAACAGCGGCTTCATTGCAAGGCTTAGCACGATCACAAAAAGAAGTTGCCGAGACAACAACCGAAACTTTGCGGGGTCTTGAGGGAGCATCATCTGGTCTTCAGGAAGTAACAGCATCTATAGCTGGTGTTCGTCGGGACACAGAAGGTCTAGCAGGTTCAACCGAAAAAGTTGCGGCAACAATTGAAGAACTTTCGCGGTCAATTCGAGGTGTCAGTGTTAATGCCAGTGACCTTGCAGCTGCAAGCCAACAACTCACATCTGCAGCTACTGAAAGTTCAGCCAGTGTCACTGAAGTTCTAAAAAGTGGTGAATCGAACGCTGCCACTATTCAAGAGGTTGCTGCAACGATTGAACAAATGTCCAAGGGGATTACCCGGTTAGCAAAAGATGCTGGTGTTGTAGGACAACAAGTTACATCGATGGCGGCGACAATAACTCA
Source organism: Pseudobdellovibrionaceae bacterium (assembly GCA_021731025.1). GTDB lineage: Bacteria > Bdellovibrionota > Bdellovibrionia > Bdellovibrionales > Bdellovibrionaceae > UBA5009. The sequence continues at coordinate 23,390 of JAKFYD010000033.1, read as the reverse complement.
AGTTTCGGCTGGGCTCAGTGTTGTAGCTAATGATGCCACCGAAATGGCTGCAGCTGTTGAGCAAACTTCGGCCAGTGCCGAAGAAATGTCTCGCTCGGCAAGAGCCATGAATGAACAGACAAGAGCGCTGGAAACTGCTGTCGCTAGCGCCGCCTCTACAGTAACAGAAGTTGCTGCTTCAGTTGAAGAAGTTGCTGCGACAGCGGAAAAGAATGCTGTGGTTGTCGAAGTTAATGCAACTGCAATTGAGCAGGTGAATCGTTCCGGGCAGTCTGTTGCTCAAAGCGCCGATAAAATTGCGAATGCATCTTCCGGTACTGCTACTGCAGCTGCACAACTTGAAAGTTCCACTAATAAAATTGTAAGTCTTGTTGAAGTTGCTCGTAAGACAACAGAGCGTGTTACATCAGAAGCTCGTGATGGTGGAAAGACGGTTGCGAAATCCATTGAAGGGCTGAATTTAATTCGTGATGCCATGGCCGAATCTGCATCTGTGATTAAAGAGATGGGCGCTCGTGCAGAAGAAATTGGCGATATTGTTCAGACAATTAATCTCATCGCTGATCGAACAAATTTACTTTCCCTAAATGCAAGTATTGAGGCTGCACGTGCAGGTGATCATGGTCGTGGTTTTGCCGTTGTTGCTGAAGAAATTCGTGCCCTGGCAGATCGTGCGACGACTGCAAGTGGAGATATCGCAAAAATTATTAAGGGATTACAATCAACTTCCAGAGAAGCTGTAACCACTAGCGTGAAAGGACTCAAAACTGCCGAAGAAGGTGGACGTCATGCCATTGAAGCTGAGCGTGCACTTTCTGCAATTTTGGGAGGAGTGGAAAATGTTTCTGGTGCTGTCGGCGAGATTGAACGCGCCAGTGCTGAACAAGCGAGCGCCGTAAAAACTGTGACTCAAGCCACTCATAAAATTGCTGAAGAAGGCCGCCTGGTTGCGCGTGCAGCTGCCGAGCAAGTCACCGCGACTCAAGATTTAAGTCGAAGCGCTACAGAGATGAGAACAATGGCGCGCCAAACAAGAGATGCAACAATTGAGCAGGCGAATGCTTTAAGAGCACTGGTTAAGAATCATACTCAACTTGCCACGAACGCAAGCACGGTGCTTCGAGGTGTGAGTGAACAAGCAGCCGCCACAGATCAGCTTGCAAAAGCAGCCCTTCGAATGAGGACTATCACGCAAGAAACAAGCAACTCGATGGGTGAACAGACTAAAATATTGATGGACCTTTCTGGTTCGACAAAGGAAGTGTTGGATTCAACTCGGCGGACTGTTGCCGGTTTGACTGAGCAGTCGAGCGGTGCTGCTGAAGTTGCCCGCGCCATGGATGAAGCTAGAAAAGAAGCGGCACAAACAGCGCGAGCGGTTGCAGAACAGGCTCGAGCTGCGAAAGAGATTGAGACGGGAACCCGTGAAGTTGCTCGGCTTTCGCAAGAAGTTACGCGAGCTACAGAAGAGCAAGCAAAAGCCGCTGCGGAACTTGCCCGTGAAGGTGAAGAAATTCGGCGTATAGCTCGTCAAAATGCTCGAGCCGTGAGTGAACAAGCAGAAGCTGCGGCTTCACTGACAGCAACAGTGGTCAAGCAAACGTCGGCCATGCAGCGAATTAATACCGAAATGGCAGGACAAAGCAATTCGGCTTTTGAAATCGTGTCGACAATTTCAGACATTCGTAAGCAAGCCAGAGAACTTTCGGCGGGGATTACCTCCCATGCGAAGACTTCGGCAAGTATCGCGGCTGATGCGAACAAACTAACTAGTCAAATTTCCAGCGTGAAAAAAGCAATGATCAGCCAAATTGAAAATACGAAATTGATTAAGTCGAACCTACGATCTCCTCGTGTAATTCCTCATAAAGATATTCAGGGGCAGGCATGATTTTATCGGAGACCTTTTCACTGACAGATGCCGAGCAGACACGATTTGCTCATGTTCAACGAATTAGTGAAAAAGGATTTAACCATATCTCTGAACTCCTCGATATGCTTATCGATCCAAGTTGGATTGTACGGCGCTCAGTTATAGACTCCCTTGCTCGTTCAGGTGATTCAGCGATCGAGCCATTGATTGGTTTGCTCCGTAATAAACGTGATAATGAAGCCAGGATTGCCGCTGTCGTGGATGCGCTTTCGTCCTCGAGTGGACCCGTTGAAAAATATATTGTTTTACTGATTGAAGATTCAGATCCTGCTATTGTTGCAGACGTTGCACAAATTCTTGGCCGACGGCGTTCTTCGACCGCGGTACCTACTTTAGTTAAATTGACAAATCATGATAATGACAACGTTGCCGTTGGAGCCATCGAAGCGCTTGGTAAAATCGGTGGGCGTGCAGCTGTTGAAGCTTTAATAGATATTGTCAGCGGTAAAAATTTTTTCAGAGTGTTTCCGGCAATTGACGTTCTTGGGCGCAGTGCTGATCCACGCTCGGTAGCTCCTCTTGTAAAATTGCTTTCTAATCCCACCTTTTTGCCCGAGGCTTCACGCGCCTTAGGCCGATCAGGAGAAAAATCTGCAGTAGCGCCACTGATTGAGTTGTTACGGTCTCCCGTCGATGCGGTCGTGCGAGTCGCAGCGATTTCACTTTGGGAGTTACGAGATCAGTATCAAGAAAAATCGGGAGGCGATGTTTTTGTCATAGAAAATCTTCTGCGCGATCAAGTGAAAAATGAAATGGTCCGACGACTAGGACAAGTCTTGCCGCAATCTGATTCTGGCGAAGCAACCTCAATTTGTCATCTTCTTGGAGTCATTGGTGATGCGGAAGCCGTTCCTGCTTTGACGGCCGCACTTCAGTGCGAGGGATTAGTGGCTTCGAATGCAGCAACAGCTTTGAAAAAAATTGGTCGAGATACTGATGCTTCACTTGTCTCGGCGATTCACAATGGTTCCAGTGAACGACGGAAAATTTTATTACCTTTAGTTGGTCGTTCATCTGCAGCCTTCGAGGTTGCAACTTGTTTGCGCGATAATGATCCTGAAGTCAAAGCACTTGCTTGTGACACTTTAGCACGACTAGGTAATCCTAATGTCGTTAAACAATTATTTCCTCTTCTGGATGATGATAATCTTCGCGTCGTTCATTCGGCGACGGCGGCTATTCAAGCCTTTGGTTCACGCGAAACTCGCGAGCTCGCCGTCAAGGCGGCTGAGTCTGTGAATCCCATAGTTCGTCGATCAGCACTTCGAATTCTTTCCTATTTTGGAGATTCGTCGGCATTGCAACCATTACTCAAAGGCATGTCAGATATTGATCCGCGGGTTCAAGAAGCAGCTCTTTACGGGTTACCATTTCTCGATAACAAAGAAGCTCTGGAAGCTCTTTTTGCATCTGCTCAAGCTGAAGTTGCAAGAACTCGGGCTCTATCTATGCGAGCACTTGGACAACTGCAAAGTGGAAATGAAAAAGTTTATTCACTATTGATGAATGGTTTGAATGACACAGATTCTTGGACTCGGTATTATGCATGTCAATCACTAGGACGACTCAAATATATTCCCGCATCATCAGAGATTGTAAAATTGCTCGAAGATGTTGCTGGTCAAGTGCGGGTAGCTGCTATCGAAGCGCTCTCTCATTTCGATTCGCCTGTCGCCCATCAAGCACTGAGATCTGCTGCCGAGCGCGAGGATCTTGAAATTCGGCGAGCAGCACTGGTCGGTCTTGGACTCGCGAAGCGTATTGAAGATTTACCAATACTTTTATCGGCAGTCAGTTCATCTGATCCTGCGACAAAATTGATGGCACTTTCGGCAGTCGCCCAATTCCCATCAAGTCGTGTGGTCGGTGCTCTGAGCTCTGCAGCTTCGGACAGAGACGAACAAGTCAGTGCGAGTGCAATTGCATTTCTTGGCGGAAGACGGGAACAAGAAGCTACGGAAGTCTTAGTTGAGCTTTTAGCTATTCCCGCATTGAAGAATAAAGCGAAAGCGGCGCTCTTGATTCCCAGCGAAGGTCGAGTGGCCGGTCTTTTGATCGCGCTTGCCTCTGCAGATCATGAATTGGCGGCCATTCTTATTTCGATTTTATCTCGGCTTCAACGTCCTGAGGCACGCACAGCTCTACTTTCTGCATTTCGCTTGAACAATGTGGCTGCGCGAAAAGCAGCGGCACAGGCACTCGCTGCACGTCGAGATTCCGAAATGGTCTCCGCACTCCAAGAAGCGGAAGAGAATGATCCCGATCAAGAAGTTAGACAGATTTGCAGTCTGTTATTAAGACAGTGAGGCTTGATCCCATGAACAGCCTCGAGCTTTCTCCGCCTGTATTCTCTATCCTCAGTTCCTATATTGAAGAAAAAGTAGGTATTACTTATTCACATCGAGATAAGGAGCTTCTCCAAGATAAGTTATCATCTCGGGCGCAAGAAGTGGGTTTCGCTTCTCTTCTCGATTATTACTATTTTCTTAGATACGACCTGAACGGAGAGAAAGAGTTGACGGAGTTGACAGAAACTCTCGTCGTTAACGAAACTTACTTTTTCCGAGAATGGCCAGCGATCCAATCCCTCGTGGATAACTTTATTGAACCTTGGTGCGCCAGTGGTCGGCGTCCAAGAATTTGGTCCGCGGCTTGCGCTACCGGAGAGGAACCACTTTCCCTAGCGATGTTGTTAGATGACCGGAATCTACTGGATAAAGTTGAGATCGTTGCTACTGATATTAGCTCTCGAGTCCTAGCAAAAGCGCAAAGTGGAAAGTTCGGCAAGCGCGCGGTAAGGAACATACCAGCCCCGCATCTTTTTGAAAAATATCTTACTGCGAACAGTGATGGTCATTTTCAGGTTAAACCTGATTTGTGCAGCAAAATAAAATGGGAAAAAAAGAATCTAATGACAGAGATTGAGCTCATGCAGTTGGGTTCCTTCGATGCTATTCTTTGTCGAAATGTGCTGATCTATTTCTCGGATCAGGTTGTTCGTGCAGTGCTTGATCGGCTTTCGCGATCGCTCATCAACGATGGAATTTTATTGGTTGGAGTTTCAGAATCTTTGTTGCGTTACTCGGGACATTTTGTTGGTGAAGAACATGGTGGCGCTTTTATCTATAGAAAGGTTCGCAACTCGTGAATCCACGTATTCGAGTCTTAGTTGTCGATGACTCTGCCTTCGCTAGAAAAGTGATCCGCGATATTTTATCACGCGATCCTGAAATTGATGTCGTCGGCATTGCTCGAGATGGACTCGAGGCTCTCGAAAAAATTCCTGAAGTTCGTCCCGATGTTGTTACTCTTGATTTGATGATGCCCGATTTGGACGGTATTGGATTTTTGCGAACTCTTTCAAAAGAGAATGCCCCTCGGGTTATCGTTGTTAGTTCCTCGGCTGCGGATTCTGATCTCGCTATCGAAGCTTTGCAAAATGGCGCCATTGAACTTGTCACAAAGCCAACTTTGCTACCTACGGACCGCCTCTACGATTTGTCAGATGAACTCATCGCCAAAGTCAAAGCAGCGGCTACTGCAAAGCCCAAAATGGGATCTCTCTTGGTGGACGAAACCGCTCAAAAATTTTTGCCTGATCTTTCGAAAGTTTCAGCAACAAAATTAGTCGTGATCGGAACATCGACGGGTGGGCCTCAAGCTTTAACCAGCCTTTTTAAATCCTTACCGCAGGGTCTACCAGTTCCAATTGCAATTGCTCTTCACATACCGGCGGGCTACACCGCTCCTTTGGCCGCTCGTCTCAGTAAAATTGGTTCAATCCAAGTGGATGAAGCTCACGATGGAATGGAGTTAATTCCTGGCCGTGCTGTCATTGCAGCGGGAGGAAGACATCTTAAAATTCGTAGCCATCACGGAAAATATTTTGCCGTGGTTTCGCATGAACCTCTTGAATCTTTACACCATCCTTCAGTGGACGTGCTTTTCGAAAGTGCTGCCGCAGCTGCAGGTTCAGGAGTGCTTGCCTTGGTCATGACGGGCATGGGAAGCGATGGCTTTGAAGGAAGTAAATCCATTCGCAAATTGGGTGGCCGCGTTTTAGCTGAGTCAGCATCTTCTTGTGTCGTGTTCGGTATGCCTAGATGTATCATCGAAGGCAGTACCGCAAATTTTGAAGCCCCTCTTGAGCGACTTTCAGCTTTGATCGTTGAGCAAATTTACAAATAAGAAATTATCAAATGGCATTAGCTTCAAAACTCTACCGCTTTAAAATTGAACTCTCGAATCTAGAGAAGAATTGCTATGAAACTCTTGATTTTCGCCTGGCCCAACATCCTTCAGAAAGTTTAGATTATCTTCTCACACGAGTAGTCGCCTATGCTCTCAGTTACGAGGAAAGGCTCGAGATCTCGGCCTCGGGATTAGGCGATCCCGAAGGACCTGCTTTAAGTGTCGCAAATCTTCAAGGGGGGTTTTCTCTTTGGATTGAGATTGGAAATCCTTCCAACCGAAAAATACATAAAGCCTCTAAAGCGGCCAACATCGTGCAAATTTTTACCTATAAAAATCCGCAAATTCTTTTGACCGAGATGGCGAAAGAAAAAATCTTCCGGAAAGAAGAAGTTCAGATCATTTCGATTCCTTCAAAATTTTTGGAACGGCTTCAAGGACATATCGAAAAAGAAAATCGTTGGAATCTTGTTTTCAATGACGGAGTGATGAGTGTGAGTGGCGAAAGTTTTTCTGAAGAATGTGAAGTCGTAAGGCTTTGGTCTAAAGAGTTAGGGTAGACACATTTGTGCCTACCCCTTTTCATATTAAGGGCAGTGGATGGAGCTAAATCCTGTTTTTGGAAGAGAAGTTCCAATAAGAGTTCCCGGTGCCATATTGTAAATCCCGATACAGTTGAAACCGGTAGCAGGATTCACGGTTGCAAGAGCCTGTTGAAGGTACTCGGGATGAGCATTCCAATCACACTGAGTTGTCAGAGTATAACCCATTGATGCAGAGACAGTTCCTTGGGGTGAGGCTGCAACAAATAGCGCCCACACAAGAGGAGAGCCCGCAACAGGGTAGTATTTTCCATCGGCAGCTTGGGCCATCACTGCAGTTCCGTCGGGATTAGTTTTATAGATACCGCCAGCGCAAACGTCTGGAGTTGGGGTAGGATCTGGATCGGGAGTTGGGGTTGGCGATCCAAAGGGATTCTTGCCGAAGACCAGGTCTAAGCTATCCTGATTTATCAAGGGCATAAAACTCATGCCCTTGTACAGAGGTTCAAAACCAAAGTGCAGGAACTGATCAATCTCGCCACTTTGTGAAGGGTAAGGATCAAATATAATGGAAAACTTTTCCATATTCTCTTGGGTCTTTTCGATGCCCTTTGGAATCATAACGATAAAGTTATGCTTTTCATCACCAGTTGAGCCCATATAAAATTCAAGATCAGGATACTTTGACATATTTTCTAAAATGGATTTGGCCGTAATATATTGCATACCCAGGCAAATGCGCGGCGAGGTGCAAAGGTTAGTTAATCCATCCGATGGTTCATAATTGAGTCCCAAATTCTTTTTTAAGTCATTGATACCCACGTCTATAGCGTGAATAGGATCTCTAACTATTGCTTTAAACGCTTCTTTGCGGTCATAGATTGTTCCGCCGAAAGCGTCAGCAACCCAGTCAGGGTTCTCTTTGATGAACTCTTTGATGTCTTTAGAAGCATCTTTTGAAAGTGCATTCATCTGTCTAAAAGTTTCGTTGGCCCATTCGGGACGTTTTTTTTCTTTGGCGAAGCTTGTTGTCACAGACAAAACTAAAGTAGCTGAAATCAAAGTAAGCCGTAAAATTTTGTGAAGCGGTAGCATGGGGGTTCCTCTCGTTAGTGTTGATTCTGTATATGAGCAATCGTCGTGCCGCATGGAAAGGTTAAGGCGTGCTTTTAAAGTTTGTTTTTTTGGTAAATTGTTCGACGGTGAGACGGGAATTAGTCGTTACGAAATGAGACGTCGCAATTTGATTCGCTCGGGTGGTGTAGATGGAATTTTGTTTACTGCCAGGTGGTCAGGGCAAATGTATCGAAACTAAAACGGGTTCCTTCTAAAGTTTACATTTGACTGATATCTTTTGCCAGTGCAATTATTTTCCTATGTCAACAAATAAACGAATCTCCAAAAGAACTGCGAAAACTATTGTTGTTCGAGAACATCCAAGACGAGTTCCAATCAGCCAAAAAAATCCCTCAGGCCGAACTACAGTTGATCGACATCTCCGTCACATTGAAGGACATTATCTTGACCTTAAGATGATTTATAAAGTGGTTGAAAAATATGACAAGAAAAGTTTATCTTATCCAAAAGCAAAGAAGCTAAAAATTCCCAATGAAGATAAATATTCTGACTTAATTGCTATATGGGTAGACTATTTTAATAAGAAATTTAAATTCAAAGAACTTATTGATCCGGACATGATCAAAGCTCTTATAGCATCTGAGTCAACTTTTAATCCAAGTGCTGTTAATAAAGAAGCTACAGGCTTGACTCAAATCACAACAGACACTTTAAAAATCCTGCAAAACATAGAAGGCGAAGCTAAAGATTTCGTTTTCAAAGGTATTCGCAAAAAAGACTTGAAAGACCCGATTGTTTCGGTTGCTTTAGGTACTCGGTGGATGGCCTATAAAAAGTCTTATGCGGATAGAGTTCTGAAACGTCCTGCAACCTCAGATGAATTGATTCAAGTTTATAAAGGAATTTTAAAAGATAAATCTAGAACTGCGAAAGTAATAATGGAAAGATACAGAGCCTATTATGACAAACTTAAAAAATAATTTATTATTTCTTTTCCTCCTTCTTAGTGGGTGTCAAACGCCTAAACCATTTGAAATTAAATCATTTGAAAAAGAAGAACTACATATTGTTAAAGTTTCAAGCGATAGAGTTAAACAGGAGTGTTACTTTCTAAATGCAGAAAAGGAAAACAAGTGGAGACATCAGTATTTTCTTTATATACTTAATAACGGTAACGAAGTTATTGCGGCGATGCATCCGATAAATCAAGACGATGATCAATGTAGAATTCAAAAGACAAAAATCGAAAAAATTCTTAAAGAAGATTCAAAAGTTACACTTTGTCTACGAGATGTTTTAATAAAAAATTCTGAAAAGAGCACACCTGACATTTACATAGATTTTGGTTCATACGGAAAACATTCGTCATCCTACACCTACTTAACATTGGATACGATCTGTAATTCAAAACAATGTTTTAGCATTAGCGAAACTTGGACAGATACATGCCCCGGTGTTAAAAAGTAAATACACATTTTAAAAGCAACACTCAGTATACTGATCAGTATTCAGAAGAAGTGTACAGGACTGAATTCTGCATACTGGATTTGGTATTCAGAATACTAAATCCAGTATGCAGAATTCAGCTAAGTTCAAACGCTCAGAATCCAATATTGATAATAGGCGAACCTTTAAAAAGCCCGGTCCTATTGATATTGAACAATCCGATTTGAACTCCGTGGAGATCATTGGCGACATTGAAAAGACCTAATTGTAATCCATAAACGGTGCCAGCCGTGTTGTAGCCGGCGAGCTGAACTCCATAAACCGTGCTTGCCCCTACGTTTATATTCGCAAGTGCTGAAGCTTGTAAGCCGATAACGGTAGCAAGACCGGAATTGTAATTAAACAGACCAGAGATTGCGAGCCCTCTAAACTTTTTATTGGTAACATTGCCCAAGAGAGCCAAATCAATTCCTTGCGACTCGCGATGTGAACCGACGAGGCTCAGCCGAAGACCTGTGATGCCGTAACCCGAGTTGGGAAGTTGAAGAGGTGGAAATAGGGCGACCCCAAGAGGACTGTTGTCTGAATCCGCAGCTGAAGCTGAGAAAGAACACAACATACTTAGAGCGAGAATAACACCCATGAGAATTTTTCGATGGTTCAAATGTTTACCCCTTTCAAACGCGTGACACTTGATACTCTATTCATAGCAAGCGGTCTTCGTCATTGCATGGCGAGCCATAGCGGACGAGTTTAGAACTTATTTGAGACATGCAACTTGATTAAAATTTAATTTTCGACCGTCTAGAGTGAGTAATGTCTCATTACCTTGTGACACCACCTCACCCAATCCAATAGCTTCAAAAAGTGTAAGCTGTGCTTCTTTAATCGGAAGCTCTACCTTTGAGATTTTCATTGGCTTTGAAGGGAGTTCCTTTTTCTGCTGGACTTCAATTAAAGTAGGAATGCCTTTTAAAAACAGCCAAATAGTTTTATAAGATGCCGTCGTTTCGCTAATTGGATGCAACTTCCATCCTACTTTTTGCGCTTCACGAGAAAAGTCTTCGATATTCAGAACATCAATTGCAAGGTGATGCAAAGACGCTCCTCTTTTCATGAAGGCTCTCTTGTAAGGTCCTTCAGATTGAGCTTCGATCAAAAGCAAAAGTCCACTCTGTGCCCCGTAAGACCCTACATAAACTTCTTTTGTTCCCTCGGACTCAAAAACTTCAGGATTTCCTGTTTTAATGCCACGCGATTTTAGAAATGCAGCCGATGCTTCAACTGAATTTACTAAAAGCGCAACATGACTCAGCTTTGTATTCATAGGATTACCTAATATTTTAAAAGTTCGAGATTAGTATGGCCACAAATAATACACACTATCTAAATATTTGCTCATACTGAAGGGAAATTGGCGGGAGCTTTTGACGAGCGAGATATAAACTATTTTTTCGTGAATGCACGAGTTAACTTATATAGATGAGCTCCAAGTTGGTCTGCCGGTGCCGAAAGACCTGTGACTCTATCCTTAAAAATTGAAGCATTCGAAATTCGGATAACCTTTGTATTTTCAATAAGTTGCAAAATAGTTTTTTCATGTTATCATGATATGAATTATTACTTTTGAAAGAGGAACATTTATGGCTGAACCTAAAATGGGAAAGAGAAGTACAATCGACAATGCAGCTAAAAGATTTGAGAAAATTTATCGTCAGCCTGTCAGCAAAAGAATTTCTGATTTTTTAAAAGAAGAAGGCAGGAAAGAGAGTCAGCAATCTAAAGTTCAAAAGAAGAAAATTGCCCAGCCAAAAAATTCTGGTGATTTGGAAGTCTAATGTCCATCATCGAAGCAAAGGATTTGCGAACATTTGTAAATGAAGCTCCTGCGAGAAAATTAGGCTGCTTAATCGATACAAATATTCTATTTGCAGCAAATTTTAGTCTTGATCTTTTCCATGATAAATCAGTTGAGATGCTTAATGCTCTTCTCGATGAAAAAATCCCTCTCTACACAAATGTAAACATTCGCTCTGAATTTATAAATCAAGCGCGTAAAGTGGTTATCGTTCATGCGCTCATTGATCTTTTTAGGGAAGTGGGAACAGAGCTTCCTGTCGAAATTTATAATAAATTGCGATCTCTTAAAACTAGGTCTGACAATAAAGAAACATTGAATCTGCTATTTAAAATTCATGATGAAGAAATTGAACAAATCAGAAATATGCTTTCGAATTATCATCCTACAAGTACACATGACCTTTGGGACTGGTTTTGTGAAGACTATTTTAAGGGGAAGTGTCCCGCTTTTTTGTTAGTCAGACTTTTGACGCAAACTTTTAGAGGATGTTTTAATAGTGAAACTCTTTCTAGAATTTGAAATAAGTCAGAAGGAGTTTTTATGGAACCAAGTCAGGATAAATCACGTCGGCATTTAACGCCAGACCAGAAATTTAAGATCGTCAAAGAGCAGCTCACGACGAAGACTTCAATTTCAGATCTTTGTAAGAAATATAACATTGCTCCATCCCAGTTTTACAAATGGCAGGACAAGTTTTTAAAGTCAGCCCTTGAAGGTTTTAAAAAATCAGATGACGGCCCTACGAAAGCTGAGCTTCGTAAAATTGACGAGCAAGAAAAAAAGATTTTAAAAATGCAGTCAGCGATCACCGAAATTGTTCAAGAAAATATCGAATTAAAAAAAAATCTTGGGGCTTCGGGTCTGCTGTAAATATCAATCCGCTTTTACGCCTTGAGATCATTGCTGATATTGAAAAGCAACAGCAGCGTACGGGCTTAAGTTTAAATATACTTTTAAATTTCTACGACATCAAAAAATCGACTTACCATGGATGGGTGAGTTTTCCAGAGCCAAAATCTAAAAAATTAGTCACTGAAAATATAGCTTCACTACGAGCTCATGAAATCGAAGCTGTGCTCAGGCACCGCGAGCAATATCCAGACATCGGTTACCGAAAGTTTTGTTGGCAGATGGTTGATGAAAACATCGCACACCTTTCTGAATCAAAAGTTTACGATATATTAGCCGAACACGGAAAGCTTGCTGGTTGGAACAAAGTTAACCATGGTGATACGAAAAAAGAATATCAGCATAAGCCCAAGTACCCCCATCACCACTGGCACACGGACATTGCGTACATTAAGCTTGGCGGGGTGTTTTATTTTTTAATTATGATGCTGGATGGTTACTCAAGGTACATGCTGGACTGGGAGTTGATGACAGACATGCTGGGCGGCAGTGTTGAAATGTTCGTTCAGCGTGTGAAAGAGAAATACCCGCACGCAAAACCACGACTTATCAACGACAATGGTAGCCAGTTTATTAGTTTAGAATTTAAAAAATTACTTCATAAATTAGAAATCCAACAAGTTTTTACGAGAAGAAATCACCCGCAAACAAATGGAAAGATTGAACGACTTAACGGTACCGTGAAGCAAGAAGCGATTAGACCAAACAGCCCGCAAAGTTATCAAGAGGCCTGGGACATTTTAAATAAATATAATTTAGAATACAATCACCAGCGGCTCCACGCGGGCATAAATTATCTACGCCCTGCAGACATGTTCTTCGGTCGAGGCCAGCAAGTTTTAAATGAAAGAAAAGTAAAAATCGAAACAGCTAGGTTCGAAAGAAAGCAGAAAAACTTAGAGGATCGATTGAAAAATATGCATTAAATGTCTCTTAAATATTAAACCAAAAAGTCCGAACTAAAAAAAGCTAGACAATTTCTTAACTGAACAGATCTTTTACTTCGCAATCAAATATGATTGCGAGTCGATGAAGCGTAAACAGGCTGGGCGAATGTCTACCCGACTCAAGTCGCTGGTAGTTTCGCAACTCAAAACCATGTCCCGTCATATCTGCTTGAGATAAGTTCCTGGACTTTCGCATCCTCTTTAAGTTGGCTCCGATTGTACGGAGTAGCCTGTTGTATTTTGCTTCAATCGAACTCACATACGAAAGTGTATCGGGTCGGTCTGATTCCACCGTCGGTATAGATTTACCGTCCAGGACTATACGTACCTAGGCGATTTCGGTGATAATCTTGATTATGGTTAAGAATATTCTCGTAGTTGAAGATGATGCTGATTTGAGATCCGTAATAAGAGAGCAGCTTGATGGGGCGGGATACAACGTGCTTGAGGCTGCCAACGGCCAAATCGCTCTCAGCATTATTGCAGACCAACAGGTCGATCTGATTATCACCGACATTGATATGGCCATAAAAAACGGACTAGAACTTCTTGAGGAAGTGAAACGTGACAACGCGGACATACCCATTATCGTTATGACCGGCGGCAACCACAACGAGCAGCTGATTCTTGCCGCAGGTGCCAGTGCGTTTGTTCAAAAACCTTTCGTAACAGATATTGGCGCTGTCATTCGCAAAATGGCAGCGGCCTAAACCAAAATTATTCTCTATTTCTTAGAAATTTAATTGAAGCCCAAAAGTCGGAATTAAAAGGCTCCTTGAAAAACTGCTTACCGTCGTACTGCCAGAGGAATCGCTTTTGGATGTGTACGTCGCTGAGTAGTATACGAGTGACACACAGAGCTTCAGTGAAGACGACAACTCTGGATGTATCGACAGTTTGGAGGCAAACGCTGATCCCGACCACAGGTCGCTTGCCGATCCTGTCACCTGATAGTTCGCTTGAATAAATGGACTGCCCATCAAAGTAATTGAGAAGAGTTCTTTTTTACCGAAAACATATTTCATGCCAGCCATTGCGTTGGATGACGTAAGCGTCGCTGTTGTGGTCGCAACTGTGTTGGGCTGTGTCGTAGAAATGTAGACGTATTCAAACCCAAGATAGAATGGATAATTTCTGCTCGCTTGCAAATAAAGATATGCATCGTAAAAAGTCGTTTGGATTAAATCTCGCGACGTAATCGTTTTTTGATCCTGTATCAGTCCGACGTCACCGCCCAGATGGATATCTGCTCGTGCGAAAGACGAGACTACAGTGAAAATTACGAAGACGAGACGGCTCAGTGCTACCACCCCAGCCCCACCGAGAAAACCATGCTGCTTAGATCGAATGTTTGCTTGAACAGAGTTGCACTTTCTTTTTTGAAAAGGACCTCTGCATTTAAGGCCCACTTGCTCGGACTGGCGTTGTTCATGATCCATTCGGTGCCAATTCCAGCAGCGTATCCAGCTGAAAAGGACTGATCGCTGTAGGGAATTGATGTGAGTGTTGCGTTCTTCGAGAGTGCAACGAAGTTGTAACCAACGATTCCCATGCCAACAAAGTAGACATTGAAACCTTTGGTTCTGCGCTCTATCGGGAAAATCTGAAGACCCATTTCAGTCGCAGCGGAATAGTAATTGAACGAGGCCGTAACCTCAGTTGAATTATCTAAAAAAACTTGTCGTCCTGCCATTATTCCAATGTTGAATCCAAAAAATGGAATGAAGTGACGGCCATCGAGAAACACAGAAACTCCTGCGCCATATCCAACAGATGTTTCAGTGAAGGACTTCCCTTTTTCACCGGAATAAAGGCTTTGACGAATGCCCAGACGAGTTCGCGGATAGACGCCATAGTTATTTGCTTCACTCACAGAGCAAAGAAAAAGCAAAACACAAATGATAAGAAATTGTGAACGTTGACCCATCCCGTTTCATTTCGGACAAATCTTTAGAAACCTGAATAATCTTAAGATCTTCCCCACCTTGGTCTCGTTTTTAGACAAGACTCTTTAAGATTCTTAAGAATGTGCCGAATTTGGATTTGTATGAAATATCAATTAAGAACATCTTCATCAAAAAAACTGAATCGCCTCAACCTTTGTTTCGCGTTTATGGCGGTGACATTCATCTGCGCAAGTTGTGCAAAGCCACCCGAGGATGAAGAAGCGACGGCCAGTTCACGCTATCTATATGTAGCATCAGGGGCCTGCTATTCTGGCGGCGGCAATACAGCGTTTTCGAATACGACATCGTCGAATTTGGTTTATAGAATCAATCTTTCTACGGGCGTGAAAGATGCCACTATTGCCGACTATAACTCTTCACCATCTCAGGCTGGTGATTCGCCTGTCGGGATCGCGAGTATTGATTCAGAAAATCTCTACGTGCTCGTAGAAAATACAACCACAGCGGGCGCGCGTCGAATCGAGCGTGTTGCTAAATCCACAGATGGTAGCCGAACTTTATTCAGCAACAATACCACGGCACTGAGCGCCCAACTGCGGGGAATGAAGCTCTTATCGAATGGGGATTTTCTAATCAGTAAGTCAACCGCTATTGAGAAGATCACAGGTGCAAATGTCAGAGTGATCAATGGCGCAAATCCATATGTTAGCGCACCAGCCGCTCCATGCGCTACTTCGACGACCTTAATGTCGAAAGTCACAACGATGAGCAATCAGTTTATTTTATTTCTTCACGCAGCAACATCGCAAAACAGGTTCGGCTTTGTTAAGCCCGCCGGATATAGCGCTGGGGGTGATTGCACTCCTGCGCAGGCAGCGCCTAACACGGCGGCATTTCCAGTGGCTGCGGCATACGACGCCCTCAACGCTAAACTCCTGGTCGCTTACGCCGGCAGTTCAACTGCGACAGACATTAATAGCATTTATGCATACAGCGTAACAGAGACCGCTTCATCGGTGACAGTTGGAGCCGCCAATAAGATCTACGATGCGAATCTCTATCCAGCGACGTATCCCTATTTGTTGTATGGGGTATCCGCTATGGTTCTCGATTCGACTGAAAACAAGCTGTATGTTGCAACCGCAGTCAATACTTCAACGACTATCGTGAACTACGCCATCGAGAAATTCTCATATGACGCTACCCAGATTGGTGTAACTAACACGAGCGTTTTGACTAGAAGCGGTTCAACGCCGTTCTATGACTACGGCGGCGATACAAAATGTGTTGCCGATATGATGATTGCTGATTGAAAAATTTTTATGGTACGAACAACAAAGTGGCGAGATTTCGACACCAGTTGGCCTAAAAGACATCGCTTTTGGCGATTTTTCGACGGCGCTCATAGCAAAACAAATAGGTATTGGCGCATTCTCGACGATTGCAATGATACTACATCATCAAATGCTGTTTAATCATTAGGCAGTTGGCACCTGAGCTGCATAGGTACTTCCGTAGGGTTTTTAACCAGAACGGGGGTTCTATGAAAAAGTTAAAAAGTGCAATTGGTGCCGTGGTTGTTTTGACCGTAGGAATTGAGGCTGCTCACGCATGCGGAGACAAAGCCGTTGATCTCGGCGGACTTCAAAAAGGTACCTACTATTCGCTGACTCCGGCCGCTGCAAGAACCATTAAAATTGATTTACTAAGATTGGTTGAGTTGTCACGGGCCCAGAGTGCTAAGGATCTTGCATTTCAGATTAAAGAAGACGGCGAGCTTGATCTATCAGTTTTTGAAAATGGTGCATTTAAAATTTTAGCTGCCGACATTGTTAAAGCGAGTGCTCTCTAGAATGAGCCTGGCAGATAAAGTCCTTTCAGAATTAGAAATGGGGGAATGGTCTCTTCAGAGCATTGCTCCTTCTTTTCGAAGACGCTTAGCAAACGGATTTCAAGTGAATCCACTAGAAAATAATCTCTCTGCTTTGTGTATGGGGCATTACGGAAAGGTCCATCCTGATAATATTTTAATTCCGAGTCTGAGCCAATCAATTGCGCCCAACCAGCTCAGCGAGTCTGCAAAAAATCTTATTAAAGCCACGTTTGTTGAACAGTATGAGGGCGCAAGCTTAGACGCCTTTGAAATTGGGACGCGTGACAAACTTCAAGAAGCACTGATGTTAGTTGAAAATACTAACAGGGACTTGTCCGCTCTAAGAAAAGCAAACATCACCGGATTTTTACGAATTAAGGGTGTTAACTTCAGAACCGCTTCGCACCCCCATATTTTCGGATTGATTCTAATTGGGGATGGAGTGTGGCAGCATACATCAGAGCAACTTGCTGTTTCTGTTGTTCATGAAATGGCACACCAAGAATTATTTCTAGTGAATCTGCTCGACCGTCTTGTGAGTGAACCCTTTGACTATAATGAAGTTCATGCCCCATTTCAGGGAATAAAGCGACCGCCGATTGGCAGGCTTCATTCGATGTGGGCGCTGTACCGCATGGTGCAGTATCAACGAATGAGTGGAAAAATAAATCAAAAGCATCAAGAATTTTTACGACAAAACATTGAGGCATTTGAAGCCCAGGAGCTGACTGCCTTTGCGGAGAAGTTGGTCGGGATAGCAGAAAGGCAGGCCAGTTAATATGAAGAAGTGGTTTGCCTTTATCGGAGGGATAATTTTTATGACATCAACACTTAGCGCAGCCACACCAAAAAAATATGGTTATGTGCCGCCGACGTTTCCTCGTGACCCCGCAGAGGTGAATCAGTTCGCGGAACATATCGTATTAGGTCAAATTCTTGAACCTATGGTTGATACAGACAAGCTTGGGAATGTAACGCCAGGTCTTGCTGAGAGTTGGACGTTTGAAGACAATGGTCTCACGATTCGCTTTAAGATTCGTAAAGATCGTGTTTTTTCAAACGGACAAAAGCTTGAATCCAAAGACATCAAATACACCATCGAAAGAGTGATCTCGAAAAAATCTCAGTCGAGTAACTTCGTAGCCAGCATTTCTACAATTGAAGTTCCGGCGTCCGATGTCTTGGTTATCAAATTAAAAGAACCGAATGTATCCATCCTTAAAGCATTAAGTCGCGATCAACTTGGCGTAGTTCCTATGGGATGGAGCTTCGATAAGACTTCCACTGAACCCATCGTTGGTTCTGGGCCGTATCGTCTTATGAAGCGCGGAGATAAGTGGATGCTCGAGATCAACGCGAAGTATCCCCAGGCATCCTCGATTAGCATTAAAGAGTGGCAACTGGTTTTCTTTGCTGATGGTGACTTGAATGTGCCAGCAACAGATATTCCCGACTACGCACCAGGCGTCACTCTTTCAACAAAGACCGGAATGCAAAAGGTAAAGGGGTTTGAAAAACTCAAAGCCATTAACCAAATCAGCTACGCCCAAACCTCGGCATGGTGGCATCCTCACGGAGCGCACTTCAGTTCGCCTGAAACTCGAAACCGAACTATGGGATTGATCGAGGAGATCTTGGATAGAGGTTGCAAAAAACTCGACCTCGAAAGAGCTACTGGTGTCATTCCCAAGGGAGTCGCCGGACATTTGGCAGTTACGCATATTCCAAAAGTGCATCGAAAAAAATCTGAAAAGGTCGAACCTTTAAGATTGGCATTTATTGGGGCGACGTTTGATGACTTCTTAAAAGCAAATGACGTTCAAGCGTTGGCTAAGACGTATGGATTTCAAATTGAAATCGTCAAAATATCACCATCAGAGATGGGAAAGATCGCGGAGAAAAAGCCTGATGTCATTTTCGCTGGCTGGGCTGGAGGATTCAATGATCCAGAAGGGTTCATTGCTCTTCTTCCGACATTCTTGGTGAAAGATTTTGCAACATACATAGGACCCAATCTTGCCGAGAAGTATAAGCGAGCTAGGCAAGAAGAAAATTGGACCGTCCGAAGTGAATTGTTTCAGCAGATCAACGAGCAACTTCGCAAGGATCAGCTTATGGTCCCGGGATGGCGCATACCGTTCTATATAATCGGAAAGCCTAATATGATTTCTGAAGAAGCCACCTACCGTTATACTCCGCGCCTTCACGCCGTGAAGGAGTTGGAGTGACGCCATTCATGAATCCTAGAACACGCTCTATCAATCGCTATTTTTTGAGACTGCTCGTTCCCATTGTCTTGTTGGTGAGCACCTTAATCAGCGCCCTTTTTGCTTGGAATGACTATCAAACAAATAAGGCATCTCGGTTAGATAGTCAGAAACTTACATTTGAAACCTTTGCGGCTGTTATAAGACAGCCTCTTATTCAAGGGAGCCTCATAGAAGCGAGAATTCGCGCAGAAGAATTGACTCGTAATTCACAGATATCGTGTATCGAAATTAAATCCGCATCGGAGACGATTCAGAGCTGCAACAAAAGTAAAGTCGGATCAAGTACGGGACTCAATAGAATGGACGTCGACCTCTATTTTTCTGAAGATCGGGCAAATCAAATGGGGCACTTATCCATTATCTTTGATAATTCAGATTTAGTTGAGAATACGTGGAAAAATCTCGGAAAGAATGTAGTTGGATTTGTTTTCCTTTCTCTTGCATTATTTTTCGTTCTTTCAATAGGTTTTGCTCGCATCCGAAAAGAACTGAATGAGCTAATGAAAATTCTCGAGTCGCCTGGTGATAATCCACAGAAAATGCCAGCCTTTAAAATTAGCGAATTCTTATCTCTAGGAAACAGCCTGAGTCATCAGTTTGAAGTTTCAAAAGCGGCCGCAGAAGCAAAGGCCGCTCTTGATGTTGCAAAGCAAGTCGCGCATGACATTCGCTCACCTGTTGTCGGGCTTCAAATGGCCCTTCACGCTGCTCAAAATCAACTCGACCCCCAACTAAAGAGTGCTCTGAACAACTCGGCCCAGAGGATCAGCGACATCGCAGACGATGTTATTAGTCACCACACGCCAGTGTATGGATCTAGCGAAGTACGCTCACGTATACAGAAGCTCCCAATGTCTGTCAGTCTTGCACTGAATGAAATGATCTCGGAAAAAGCCCTGCTCTGCAAGTACACCTCAAATGTAAGCGTGAGCGGAAATCTAGCGGATGAGGATACTCTTGTTGAAATGCGAATCAGTGACTTTAAAAGAGTCATTTCAAATTTGATCGACAATTCATTACAAGCCGTTTCAGAAGATGGACAGGTTGAAGTCAACTACGTGCGGAACGAAACAGAGTGCACGATTTCAATCATCGACAATGGAATGGGAATTCCCGAGGCGATCCTGAAAAGTATCATGGATAAAGGCGGATCGTACGGAAAGCCCGATGGCAAGGGGCTTGGATTTCAATGGGCCAAAAAGAAAATTGAGCAGAATCATGGACGAATTCTGATGACCTCTCAAGAGGGTGTTGGGACTGAAGTAAGAGTCGTTTTACCAATAGTCACCGATTTGACGCGTAAACACGCATCAGAAGTACGTTTAAGTTTAGCTATTAGAGAGGCCTGAGTTTTTTAGAAAAGGGGTTTTATGGAGACACCAAGAGTTATTTTTATTGATGACGAAAGCTGCTTTCGCCAAGGGTTGGAGCTGTCTCTTAATTCGGTGTTTGGCGAAAATCGAGCCTTTGAGGTTGAGTTCTACGCACATCCTGACCAGGCACTCATTTCTATAAGAGAAAATCCATTCAATGTTTTTCTGGTTTTTATGGATCATCATTTTCGTGAGGCTCCCGACAAGCTTACGTTGGGCGCTGATTTTATCAAGCCAATCAAACGAATTAACTCCTATATTGAAATTGTGATGATGTCTGGAGATACGAGTCCTGAAAGCTTGAGGCTCTGGCTAAAAAATGGAGCCGATAAATTTCTCTACAAGGAATTTTCGGGTCAGCACGAAAAGCTTCAAATCTTCATTACAGAAGCCTTAACAAAGTTTCGAGCTAAATTTGGAAGCTTCTTAGGACAACGAACGCGACGTGCAGCTTTAGTGCCCGAAGTTCTAAAAAAAATCGGCGTTATTTCAATGAATTCTACCATGAAAGCCGCAGCTGAACTTGTTCTTCAATCGGCGACATCGAATCTTTCAGTTCTGATTATTGGAGAAACTGGAACGGGAAAAGAACTGATTGCCAGGGCGATTCATCAGAATTCCAAACGTCATGACAAGCAGTTTAGAACAATTGATTGCACCCAGTTCAAAAAATCAGAACTCATTGCGAGCGAGCTGTTCGGTAGTGAAAAAGGAGCCTTTACCGGAGCTGAATCAAAGCCAGGCCTCCTGGAGATCGCAAATGGCGGAACCGTATTTTTGGATGAAGTTCATCATCTTGGCCCGGAAGCGCAAGCTATGCTCCTCAGGTTTATTCAAGAAAAACGTGTTCGAAGAGTCGGCGGCAGCACAGAAAAGCTAGTCGATGTCCGTTTTGTTTTTGCGGCGAAACCAAACTTAAAAGAATTGGTTGATGGAGATGAATTTCTCGTCGACTTAGTCTACCGGATGAAAGAAATGAGAATTGATCTTCCTCAACTTAAAGATCGTTTGGAAGACATTGAAGTTCTTTGCGAATTCTTCCTGGACAAATATTGCACTCAGGATGCTGCCAAAGTCGCAAAGCAGTTCCATCCCGATGCTTTCGATATGCTCAGGCAGTATTCGTGGCCCGGTAACGTACGCGAACTTGAGAATTTAATAAAACGACTTTCCGTATTGGTAGAAGGCCATATCATTCTTCCTGAACATATTGAAAAATATGGCGAGCTTGAAGCTTCGGGAATGGCTTCGGACGGTTTTAGCACTTTGGAATCGTTAATTGAGATGGCAACAAGACATGAGCACGAAGCTCGAACTTTAATTCTTAAAACCTACAAGGCTTGCGATCAAAATCTGTCGGAAACTGCACGAAAACTTGGAGTGGCGCGAACCTCTTTGCGAAGCCAGTGTCAGGCACTAGGAATTTGGCTGAGTATGGATGCCGTAACTAAGAAAGAAGAGACGGAAGACAAAAAAGATTTGAAGCGCAGAGTGGATGGATCTTTGCGATCCCTTCTCGGTCGAGTATCAGAAATGTAGAGCAGCCGCCACTTAAGAAAGAGCGTTGCGATCCAGCGAAAGAATATTCACTCGAACTGCGTTTGCAAACTTCTGCGTATCTTCGGATCAGCCACCAGTCCCAGGTTCAATTTTCAGCTCCCTAGTTAAACTCTATACTCGTTTGATCGGACAACGAAATTGCCGGGGCGCAAGTTGCACGTTCAACCAATTTGAACTTGTGTCCCAACTATTATTCACGCGATTCAATTCAAATTAGTGACAGTAGTAACTCGAAATCGAAACAAATGGACACTGACGAACTAGTGGCGAGTTTTCGACATCACCTCCCCTTCTAAAAACGCTATCAGCGATGTTTCGGCGAGATCTCGACGGACACGTCCACCTCTTTCATACCCATTGGTGAGATCTCGACGAATCAAAGTTTCTCGAGATCATCATTGGAAACTCAAACTCAACAAATTCAATAAGTTAGCCTGTTCCATCAAGCGGCTGCACCTTTGCAATTCTAAATATTAAGAGGACCTGATTCTGGTTCTCTCTACTGGAGGGATTGAAAAATGAGAGCAACAGGAAAATGCCCACGCTGCCAAGATGAGACCTACGAGCGGTTCAGCACACATGCTTACTGTCATTCATGCAACTACTCGCCGGATTTTGCAATTCAGCGAATGCAATGTGCCGACGATCTTCCGATTCCGCCTTGGGCCTTTGAGGCGATCAAACAAATGAACACCCATAAATTAGTAGGAGCAATCATGCCTCTACCAACTAAGCAAAAAACAAAATCTAAAAAAGGAAGTGCCGCATGAAACAAAACTTAATGAATCAAACCTTGATCCTTGGCCCGAACGAAGGTGAGTGGCTTTTTCCGAATCCGTTCTGGAAATCTTGGCGACTTAAAGGGTACGAGTTTTTCGTGAAACTCAGTTTCGGAACCAAAAAAGTTTGGCGGAAGCTCGCTGGGCTCTGGGTCCTGAGAGGATTAGGAAATGTGATCCGAGGAGTTGTCTGCGTTCTCTTTGTTGCTCCGCCAGAACAGGAACGAATCGAACGAGCACGAATGCAGGCCATGCAATACAGAAATATATTTTAAAGGGAGGTTGGCAATGGGCCAGACAAAACAAAATGAAAATTTGGAATATGTGGCAACTCCAGGACCGAGTGCCATTGAGAGAATTAAAACTGAGATTCGTAATTGGTACGGAAATCTTTCGGTTAAAGAGCTTGCCTATAACAAAGCTCTGATTGCCGAGATTGAGAAATTAGAACGCCTGTTGGCGGGAAAGGTAGTGGTCGGATGATTGAAAGCAAAGCAAGCACTGTAGTCAAAGACCTTACGGACGAAGCCGTTTTGGAAGAGGCCGCAAGACGCCTTCAAAAACAGTATGCAGACGAACATGGCGCCGATTTCTCCTATGGAACTTTTCGATTCGTATTTCACGACGGACGATTTCAAGGAGTTGAAGATTGGCCGCGCAATAAACGCTATGTGAGTCCGAAACGAAACAACAACGAAGTCAAATGACCAACCGGAGGGGTT
>JAKFYD010000002.1 GCA_021731025.1 Pseudobdellovibrionaceae bacterium | reverse complement strand
GAGGCGGAAAGGAGCAGATGAAAATATTGATCAACAAGTTGAATGGAAATGAATTTGACTCTAGCAAACAGGCAGCTTAAACAATGACCTAACCCGGCCAAACTCTAACGGCAATCGGGACAAACCCGGATAAAACGAATTGGCAGAAAAGAAAAACCGATAAAAGTATCTATTGAAAGTTTAATTTTTTTTGAAAAGGTCCACTGTGAACGTCCCATTTCACGCACTTGGCGTGCATACGGAATTAAAACTGGTTTGTATCCCAGATAAAAAAAGAGCGGAAATATATGGGTGTTTTTTTCGTGAGACTGGGTAACGATATTTATTAAATCCCGGTCCACCAAGCAAAAGTCATAGCCCCCCGTTGGGTAGCCTGGAAGTGCAAACTTATGCACCATATGCCAAAACAGTTTAGAAAATATGGAGGATAAACCCTTCTCGGGGCGATCAGTTCTTTCAGCAAAGATATATTTTGAGCCGTTCAGCCAATGGGAGATCATTTTTTCGATAAGTTCAGGTGGATCTTGAAGATCAGCAGAAATCATTATTGCACAATCGCCCGTGCAAGCTCTTAAACCGGCCATTAAGGCATTGATTTGTCCGAAATTTTTTGTGAGCTTGATGATTCTTAATTCTGAGTGCTTTACTGAAAACTCTTTGAGTATTTGAAGTGATCCATCCGTTGATCCATCGTCGACGAAAAGGACTTCCCATGCCAAGCTGTATTGAGTTGATATTTGCTTGACGACTTCCTGTATTTTTTGAAAAGTTTTTTCAAGACTTTGCGCGTTCTGGAAAACAGGAACTAAAATACTAAACTTATCTTTTTTTTTCATGCCTACTTAACGATTTCCATGCCTTCACGTTGAAAATCTTCAATCATGCTGGCGTAAGCACGGCCTTCTGAGGGCCAACGGACGACAGACCAATCAGGACATTGACCGCAAAACTTATGATTTTTAAAATCATTTTTAAGATGGGCCTCGCGGAGTTTATTATAAAACTCACCCTGCCAAGTTTCTTTTATTGTCGTTTGCCGGTAATCAATAAAAAGCGAACCATGTGTCCAATCAGCAGGACAAAATGCTAAAGATCCAGAAGGGCCTAGCACAATCCTTTCCCAGGGATAAACACAAGGTTTGCGTTTCGTTCCAGAAAGCGATGCGCTCATCTTAGCAGCGACATCTGGATTACAACCGGCAGCGGAATGTAAACGGCGAACGACAACAAAGTCTGCGCCTTCTGCCTTCCAAAATTTTTCAAAATCCTGTGTCTCGTGAGTATTCTTGGGCTGTTCGACATAGCTTGTAACTATTTTGGTCGACAATCCAAGGGTATTCTTTTGTTGAATAAGGTAGCGAAGATTTTCAATTAACGGCGCAAGCTTTCCACCCACACGAATTTGCTGATAAACAGCTTCAGAGGAAGCATCAATACTAATATCAATGACGTCAACACCAGTTTTCAACAATCGATCAATAGTTTCTTTTCGGAAAAGCTTTCCATTTGTAGTCAGAGCAACGGTAACCCCTGATTTTTCTTTTGCGTAGGTAAGCATGTCGTATATCTTAGGGTGTGTCATGGGCTCACCATTACTGGTGTAACGGATATACTGGGTTAGGCCCTTGCCGAAAGTAGCGACCTCATCGACCATCCGCTGATTAAGTGCTGGATCAAGCAATCGCCCATCATAATGTTCAGATTTTTTAAAGTCTGTATGAGGGCAGTGGATGCAAGCCAAATTGCAGATCTCAGAGACATCGACAATGACTTGGGAAGGAAATTCAGATTTTAAGCGTCCATAAAAGGAATAATTTTCCATTAAAAGCCCGTTTCTTTGAACTATAGAACTACAGCCTATAACATAGCTTAAATTTCGCGTGAATACAAAAACTGACGTCTAATTGGTTATTTAACGCAACTCCGCATCCTTAATATCTAATCCCTATGAATAAGCCTTTTTTCTAAAGATCAAAAGATGATTAGGTGGTTCCTCTGTTAAATCACCAAGTGAGAATAATAATAAAATCGGCATTGTGACAATGGTATAGATAGCCATAAAGGGAAATAGTACATAGAAAAGCAGGTTCCGACGATGTTCTTTGCCGCTATTTCCGTCTCTACGAAAGGCGGCTAAAAAGAAGTAGAATTGTCTTGATGCAATTGTCTGCCACCACCCACCGAGCGGATCTAAGCTTAATATTTCAACATTGCATCTGGATGCGGCCTCAATAAGCCAGTATCGGGTTATATTTTGAAAATGATAGGGAATTAAATGAAGTACGCCTGTTTGTGGTGCCATGAAATAGGCGATTCCCCCAGGCTTCAATATTCGGACTGCTTCCTTAAATATTTCGAAGGGTTCAAACGTGTGTTCTAGCACTTGGATGCATAAAATGCTGTCGAAGGAATTGCTTTGAAAGTCAGTCTGTGTCGCATCTTGTATCAAAAATTTGTATCGTGGATCATTTGTTGTTGCTTTATAAGAATCAGAAATATCAATTGTGGTCCAATCGGTAAACTTAATGTTTTTCTTGGCTATAAATTCAAAGAAGTTTCCACCACCAATATCTAAGGTGCTTCCTAAGTCACGCGCAGATAAAATCTTAAATAATTTGCGAGAGAAAAAGTTGCGAAGAATAAACAAAAATTTTATGGACGTTGATCCTACCATCATGTTAACTGGCTCCTCGTTTGACTAACTTGATGAAAGCATTGAAGCTTATGCCATCTTTGACATTTAAGAAACAGCTAAATTTTTGGAGTATTCCTGTCGTTTTTTTAATTTTTGCTGTGCTTTCATTTAGCGTTATATTTGGTAAGACCTCAATGCGCTCACTTCAGTATCCAATAGGTTATAATTCGGACTACTTGTTTCATTTTGGAATGTTTAAACAGTACTCAGAAATGGATTTTATTGACCTATTTAGGCCTAAACTCAGCAATAAACTTGGATATCCTTATGCCAAAGACTCGCATCTTAGCGACTTTCCAATTACTGAAGAATTCGAGTATTTTTTTGTTGGCAAATTATCAAATCTGGTTGGATTGTGGCTCGCCACAAACATTATGCTTATTATTGTTATTTTCTTAAATAGCTTATCTATGTTTTGTGCGCTAAAAACGAATAAAGTAAGTTCTTTTTATTCTTTTTTGCTTGCTATAATTTATGCACTCAGCCCTTACTTTTTAGCTCGAAATTTAATTCATCTAACTTTAAGTATGTACTTTTGCCTTCCTTGGGTTGTGTTAGTTTGTAGAGAGGCTATCCAGAAATATTCATTAGGGCTACTGAGCAGAAAACAAATTTACTTAATATGTTTTCTTTTAGGACTATTTAACCCATACTATCTATTATTTTTTCTTGTTTCTTTTTTAATTTGTACGTTGATCTCGCAGATTAGAAATTTAAGTTTAACAAATCTTAAGATTCCACTGGTTGCAGTGCTTTGTAGCTTTTCCGCGTTTTTATTCATGCATTTAGATACTTTAATAACATTCCTTGAGTTCGGTGGGAACCGAGGTGCTCTGACGCGTAGTCTTGGCGAAATCGAGCTTTATGGGCTAAAGATAACAGAGTTATTAATTCCAGGATGGAGTAAATTTCGTTTTTTACAAAAGTATTCAGATTGGTATTATTCAAGTGCCTTCATTAAGCCCGAGAGAATGGGAAGTAGCTATTTGGGAATAATAGGCATTATAGGTTTTTTTGGTTTATTTTTTGGTTCGATTTTCCAAGCATTAAAAGAACGTAAAGTTCCATACTTATTCGAACTTTTTGGATCTGCTTGGGTTCTTTCCTTCTCGATGGTTGGTGGACTAGCGGGAATATTGGGAGCATTAGGCCTTTTTACGTTTCGAGCAAATAATCGACTTTCAATATTTATATTTACTTTGATTATTTTCTATATTGGCTCCTTTATGACGAATTATAAAAGGGGATGGCAAAAAATAATATTTGCATCAATTTTTATTCTGACTTTATTCGAAAGTTTTCCAAGTGAGTTTAGAAAACAATCCAACTATATTTCTATGAAAGTTGATGAAGACCTTAATTTATGTCGGACGCTGGAAAAAAATTTTGAACCTGGTAGCGCTTTGATAAATTTTCCATTAGTGTTATTTCCCGAATCACCGAAAGTCCATCTCATGGATGATTATGAACATTTTCGACCATACCTTTGTTCTGAATCATTTAGTTACACATATGGTTCTGTTAAAGGAAGAGGACTTGAAGACTGGCAAAAAAACCTTGATACTTTTGATTCTAAACATATTAACGATGTGCTAAAATCTAAAAATATTAAAGGTGTTCTAATATATCGCAAAGGATATCCAGATGCCGGCAAAGATCTTATTGTTAAGCTTACGACCTTGGGGTTTAAGATAGTAGGGGATCCCGAACTATCAGATTTTATTACACTGAAAATCCTAAAATTCGATTAATAACTCTGCTTTGATCTGCATCGCTTAGAGTATTATAAAAAGGTAACCTTAAAATCCGGTCAGAAATATTTTCAGTAACTGGAAGCTGAAACTTATCTCCTCCTAGCTTTTTTCCCATTTCAGATAAGTGTAGCGGCAAATAATGAAATACACTTTGAATATTTTGTTCTTTCAAGAACTCAATCATTGATGTGCGAGCGCTTAATGAGGGCAGCAGAATGTAAAACATGTGATAAGCTTGATCGCAATGTTGTGGAACAGCCGGAAGAGTAACTGACTGGCTTTCTGCCCACGATGCTAGAGCCGAATTATATTTATTCCAAAGTTCGCGGCGACGTTTTTGTATCATTTCGCTTTTTTCAAGCTGAGCGTAAAGAAAAGCAGCAAGGATGTCTGAAGGTAGAAAACTCGAGCCTAAGTCGACCCAACTGTACTTATCAATTTGCCCACGAAAAAAACGAGTTCGATTGGTGCCTTTTTCTCGAACGATTTCTGCACGATCCATAAAGTCAGTATTGTTTATGAAGAGAGCACCGCCTTCGCCGCATGTAAAATTTTTTGTTTCATGAAAGCTGTGGGTGGCTAAAGTGCCAAAAGTTCCAAGCCACTTTCCTTTGTATTTCCCAAAAAGTCCGTGGGCATTGTCTTCTATTATATGAATATTATGCTTTTCAGCTAGACTCATGATTTCATCCATTTCGCAGGCGACTCCTGCATAGTGGACAACGACAATCGCTTTGGTTTTTTCTGTAATGAGTGAAGACAATTGTTTTTCGTCGATATTTAAAGTGTCTTTGCGAATATCTGCATAAACGGGTTTTGCCCCACGCAATACGAATGCATTTAAGGTGGATACAAAGGTGAATGAGGGAAAGATAATTTCATCACCGGGTTGAATATTCAGTAAAAGAGCCGACATCTCGAGAGCGTCAGTACATGATGTTGTTAAAAGAACACTTTTTGTTCCAAATTGTTGTTCTAAAAAATTCCGTGCTTGTTCGGTAAAGTAACCATCACCAGATAGTTGTTTTTTTTCAAGAATGCATTGGCTGATATATTCAAGTTCTCGCCCAAGAGGAGCCGCAGCGGTAAATGGAATTCTGGTGAAAGTATTATTCATTTTAGGATCCTCGGCGGATAGTAGCTAGATAAGCAGGACTGGTCAACTCGTTCAGGTTATTCAGTTGCTCGTTTATTTAGAATTCCTTCAGTCACGACAGAGATTTTGAAAAGACTTTCATTTCGGCCACTAGCAGGCTATTAAGCATAGTAATCTCTTTTGTTAAAATCAAATTTTTCAGGCTAAACCATTCTTCAAACGTCAGCCTAAATGGCGCCTTGCGTTCGGAGCCATTTTTATTGGTTCTTATGCATTTGACCCATATTAAAGCCGTAACTATTATTCTGTGGATGATTTCAATAGTGAGCCCGGTTTATAACGAAGAAAAGAACATTCCAGCTTTCTTAAAAAGAGTCGTTCCTGAAGTATTAACTTTAGAAAAAGCATATGAAATTATTTTTTGCCTAGACCCCTCAACTGATAATACCGAAGCAGAAATATTAAAGAGTAGGGCCGCTGACAACAATATCAAATACCTAAAATTTTCCCGCCGCATCGGCCAGCCTATGGCCACATTAGCCGGTATCCATCATGCAAAAGGCGATGCGGTTATAGTTATCGACGTTGATCTGCAAGACCCACCCGAGTTGATTTCAAAAATGTATGCAAAATGGAAAGAGGGCTTCGATGTTGTTTACGCGCAAAGAACTTCGCGAAAAGGGGAAACTTTAATTAAGAGGTTCGTTTCCTACGTCGGCTATAAAATTATCAACAAAATTTCTGACGTTGAGATTCCGCCTAATACGGGTGACTTTCGTTTAATGAGTCGAAGAGTTGTAAATGAAATTAAGAAACTCAAAGAGTCGCATGGGTTTTTAAGGGGGCTGGTTGCCTTAGTAGGTTTCCGACAAACTGCGGTTCAGTTCGAGCGCGATGCCCGGGCGGGTGGAAAAGGAAAGTACAATCCTTTATTGGGTTCTTTGAAAATCGGCTTTAATGGAATTTTCTGCTTTTCAAATTACATGTTAACACTTTGTACGCAATTTGGGTTTCTTGTAGCTGGTGTTTCTTTTCTTCTGGCAATTGTTTACTTAATCATGAAATTAATGGGCACCCCTTTTCCGATGGGAAATCCAACCATCGTTATTCTTATATTGTTTTTGGGCGGCGTTCAGTTGATCAGTGTGGGTATCCTCGGGGAATACATTGCGCGCATATACGATGAAGTGCGTGCTCGTCCAAAATTCATTGTCGATACAAGTGAAGGTTTAGATGTCTGAAATAGTTGTTGATAACCAGTGGAATGATTTTCTTGTTCGGCAGGTCGATCCCTATGCTCATAGTAAATATGAAATTCTAATGAGTTGGCTTGGATCGATTGAAGGGGAAAAAGTTTTGGTGATTGGATCGGGGAGCGGAGAATTTGTTGCTTGGCTGGCTAAGGCGAGAGCAGATGTTACTGCAATTGATATATCTCAAGAGTGCATTGATTTTACCCGACAAACAGCAAAAAAATTTCAAGTTGATATTAAAACAATGGTGAGTTCGATTGAAGATTTTAACTCAGATGAAAAATTTGATATTATAGTTGCAACCGATGTTATTGAGCATGTGGAAGATGACTACAATGCCTGCAAAAAAATTCACTCGATGCTAGCTTCTGACGGCCGAATTGTTATTACCGTGCCAGCTTTGCAATTCCTGTTTGGGCACCATGATGAGGTTCTTGGACATTATCGGCGTTATTCCAAAGCGACTCTGTTAAAGTTATCGAAGAATTTTTTTAGTATATCGCATATTCGTTACTATGGTTTCCTAATGATACCAGTGGCTTTGGTTATAAGTCGCTGGTTACGAGTTCCTTATCCTGTTCAGGCCGTCGGAGAGAAAAGTACCGAACCTGGTATAATCTCAAAAATTATTCGTTCTATTTTTAGATTTGAAAAAAATATTTCATTGCCCCTTGGGACCAGTCTATTGATGATTGGAAATCCAAAGGAACTGAAATAGCTATCAGATGAATTTCCAAATTAAGTTAGTTTTATTCTTTATATTCTCAACATCCTTAGTTCTATTGGTGGCATCAGGTAATCCTTTATTAGCTGCATGGCTTACAGGGTCCGATCAGGTGACCATACCCTCACTTGTTGAGTCTTTAATAAGAAGCCCAGGGAATTTCTTCGGTTGGCAACTTTCCCGCGCCTCCTTTTTATTCCCAGACGCTTTTGTTTATTTGGTTTTTAGGTTTATTTCGGGAAATCGGTTTTTCGCATTAATATTTTCTGCATTGCCGACTCTGCTCATTTGGCAGTTTTTGATTTATCGACAATTGACGCGAAATGTTTCTGACGTTTTTCTTCGCATCATATGGACATTGGCAATTGGCCTAATAGGGCCTTGGACCGTTGCCACTTTATTTCCTCAGTTGATGGATGTGGTATTCAAGTATCAGTTCACTTTCGCTAATCACTTTACAATTTATGTGTATGCTGTGCTTTTTGCTTATTTAAGCGCTGAACACCTTTTCCGACCTCAACAGAATGGATGGATTGTTTCATTTGGTTATGCATTTCTATTTTTGTGCGCGATGAGCAATCGCTTAATATGGATGTTCTATTTTGCGCCTTTAGTGGTTTCAACTTTGGCCATAAATATTATTGCGAAGAAAAGTTTTCAAGATTGGAAACAGTCGACGCGCTTTTTGAGCGTGAACTTCATTGTCTTGTATTTGGCCTTACGTTTCGAAGAGTTCCAGTATCGGCAAAATGAAATGCCGTACAGTTTTACTGTGGACAAAATAATTTCGCGTTTAAAGATGTTCATAGATTTTCTCTACCGGCAATTCTCTGATCCGGCCATTTTTTGTTTCTTTCTGTTTTGCTTAATAAGTTTACTTTTAACAGTTGTCTGGATTTGTAAAAATACGAAGCCTTTTCAGAAGAAATATTTATTTCTACTTTGCTTAGTTGTCGGGGTTTTTATTAATATTGCTGCCGCAATTTTCGCATGGGAAGGAGACGGAAGCGCGCGCTATTTGATGGCTCTATTTTTTACGCCTATTTTGTTTTTGGCTAACCTAGTTCCTGCGGATTTGTGGAAGAAGGGATCGGCTAAATACATAACATATTTTATCGGGGTCATCGCTCTGGGGATATTGGGATTTCAGACGAATAAAGTTTTTGCGACTGGCACCGTTTTCTTGAAGCCTCAACGAGGGATGATAGAGGCTTTATCAACATGTATTTATGAACAAGGGCTAAGAAGGGGATTGGCAAACTACTGGTTTGCAAGAAGTCTTCAGTATATGTCCTTGGAAAAAATCTGGGTTTCGCATTTAAAACCCGATTTAGTTCGTGATCAGAACTTATTTTTTTATTGGGGTAATGATTTATTCTCATTTCAGCAGCTGAATGATGAAGGACAAGCATTTGATTTTGTCATTGCCGATCAGTTGGATCCACATATTTTGGAAAATTCGTTTGGATCTCCGGAACGGAAAATACAATGCGAGGGACGTCAGATTTGGATTTATCCGCCACCAAACAGAATTTTTAAAGGGTTAATTGGCCCTAGCACTGAAATTTTTGAAAGAGAACTGCGAGTTAAAAAGAAAACATTTATTCCAGCGTGTATATTTAAAACATCCATTGAGACGTCTGCCAACTGTGAGTTGAATCTAGCTTTTGATAACGAAGATCAAGGGCATCAGATCTTATATGATTTTTCTATGGAATTTGACCCTGGAGTCTACTTAGTTGAAATTAAAATTCAGACTACTGATGTGAGCATTTTAAATAGCCTGAAATTGCAATTTCGTGCAGAACAATCGATCACTGTTGAAGAAATACCGACGGGAGAGACGTCTCAAAATAGCTATAAAATCAAAATTGAAACTTCGTTGAGGCTAGGCCTAACTCTTTGGGGAAGAAAAAGTTCTACCATCATTGAGGGGATTCAACTAAAAAGAATTCCCCAAAAATAGGAGTCACATTAGTGAAGTGTTGTTCACTGGACAACAGCCGTAGGCGTTAGTTTAATGCTTGTTGTTCCATCTCCAAGCTGGCCGGCATTGTTGGATCCCCAGCATTTAGCAAGCCCACCAGTTGTGATACCGCATGTTTGTGCGCTACCAACCGAAATACTTCCATATAATGTGCCCGCATCAATTCGTAATGGAGTTGTTTGTGCCACCAAGCTTCCATTGCCAACTTCGCCCCAGCTGTTAACACCCCAGCACTTGAGACTATTTGTAAGTGTAATTCCGCAAATGGCTGCAGGTCCTACAGATACATTTCTATAGGAAGTCCCTGAATCAATAATTATTGGAGTGGATTGACTTGCAGAATACGCTCCAGATCCTAAATGACCTGTCCCCCAACATTTCAGTTCGTTCGCGTTCGTGATACCGCACACTGCTGTGTAGGATGCGGTAACTGATTTATAGGCAGTTCCAGGATCAACAACGGTTGCGATCGACTGAGATTGCCCATGGTAAGATGTGCCCCAACATTTTAACACTTCAACTGAATTAATCGCACAAGTGTAAGTATCGCCAACGGTGACAGATGAATAACTCATGCTTGTATCAATGATCGAGGGAGTAAGGCGATGGACAGTCGTACCTGTTGCCATAACTCTGTCATTACCCCAACATTTTAAAATTCCCGCTGTCGTAATCCCACAACTGTGAGCTTCGCTTCCGTTGCCACCTACGGCTACAGATTTATAACTGGTCCCAGAATCTATAGTGACTGGTGAAGTCCGCGAAATCAGAGTCCCATCACCCAGCTGACCAGAACCATTTGCTCCCCAGCATTTCAATACTCCTGATTGAGTGATTCCACAGGCATGAGGATAACCACCATTATTTCCCACTGAAACTGAACTGTATAATACACCCGAATCGACTGTCGTTGGTGACAAGATAAATGATGAACTTGTTAGATTACTCGAGCCGACCAAAGGAATTCCCCAACATTTGAGAACTCCTGACTGAGTGATTCCACAAGTAGAATTTCCACCAGAAGAAATTTGAGAATAAGGAGTGAAGAACCCGTACTCAAAAATTTTTCCATTAGCAGATGCTCCTATTTGACGCCGATTCGAATCAAATTCGGCATGAGAGTTTGTGCTTACAATAATTTTGTTAAGACTGTAGCCTGGGGTCGGAGGCTGACGGATAATCCCAGTTCCAAAATAATTTGTACCTTCACTAGGTTCAATAATATCAATAATTGAACTGTCTAATCCAGAATAAATAAATACCTTGTTATCCAGAGGGGAGGATATAGCTATATCATCTCGGCCGTCCCCGTTGTAGTCTCCAAGTCCTGCTACGGCAACATTGTCGTAGTTTCTGCTGGTTAGGGTTCTTTCAAAAAGAATTGAGTCGTCTCTTCCAGAATAGACATAAAAAGTTCCAGCGTCTCCAACGATAATATCCGCATAGGTATCACCATCGAAATCGCCAGCACTATCAACTTGCATACCATATCCAAATCCCGGTGCTAAGTTCGGTGATGAAAATGTTTTAATAATTTGTTTTGTGCTTCCCGAATAGACAAAAACTTTCTCTTGAAATCGACTAGAAATAAAAAAATCAGTACGACCATCTTTATCAATATCTTTAGCTGAACCGACGGTAAAACCAAATTCTCCTGTACCAGAAAAAGTGCTAAGAACTGCTAAATTACTGCCTGAATATAATTTAACCTCACCAGCTCCGTTAGATTCACAAGCATCCGCAATTAAAAAATCAGGAATATTATCTTGGTTTTGATCACCAACTTCAGCGAGAGCATTTCCAAAGCAGCCAGATGTATGAGCTGGCTGTACTGTAAATAAAGGTAGGCGAGTCTGACCCGAAAACAGGAACACTTTTCGGTGTTGACCAAAACCGGAAGTTCCCCAAGCTGACACAAGGAAGTCGGCAAAACCATCGTGGTTCACATCTCCTACTCCTGCTAGTTGGTTACCGAAACTAACATAGGCAGCTCCACCATAAATTGAAAATAGAAGACTTCGGTCTTTACCTGAAAAAACATCGACCCGACCCTCGCGAACAAGCCCATGATCATTTGAGAACGGCGCGCCTACAGCTAAATCATCATAACCATCGTTATTTACGTCTCCAACGATAGCCATACCTGTGCCGCGCCCATTAGTGTAAAGATCCACCGTGGTATCGACATTTACATTGCCCCATCTTGAAAAGAAGAGCGTACTTTTTGTAACAATAGAATTCACAACCGGAGTTGGAGCCGGTGCAGGCATAGGAGCGGGAGTTGAATCCGTAATACAGTGAGGATTCTTTTCACCACTGGAACCGTGAGAATCGCAGCCCGCAACTTTTTCTTCTTTGCAGCCTAAAAGTATCGTGAGAACAGTTATAAATAAAATAACGTGCTTAATCCTAAGCATTTGGCCCTCCAACTGCGAACGGTCTGAATAAAGGCGTCAATCGTTCCTGACCTTATTCTATCGGCCTGAGCTGGCCTAAAGTTTAGACGTTCCCGCAATGGGACATAAAGGTCGATCATTTTGAGAATAAGTTATGGGGGGAGTATTCCATATTGAGTCATAGTCGAAGGCAAAGAAACGTAATTCTAACTTGAAAACTTAACGACTAAGTTCGCATAAACTAATTTAATCTTTTTCTAGCTAGAACTAAATCCAACTGTTCGATGCCTTTCAAATTTGCCTTCTCGATTTGAAGTAAAAGCTCTTCAGTCGATACAAGGTTTAATTCTGAAGATTCCGAATTGTCATCGTAGATAGCTCCATAGGGAAATTTTTTGATGATATCCAAAAAGGCCTTTGGCTCATCGCCCATTCTTTGAATTCCGTAGGGCCAATATTCAACAAAGAAATAAGAAACCTGTTCGAAAAAGTTCTCAGCACCTTGTAAAACTTTAACTTCAGAGCCCTGTACATCAAGTTTGACTACGACTGGTTGTTGCAAAGTTTTTACATCAATATATCCATCAAGTTTTCGTGCAGCTACTTTTGTTATCTTTCTCGAAGTTTCATTAAATAAATTATTTGCATCAGTCTTCTTACTTGCACGAACGCGGTGATCTCCCATGTTTTCATCAGAAAGTTCAAACTCCAGTTCTTGATCTGCAGAAAATAAAGCTATGTTGTGGGCTTGAACTGTAGATTCTTGCTTGTTCAAAGAAATATTGCGTTTGAGTAATGCAAAATTATGAGATTCAGGTTCGAAGGCGATACAATTGATTCCTCGAGCTTTTGCAATTGGAATTGTGGTTAAACCGATGTTTGCGCCAATATCAACAAAAGTTCCTTTTCCTTCTTTAAAAATGAGATTTTTTAAAATATTTTGAAACCAAGGAGCCCAATTTTTATGACCAAGATAATATCCTTGAACCATGCGATCTTTAATATTGCCTTCAAAAGGTCCTAAAGAACCATGGGTTGTGTAAGTAGAGACACCAACAGATTGGCCCAGGCTCAAAAACATTTGAGATCGAAAATGTTCAGGAATTTTAGTAATCAGCCAATCAAAAATGCGCCGTTTCCATCCATTCATTATTTGTCTCCTGTAAAAAATCCAGAAATAAGTCGTTTTGCCTGTTGCCGATCTTCCAATTTCATTAAGAACAGCCAAGTGAATCCTAGGCTGGTGACCGCAATCACCACAGTGTAAATGAATTTAAGATAATCATAATTTGGGATAAGACACAAGGGCAGCCAAAGAATCGTAGCGACGCAAAGAAGTAAAAGTTTTTTCTTAAGCTTGTTTTTCATTTGAGGAATTTTTCGCGCGCAAAACCAAGGGAAAAGAAGTGTATCCAAAATAAATTTAACAGTCCACAGCCAAGCGACAAAGCTAAGGCCTAGGGGCAAACTTAGCGGCAAAGCAATGAGATAAAAAACTGTTGATACCATTTGGAGTAGAGTTAACTCTTTGAAGTAGCCATGAGCTTGAACCACATTGAAGGTTACCCAAGTGAGTGAGTTCCACAATAAGCCGAGAGAAAAAATCGTCAAAAAAGCTGCAGCATTCTGACCCATTTCGGGGTTTAACCAAAGACGAAGAATCAGCGGGCTTAAACCTGCCAAAAGCCATAAAATAGGAAAGCAGATGATCAGTAGCAAGATGAAACTGAAATGGAATAATTTATCTGAATCTGCAGAAGAACTTTTTGATGAAGTGAATGCGGGTAACATCACGCGGCTTATAGCTTGGGGAATAACAAGGACTCTTAAAACTAAGTCCATCGGGGTTGCATAGAAAGAAATTTCTTTAAGTAAATAGACTGAGCTTAAAAGAAGTCGATCCGAATATAACAGCACCGGGGATAAAAATGAACTTAGAGATATCCATAAGCTATTTTTTAAAATTCCATATCTGTCTTTGAAGTTCAGATAAAAGGAAATCGTTCCACGTAAATAAAAAAAGCTCAAAATAAGTAATAGGCCGCGAAAAACAAATAGTGCGATAAAAGCTTTTGAAAGATCAGAAAAGAAATAAGTAAAAATAGCTGGAATGAGTAAATTCCCAATGCCACTTAAAATTTGTAAAGTATTCGCTTGGCGAAAGCGATCCATTCCTTCTAAGCCGCCTCTGAGGGTTCCCGTCAAT
The DNA here is from genome assembly GCA_021731025.1 of Pseudobdellovibrionaceae bacterium. Taxonomy (GTDB): domain Bacteria; phylum Bdellovibrionota; class Bdellovibrionia; order Bdellovibrionales; family Bdellovibrionaceae; genus UBA5009. The sequence continues at coordinate 45,823 of JAKFYD010000002.1, read as the reverse complement.
GCTGCAAATGGCGTTGATAAAATCACCCAGAACAATGAAATTTTAACTTCATCCAGATATTCAAGACTGACATTCAGTTTTTGATATCCAAAATACCAAAACCAAAAGGCCGTAAGAGTAGTGATCAATACGCTTGCGAAAAGAACCAAGGTAATTGAAAAGCTATAGATTTCAGAAAGGTTCACATTTTTTTCAGCCGAAAATTTGGAAAGTAAACGACTCATCCCGAAATCTAAAAAACTTGAATAGCCAATAACCGCTAAAGCCAGTGTGAACAAACCGAATTTTGTATTACCAATGTTTGCTACAATAAATGGAATGACAATTAAGCCAATCAAATTGGGAATGACAGTAACAAGTAAAGAATTGATACTTTTTTTGGTAAAAGCTTTACTCATGAATTAGGTCTTAGTCAGTTCAATACAAATGACTGCCTCTGCGGCAGCTAAAGATTCATTGGTTTCCGAAATGGGCTTATGTTTATCAAAGTAAAGAGCATTTTTTGCTTCATCACGGTTGGATATTTTCCAACCTTTCGGAGTGTAGATAAAAATCCATTCTAGTATCGATGAAGAGGAAAATTGAGAGTAAATTTCATCAACCATCTTGCTGTCAAAAACTTGTAACCAGCCATGATTGACATGTCTTCCGTAAGGCATACTTAGATAAATTTTACCTCCGGGTTTTAGAATGCGTTTCAATTCAGAAATTGCTTGGAGAAAGGACCCGCTTTTTTGTGTTAAGGATTCTCCTAGGGCTTCTCCGCGAATGCCAGATTCGGCCCCTGCAGTGTACACATCATTGTCCAGCCCCACATGCTCTAATGTTGAAAGGCAAATGATTTCGTCAAAATGATTTTCCTTAAAACACGATTGGCGAAAGTCTTCAAAAACATAAGAGATATTCTTAAACCAATAGCAGTTTCTTTCTGGAGCTAAAGTTGAGATCGTGATCTTTTTTTCTTTAAGATTGGACTGATCTAAAATGTAATCAAAATTGAGAACTGAGCCTGCGTCCAAAAGTTGTGCCTTTTGTTTTGAAAGCCGAGAAAATACCCAAGGGTATTCAATCACACGCTCATCAAAGCCATGACCATAGTGATTAGGTAACTGTTGTAGATTAAAAGAATTAAGAGCCAATTCTTTCTTTATAAGATGAGTGCGAGAGGCAACATATCCTCGTGACCATGGTTTGCAGCCACTGAGTCTATAAATAAGAAGTTTTAAAAAGTGGACCAACAATATTAGACCCTCTTGTAATCATCTTGATATCGAACAATGTCGTCCTCGCCGAAATAAGTGCCCATTTGCACTTCGATGAACTCGATCACCTCACGCCCCGTATTGCGAATGCGGTGACGAGCTCCCAATGGAATCTTAACGTAAACTCCGGCTTGAACAGGAATTATTTTATCCTCTAAGACCACTTCTCCGCGGCCCTGAGTGATTAGCCAATGCTCTTCGCGTTTCGCGTGGGATTGATAGGAAATTTGTGAAGAAGGAAGTACGTGAATGACTTTGGATTTGTATCTCTCGGTGTCTTTCAGAACTTCGAATCGTCCCCAAGGTCGCTCTTCAAAAATATGTTCATTCACTACAGGAGGTTGAATCACTTTCAACTTCTCAACGACATTTTTAACGTCTTGGGATTGACCTTTTTTTGAAATTAATAAAGCATCTTTGGTATCAACCACGATGAGATCTTCAACGCTAACAAAAGCATAAGTCTTTTCCGGAAGAGGGTGCAGAAAATTATTTTTGGAATTGTGATCGACTCGAGTCTGCACAGGTCTTTGTAGGCCAGTCATTTCAGCCATTGCATCCCATGAACCCACATCATTCCAACCGATATCGCAGGGAATGCAACGAAGACAATCTTCACGGAGATTTTCAATAACGGCGTAATCAATACTGACGTTACGGAAATCATCATAAACTTCAGTTAAGTTGCTTAAATCCGCTTTCAGCTGATCTGCTACACTCCATACGTCAGGAGCATTATTTTTAAGAACTTCAGCCATAACCTTTACTTTAAAAATAAAAATGCCGGCATTCCATTGGAAGCTTTTGTTTTTTAAAAACTCGGCCGCTTTTTCTTGATTTGGTTTTTCGTGAAATTGAACGACTTTGAAAGACTCAAATCCTGATTCTTCCATGCTCGCTTGTTTTTGAATTTGAATGTAGCCAAAGCCTGTTGCGGGAAAGGTGGGTTGAATTCCCAAGGTCACTATTTTGTCATTTTCGGCTTCTTTCACCGCCAAAGAAACTGCTTTAATAAATTCATCTTCTTTTTCGATGAGTTGATCGGCAGGGAAAACTCCGACGATTTCTTCTTCTTGGCCTTGGAGTAATAAATATTTACAAAGAAAGGCAATGGCTGGTGCCGTGTTCTTGGCTTGAGGTTCGTAAAGAGCTTTTGATTTGGTAAAATTAATTTCTTTCAGTTTCTTGTCGGTAAGGCCACGCAAACTTTCACAAGTTAAAACCCAAGGAGTTCCTAAACGAGCCACACGTTTTAAAGTGAGGGATTGAAGTGACTCTTCAAATAGGTCACAAAATTGTTTGGGCCACTTTGTTCTAGAAACGGGCCATAAGCGTGTTCCACTGCCGCCGGAAAGAACTATGGGAAGCATAATGATCCTTTGTTCGAAACAGAAATTTTGTCAGTTTTACCCCGAATTAGAGGCTAGTCTCAAGGGATTTTTAAATTTGAGGGCCTAAAACAGTTCTATTTTATCGCTTTTTCAATAATAAGGCCAAAACTCGAAGAGACATAACCTTCCATAAATATTTTTACATGTGGCAAATTGGAATCAGATATTTTACGAAAAGCATAGGGCGATAAATCAACAGTCATATCTAATTGATTAGAGCCAATAGAATAATCCAAGGTAGCAACCTTATGGCCCTGCTGACGAAGTTGCTCAGCGCATTTTTCCAGATCTTTGGTTCTAAATAGAATTGTGAAATCATTGTTATCAACAGTTTCATCTCGAGACGATAAATTAAGTTCGAGTGTATGCACAGCCACCCCGCCAGGTTTTAAACAATCCATGGACTTTACGACGAAGTCTAATCCTTTTTGAATGGTCCCTAGATGCTCAATAGCGCAAGCCGACCACAGAAAATCATAATCTTTGAGAGACGGGGGAATTTGTTTCATATCTGCAAATTGAAATTCAACATGCTTTGCGAATATTTCGGCTGGACAAATTTCGCGTAAATTTAATTCAGCAGCATTCTGTGAGTACTCATTAAATTTATTCCAACCTTGCTTTACGGCATTTTTAGGATCGCCATCTGTGGCAGTAATTTGGCAACCCTTTTTGGCAAATAGACTGGGCATTGGCTCTCGGCCAACAGCAAATCCTAGGCCCCTTTTTCCAGGTTTTAAAAATCCCCGAGATTCAAACGCTTCAGAAATAAAACACCATTCCCAAATTTTTCGATGAAGGCCAACATTCTCTTTGAATTGCTGACACCAATGTATGACCTTAGGATTTTCAAAGTCACTAATGTGTGGCAGACAGGATATATCAGTTGAAAATTCACGATGAGGAACCTTTTTCCAAAATCCTGAATAAACAAGATTTCGGAATTCATCGGAAGCTCTCAATGCATTGACTTGACGTCGGAGACTACGATATTCGCGTGCCATACTAAGTGGGTTGAGACTTGAAAATATCTTCATGTTAGGTACCTCCTGCAATTTTTTGCTGAGTCTTGAAGTCAGAATTATTGAGTTTCACAGCATAAAATTGAGCTGGCAAAAGAGAAATGGAACTTAAGGGTTGATAGAGTATCGGTAAGCGCACCAACAGGGCCATGGCAAAATAGTACCCACACCGAATAGCGAAAATGGTTTTTTCTTTCAAATTTCGCTGCGCCAATGGTTTTGCATTGAGATCGTATTTAATTCGATACATCGGGCTTAAAAATTGCCCTGAAGGGAGCCTTTTCACCTGTTTGAAACCGGCCTTCTTTAACATTTGAACGTATTCCCAGGAGTAGTAAGCATGCTCATTACCTCCATAGTGTTTCATCTTTTGTGGGAAGTTTTCTAGGAGCCAATACCAGCGTTTTTTGTTTACCCAGGGGCGAATCTGAATTTCTGAAGATAGGAAAATAATTCCTCTGGTTTTAAGAAGGTTAAAAGCATTTTTCAAAGCCAGGTCGGGATTGTCGCAGTGGTGGAGACTGGCATTGAAAATAACGACATCAAAATCTTTTTCTTCAATTTTATCTGTTTCTTCGCCGACCGTGTTGATTACATCGATCTTAAGTTTAAATTTATTTTTTATAAATGAGATTAAGTTACAAAAATCAATGGAGGGCTCAACCGAAAATACATGATGACCTTGGTGAGCTAAGAAGACTGATGATTCTCCTCGACCGACTCCGATATCCAAGATTTTTAAATGAGGGGCGGGGAATTTTTTGCTGAATTCGGAGTATTCTATTTTAGCGTGGGAGAGAAGATTGTTGTAAAACTCATCAGGAGTTTTACATTGCTCTAGAAAAGAAAAAAAATGTTTTGCGGCAGCGGCCGAAATTTCATTTTCTTTGGAAACGCCTTCGCTGAAGTTTTCCGTTAATTTTTTAACCTGATGTGAGTCGGTTGTGCTTGTCATTATTTAGGTAATTTCCCTGCAGCCAGTTGCTTAACATAATTGCCGTAACTGGAATTGGGGTAACTTTCCGCCAGCGCTTTAAGATCCTCGATGGTGATAAATCCTTGCAGATAAGCCACTTCTTCCAAGCAGGCGATCTTCAAGCCTTGTCGATCTTCTAAAGTTTGTACAAAGTGTGAAGCGGTTAGCAAAGATTGATGAGTGCCCGTGTCCAACCAAGCTCGGCCGCGTCCCATAGCCTCGACGTGTAACGCGTTTTCATCCATGTAACTACGGATTAGATCCGTGATTTCCAATTCTCCTCGGCGAGACGGCTTCAGTTGTTTTGTTTTGGAAACCACGGTGTTATCAAAAAAGTATAATCCGGTGATAGCCCAATTGGACTTGGGCTGAGTTGGCTTTTCCTCGACGGAAATCGCTTTTTTATTTTTATCAAAATCAATGACTCCGTATCTTTCGGGGTCTTGTACATGGTAAGCAAAGACTGTTGAGCCCGATCGTTGAACGGCAGCTTGCATTTGCTTGGGAATGTCGTGACCGTAGAAAAGATTATCTCCCAAAATTAAACAAGCGCTGGAGCCAGCTAAGAAATCTTCTCCCAACAGAAAAGCTTGGGGGATTCCATCAGGACTGGGTTGAACTTTATAGGAGAGTTTAATTCCGAACTGACTACCGTCACCTAAAAGATCTTGAATGACGGGAATATCTCGCGGGGTCGAAATTATCAAAATATCGGAAAGACCTGCGAGCATTAAAGTCGAAAGTGGATAATAGATCGTTGGCTTATCATAAACGGGAAGCAATTGTTTCGAAACTGATTTCGTCGAGGGAAACAGTCGAGTCCCACTGCCTCCAGCTAAAAGAATTCCTTTCACAATAACCCCTTTTTACTTTGAATTTTTTCGGTCCAAGTTTTGTTATTCAAATACCAATCGCAGGTGGCTTTAAGTCCCTCTTGGAAATGAGTGAACTTTCTTTTAAAGCCTAATTCCTTCTGTGCTAAACTGTCATCAATCGCATAACGCCAATCATGACCGGCACGGTCCTCGACAAAAGAAATCAGTTCTGAATATTTTTTTCCATTTTTGCGAGCTTGAATTTGATCCAGATGATTGCATATCATTTCGACGACAGAAATGTTGGTCATTTCGGAATTGCCGCCAAAGCAATAAGTGCCTCCTGCTTGGCCCTTTTCTAAAGCGAGTAAAACACCCTGACAATGATCTTCGACGTGAATCCAATCTCGCACATTTTTACCATTGCCATAAACAGGAAGTTGTTTTTCTTTTAAAGCATTCTGAATCATGAGCGGAATTAATTTTTCGGGGAATTGTCGCGGACCGTAGTTATTCGAGCAGTTTGTGACAAGCACGGGTAATCTGTAGGTGTGAAACCAAGCCCGAGCTAAATGATCTCCACCTGCTTTTGATGACGAGTAAGGAGAGTTGGGTTGGTAAGCTGTAGTTTCGCTAAATTTACCGGTTTCTCCTAAGGAGCCAAAAACTTCGTCAGTTGAAATTTGAATGTATTTAAAGAGGTTTTTTTTCTGAGGCGATAGAGCGCCATAATACTCGCGGCAGGCTTCCAGGCAATTGAAGGTTCCTAGAATATTCGTTTCGACAAAAGCTTTAGGTCCAGAGATCGAGTTATCGACATGACTTTCAGCTGCGAAATTCAAGAATGCATCGGGCTGGTGTTTTTTGATCACGGAGGAAACAAAATTAAAATCAGTGATAGAACCTTTTTCAAAATCGCAGGTTCCTGGTTTTAGAACCTCTTCGATATTTTCAATGTGACCTGCATAGGTTAATGCGTCCATAATGACGACTTTGTAATTCTGTTGTAAAGCCAGCCGAACAAAGGCACTGCCTATAAAACCAGCGCCGCCGGTGACTAGAATCTTTTCCCGTTTTTCTGACATCTGCATCCTTAAGTGAGTACTGTATTCTATAGGGAATTCTCAAGCCGAGGCTTCTTATAACGCGAGAGGCAATGCCTCTTTTCCTAGGGATGGTGAGCCCGGAAGTAAATCCTTTACAGTCCTTTCACCGCAGACGTAAGTTATCTCTATGGTTCTTATACAACACCGATGTAACTCTTCCCAGCAACTGAATAGCCTTAATCGTTCTTATGGCGTCGAAATAGATCTCAGAAGTTCAGTGGCTCACAAAGGCCAATTGCATCTCAGTCACGATGCTTGGGCCGAAGGTGAAAATTTTGAGGAATGGTTGAAGCATTACAAGGCGGCTGGGATTAACGGGCCTTTGATTTTAAATACCAAAGAAGATGGCTTAGAAAATCGCATTTTCGAATTATTGAACCAACATAGCATTACGAATTTTTTCTTCTTGGATACGGCTTTGCCAACAATGGTGAAATGGTCGGTCAAAGAAGACAAAAACTTTTTTGCTGTTCGCTGGTCCAAGTTCGAACCCGTAGAATTTTGTGAAAAATTTAAGAATCGCTGTGAGTGGGTTTGGGTCGACTGTTTCTTTTTGGAAATTCCGCCGGCGATTGTTGTGAATCGTCTTAAAGAAAATTTTAAGGTTTGTTTGGTCTCTCCGGAATTACAAGGCGGGGATGTTGGCTTGATCAGTGAATTTAGAAAATCGCTGCCAGCTTTGGACGCTGTTTGTACAAAACGACCCGATTTGTGGTCGTGAGGAAAATTAAAGTCGGCAAAAAATTGCCGACTTTATAAAATTCATTATTTAAGATTAATATCTAAACTTTGAACTTCGGGCTCAATCCCTTTGTCATAAGTTGGGACCGTAATAAATCTAGAAGTAGCTTGGTAGTAAAAGCGACCTACATGTGCCTTTCCATTTGGAACAGATTCATAGTGATTGTCAGCGCTTCTAAGATCACTAAGTTCAAGTTTAACTTGTTCATCGAATAATTTGTTGCCTGCGTTGTCAAATATTTCAACTTTTACTTCCGGCATTTCATCATTAGGTAGGGGACAGCTCATGCAAAAATATTTAGGATTGCTACTGATGTTAAGTTCAATAGGTTTAAAATTACTGATTTTTTCAATTGGGAAACCACAGGTGCTACCTGAATCCTTAAGTTGACACATGTTTGGTAAATACTCTAAAGAGCTGACGTAGATTTGCAACTGGTCTGAGTACTGATTCTTAGTTAGGAGCGTAAATCTCAGATATAATCTATCTGAATTGTTTTTAAGAACAATGGCACTATTAATTAAATGAAAAGGATCTTGTGTATTACGATGAAGAGCAGGAGTCGGTTTATCTAAAAAGGCTTTAGGAATCAAAGTTAGTTTCTTGTCAGAAAAACTCTGGCCAACGACTTCACGGGTGTGATCAGAAGTTGTAGCATTAAAATGAGTTCTTTCGAATTTATAAATCGACTCGTGCAGTGCTAACCCTGCAATATTTAGTGGAGATCGATTGAAAATCTCTGTTAAGTTGCCATTGATAAAAACTTTCTCGTACTGATCTCTCCATTGCGCAATTTCTCGGTACTCACAATTGTTATTTGTGAATACAATATTGGCATCGCCAATGATGTTGAATTTTTTGTTGTAATTCACTTCTTTCATTTCAGAGTAGGCCTTTAAATTCGAAAGAATTTGGTAAGCATATAAAGGGGATTCTTCATAAATCTTTTTCATAGCTTCATTGAGCAATTGATTGGCTGTAAGATTTCCTGGATTAATAACTTTGTAATTACGCCGAACTTTTTTTGCTTCGAACAGATCGTAAAATTCAATAGAACTTATTACTGGTTTACCTTTTTTTAATATGAGGTCTCCTTGACCGTCGCTCTTGAAACAAACGTGAGTGCCACCACCGCCGGTTCCGCCTCCGCCCTCGGTGAGTTCAGCCTGAGCTTGTACAGTAGGCGCAGTTAATTGTAGTGCAGATGATAAAAAGATCGACAAAGTTGTCAGGTGTAACCGCTTTAAAGTTTTCATAAAATCCTTTGTATATAAATGCCTTAGATTGCAAACAGCGCTCCAAGGGTTGATAAAGTTGAGTAGCAGCAATCGTCTCTGCCCAGTTATTATTTCCATTGTTATAAGGTACTTAACGCATCATGTCTGCACCTATATTGTAAACAAATACTCAAATTGGATATAATTTATAAACAGTGGAAAACGGTCAGTACTCAAACCAATCTAAGTTAAAGCAACGAACGACTTCGCTTTCTGATGGACCACTGATGGCGTGGATCTCTTCGATGATTCCGGGAAGCATCAGTCGAATTTTTTCAGCGGCTTCTGTTGAAAGGGCCGTGGGCTGGGTGAAAAATAAATCTTCGTCCCGTCGTAGCTCCATGGATTGGAAACCTTTAATTCTCCAATTTTGATGATGTTTAACAACAAATGGTGAATCTTTACCTATGTGTGTTCGGTAGGACCCATAGGTTAATTTATTATTTTTCATTGCGCATAGATTTTTTTCTAATAGAAAATGCACGATATTATTTGCTGTAGGGAGGGGAATATTCAACCTTTCGCTGATTGTTTTTGCATTGGTCATTTCAGGTAAAGCACTGAGTATTCTTATTGCTGAGTACATCCAGCTTGAATAAAATTGCATTTTTTCTTCATCAGTCAATTGACGATCTTTTTGAAGTCTATTTTGTAACTGTGAACCGCTTTGCTGTTCGCGATCCAACTTCTTTTCTAAAATTTTTTTTAGTTTGAATCCACCGGCCCTTTGATACTCGATGAGCAAAATAAAATATTCGGATTCTTTTTCATTTAGGCCTAAGTATTCTGTTAGCTGAGCCGCTGTTTCTAAGCTCAATTGCTTATCGCCTTTAAATACCTGACTCAGTAACGTGGTAGAAACCCGAAGGAAGTCAGAGATCTTTTTGATTTGGCCTCTGCCACCCTTGGGTTGTTCTTTTATCCACTCATTTATAAATTTCTTATAGTCACGGTACTCAAAGACTTTCATGTAAATAGAATAGCTTAGCAGGGTTTTGGTAACCAAATGGTTATGAAATAACCATAACGTTTACTAATCAAATCTGGATAAAAGTCCAGCATCCCTTTAGAAATACATTCAGCAAAGACACAAGTCTAAAACTAATAACGAGACACAGTCTCAGAGGAGTCATTATGAAAAAGTATTTATTAACCTTAGCCGTTACAATTTTGTCGCAGGCTGCTTTCGCATCGGAATTGTATTGTGGTGCAAATTCAGAAAAAGTACCCGGATCGCAAGTGTACGATCAACTTCTTTTTTGGGAAAAAGCCAACCCAACAAAGTCCACAGTAAGATTTTTACTGTCGGATGGAACTCTACTTAAAATTGAAGAGGCTACTCCAGAAGTAATAGCAAAAGTTGTCGATGGCACGACAGCGATGAGTATTACATTTGTCGAAAACCGACCTCAGTTGTTTACGGGAAAAGTTAAACGAAACGAAAGAAGCGAAATGCAATTCACCAATATGGCCATGGCAGGTTCTTTCAATGGGAATAGTCCCATGTTGATAGCTAACGGTGTAATTTTAACGTGCAAAGAATTCTAGATGAGAAGTAGCCAGAGCTAGTCTCTGGCTTTTTATTTGAGGAAAATATGAAAAATTTATTACTATTACTTTTGTTTTTTTATTCCGCTTCAGGTTTTGGTTTTAAACCAGGGGATCTCAATGTCACTGGAGGATTTGGGGTCCATGGCAATAGAGGTTTGCTAGGCTTTTCGGCTGATAAATTCCTATCTCAAAATCACGCTTTGTCATTTGCAGTTGGTATCGACTTTGTGGGAGCAACTTCTTCTGCTGGTTATAAATACTTTACAGATAAAATTGCAAAATCGAATTCGATCTGGGACAAATGTTTTTTCATTTTTGAATGTGATTCATTTTTTTATATAGGCCCGAGTGTTCAATACGCAGGGGGATCAAGGCTTAAAGTAACTGAAGGTTCAGACGAACGAGAATATAATATTGATCCTAAATGGCTAGGACTCATTGGTGTTGGTGTTCGTAGTGTTTTTAAAAATAACTTCACTCTAGACGCAGAAATTTCGTACCGGTCAATTTTTGCTGGCGGAGATGCAACACAGACCTCGGGCTTAATGGCAGATGATACCGAGGCGATCGAAAGTGGCTTTCGAGCCGCCGGTATAAATGTGGGTATTGGATATGTGTTCTGAATTCAGCTCTGTGGTCTACTTCATGCAAAGCTCAAAAGGACGTTATGAAATCATTTAAATTGTTTATTACATTCATTGCTGTTCTATCCCTATCAGCCTGTCAAAAAGATAGACAGGGTGGCTCTGGGTCTCCTTTAGCTGGAGACGGTAAGAATACCATGCACGGCCCAAGCGATGGCGGCGGGGGCGACACCTGCAATGGTAAAATGATTGAAAGTTTTAAAGTTGATATTACATCATTGGATGAATTTAAAGAATTCATCCAACCGATAATGGATAAAGTGGCTGTGAAGCGAGAAGACAAAAAAAAGGAAATGCCACTTCTAATGGCGCCTTTTCTTAAAAATTGGTACCTGATTGACTGTAAGCTTCAGGATATACCCAAAGAAAGAAAAGGCCTTTACTTAGAAACTTATCAAGCGGCTATTCACACCAATCGCGAGATATTTATTGATTCAACGGCCTACAATTCAATGGCTAAAGAAGAGAAGGCTAAGTTACTTCTTCATGAAATAGTTATGGGTTATTATTTACTTAAATATCTCAGTTTAGAGGAAATTTGCAAAATGGCGAACACCTGCACTGGAGAATACACCATCGCTAACAAATGGAAAATGTTTAAGCCAGAGACATATCGACCACTGAGTGAAGAGGATCATCAAAAAATCCGCAATATTACAGCTTGGCTTTGGCAGCAAAAAAGCACCTTAAACGCTGATAGCTTTTCTACGATACTTAAGAACAATGACTTCGACAAAAGATTTGAATTCTCGTCAGGCTCAGCGGCCTCTGATTCAAAAGAAATTGAAGTTGATGTTCATTCCTTGTTACGAATGTTTAAAAAATATCAGTGGAGCAAGGCTTTTCCCAAGTTTTGCCAATTTAGTCCCGAGACGAATGTAAGTTCCTCTATCTGTGAATCAGAGATAACTGCAGACATCAGAGATTATCATGTATCTGCAGAGATCAAAATTAAACAAATCCATTTAAAGGTAAAAATAACGCGAAATTCAGATAAAAAGGTATTTGAGCAAGATTTTTCATTTCCTCTGGTCAATGAAGCTCAGAAAGTAAAGCTTCACATAACTAAAATTGGTTCTGTTCTGAGCGCTGCTCCGTTTGCATTAACCTCAAACTGGCCCACAGGGTTTGATGTGAATCTTCAAGAGGGACTGAAATCACAAATGATATTTTTCATGTTAAATTTAAGCGATAAAGAAAACCCAGAGATGTATCAAATAATCTTTCAAAACTATGTTTGGTATTCGTTCAGTGAAGAAATTGTAAAAAAGGACGGAATGACTTTAAAACAAATTTATGGTTACCCGACATTGATAAATGAAGATTCAGAAACTATTTTTGTAGAGAGCGAACTGCCTTTTACATTCAGCTCGTTTCTGCAAAAAAAGGTTTTTATAAAAGCCACTCCTGTGTCGGAAATAAATTAAGCTCTTCTATCCCGTGGAGCTTCCTGTAATAAAAATAGTAGTCTTCACCCAATCCGCTTTTTCAAAAAGCACAAGAAAAACAACTGATGAACTCCATCCAGATTCGCGACAAAAACAGGATGTTCGCGATTGCGAGTCAAGCTTCTTAAATCAGGGAAAAGTTCGTGGGCAATATTGCTAATTTCGTCAGCAGTGATGCTTCCAGAAACTTTCACGATGGCTTTATCAAAATTGTCTTCTTGGAAATCCAAGCTCACATCTAATCTGTGCAACCGAAGGTTGTCGACGAGTTCAGAAATATTTTCGTCATTGTAGAGAGTGTATTTAACAAGCAAAGGAAGACTTTGGATGTTTTTCCAATCGGTGGGATCAAACTCTTCCAGGCTGTCTAGCTCTATGGTCCAATCTGATTTTTCTTTTTGGGGCTGAATGTGTTTCAAAGAATCAGATTTTCGTTTTTCGATAGTAGATAAAACTTTTTCTAAGCTATGCCCGCGTTCCATGACATCTCTTTTAATTTTCCAATACAGCCGTACCTTTTCCGATGGATTTAAAAAGATTTTCAGATCTAAAGATTCGCGAAGGCCTTTTAAATACAAGGAGTGCAATCCCTGAATCACGATAGATTTTGCAGGTGCAAACAGATGGGATTGAGTGAACTTCCCCGTGCTGTGATCATAATGGTGATGCTCGATCGCCTGGCCTTTAGAAATGCTTTCGGTGTGCTCCCGTAATTTGGAAAGATCATTAGCTTGTGGGTTCAGGTGAGTCACCAGATCCCAGTTCTTATTGCCACGCTCCCATTTGTGATAATTGTCACCCTCAATCATAATACAATTATCGAGACCCAAAATGTTTTGCATCAGAGAAGTAAGATGATTCTTGCCGGCGCCAGAATCTCCACTCAGACCAATAAGCAAAGGCTTCAGCCGATTTTTCAAAGGGGATTCAGCTTTGATCGCTACGTGGTACAAAGCTAACAATAGGCTTAGCAGTGCCGTTTGCAGCAGGGTTAATGAAAGATTATTCAAGAAAAGTGAAAGCTGAAGTTGTGGTGCAAGGACAAAATAACTGAAATAAGCAAGAACGATAGCTAAAAGCAAAAGTTTTGGAGCAGTCGGGTAGTGCACGTAGAATAAACTCAGAAAAGGAATCACCCAAAAGTACCAGCCTGGCATGGGATTCGTTATTAGCAGGAGAACTCCCAATAAAAGCCCACAACCATAAACAAGTCCCCGTTGAGTGATCTTTGTGGAAAAAATCAAACGACCTAAAACAAGAAACAAGAGCAGCAGTCCAACGTAGAGATAACTTTCGTCATTAAAAATAATTTTGGCGGCGAAAACTCGCTGGGCTTCAGGAGATCCTGTTGTCGCGTAATCAAAGTGCGAACTGAGTGCCACGGGAAGAAAGCCAAAGACAATGCTAGCGAGAACAATCAAAGACGATTGGATCAATTTTTTAAGAGCATCCGTTTTAAAGAAACGGTTCCATATATAAGCGGCAATAAAAGGAGCAACGATGATCACATGGAATTTTGAGGCAATGGCGAGGCCAAAGAGCAAGCTGGCCCAGTGGATTTTGTTCTTAAATAAAAGAAATAATGAAGTTGCAAGTAAGCTGATAGAAACCACATCCAATTGGCCATAGACATAAGTGATGTAAAACAAAATGGGATTGAGCCAATAATAGAAAACCATTTGTGGCCCAGCTCGAAGGGCCCAGCGGGTCAGAACCCAAAAAAGGAGAGTATCAAATGCAAGTAAAACAATTTTTATTCCGAAAAGACTTAAGACTGTCGAACTTAGTGCGCTCTCTCCAAAAATGAGAAATAAAATTCCTTTGGGGATGATCAAACACAAATAAAGAAAAGCTCCATAGGGAAAATATTCCGGAGGAGAAAGGCTCCAGGGGTTGTCCCCAAATTGGAGAAGGGAATTATCGATGAAGGGAATAAAATAATTGTGCAGATATTCGCTGCCGAAAACGAAGAGACATAAAAATTTAATCAACAAGCCAGCTAAAAAATATTTATTTCTGAAGATCAGCCATCTTTCGCCGGAAAAATTCATCGGACACGGCCTTCAGTTTTACAAAGGGAAATCATGTAGCGAATGATCCCCAGAATCGTTTTATAACGGGAAAGAAAGTGCGATGACCAATTGGAGAGCCCGTGAACTCGCGGAGGAAATTGAACTGAGACCGTTTCAAATTTAAAACTGTTCTTTTGCGCATGATAAATGGCGTACAAATCGAAGGCAAAAGTTTTTGGAGGATTTTGCATTCGCTCGAGCAAAGAACGGTGAAAGATCTTTGGTTGAGCATTCATTTCGTAGATTTTAACCCCTAGGATCAGCCAAGCTAAAAATTCGAACACGCGGCTGACCATGATGTCTTTCCAATTGCGGCCGTGACGAACACCTTTGACAAAAACTTGATGAGTTGTTGGCTCTTGTTGCTTCAAAATTTTATAAGCTTTGAAGGCATCCGTAGGATCGCATTGCTGATCTGCATGGGACCAGCCCACAATAGGAGCTTCAGTCGATTTTAATCCCTGCCACAGTCCGTAGCCATAGCCTTGATTAACTTCAATGATAACGACTTTGAACCACTTCGCCCATTCTGATTTTTCCAACTCGGCAAAAACTTTTCGGGAATCATCTCGGCTTCCATTTTCCACCATCACTAAACGAAATTCACCCTCTTGGAAGCCATGCTCTAGCGCCGCTTGCCGAGCTCTTTGAATCAAATAAACCAAAGATTTGGATTCGTTGTAGCAGGGAAGAACCAATTCAAATTTTATCATTCGGTGACTCCAGCAAATCGGGAACGAACAGAATTTTTATGCCCACCAAAAACTTCGGCCCAGTACAAAGCTTCCGCTAAAGAATCAGGATCACCCCAGTTGATGTAACCATCTAAGGGAACTATTTTAACTTTATGACCTTCAGCAATCAGTAAATCAAAAACAGAATCTAAATAAAGTTCGCCGTTCACTCGGAGGTTATTCTTTTTCAAAAGTTGAATGGCTTTTTCCAAGATGGATTTATTCTTAAACCAAAATGTTCCGACCAGCAGAGGATCCTGTGCAGGATCTTCTGAAATTGGTTTTTTGACAGAGACCTGTTGAACATCAGCAAAAGCTCCCTCGGCAGCAGGTAAAGTTTTAACGTAGGCAAAGGCTTCAGGACGTCGTTGAGTCCCAGGAAATCCTGTGACAGTAAAAATCGCAGCATCAGGTTGATCTGGAGATTGTCGAAAAGCTTTCCAAGTCGAGAAAGGCAAAACAATTCCATGATCACAGGCGCTGACGATAATTTCTTGATCGGGATTCAACAAAGACAAGCCAGCTTCAACACTGAGAGCCTGACCCTCGGGAGTTTTATCCAGGAAAAATGCCGTTTCATTATTTTCAAGCTGCAAAAATTTTTTCGCGGCTTCGATCGTTACATAATGGTTCTTCGATCCACGGGGGAGAGATTGCAAAGCCTTGCGATACATTGGGACTTGATCGATTTTCAAAAAAGGTTTCGGCGTATTGAAAAAATCTTTGAATCGACTTCCTAATCCGGCCATGGGCATTAGCACCTGAAGATTATCTTGGCTGTGAAGATTTTCTGTTTTGAGCAGATTGGCATAAGTTCTTTCCCAATATTCGAAAATTTTCAAATCTTGAGGAGTTCCCCATTGGTAAAAAGCGGGGATCTCGTAAACTTTAACTTTAGCTGCTGGGTTCATTCGCAGCAGAGCCTCAACAGTGAGGCTGGTGTAAAATTCGCCATTCATTGAAAGATTGTTTTTTTCTTGGTAATCTAATGCGGCCTGGAGAATTTCTCGATTCCGAAAATAGTAGGCACCCGCTGAAGCAAATTCATTTTCGCGATTGTCAGTGAAACATCCTTTTTCTTTGACCTCTTTAACGAGACCATTTTCCATTCGAGAATAGGCGTACATCACCGGCGAAAGATAATGGGCGTGAAATCCTTTGTAAGAAATCAAAGCGGCATCGCACTGGCTTTGCTGAACAAAATTTTTAAAATCCCAGGGGTCCCATTGCATTCCATAATCGCAGTAGGAAACAAGAATGGGATCCTTATCATTAAGCTCTTTCAAAGCCGCTTTCAAAGCATACGAAGGTCCCTTGCCATGCCAAGGGAGACTTATGATTTTTCCTTGAGGTCTTAATTTTCGAAGAAAAGCAGGAAGATCTGTTTGCTGATGAATTTCCGAATGCACAAAGGTGCAAGGCCACTCGATGGGGAATTTTTCTAGTAAGCGTTGGATCATCGGAGTGCCATTGACGGGAATCAAAGGCTTTGGCTGGGTATAACCCGCCTTTTGATAGCGGGTCCCTTTCCCCGACATCGGAATCACCAGCTGGATGTTCATGGAGTCTCCATTATTTTTTTTCGGACCAATTCCGTAGGTAAATAAGGGACTTTTTGAATAATGTCCATGGGAAGTTCTTTGAGCTGGGGCTTAATGTGATAAAGAATCTGGGTGGCCATCCAATTTTCATAGACATCAGGATCGTCTTTTTCAGCCTTTTCGCTGAGCTGGTAAGTGTCTTCGTCCATTTTCGTCAGGAATTTATTAATCCGTGGAAATAGAATCACAAAGTCAGGAAAATAAAACTTAATGGGGCCTTTTAAAAGATCCTTGGGAAAGGTTTGCAAGGAACGAAATAAAATCCCTTTTGGAAAAAATTCTTTCAGCACGGCGAGCTCGAAACTTTGATATTTTTCTAAGCGGTCCGAATCATTGAACTGAAGGATGGCTCCATGATTTTTAAGAAAGATCACAGGAAAGTTCTTTACCTTCTGCAGGGATAATGCGAGCTCAGCCCCGGGCATCACGGCGTCCACCTCAGTTAGCTCACCGAGAGTTTTTTGCCAGTCTTTCGAGTACCAACTTTTAAATTTATTTTTTTGCGAATGGTCCATGTCACAAACCAGAACGGCGACCAGGCTGTGAATGTGAAAAACAAAATCATCAGGCAGGACAGCGTGAAATCCTGTTTCCATGCTGGGTCGTCGATCCGTGGTTATGGTGCTGACGCCAATCAAGTCTTTGTACAGAGTTTCTTTTTCTTCGTTGTTAACAGCATTTTCAACTTGTTTAAAGTCAGTTAGAAATCGATCCAATTTAACCTGAGATAAATCCTTTTCGCTTTTTACTTTTTCCAGTCGATAGCCCGAGGGTTTAATATTTAATATCTGCTGTTGTTTATCTTTCAGCGAAGTGTTTCCGCCGGGGCCTTGCAGCCAAAAAATTCCCTGGCGTAGGCAGTAGTCATTCATTTCAAGTAATTCTTTAATTTTTGGCATAGCCCATATTATTTAATAATCTTGTATTTTCAAGATTTTAGGATATTACTGCAGAAAGTTAGTGCATTTTAATAAGGGAAAGCTGGCGTGACTATAACGTTAATCCGTAAACCTCAACTGATTCTTTTTGATTTGGATGACACCTTAGTTGGGTCAACCGAAATTTACCAAAAATGTTATCAAGATATGAAGTTAGATTTGCCTGTATTTACCGAGGCCAAAACTTGGATCAAAACGAATTTAGGCTCGCGACATGTTTCTAATCATCAACGTTTTCTCTATTTTAAAAGATATTTAGAACTCAAATCTCAGTTTTCCCCAGAAGCTTTGCTGAAAATGATTTCTCATTACGAAGAATTGCTTCAGTCCTACATGCGAGAACAATGGATTTTGCTTCAGCGAGCAGCTCTGTTTTTGGAACTCAAAAAGCAATATCGTTTGGCCTTGGTCACCAACGAAACAACACGAACTCAAGTGGTAAAGCTCAACGCCCTAGATCCCAAAAATGAAGTTTTTGAGTTTATGATCACGTCGGAAGAGATCGGTGCGGAAAAGCCAGATCCAAAAATATTTGCAGAAGTTTTTCGAAGGGCCGGTTTGAAGCCCCAGGATTGTTTAATGATCGGTGATTCTGTCACCAATGATCTTAAGCCTTTAAAAGATATGGGTGCTCAAGTGATTGGCACTCGGGAGTTTTTGCAACCTGAAAGCTCAGAAAATTTTCCTTGGGTTCAAGACCTCAATGAAATTTTAATTCCACTCAGTTCAGTCTAAAAGGTGACTCTAAAATCACCTCTTCCAGAGGAGATTTGTAAGATGATTTTTGTCCACGAGCCCCCGACAGCCGAGCGATTTGGTCGGGTGCAAAGAGGTGAACCCCTGCCAGCGAAAGAACTTTTGAAACAATCTGTAACAGCGGAATAAATACGGGAATGGGCATAGCGTGATATTTTTTCCAGAAATATTCAATGAGCTGAATGGATGTCACTGTTGGTCCCCGAACAATTTGCACGCGATTTCCCTGCAAATCTTCGTTGAGGGTACCGGCGATAAACCGCACAATTTCTTCAATCCTTGTCGGAGAAAATACGATTTCTCGCAGTCCAATGAGACAAGGGTAAATTTTAAATTTTCGAGCGATGTTTTCCAGTTTATCAAGGCCTTCTTGGGATCCGGCCCCAACAATTTCAGAAGGGCGCAAAACTAAGAGTTGGTTCCAGGGCATCGAGAAAAGATATTTTTCGGCAAGAAATTTGGATTCAGCGTATGCACCCGCATTCAAGCCTGCGGTGTGACTGCTGACAAAAATAAATTCCTTGCATCCATTGCTGTAAAGTCGATCGGCCAATTTCTTGGTGCCCATCTCGTTCACTTCAAAATATTCTTGCTCGTCCTTCGAGTGAGTGACAGCGGCCATATGAATGCAAAGATCCAAGTTTTTAAGATGATCGAGAAAGAAAAGCTCCTTGCAGATATCACCTTGAAGATGTTCAAGGCGACTGTCATTCAAAAGTTGAAAGATGCCGGAAGGCCGCTTCGTGCGAGATAAAATATAAAGTTTTTCGATGGCTGAATTTTTGAGCAGTTCGGGAATTAAAGCTTGTCCCAGTTTTGACGTTGCACCTGTTACGAGTATCTTCAAAATCACTCCAAAATCCGTTGAAATGTTCTAAGAGCATTGACCCTAATATACAGAATGTTACATTAAGCTCAAGAGCTAGTCTAAAAAGTTAAATCTCCGCGTTCGGAAGGGACCTTTGATGTCATCCCCGCAATTTTCATTAGTTATTTTATGTTATCGAAGCGAAGATGCAATCATCGATTTCGTTGAAAAGGTCCATAAGCTTTTGGGCTGGCTTCATAATTTAGACTATGAATTGATTCTGGTGGGGAATTATTGGCCAGGATCAGATGATCGAACTCCAGAAATTGTCAGAAATCTTTCGAAGACAATGCCACGAACCCGCTGTGTAACCATTGAAAAAAAAGGGGCCATGGGTTGGGATCTGAAGACGGGTTTCGAGGCTGCTCATGGTGAGTACATTGGTTATATTGATGGGGATGGACAATTTCCGATCGATACCATTTTGCCCCCTTTGTATAACTCATTAATGAATAATTATGATTTAGCAAAAACTTACAGAGTGGTTCGGGGAGATGGGTTGTACCGCCTAATAATTTCTACAGTTTTTAACTCTATATTTTCATTTCTCTTTGGGACAAAATACCGCGATGTGAATTCAAAGCCAAAAATTATTCGCGGTTCTCTGCTAAAGTCCATGAGTTTAGAATCAGACGACTGGTTTATTGACGCAGAAATTATGATTAAAGCTCATCGAATGAATTTAAAAGTCATCGAATTGCCCATTCACTTTGTCGAAAATGAAAATCGAGTTTCTTTCGTCAAATTTTCAGCTCTTTGGGAGTTCGTTAAAAATCTTTATAAATTTAGATTTCGCAGTTAGTTTTTAGGACAAAGGCCAAGTTTCAACTCGTTCGCATTTTCGGGTTTGCGTACCAAGTAATGAGTGGCCCCTTCAGGACATTGGCCACCGAAATATTGTGGATCAATGATAAATCCAGTGCGTTTCAAATAATAAAGCCATTCAGGATCTTGTCCCAAATAGGTAGCAACAACCGCATCCTTATTGAGAGGGTTTTCCTCGGCAGCCTTTATCGTCATTTCATAATTTTTATTTTTGTGAAAATTATGTTGAGTGAAAGCCGTCGTGTAAATAAAGAAAAAAGATAAAAAGAAAGCCCGCTGTTTCGTCGAGAGCTCTTGATAACCTAAAATTAAAACAAAGCTAGCAAACAAGCCGGCATTTAAAAGATAATATCCGTGCGCAGCAACGTGAGTCGATTTTAAAACATACATCATTCCAACATTGGCCAAGTAGAAGAGAATAACCCAGCGGTATTTCTTCCAACAAAGAGCGAAGGCCCACAAGCCAATAAGCGCAGTGTGTTCAGCAATTCTGACGGGAAGATGAGCGAAGGCATTCGGTAAACTTTTTAAAACTTCTTGAGTGCTTTGAAATTGAATTCCGAAGTATCCATGGAAAGTGGTTACCTGCGAACTCCAGTAGCGGTACCAAAACCAAAATAGCCCTATGCAGACAACAAAGATGATCGAGGTCATTAAAAGCCCAGGATAAAGGAAAAAAAGAATTAAGATGTAATAAGGTCGAATCAAAAATCCCAAGCAAAATGAAATTGCACCGAGAAGCTTATAGTAAATATTTTTTGGTTTATCTGCCCAAAGCAATCCCGCCAAAGAATAAAAGAATAATCCCGTCGAATCAGGCATAGGTATAGTGAAAAAAGTCCAATTCACCGGTAAAAATATAAATAAGAAAATATATTCAAATCCAGAGACATTTTTCAAATTGTATTTACGAATTAGAATTCCCCAGAAAAACAGAGCAGAAACTAAAGCCAACAAAAGAGAAATAATTCGTGGAGTCGCTTCATCCCACGAACCTTTCAGTTTACACAGTCCACCTAAGATAGCGCCATAAACAGGGAACTCGTTGATGGCAGTGCCTTCAGTTAAACCTCTAGGCGCAATGTGTGGATGAAGAAAATCTGTATTTTCAGTGCAGAAAAAATAACCGACAAAAGCTGAATCGGCCTGACGATGCTGATGAGGACCGTTCAAAACAGTTTGAAAGGCGTAGATGAATAAGCCTAATCCTATAGCAAAGCCTAAGGTTAAAATCACTTTAATGGGGAGTGGTAATTTTTTTTCGGTGATCATCAGGGGTGAGATTAATCGAGCCAATAAACGAAGACAAGGATTCTTGCTATTATCATGAGGTTAGTGCTAAATAAAAATATGGAGCAAGACGCATTGAAATTAAAACCGGCTGCCTTTTTCGATCGTGATGGAGTTATCTGTGAATTCGTCGATGAACTTTCACGAATCGATCAATTTCAATTTCGCAAAGGAATTGCCGAGGCGATTCGAAAGTTGAACGAAGCCAATTACTGGGTTTTTGTGGCTACCAATCAGCCCAACATCGCTAAACAAAAAATGACTTGGGACGAGCTCCAAAAAGTTCACGAGTACATGAAGCAAGAGCTCTTAAAACAAGGCGCACGCATTGACCATATTTATTTTTGTCCCCATCGCGTCGGCGGAACTTTACCTGAATTTTCCATAGACTGTAATTGTCGTAAACCTAAATCAGGAATGCTGTTGCAAGCCGCGAAGGAATATCCCATCGAGAAAGCTCGTTCTTTTATGATCGGAGACACTTGGAGAGATGTCGAATGTGCGAAAGGTTTTGGAATTACATCGATCGGCGTTCTGGGTGGTGCGGGCTTCCCTTATATTCCGGAAGAGCCCGAAGCTAAATTTGTTCCCGATCGACTTTTTCAGAATCCACTCGAAGCCACCGACTGGTGGCTGAGTGGGCATTGACGTTCTAGAATTTTCAGGACGGTTTTTTCGCTAATCGTTCGTCTTGTAAGCGCTGCTGCTCAGCTTTCGAAGTGCTGCAATAACTAATGCCGCAAACACCAAGTAAGTCCATCGCACTTTCGCTCGCTCAAAATTACTTTCAGTTAAAGCAGCAACTAGAAAACAAATCTGTGAGCCCAATAGTCCTAAAGTCATACCCTTTAAAGATGATGTTTTGGTCAGTACGACAAGCTTGTAAGCCCTCCATAAGTTCAAACCAACAAATATTATAAAACAAAGTAAACCCAGTAAACCTGTCCCGGCTAAAAAATGGAGGTACTGATTATGAGCATGGCTTTCAAATTGATCGGCAGGGGCGCCAATCAAATCAAAGTATTCTCGAAGTCGCCACTTGTAAATTCCATAACCAATTCCAACAAAAGGATGATCTAAAAACATTTGCCAATTGGCTTTCCACAGCCAGACTCTTTCGCTATCGTAACTGGACGAGCTAAAAGCAAATAGAATTCGTTCTTGAAATCTAGGCCAGGCGAAAAAAATCAAAACAAATAGAGCTGAGGTCACAGTTAAAAAAATAAATCCTAATTTTTTACGATAAAGAAATGTGGGAACAAGAAGTCCAATAAAAATTCCTATCCAAACTCCACGGGTCATACTTAAGAAGACTGCAAGACCCGAAAATAAAGTCGCAAGAACGAGTAAGCCTTCACTTTGCAAAATATTTTTGAAAGAAGAGCCCGGGATTTTATGAAGCAATCGATGCAAACAGATAAAGAAAGCAAAAATAAAAAATTGACCGTAGACGTGGGCAAAGGTCATAGGATCATCAAAGAGTCCACCGACTCGTCCAAAATCACTTAAAGGCTGTTGTTTGACCAGATCAAAATCAAAAGCCAAAGCCAGCAGTCCATAGGCTGAAAAAATAAGCAATCCACCCCAAACATATTTAAATGTATTTTCAGAGGGAGTTGATTCCGTTGAACTCAAAGTCCATGGCAGTATCCAGCTGAAAAACCAAATGAAAAAGTAAAAGTTAATGATCCACTTGAGCTCCGCCAGAGAGGAAAGACGTGAAAGCCACGGATGATCGGGATGAGCCGCTAATTCAGCACTGTTGAATGGAGCTAAAAACAGGCCCAAGGCAAAAACGCCAATCCAAATAGGCCAAAGTTTTTCAAGCCCAATACGAAAAAATTGGATCTTTCGTCCATTCACCAACAGTTGTTTCTTCCAGGACCAAATTGAAGCTACGATGATCACGAAACTCATCAGATCCATGAGCGATTGGGAAATAAGAAGACTGAGGAGCATCAGAATAAAAATAATATTCATTGTTTCCAATCCTTACGGAATTTGTTAAGTCTTTCAATGATGATAAAATTTCAAGCCACTCTAACGCCTCGCCAAAAATCTGTCATACTGCTGTGGGATTGGTTGGTGCTCTTAACTTTACTGGCTTTCAGTTATTACTTGCGAATCGGGTCTTTAAGTTCTGAAATTTTTCAAGCGACCGCCTTTTGGTTTATTCCTCTCGCTGTTCTGATCTTTTACTATGTTTTTGGCGCCTACGATCTCGACGGAAGAGTGCGTTTGAGAGATCTCTACCTTCGCAGTTTCTTAGGAACCATCTTAGGATTCCTGGTCGTTATTGGACTCAATTATTTTTTAGCCAAAGAACGTATGGGAATTTTTGGTCGAGGGGTTTTGTTACCTGCTTTAGCCATGCATTTTGGTCTGAGTTTACTTTATCGAAGTGCCATCTGGCAGTGGTTTCATGCTCGAGCCACTAAAGCCGAGTGGTTGATTTTAGCCACAGAGGCTTCGATCGATTTGCTTTTGAAGGAAGCTGAAAAGTACGCCTGGAAAGGGAAGTATTTCTTTTTGACGGCGGAAGGGCTAAAAACGCAAAAAAGCGCCCATTCTCAAGTTCATTTTGATCTTTTAGGAAACTGGGATGAGCTTGGAAAAAATCTTCAGCGAAGTTGGACGGGTGTGGTGGTCGCAGTTCCTTTGCGGGATCTGCCTTCACATTTAGGTTCAATTTTAATGAAGGCCCGTTTGTCGGGTCAGTCGGTTATAGAAATTAGCGAATTTTTTGAGCAAACCTTTCGCAAAATTCCTGTCGATTTTTTAGGGCCCGAGTGGTTCATCTTCGAAAAAGGTTTTGAACTTTTACACAACCCTTTAGGTCTGAGGATCAAACGTCTTTTCGATTTGCTGTGGGCGACGACTTTACTGCTTATTACTTGGCCATTGATGCTTTTGACAGCCATAGCTGTGCGCTTAGAAACTTCGGGTTCTGCACTTTACCGGCAGGTTCGCACCGGACAGGGCACTCGAGATTTTGTGATTTTAAAATTTCGCTCTATGGGAGTTAATGCCGAAAAAGGAGGAGCTCAGTGGGCTCTTCAAAAGGATCCTCGAGTCACTAAGGTGGGAAAATTCATTCGCTTAACGCGGCTCGACGAGCTCCCCCAGCTGATCAATATCCTTAAAGGCGAAATGAGTTTTGTTGGGCCACGACCTGAAAGACCCGAGTTCAATAGCAGTCTTGAAGCTCAAATTCCTTTCTATGGGCTTAGGCACTTAGTTCGTCCCGGGCTTACGGGGTGGGCTCAGGTGAATTACCCTTACGGGGCAAGTCTCGAGGACGCGAAAGAAAAATTACAGTACGATTTGTTTTACATTAAAAATCATAGCCTTTCCTTGGATCTGCAGATTGTTTTGAAGACCGTCAAGGTTGTCCTATTTGGTCAGGGTCGCTGAGCCAAATTCCTTGGCCGAAAATAAAAATAGTGTTAGCTTGATCAGCATGAAAATCATCGAACATATTGAAAAGGCTAAAGGCCCTTCCTTTAGTTACGAAATCGTGCCGCCGCCCCGTGGGCGTTCGGTTAAAGACATTATTGATATCGCAGAAACATTGGCTCAGTTAAGGCCACCATGGATTGATGTGACCTCACACGCATCGACGGCTTTTTACAATGAAAAGTCGGATGGGACGATTCAGAAAAAAACGTTTCGCAAAAGACCAGGGACCTTGGGAATTTGTGGCATCATCCAAAACCGATTTAAGATTGATACTGTCGCTCACATTTTGTGCGAAGGTTTTACTCGAGAAGAAACCGAAGATGCTTTGATCGAATTGAACTTTTTGGGAATTCACAATGTCCTCGCTCTGAAAGGGGACTCGCCCAACTATCATAAGCCAATCAGCAAAAATCGATCAGTGAATCATTACGCTGCAGATCTTGTGCAACAATTGCAAGAGCTTCGACGAGGCCGATTCATCGACGATATCACCGACAGTGCACCCTTAGATTTTGGTGTGGGTGTTGCGGGTTACCCTGAAAAGCATTTTGAATCTGCGAATGTAAAAATTGATATCGCTAATTTGAAGAAAAAAGTCGACGCGGGCGCGGACTACATTGCTACGCAAATGTTTTTTGATAACAAATGTTTTTATGATTTTGTTTCTTTGTGTCGTGAGGGCGGAATCAAAGTTCCTATAGTTCCGGGGCTTAAAGTTCTTCGCACGGTTCCCCAATTGCGAAGCATTCCTAAAACTTTTCACGTTGATCTTCCGAACGAGCTTGTGGACGAAGTTTTAGAGAAACCCGATCATGTCGAAAAAATTGGAATCGAGTGGTCCAAGAAACAAGTCGAAGATTTGCTAAAAAATGGTTACAACAATATTCATTATTACATCATGAACGATGCAAAGATCGTCACTGACATTGTTAAGGCTTATCTGTGAAAAAATCGCAAAAATGGATAGAGATCGAAAACCGTTTGCAAAAAGAAATTTTTGTTTTGGACGGGGCTATGGGAACGATGATCCAGCAATACAAACTGGATGAGAAAGATTTTCGCGAAGGTTTTTTTGATAAACATCCTAAAGATCTTAAAGGCAATAATGAGCTTCTGTGTTTGACGAGGCCTAAGATCATTAAAGAAATTCACCGCGGTTATTTAGATGCGGGTGCAACGATTATCGAGACCAACACCTTTAATGGAAATTATTTTTCTCAGCTTGAATATGGATTGCAAGAATGGGTGGTCAAAATTAATTTGGCAGCGGCGCGGGTCGCTGTTGAAGCTCGGGACGAATTTTTAAAACAGAATCCTGGAAGCGCGGCTTATGTGGCTGGGGCCTTAGGGCCCATGAGTAAAACACTATCCATGTCTGCAGATGTGAATCGACCTGAATACCGTGAAGTGACTTTCAATCAATTGGTTAAAGCGTACGAAGAGCAAGCGCGGGCTTTGCTTGAAGGTGGCGTTGATATTTTATTGCCGGAAACTTCGTTCGACACTTTGAACTTCAAAGCCTGTCTTTTTGCTATTCAAAATATTCAAGACGAGAAGGGTGAAAGAATTCCGCTGATGTTATCAGCCACGATCACCGATCTTTCAGGGCGAACTCTGTCAGGGCAAACTGTCGAGGCCTTTTGGAATTCTGTTCGTCATGTGAAACCTTTGAGTGTGGGATTAAATTGCGCCTTGGGTGCAAAAGAAATTCGCCCTTACATTGCCGAGCTTTCAAAAATTGCCGATTGTTTTATCAGCTGTTATCCCAATGCCGGTTTGCCTAATCCATTGAGCCCCACGGGCTATGATGAGACTCCGGAATCAATCGCTACAGATTTGGGTGAATTTGCTGATGCGGGCTTTGTGAATTTTGTTGGCGGCTGTTGTGGAACAACTCCTCCGCACATTGCGGCTATCGCGAAAAAAGTAAAGGGAAAAAAACCACGGGTAATTCCAGAGATTCCTCACCGCACTCGTTTGTCAGGCCTAGAACCAGTCACACTAGTTTGTGAGGGTGAGCGACCTTTTTACATGATTGGTGAAAGAACCAATGTCACGGGTTCGCCAAAATTTTCTGCTCTCATTAAAGAAAAAAAATATTCTGAAGCTTTAAGCGTGGCTCGCAGCCAAGTAGAAAATGGCGCTAACATCATCGATGTCTGTTTTGATGAAGGCTTATTGGATTCTAAAGCGGCCATGGTTCATTTTTTAAATTTAATGGCTTCAGAGCCAGAAATTTCCCGCGTGCCCGTCATGGTGGATTCTTCCAAATGGGAAGTGATTGAAGCGGGCTTGCAATGTCTTCAAGGGAAGGGAATTGTGAATTCCATTTCGTTGAAAGAAGGCGAAAATAATTTTCTGCACGAAGCGCGATTGGCGCAAAAGTACGGAGCCGCTGTCGTGGTGATGGCTTTCGATGAGCAGGGTCAAGCGGCAACTCGAGATGAAAAGATTCGTATCTGTCAGCGCGCTTACAAACTGCTGACCGAAAAATTAGACTTTGATCCTTGCGATATTATTTTTGACGCCAATATTTTAACAGTTGCGACGGGGATGGATGAACATAATTCCTATGCGATGGACTTTATCCAAGCGATCACAGAAATTAAGCGAACTTGCCCTGGAGTTTTAACCAGTGGTGGAGTTTCCAACTTAAGCTTCTCGTTCCGTGGAAACAACAAAGTCCGCGAAGCTATGCACAGTGTGTTTTTGTATCACGCCATTCGCGCCGGCATGGACATGGGCATCGTCAACGCGGGAATGTTGGAAATTTATGAAGAGATTGATCCCGAACTTCGACGGCTCTGCGAAAATGTTATTTTAAATAAACATACAAATGCTTCTGAAGAACTTATTAATTGGGCTGAAGCTCATAAGACCGATAAAAGTGCAGTTAGCTCGCCGAAAAAAGAGCAAGAAGAATGGCGAGCTTTAAGTCTTGAGGATCGCATCAAGCAGGCTCTCGTTAAAGGCATCGACAGCCATATCGTGGAAGATACCGAAGAGGCTCGGAAAAAATTTCCGCGGCCCTTGGATGTCATTGAAGGTCCTTTGATGGAAGGCATGAAGGTCGTCGGTGAATTGTTTGGCCAAGGAAAAATGTTTTTACCCCAAGTGGTGAAATCAGCGCGGGTGATGAAAAAAGCTGTCGCCCATCTTGAGCCCTACATGGAAGAAGAAAAGAAAAGAACTGGATTGCAGAATCAAGGTACTATGGTCATCGCTACAGTTAAAGGTGATGTGCATGATATTGGAAAAAATATCGTCGGTGTGGTGATGGCTTGCAACGGATATAAAGTCATAGATCTTGGAGTTATGGTTCCGGGTCCGACCATTTTTCAAGAAGCTAAAAAACACAATGCCGATATGATTGGGCTTAGTGGTTTGATTACTCCTTCGTTGGACGAAATGATTACCAACGCGAAAGAAATGGAACGACAAGGTTTTAAAATTCCATTACTCATCGGGGGAGCAACAACCTCGCGAGTTCACACCGCTGTGAAAATTGATCCTCACTATTCAGGTCCGGTCGTGCATGTGAGCGATGCTTCTTTGGTGGTCGAGGCTTGTCGCAGTCTGATCGGAGAAAAATCTTCCGAGCGTGGAAAAGAGATCAAAGAAAATTCAAAAGTTATTCGCGAAAGTTACAATTCAGGAGCGGGGCAAGATCTGGTCAGCTTTGCGGAAGCTCGCGCAAAAAAATACAACTGCGACTGGAAAGCTCAGGAATTGCCGAAACCTTCGCGGACGGGAATTTTTGAAATTCCTGTGCGTGCCGATGACGTCATTGACTATATCGATTGGTCACCTTTCTTTTGGTCTTGGGAGCTCAAAGGTGTTTATCCTAAGATTTTTGAAAATCCTAAGTATGGCGATGAGGCAAAAAAATTGTTTAAGGACGCGCAAACTCTTTTGCGCCGAGCTCTGTTTGAACAAAAAATTCGTCCAAAAATTTTAGTTGGTATTTTGCCAGCTTGTTCGGAAGAAGAAGACGTCATTGTTGAATGCCCCACCGAATCCGGAGGCAGCGAAACAAAAAGATTTTTCTTTTTGCGCCAGCAGCGAAAGAAAGATGCCGTCAGTGGAACTCACTATTGCTTAAGTGATTTCATCGCGCCGAAATCGACAGGAATGAAGGATCATCTGGGATGTTTCGTCGTAACTGCAGGACCAGAGATTGAAGTCTGGGCGAAAAAATTTGAAAAAGAAAATGACGACTATAACTCAATTCTTGTTAAAGCGATTGGCGATCGTATGGCTGAAGCTTTAGCCGAGTACGCTCACAAGAAGACACGCGAAATTTTTGGTTTTGGATTATCCGAGAACTTAAGCAGCGAAGATTTGATCGCCGAAAAGTACCGCGGTATTCGCCCGGCGCCGGGATATCCCGCCTGTCCAGATCATACAGCTAAATTCACTCTGTGGGAGATGTTGAAAGTTAAAGACAGAATTGGTGTCGAGCTAACGGAAACTGCAGTGATGTCACCCGCAAGCTCGGTCAGTGGCTTTTATTTTGTTCATCCTGAAGCCAAGTATTTTCACGTGGGAAAAATTGCTCAAGACCAACTGCATGAAATGGCGAAAAGACGCGCCGTCGAGCTCAATTATTTAGAAAAATGGCTCGCGCCTCAGTTGATTTAACGGAGATTTGCAATGAACATTTTGATAACCGGTGGGGCAGGATATATTGGATCGTTCGCGACCCATCGCCTTTTGAAAGAGGGCTTTCAGGTCGTTGTCTACGACAATATGACAACGGGCTTTCGTGAGGCCTTGCATCCGGGATGTCAATTCGTCTTCGGTGATATTCGAGATAAAGAACTTCCAGCGCGGGTCATGCGCGACTACAAAATCGATATGGTCTTGCACTTTGCCGCAAAGGTCATTGTTCCGGAATCGATTCAAAAACCTCTCGATTACTACGAGAATAATTTTTTAGGTGGGCTTAATCTCCTGCAAAATTGTGTGAAAGTTGGAGTAAAGAAATTTATTTTTTCTTCGACAGCGGCAGTTTATGGGGATCCTGGAAAACCTCAGGTAACGGAAGAGGATGTGGCGCAACCCAAAAATCCTTACGGTCAGTCAAAGTTATTTATGGAACAAGCTTTAAAAGATGTTCGCCAAGCTCATGGGATTGATTTCGTCGTGCTTCGTTACTTCAACGTCGCGGGAGCAGCGAGCGATTTATCTTTGGGACAAAGAACTTTGAATGCGACTCATTTAATAAAGGTCGCTGCGGAAGTTGCTGCAGGAAAGCGTGAAAGAATGGATATCTTTGGCAGTGACTACCCAACGCGGGATGGTTCTGCGATTCGCGATTTTATTCATATTGAAGATCTGATTGAAGCCCATTGGACAGCGATAAAATTTTTAAAAGAAAATTCGATCGGCGATATTTTCAATTGCGGTTACGGCCACGGATATTCTGTTTTAGAAGTTTTGCAAGCCATGGAAAAAGTGAGCGGGAAAAAAATTGCAAGATCTCTGGTTCAGCGTCGACCCGGCGATCCCGTCGAAGTTGTGGCTGATGTTACAAAAATAAAAAATGTGCTTCATTGGCGACCACAGAAAGACAATCTGGAATTCATTTGCAAGTCGGCTTGGGACTGGGAGAAACAACTTTCATGACACCTTTCTGGGTTCCAGATCTTGACGACAGTCTTCATTATTTTGGTGCGGCCCAAGGGGAGCATCTGCCAGATCGGCTGAAGATTCTTATTTGGAATGTGTACAAAGGGAAAAAGGGTTCAGCTTGGAAAACTGATTTTTTAAATTTAACTCAGGATTGCGATATCGTTCTTATGCAAGAGGCGATGTTGGACGAAACCATGCCGGGCTTGTGGAAAGAGGATTTAAAACATTACCAGTGGAAAATGGCGACCAGTTTTATTTATCGAAGTTCGTCGCATCGAACCGGTGTAGCGACGGGAGCCAAATTCACCTCGAAAGATACAAAAGTTTTTCGGGGTTTTGATCGCGAAATTTTCGTGTGGACCCCGAAAGTGACCATCAGTTCTTTGTACCAATCGGCTGACCTTGATTACTCTTTGTTGGTGATTAACACTCATGCTCTTTTGGTGACGACAACGAAAGCCTTTATCCGTTATATTGACGGAATTCTTTCAACAATCAGTCATCACAAAGGCCCGCTGATCTTTGCAGGAGATTTCAACACCTGGCATTCGGGCCGATGGATTGCTCTTCTTCATCTTTTGAAATCCTATGATCTTGAACATGTCGTCATTCCCAATGACGAGCGTAAGCTTAAATTGGATCACGTTTTTGTTCGTGGTCTTGATGTTGTGACCGCCAAAGTGTGGAACACGATTTACAGCTCGGATCACAGTCCTCTCGAGCTGCAAGTTCAGCTCAAAAAATAAGCAGTTTGCGGGCTTTTTTCTATCGCTTTCATCGGATCGTTGACGCCCCAAAGATCTTCGAATAGACCTTCAATTTCATTGAATTTTTACGAGGTTTAATATGACAAATTCATCTTTGCTTTTACTGCCGATTATCGCTGGTGTTGTGGGTTTAGCTATCGCATTGTTTTTATACTTTCGTGTGAAAGCTCAACCCCAAGGGAACGAAACCATGAATCGCATCGCGACCTACGTGCGCGAAGGTTCCATGGCCTTTCTGGTGCGCGAATATAAAGTGCTTTCTGTTTATGCAGTTGTCGTTGCAATCGTTTTGTTCTTCGCCTTCGGTGAGCAAGGTGGAGTCGCAGCTTTTAGTTTCGTGTTGGGTGCCTTTCTCAGCTTGCTGGCTGGATTTTTTGGGATGAAGGCAGCGACTTTCGCTAACGTCAGAACGACTCAAGCTGCAGTCGAAAAATCTCGGGCGAAGGCTCTCTTGATTGCCCTCGACGGGGGAGCCGTCATGGGTCTTTGTGTCGCTGGTTTAGCTTTAATTGGTTTAGGAATTTTGTATTTTATTTATCGTGAAAGCGAAGTGGTTGGAACAGTCATGCACTCGTTTGCAGTGGGCGCTTCTTCCATCGCACTTTTTGCTCGTATTGGTGGAGGTATCTACACGAAAGCCGCTGACGTTGGTGCTGACATTGCCGGAAAAGTTATTGAAGGAATTCCTGAAGATGATCCTCGAAATCCAGGTGTGATCGCAGATAACGTCGGTGACAATGTGGGTGATGTTGCGGGAATGGGCGCAGACATTTACGAATCCATGGTTGCGGCGATTGTTGCCGCTATGGCCATTGCATTCACAATTCCACTTCCAGAATTGCGAAGTCTCGTTCCAGATGCTGATGATTTAGTTTTGCGATCCACTGCCGTAACTTTACCTTTGTTGTTATCCACTTTGGGTTTGGTGATTTCAATCATCGTTATTTTCATCACTCGTGCATTAAGAAATTATTCTCCAGCCGCTGTTTTACGAAGCGCTTTGATTATTCCTCCGATTATTTTAACTATTGCTTGCGCTATCGTATTGCCTTTGATCGGAGTTAGCCAAGGGGTCACAGTGGCCTTAGCTTCTGGAGCTATCGCTGGAGCCTTTATTGGATTGATCACTGAATACTACACAGCATGGAAGCCCATTCGTTTAGTGGCTGAAGCTTCAATAACAGGTCCAGCAACAAATGTGATTCGTGGTCTTGCCATTGGTATGGAATCCGTAGCGATCCCAACATTGATTGTTGTCGTTGCTGCTTACGTGGCTAACCATGCTTTAGGTTTATACGGAATTGCACTTTCGGCCGTGGGAATGTTGGCGGGAACAGCTGTTGTTATGACGGTCGATGCTTATGGACCTATCGCTGACAACGCCGGTGGAATTTCTGAAATGTCAGGTTTGGGAAAAGATGTTCGAGCCATCACTGATGAATTGGATTCGGTTGGAAATACAACCGCGGCGATCGGTAAAGGTTTTGCTATCGGTTCAGCGATCTTGACTGTTGTTGCTCTGTTTTCAGCTTTCAATATGGAAGTGAATCACGTGCGCGAAATCAAAGGCTTGGAAAAAATGTCTTTGGATTTAACTTCCGCAGGAGTGCTTATTGGAATTTTGATTGGCGCCATTTTGCCTTTCCTTGTTGGTTCAACAACAATGACGGCAGTTGGACGTGCCGCTGGAAAGATCGTCGAAGAAATTGGACGTCAATTCAGAGAGATACCAGGACTCCTTCAAGGAAAGGCTGAGCCTGAGCCCGCGCGTATCGTTGACATTGCGACACGTGCCGCGCTGTTGGAAATGATTCTTCCAGGTTTAATTGCCGTTCTTTCGCCAATTTTAGTTGGTTTCTTGTTAGGGCCAGTGGCTTTGGCCGGAACTTTAGCGGGAGCACTGGCCGTAGGGGCAACCATGTCTCTGTTTATGGCCAATGCGGGTGGAGCTTGGGATAATGCTAAAAAGTTTATTGAAAAAGGGGGCTTACCTGGAAACCCTAAAGGAAGCGATGCACATAAAGCTGCAGTTGTTGGCGATACCGTTGGTGATCCCTTCAAAGACACTTCTGGCCCTGGGGTTAGTATTTTAATCAAAGTTATGAGCGTTGTATCTTTATTGATAGCTCCGCTTATAGCCTCTCTTTAATGACCGAAGAAAAACCCACATCGAATTATTTTTTAATCATTCTTGAAAGCTTGAGGGAAAGTTCCCTCAAGCGGCCTATAACTTTAGAAGAGATCATGGATAGCTTTGGCCCCCGCTGCCACAGTCTTCTGATTATTTTTTTCATTCTTCCATTCCTTCAACCTATCCCTTTGCTGGGTTTATCGACCCCTTTGGGTATTATGATCGCTATTGTTTCTTTTTTCCAAGTTCTGAAAAAGCGACCTTGGTTACCGGACCGTTGGAGGAAGAAAGAAGTTTCTGCCAAAATTCTTGTTAAAACACATCAATTGGCAAAGAAAATTTTTTCGAAGCTTTCAGGAAATATTTCTCAGCGTTGGAATTTTATTTTCAGCGCTGTCAGCTTTGATGTGGTTAATTTTTTAGTGGTCGCGATTTTAGCTTTATTACTAGCCTTACCTTTGCCAGTGCCTTTTTCGAATATGATTCCTGCCGTCGCCATATTTCTTAATGGAGTGGGATATCTGGAAAAGGACGGGGCATTAGTTGTCACCAGCTACGTAATTTTCCTAGCTGCTGTCGGCTTCTTTACAGCCATTGCCTTCGGTGCTTTTGCGGGAGCCGGCGCGCTGGTCAACTGAGTCTCGACCTAGGTCAGGACGCTTTGCTTACAAAAAAAATTGGACTCGAGATTTATCAGCCAAAGGCAGATCCTTAGAGGATATGTCCCCCGTGATTGAAGCTGATTTCCAGAAAAGAAGTTTAAAACTAAGTCTTATTGACGCTTTCCTTTATAGTTTAATGGTAGGAGCCGGGGAAACCTATTTGCCTGCTTACGCTCTATCCATTGGGATGAGTGAAGTTTTCGCAGGTGTTCTTGCTACTCTGCCATTGGTGAGTGGAGCTTTCTTACAGTTGTTTGCGCCACCGATTTTGAGACGCATTGGTTCTGCAAAAAACTGGGTGGTTTTTTCCGCTGCACTTCAGGCGATCAGTTTTGTACCACTGGTTTATTTTGCCGATCACCAAGCTCCCGATTTTTGGATTTTATTTTTAATTCTTACTTTGTATTGGGGAGCGGGATTTTCCATTAGTCCAGCTTGGAATTACTGGATGGGACACTTGGTTCCTGCGAAAGAATCACAAGCTTTCTTTTCTCGACGCAGCCGAGTGGCCCAATTAGGATTAATGCTTGGACTTATTGGTGGAGGCGTCGCTTTACACAACCGCGTTGGTATGGGCCCGTTTTCATCTGTCTTCGCCACTTTGTTTTTGTTTGCCTTCGTTTGTCGCATAGCCAGTTCCTTGATTTTAAGTCGTAAGTTTTTTCGCGCTGAATGGATTCTGGAAAAAGATTTGGTTGGTTTTAAAAAAACCTGGCAGGTGTTTTTCAAAAGCGCCGACAAGCGTGGCTTTTTTGTGAAGTTATTTCCCTTCATTTTGAGTGTTTATATTTCCGCGCCCTTCGTGACTCCGTATATGCTGAAGCAGCTCAATATGAATTACGGCGATTTTATGATCGCGATTGTCGCCTTGTTGGTTGGAAAAATACTGGCTTCATTTTGGTTAGAAAAAAACAGAAGTCAGATGTCGGGTTTCCAAATTTTTTCTTGGGGTGTGATTGCGATCACTCCGGCTCCGCTGGGTTGGATTCTCAGCGGGAATTTAACTTACATCGTCGGTTTGCAAATTGTCAGCGGATTTGGTTGGGGGCTTTACGAAGTGGGGTTGACCTTAATTTTTTTCAACAACTTGCGGAGTGATGAGAAAGTCTCTTCGATCACAATTTATAATTTGATCAACTCAGTCGGGATTATCATCGGGACTTTGTTGGGCGCATTCTTTTTAAATGCGACCAAGCTGGATCATTTGCATTACGTGATGCTCTTTGCAGGGGCCGCTTTCTTTCGTTTAGCTACGGGATTATTCTTGATTAAGGATAAGTCGCAGATGACTCGGGGGAGTGTAGCGGTGAACGATTCTCCGAAACAAAGAGTTGTTTAAGGCTTAAGATTATTTCGGATCTTCCTCGTTGTCAGTCGTACTTCAACAGTGTTAGCTTCGAGTGATGATTAAATTCAGAACATTTACCAGTAAACTTGAAGGTCAGCTGGCAGCTCAGCTGCTCAACGAAAATGGCATTCGCACTGAACTTCGTGGCGCTAAGGAATATGTTTCCCATCTTTTAGGATCGGATCTGGGTACTTTTGATCTCTTGATTGAAGAAAATAAAGTTAAAGAGGCAGAAGCCTTATTGAAACAGGATTTGCGAATAGCTCATTTGCCGGAAGAAAACAGAGTGCGCCCGCAGCTTTACTTTAAGAAAGCAGTTCTTTATTCCATCTTTGCGATTTTTTTATTTCCGATTATTTTTAATTATTATTCTTTGATGAGTCTTAAGGAATTCTTAAAAGTAGAGCCAAATGCTTCTCGTCGAATCAGAGTTTCAATTTTGATTATACTTTTACAAATACCGTCCTTTTATACTTTGTATTTTATGACTGAAGCTATGTTAAAAGCTTTTAAAGAATTGCCGGTGTAGTTCTTTATCTTTGTAAGGATCATCGGTCGAAGAGAGTTCGGCTTCAGAATATCCACTGTAAACATGCAATACTTGAATTTCCTTTTTCTCTTCATCCAAAGAAAAGCTCACGCGCCAAGTGCGATAAGACAATGTGAAGTGATCACCATTTCCTTGAACTCTTTTTTTGCTTGAATTGATCGGGTCGTATTCCAACTGCCGACGAAGGAAAGTTTCGATTTTATCCTCACCATTTTCGCGAAGCCATCGCAATTGGGATTCAGCCTTTTCGGCTAAGGAAATTCTCCACCGAGCTTGATCAATATTTTCTAACCAACCCATGGAAGCATCGGGGAAGGCATCGTGCTGTGGAACATAAGGTTTCAAATCTAAGATTGGAGTTTCATCCATTAGGTCGGCACCTTCGACCCAGACTCGAAGGCCTTCAATTTTAATTAAACGCAAGCAGCTAAGGCCTAGAGGATTCGGGCGGTAAGGGGATCTGGTTGCGAAGACGCCAATTTTTTTGTCGGTGCCTCGAGGAGGTAGAGTCATTGGTTTCCAATTCGAGTTGTGATGAAACTGGTAAATAACCCAAATGCGATCGAATTGCTCAAGACTGTCCAAAGCTTGTTCGAAATTCTGTTGAGGTAAAAGTTCAATGCAAGAAATTGTGGTTGCTTCATCAGGTTGACGAGGAAGATCGTAAGGATTTTTAAAGTTGGAACGGAAAACCCCAATGGGTTTTAGAGTTAATTCATTTCCCACTGCTTCTTCCATTCGTAAATCGCTAGAGCTGCGCAGACAGCGACATTCAGAGAATTTTTTATTCCGCTCATGGGAATGCTGCGAATTTCATCGCAAAGTTTAAGCTCTTCGGGATTTAAACCAAATCTTTCGTTTCCAAAAAGCATTACCGATTTTGTGTGAGGAAATTTTTCTGATAAAGTCTTAGCGCGGGGGCTGGTTTCAAAAGCAATTAAATAAAAGCCCTGCGCTTTCAAATTATGTAAACTCTCTTCTGTTTTTGCCTGGGAGCTCCAGGAAACGCTTTCATCGCTACCCAAGGCTGTTTTTTTAACCGCAGTATTTTCCGGAGTCGCGGTGTACCCCAGCAGATGTAAATGCTCGACCCCAAGGCCATCGGCAGTGCGGAATAAAGACCCTACGTTAAAACCTGATCGCCAGTTTGCTAAAGCTAATTGCAAAGGAATGATTTTTCTTTCGCGGTTTTTTATATCTAAAGATGTAACTAAAAAATCTTCGTCGCTGGGATTTTTTTGGTATTCTCTTTCGAGGGGAACAATCAAAGCTTGAAAGTGTTTCAAACTCATTCCCGGGGTTAGGTGCGTAGCCCAGGCCGCAATTCTTGAATCGGGAAAAGAAGCCAACTTATTTTGAAAAAGTTTAAGCTCAGCTTCAGGCCAAGATGCATCAGCAGCCCGAGTCTCGAGCTGCCAGGCCAATTCAATCAATTTTTTAAGCTGACTTTTCATTGTGAAATATCATTTCACTCGCTGTCCCGGTTGCGCGCCTTGATCGGGACTTAGAATAAATAATTCAGATCCGCCGGGACCAGCTGCCAGCACCATGCCTTCAGACATTCCAAATTTCATTTTTCGGGGTTTAAGGTTCGCAACCACTACGGTCAGTCGGCCGATCAAGTCTTCAGGTTTGTAAGCAGCCTTAATTCCAGCGAACAATTGACGTGGTTTTCCGTCACCCAGATCAACCTGCAATTTAATTAATTTATCAGCTTCGGGAACAGCTTCCGCATTCACAATCTTCGCAATTCTCAAATCAATCTTCATGAAATCATCAATCTCGATTTCAGAAGTTCCTCCACCAGCATTCACTGCCACCGTGGCAGTAGAAGCTGTCGAACTTTTTGCTCTTTGGGTGCTGATCTCTTGGTTAATTTTTTGACTTTCGTCCATCATGGCCTTCACTTTCTCGGTTTCAATGCGGCTGGCGAGGTGTTGGTAAGCATTAATTTTGTGATTGGTTAAAATTTTCTGCAAGTCATTCCACATCCACGGCTTTTCTTGAGTTAACTTCTCGGCTTCGGCGGAATAGACGGGGAGTATTGGTTTCAGATAGATCGCTAAAATTCGAAACATGTTCAATGTGCTTGTTAAAACTTTTTGAGTTGCGGCTTCATCCGTTGATTTCCAGGGAGCCTTTTCATCAAAGTAGCGATTGGCTTCATCAGCAAGAGTACGAATCTCTGAAGTGGCTTTCGCGAATTCACGCGCTTCGTAGTAAGACTCGATCACTTCGCATTGGCGTTGAAATTTATGAATCAATTTAAGTCCGTCGAAATCACATTCGCTCATGATCGAGTTGAATTTTTTATTCAGCATTTGGGCGCCACGGGAGGCCAAATTCGTAATTTTACCAATGAGATCTGAATTTACGCGGTTAGTGAAATCTTCGAAATTCAAATCAAAGTCATCCAAAGATGAGTTTAATTTCGTTGCGTAGTAGTAGCGTAAATAGGTGGGATTTAAATGATTCAGGTAACATCTTGCTGGAACCATCGTACCTTTCGATTTACTCATTTTCTCGCCGTTGATCATCAGTCGACCATGAACCCAAACCGCGGTGGGCGTGCGGAAATCTGCTGCTTTTAAAAGCGCAGGCCAAAATAAGGTGTGAAAGTAAACAATGTCTTTCCCAATGAAGTGGTAAAGTTCGTGCTTATCACTTTTCCAATAATCTTCAAAGTTTCGACCTGTCTTCTGACACCACTGTAAGGTCGAACTCACGTAGCCCATCGGTGCATCAACCCAAACATAAAAATACTTTTTATTTTCACCCGGAATCGCAAAACCAAAGTAAGGTTCGTCACGCGAAATATCCCAAGGCCGTAGATCTTCGTTAAACCATTCCAGCATTTTATTTTTAACTTCGCCTGAAGTGTGCTTGGGAAGCCATTTTTGCAAATACTCTTTAAAATGATTGAGTTCGAAAAAAATATGCTCACTGTCTTTATCGACTGGAGATGACCCACAAATCGCACAATGTTGATCTTTCAAATCCGCAGGCGAGTAGGTCGCACTGCAAACGTCACATGAATCGCCGTACTGATCTTTCGAGCCGCACTTAGGGCAAGTGCCTTTCACGAAACGATCGGGCAAAAACATTTTGTCATGATTGCAATAGAGCTGCTTAATCGTTTTACGACTCACATGATTTTTTTCTTTCATGTGTTTGTAAAACTCTTCGCACAATTTTCGATTTTCATCAGAGTTCGTTGAAGAGTAATGTGAAAACTGAATTTGGAAGTCGCCGAAATCTTTAAAGTGTTCTTCCCAGCTATTAGCGATCAACTTTTCCGGAGTGATTCCCATTTCACGAGCACGCACCATGATGGGGGTTCCATGGGTGTCATCGGCGCAAATGTAAGCGCAATCATTCCCCCGCAAGTTTTGAAAGCGGGCCCAAAAATCGGCTTGAAGGTATTCGACCAAATGTCCTAAATGAATATAACCATTGGCGTAGGGCAAAGCCGCAGTGATCAAAATTTTTCTTTGTTCCATCTGGACCTCAATGTCATGATAAAAAGTGTCGTTTTAATTTTTACCCTGGCCCTTATAAAGGATCAACTAAGAGATATGACAAATGACCTCAATTTCAGCAAAAAAATTCTAAAACCCGAAGAATGGCTTAAAAACTGGCTGGATCAGCACTCTTTAAAAACCTCTCAGAGTTTATTGATGTACTCCAGCTATTGGGATGCCTATGTGGATGACCCGCGATTGATGTTAATTCCGATGGAAGATCATCTGGTTCATCGGGGGGATGGGGTCTTTGAAGCTTTTAAAGTTGTTGGTGGAAAAATCTATTTGATGAAAGATCATTTGGACCGCTTAGAGCTTTCGGCGAAGGCCTTGTCTTTAAGTTGGCCTTTTTCTCGGGAGCGGGTCGAAAAAACCCTGCAAGAGATGGTGGCTCTTAAAAAAATCGAATCCGGTGGCTTGCGAATTTTTCTTTCCCGCGGTGTGGGTTTGTTTTCGGCGAATCCCTATGATTCGACCGCGACTCACTTTCATTTTGTTTTGATCAATTCAAAAATGCCTGCTGTCGAAAAATACGAGAAGGGTGCGAAGCTGGGTCGAAGTCTGATTCATCCCAAATCTTCGCCCTGGTGTGAAATTAAGTCCTGCAATTATTTGCCAAATGTGCTGATGAAAAAAGAATCGGTCGATCGCGGCTTGGATTTTACAGTGGCTTTCGATGAGGAAGGTTTCGTCACCGAATGCAGCACCGAAAATCTAATCCTTGTCGACGAGAACGATCAGCTCTGCCGTCCAAAACTAGCAAGAATTCTTAAAGGCACAACGATGATGAGAGCTTTTTCTTTGGCCGAAAAACTGGTTGCAAGCAAAGACCTGAAAGGAATTTTGGAAAAAAATCTTTTGGAAGAGGATGTGTTGAAAGCCAAAGAATTGATGATTGTCGGTACGACCTGGGACGTGCTTCCAGTCACAACCTACGAAGGTAAAAATATCAGCGCAGGTCAGCCAGGACCCATCGCAAAAAAACTATTGCAACTTTTGCGGGAAGATCAAAACTCTTAAAGACTTAATGTAATTTTCTCGAGGAGAACGGGATCTTCAAGAACTTTTTCTCCACCTTTGGCGATCGCCACTAAAGGATTGTCAGCGACCCGAACAGGCAATCGAACTTCATTGCGAATGCGAAGATCAAAGTCGCGAATTAAAGCTCCGCCGCCAGCCAAAACAATTCCTTGCTCGATTATGTCGGAAACCAATTCGGGGGGAGTATGCTCTAAGGCGCGATGAATCGCATTGATGATTTCTTGAAGGGCCTCACTCATGGCTAAGCCAACATCTTCCGAGCTCACTTCTAAACTTCGGGGAAGACCAGTATCAGCATCGCGGCCGTAAGCCAAAGCAACACGAATTTCTTTTTTAGGAACTGCGGTGCCAATGCTGATTTTTAATTCTTCGGCCGTGTTTTCCGAGATAACGAAGCGTTTAACTTTTTTAAAATATTCGATGATGGCTTGATCAATGCGATGCCCCCCACAGCGGGCCGCTTCGCAGTAAACAATATCTGATAGAGCAATCACGGCGACTTCGGTAGTTCCGCCGCCGATATCAACAACCATGCAACCCTTTGCAGATTGAACGGGAAGTCCTGCTCCTATGGCAGCAGCCATAGGTTCATCAATCAAAATAACTTGTTTAGCTCCGGCCATAAGACAAGCATCGACAACGGCTTTTTTTTCCACTTCGGTCACTCCGTAGGGAAGTGAAACCACGACTCGGGGACGATGAAAAGCACCTTTGACTTGCTTCGAACTTAAAAAATATTTTAGCATTTCTTGGGCAAGATCAAAATCAGCAATCACACCATCGCGAACGGGTTTTACGATCATCACATTACCCGTGGTGTTGTTCATGATAGTACGGGCGGCTTGCCCGACGCCGATGATTTTCTTTTTTCCAGGGCTTGGTTCGGTGTAAGCTACAATGGAGGGCTCGTTCAGAATGATTCCTAAACCGCGAGCTGCTACTAATGTATTGGCTGTTCCCAAGTCCACGTACACATCAGCCGCTGTATTTTTCGACTGATTTTTAAACCAAGAAAACATATTTCCCCTAGCGTTTTTTGAATCCAGATTGTGAATCAAAGGGGATCGAAACAAAGCCGGCCACCCAAGAAAAAGAATCTTTTAAATTGAAGCCGACTTCGGTGGCGAAAACAAATCTTTCCGCATCGGGATGTTTAAGTTCAGTACCAATAATGAAATTCGTTCCTAATCCGCCTTTGTCTTTAAATGTTCCCACATTAAAGGCGAGGGCGCTGTAAGGAATCCATAAACCATATTCAGATTCAAATTTGCGACTGACCATGGGAGCAATTTGTAAAGTTGTTACACTTTCAGAACCCATGCGAGCAAAGTATCCTGTCAAGCGAATGCCCATGGCAGGTTGTTGATCGACATCAGGAAAAGGAATGTATTTTAAACTTCCACTCAGATTGAAATCCACTTTACCAACGCCAAATGAAAAGCGGGAAGCCAATTCATCGGTCCAACCGGCATCGACAAAAGCTTGCACATTCATGCCACCACTTTCGTTGGTCAAAAATTGCGGAGAAGCTCCGATGCGATATTGATAAGGTTTTACGAGCTCGCCTGATTCGCCTAAAGTTAAGTAGCCTGCCGAAGCAGACATCGTCCAACCCAACAGCATAAAAAGGGAAACAGAAAAAGTTTTACTAAAAAAGAAACCTAGAGAGTTTTTCATGGGTCGACCTCCGTGATATCAAGAAGGATATCGAGCCCTTAGTCATTTGACAAGACGAAGGTTTGACAAGCTTGATAGGGATCAGGACAATGAAAAAATGCAGAAACTGCCGCTGAGCTTGACGGTGATTACGAAAAATGAAGAAAAGAATATTGAGCGCTGCCTACGCTCTGTCCCATTTGCCTCTGAAATCATCGTCGTTGACAGCGATTCTACCGATCAAACCCGTGAGCTTGCTCAAAAACTGGGCGCTAAAGTTTTGGTTGAAGCTTGGAAAGGCTTTGGTCCTCAAAAGCAGTTTGCTGTCGAGAAAGCTCAGTACGACTGGGTTCTGTCTTTAGACGCTGATGAAGCTTTAAGTCCCGAATTGAGTGAAGAAATCCTTTCGCGCTTTTCATCACTGGATGAAAAAACAGCCTACCAGTTGCCCCGGCGATCTTTTCACCTAGGGCGGTGGATTCACTATGGGGGTTGGTACCCTGATCGTCAGATAAGATTATTTAACAGGAAGTTTTCTCATTGGGATCAAGCGCAAATTCACGAAAAAGTGGAGACTGAAAAGACCGATCAATTTCAGTCTCCAATTCTACATTGGGTTTTTAAAAATCTGTCTCATCAAGTTGTGACTAACGATCGCTATTCGGGACTTCAAGCTGAAGATCTTTTTTCTCGGGGTAAGCGATTCAGCTTGTATTACTTGATAGTTAAACCCCCATCAAAATTTTTTGAAACTTATTTTTTAAAACGGGGCTTTCTTGACGGTTTGCCCGGTTTCTTGATTTCAGTCAGTGCAGCTTACTCTGTTTTTTTGAAATGGGCGAAAATTTGGGAGCTCGAAAATAAGAAAAAGGAGAATCTTTGAAATCACTTTTACTGATTTTCTTATTGGCTTGTAACTCTGTGGTGTCGGCTGCGTCTGGAGCTAAAGGAGTTTCCGTTCTCGAGCTCAAAGGCCGGCCGCTGATCGAAAAGCGAAAAGATGAAAGTAGTATTTTTTCGAAAACTCAATTGAGAAAAA
This sequence comes from Pseudobdellovibrionaceae bacterium, assembly GCA_021731025.1. Classification (GTDB taxonomy): domain Bacteria; phylum Bdellovibrionota; class Bdellovibrionia; order Bdellovibrionales; family Bdellovibrionaceae; genus UBA5009. Next base: position 2,697 of record JAKFYD010000002.1, on the reverse strand, counting down.
AAGAACTTATTCGCGGTTCCGGATCGATTCATACCGATGCAAAGTCAGAAATTTTGTTACAACTTGAACCTGGTATCGAGCTTAAAGTTTATCCTGACACCGAAGTCACATTTCCTTTGATTCGCTGGGAAGATGGCCGTTCCGACGAGTTTATCTTGAAACATGGGAAAGTTCGTTGGCAGTCTCAAGGGAAAAGTCAGATCATGTTAAAATCCGATCTTTTCGAGTCGACCTTGCCTGAAGGAATTTTTGTCGTGATTTATGAACCGGCAGCTCCGAGGGTGCAATTGCTTGCACTCAAAGGCGAAGCCGAATTCCAAGAAAAAAATGGAGAAGAATCCGTTAAGGTGAGCGCAGGGAAAAAAGTTGAATTTTTAGGCCACCGAGAAGACGGGGAAATTGCTTACGATGTTTTACTCCAGGGTCGAAAAATTCCAAAAGGTAAAAAATCAGCTATTGAAGATTTGTCGAAAGAAGATAAGCAACTTTTTTCCATCGAGGCCGAAAAGAAATCGCTAGAAGCGTCCAAAAAGAAGTCCAAAACTAATGAAGGAAAAAATTCAGCAAGAAAAAATGAGATTTGCAAAAGGCCAGGCGGAACCTTTAATGAATGCCGTTGGGTTTGCGAAAATAATCCTAAGGACCAACGTCGATGTCGTTTGGATTTATCAAAGGTCCGTTGCGTGCGAAGCCGCTGCAATGCCAACGGGGAGTGGGCCGAGAGTTATGAACTAACCCCAGCTGCGGGAACTAGTATTTGTAAGCCATACCCGGTCGTTCAAGCTTGCGATTATTGATTTTGGCCAGTTAGCTCAAATATAAGGCAGAATAGCCCTCTTTTTTGGTTCACTTTCTTTTGAGATTCGTTTATAAAATCCCATCTTTATCTCTCGTGGTGGCCGTAGCTCAGTTGGTAGAGCATCGGATTGTGATTCCGAGTGTCGCGGGTTCAAGCCCCGTCGGTCACCCCAATTTTACTTCAATTTTGAACTGATAATAGTTTTTACTTTTTCAAAATCCTCTTTGCTAAATTCGAGGGTTTGATGCTCACCAATTTTCAGATTTTTAAGTTGGGAAGATGATACTAACTTTTTTGGAATCTGAGCTGTTTTTCCGTTATGCATTACAGTGATTTTCTCAGCATCTAGCGTTTTTACAAAAAAGTTTATTTTTATTGGTGAAAGAATTTCACCATAGGCTGTGGGAATTAGGCAAAGAGTACAGAAAAGAAATACTTTGATGATTGAATTCATCGCGCACCACTCGGCGGTTGCGTTTTTTGTGGATTACTTGAAGTTACGAGATCTCCAATACACTGTCCCAATGATGCTCCGGTTTTGCATCGAGCTGGAAACTCATAGGTAAGACCATTACTTTTGCATCGAACAACTTGCATTTCATAGGCATTATCGTCAGCTTTAGTTCTTGCTCCTACGGAAAAGCAGTTATCGTCAGAATTTTCTTGTGTAACCTTCTGATCCCTAATGCACAATTTGTTTTCCATATTTGTTTTATCAATACCTATAGTAAACCCTTTTTCGGGGCATTCCTCGTTTCTTGGAATAGAGAAGGCATTCACGGCATGCAATGCTACACAAAGATTCTTTCGACCACGTGAGTAGGGTGGAGAAGATACTTTAAAAGTCGTATAGGGCTTGGGGCAATTCATATTTGATGTAAAAAGAGTTGAACTCTTAGCTGCACACGCTGTTCGCGAATCAATTTTATACCATAAGCAGGATGCTGGGCCGTACTGCAGTGAGCAGACTGTGAACATGGTCCGAGCCAAGGGGAAATCCAGTTTTCAAAACGTCAGCCAAGAGCTTCTCTATATCTATGTAGATCTCACACGATCACTTTAATTGAGACGAAATAATTTTAACCACAGACATACCTGCAGCTTTGGCCCCCGCAATTCCTGCTTCGCCATCTTCAAACACAAGACACTCTGGCGGATTTTGTTTAAGTTGCGAAGCTGCAAATAAAAAAGGTTCGTAATGTTCCGATATATTTTTTGAACTTTGCGTGATCCGAGTCAAATAAATTATTTGAGTTAAAAAAAGCTGCTGGTCATTGCGACTCAGCAGCTTGAAAAATCGATAAGTAGTTTCTTTAGAAAACTATTTTGTCATGCCTGCAGCAAGAAATTTTAAGCTTGCAGCGTAACGGCGACTAAGAGCAACCCCATCAACACAACTTGCTTTCAGTGCTGAAAAACTATTGCGTAATTGTTCTTTGTTTAAAGAGGAATTTGGAAAGGGTGAAAGTGGTGCTTCAAGGCCAGCACACTTTTTCTCTAAGGACGCTAAAGAAGAATAGAAATCATTGAAGCTATTCATTTTTCCAGCTTTACATTCTGAAATAAACCCTTCTATTGCAGCTAGTGGAGCTCTCATTCCCCAGAAGTTTGCAGTCTTTCTAAAAGAAAATATAGCCTCTGCAACTCCGCCATTACAGTATTCACTTTTAACAAAGGTAAAAAGTTTTTCCGTGTCAACGCCAGTCTTAAGAACAGTGATCTCGGCTTCGTAATTTTTAACAGTGTTCTTAGTCTTTGGGATTAAAATATCTAGAGTTAGTTCGGAGTTAGTTTAGTTTTTGACTCTGCGGTCATTGCAAAAGATTTTAGATTTGCGATTCTTTGAACGTGTTTTTGATAAATAAAAATAATTTCATTCAAAGGAATCAGAGTGACGA